>NZ_CP029829.1:815000-1415000 GCF_003233655.1 Azospirillum ramasamyi
CCGCGGCCGCGGTTCGCTGGGCTATGGCGGCCGGGAGTATGGCGAGCGCGAGGGCAGCAGCGACCGCAACTATGCCAGCCGCGACTACCGCAATCGCGATTACGGCAATCGCGATTACGGGGCTCAGGGTGGTTACGGCAGCGGCTATGGCGGCGGTTACGAATCCGGCCGCGACCGTGGCGATTGGGAGCGCGGAGACTATGGCCGGCGCGACTACGGCGGCAGTTCCTCTTCCAGCTCAGGTGGCGGCTACAGCGGCAGCTATGAGCGCGACGAAGGCCGCGACCGCTCCTGGGGCGAGGATCGCGGCGGCATGTACCGTGACCGGGAGATGCGGGGCGGCTACGGCGGCGGCCGCAACGAGCGCTGGGATGACGACCGTGGCCGCGCGCGCCAGCGCGGCTTCTGGGAGCAGGCGGGCGACGAGATCGCCTCCTGGTTCGGCGATGACGACGCCGAACGCCGCCGGGCCGAGGACGAGCGCCGCGCCTCCCAGCATCGCGGCCGTGGTCCGCGCGGCTACAGCCGCTCCGACGAGCGGGTGCGCGAGGACGTCAGCGACCGCCTGACCGACGACGCCTACATCGACGCCTCCGACATCGAGGTGACGGTCAGCGGCGGCGAGGTGACGCTGGCGGGCATGGTCCCCGACCGACGCACCAAGCGCCGCGCCGAGGATGTCGCGGAGGCGGTGTCCGGCGTGACCCATGTGCAGAACAACCTGCGCGTCCGCAACCAGGCCGGCAGCCAGGGCGGTTCCAACTGGGGCAGCTCGACCGGCGCCGGCGCCTCGGCGATGGCGAATGCGGGGAGCGGTTCGGCTTCCGGCGCCTCGGCCATGGGCGGAACGACGGGCGGACTCCAGGGGAGCGACACCACGGCCGGCACCGCTGCCGGTCTCGGCGCCTCCACCGGCAGCGGCACCGGGGCCGCGTCGCCCTCCTCGACCGGCACCGGGGCCGGAGCCAGCGGCGGGCCTGCCGGCGCTTCCGCCGGGACCGGGTCGATGGCCGGCTCCACCACCGGCATCACCGGCTCCACCGGAGCCAACCGGTCCTCCACCACGCGGAGCTGACCTGTGACGCTCGCAAGGGTGTGGGTCCGATAATCGTAAGTCCGCAGCAAGGGCGCGGGTTCCGGCTTCCCAGGCAGCGCCGCCTCGGGGCTCTGGAACCCGCGCTTTTTCGCGGTTGAATGCTCCCGCTCCTCGAACAGGTCAACGCGCGGTGGTCGTCCCGCGGCGAGCTCAATCCCATGGCCGGGATAGGCTTTTGAGGATGACGCCGATTTCATTTTTACTGGAGAGTGGTTCCTTGACACTCTAAGGAACTCCACTATCGTCTTTTTTTGAAATCCGTGGGTTCCATTCATGCCTCTCGATGCGGAAGAGATACCTGACTGGCGGGCTCGGCGGCGCGAGGTGATCCTCAACGCCGCGGCGGAGCTGTTCGCCGGCCGCGATTATGCCTCCGTCCAGGTCGAGGAGGTGGCGAAGCGGGCCGGCGTCGGCAAGGCGACGCTGTACCGCTACTTCCCCTCCAAGGAGGAGCTTTATCTGGAATCGCTGGAACGGGCGCTGGGCGGGCTGGAGCAGAAGCTGACCGCCGAAATCGCTCCGCAGCCGATCCCGGCTTCCGTCCGGCTGACGGCGATGGTTTCCGCCCTTGTCGGCACCCTGGGCGAACAGTTGCTGACGCTGAAGCGGCTGGGCGGCGACCAGTCGGCGCTCGCCGACCGCACGCGCCGGATCATTGGCCGGCGCAGCGAACGCACCGCGACCGCGCTGCAGCGGGTCATGGCCGAGGGCATGGCGTCGGGAGAGTTCCGCAAGATCGATCTGGAGATCGTGCCGATTCTGGTTATCGGCATGGTGAGCGGCGGCATCATGCAGGCGGAGGAACGCCCGCGCGAGGCGCTGGAGCGCTCCGTCATCGACTTCCTGATGTCCGGCCTGACCAATCTGCCTCCCTTCATTTAAGCGCAAGCCGGTCCCCGGCATTTGGAGTCCCAACGGATGAGACGGCTTTTCCTGGCCCTGCTGATCGCGGCACTGCTCGGCGGCGGCGGGTACTACTGGTATGAGACCCGCGATGCCGGGAACCAGTCGCAGACCGCCAAGGCCGACGCGGCGCCGGCCGGGGCCCGCGCGATCCCGGTGGTGACCCAGAAGGTGGCGGTCCAGGCCGTGCCGGAGCAGCTCGTCACCATCGGCAGCGTCCAGCCCATCGCCGCCATCGCCATAAAGGCCCGCGTCGACAGCGTGGTCGAGACGGTGGAGTTCGTCGAGGGGCAGGAGGTGAAGGCGGGCGACACGCTGTTCACCCTCGACAGCCGTGCCCTGGAGGCCCAGCTGCGCCAGGCCCAGGCCAATCTGGAGCGCGACCGCGCCAATCTGGAAAAGGCCAAGGGGGATGTGCGGCGCTATGCGGAGCTGGTGCGCACCAGCGCCATCTCCCGCACCACCTATGACGCCGCCGTCGCCACCGCCGACGCTCTGGAAGGTACGGTGAAGGCCGATCTGGCGGCGATCGAAGCTGCCAAGGTCTCGCTCAGCTTCACCCGCATCACCGCGCCGATGGACGGGCGCACCGGCACCGTGAACGCGAAGGTCGGCACCATGGTCCGCGCCGCCGACACCAACCCGCTGGTCACGCTGACCCAGCTGCGCCCGATCAACGTCGCCTTCAACGTCCCGGAAAGGCACCTGCCGGCGATCCGCGCCGCGATGGCGACAGGAACCTTGCCGGTCACCGCCTCCATCGCCGGCACCCGCGGCGAGACGGCGGAGGGCAAGCTGTCCTTCGTCGACAGCCAGGTCGACCAGCAGACCGGCACAATCCTGGTGAAGGGAGAGTTTCCGAACGCCGACACCCGGCTGTGGCCGGGCCAGTTCGTCGACACCGTGCTGACCCTGCGGGTGGAGCCCGACGCCCTGACCATCCCCGATCTCGCGGTGCAGACCAGCCAGACGGGCCGCTACGTCTATGTCGTGAAGGCCGACGAGACGGTGGAGGTCCGCCCGGTCACGGTCGAGCGCACCCATGGCGGGCTCAGCATCATCTCGTCCGGCCTGAAGGCCGGTGACCGCGTGGTGGTCGACGGCCAGTCGCGCCTCTCCCCCGGCGCCAAGGTGACCGAGCGTCCCGGCGGCAAGCCTGCGGGTGAACCCGCGGGCGCAACGTCCGGCGAGACCGCCGAGGGCGACCGCCAGCAGGGATCCGCCGCACAGGATGCCGCCGGCCGCAGCGTCCTGACCCAGGGCAAGACGGGCGGGGGCGCGACATGAACATATCCGAACTCTGCATCCGCCGTCCGGTGATGACCATTCTCCTGACGGCGGCACTGGTTCTCGGCGGTCTGGCAGCCTATCGCCAATTGCCGACCGCGGCGCTTCCGCGGGTCGATTTCCCGGTGGTCAGCGTCACCGCCACACTGCCCGGCGCCTCGCCGGAGACGATGGCGGCCTCGGTCGCCAGCCCGTTGGAGCGGGAATTCTCCACCATCGCCGGCATCGACACGCTGACTTCCAACAGCACGCTCGGCAGCACCAACATCACCATCCAGTTCGTGCTGGAGCGCGACATCGACGCGGCGGCGGCCGACGTGCAGGCGGCGATCGCCCGCACCCAGCGCCGGCTGCCGTCGGAGATGACCACGCCGCCCAGCTACCGCAAGGTGAACCCGGCCGACCAGCCGATCCTGTTCCTGTCGCTGAACTCGCCCACCCTGCCGCTGGCGAGGCTGAACGACATCGCCGAAACGCTGATCCAGCCCAAGGTCGCGACCCTGCCGGGCGTGGCGCAGGTGCAGATCTACGGGTCGCAGAAATACGCGGTTCGGGTGCAGGTGAACCCCAATGCGCTGTCGCTGCGCGGCATCGGCATCGACGAGCTGCAGAACGCGCTTGCCGCCGCCAACGCCAATACCCCCGTCGGCACCCTGACCGGACAGCAGCAGCAGCTGGTCATCGCCGCGAACCCGCAGCTTCCCGACGCCGCCGCCTTCCGCGAGCTGATCGTCGCCTATCGCAACAACGCGCCCGTTCGGCTGGGCGATGTGGCGCAGGTGCTGGACAGCGTTGAGAACAACCGCACCGCCAGCTGGCTGAACGGCACGCGCAGCATCATGCTGGCGGTCCAGCGCCAGCCCGACGCCAACACCGTGGACGTGGTCGACCGCGTGCGCGAGCTGGTGCCGACCTTCCAGGCCCAGCTTCCGGCCTCCGCCGCCATCAACATCGTCAACGACCGTTCGGAATCTATCCGCCAGGCGGTCGATGACGTGCAGTTCACCCTCGGCCTGACCATCACCCTGGTCGTGCTGGTGATCTTCCTGTTCCTGCGCCGGCTGTCCGCCACGATGATCCCGGCGCTGGCCGTGCCGATCTCGCTGATCGCGACGGCCGGCGGCATGCATCTGCTGGGATTCTCGGTCGACAACATCTCGCTGATGGCGCTGACCCTGGCCGTCGGCCTCGTGGTGGACGACGCCATCGTGATGATGGAGAACATCGTCCGCTATGTCGAACAGGGGATGAAGCCGTTCGAGGCCGCCATCAAAGGCTCACGCGAGATCGGCTTCACCATCCTGTCGATCACCCTGTCGCTGGTCGCGGTGTTCATCCCGATCCTGCTGATGGGCGGCGTCGTCGGCCGGCTGTTCCATGAATTCGCGATGGTCGTGACCATGGCGATCTCCGCGTCGGCCCTGGTGTCGCTGACGCTGACGCCGATGATGTGCTCCCGCCTGCTGGTCCACCACGCCCCCGGCGAGCAGAAGGAGGGCTGGTTCGGCCGTATGCTGGAGCGTGGCTTCTCGGCCATGCTCAACGGCTATGCCCGCACGCTGCGCTGGACGCTGCGCCACCGGCCGCTGATGGGGCTGGTGATGATCGCCACCGTCATCGGCACGGTGGTTCTCTATCAGGCGATCCCCAAGGGCTTCTTCCCGACCGAGGACATCGGCCAGATCCAGGTGACGACCGAGGCGCGGGCCGACATCGCCTTCCCGGCGATGGCGGAGCGGCAGCAAGAGGTCGCCGCGATCGTCAAGGCCCATCCCGCGGTGCTGGACGTCATCTCCTCCGTCGGCGTCGGTGGCGCCACCGGCAACCAGGGGCGCATGTTCATCACGCTGAAGCCGCGCGCGGAACGCCCGGCGATCGGCGACGTGATCCAGCAGCTGCGCAGTCAGGTCAACGGCATTCCCGGCATGGCCGTCTACATGCAGCCGGTTCAGAACCTGCGCGTCGGCGGACGTACGTCCAAGAGCCTGTACCAGTACACCATCCAGGGCCTCGACCTGGACGAACTGTACCAGTGGTCGGCCCGGCTGGAGCAGACCCTGCACGGCATCCCCATCCTGCAGGACGTCACCAGCGACCTTCAGCTGAACAATCCGCAGGCCTATGTCCACATCGACCGCGAAAAGGCGGCGACGCTGGGCATCGGCGTCGATCAGGTGCGCTCGACCCTCTACAGCGCCTTCGGCCAGCGGCAGGTCTCGACCATCTACACCCCCAGCAACGATTATCAGGTGCTGATCGAGCTTGAGCCGAAATACCAGGGCGACGACAACTCGCTCTCGCGCATCTATGTCCGCTCCAACACCACCGGCAAGCTGGTGCCGCTCGATGCCTTCGCGCGGGTCGAGCGCACCGCCGGCCCGCTGGCGGTGGCGCACCAGGGGCAGCTGCCGGCCGTCACCTTGTCCTTCAACCTGGCGCCCGGCGCCTCGCTGGGACAGGCGGTCGACATGATCCGCGCGGCGGAGCGCGACATGGGGCTGCCGCCCACAATCAACACCGGCTTCGCCGGCACCGCCCAGGTGTTCCAGGACGCCCAGGCCGGGCAGGCGCTGCTGCTGACTGCGGCGGTGCTGGTGATCTACATCGTGCTGGGCGTGCTGTACGAGAGCTTCATCCACCCGCTGACCATCCTGTCCGGTCTGCCCTCGGCGGTGATCGGGGCGCTCGGCACGCTGATGCTGTTCGATACCGAACTGAGCGTGATCGCCATCATCGGCATCCTGATGCTGATCGGCATCGTGAAGAAGAACGCGATCATGATGATCGACTTCGCGGTGGACGCGCGCCGCAACGGCATGTCGGCGCATGACGCCATCGAGCAGGCCTGCATCCTGCGCTTCCGCCCGATCATGATGACCACCATGGCCGCCATCATGGGCACTCTGCCCATCGCCATCGCCCATGGCGCCGCCGTCGAACTGCGCCAGCCGCTGGGCCTCGCCGTGGTCGGCGGGCTGTGCGTGTCGCAGGTGCTGACGCTCTACATCACGCCGTCGCTCTACCTCTACATGGAGGATTTCGGCCGCTTCGTCAGCAATCTGTTCCACCGTGGCGTCAAGGCCGATCTGCCGCAAGGCCCGATGCCGGCCGCCGGCGACGACTGAGCGCATGATCGCCCCGCGTGCAGAAGCATTCTGCCGAACGCGGGAAATGGCTTATCTTTAGGGACAGGCGCGCCGGGAATTGCCGTTCCCAATACGCCCATCCGATCAGCGGTTCAGAAGATCACGGCACGCCTTGATGATCCGCAACAGCAGGATCAGGAGTGTGAGGATTTTCTCCATCCTCTTCTCTCCTTTGGTGTGCGGCGGTGGCGGCCTATCCGCCACCCCGTCCGCACCCGCCCACTTTTGCCTCACGGCTGCAAATGCGTGCGCCGCCCAGCATCGCAGGCGTGCCAAATCCTGTGGACAATCGCGCCTTCGGGGGCGAGGGTATGCCGCCTGCCGTCACCCCGGCACGAAAAAGGCCGCTTCGTCAGCGGCCTTTCTGATCGGCGTGGGCGAGGCGCCTACCCGCGTGCGATCGTGCGCAGCGTCTCTTCCGCGGCGCGGATCAGGGCCATCGACTTGTTGACCGTCTCCTGGTACTCGGCCTCGGGATCGCTGTCCGCGACCACGCCGCCGCCGGCCTGCACATACATCATGCCGTCCTTCAGCACGGCGGTGCGCAGCGCGATGCAGGTGTCCATGGCGCCCGACGCGCCGAAATAGCCGATGCAGCCGGCATAGACGCCGCGGCGGGCCTTTTCCAACTCGTCGATGATCTCCATGGCGCGGACCTTGGGCGCGCCCGACACCGTGCCGGCCGGGAAGCCGGCGACCAGCGCGTCGAGCGCGTCGAACTTCGGATCCAGCTCGCCCTCGACGTTGGAGACGATGTGCATGACGTGGCTGTAGAGTTCCACGATCATCTTGGCCGTCACCTTGACCGTGCCGACCTTCGCCACCCGGCCGACGTCGTTGCGGCCGAGGTCGAGCAGCATCAGATGCTCGGCCAGTTCCTTCGGGTCGCTCAGCAGGTCGGCGGCCAGCGCCTCGTCCTCCGCCGTGGTGGCGCCGCGCTTGCGCGTGCCGGCGATCGGGCGGACGGTGACCTTGCCGTCGCGCACCCGCACCAGGATTTCCGGGCTGGAGCCGACGATGGTGAGATCGCCGAAGTCGCAGTGGAACAGGAAGGGCGACGGATTCAGGCGGCGCAGCGTGCGGTACAGCGACAGCGGCGACGGCTTGAAGGGGAAGCGGATGCGCTGGGACGGCACGACCTGGAAGATGTCGCCGGCGCGGATGTACTCCTTCGCCTTCTCCACGATCGCGTGATACTCCTCGCGCGTCGTGTTGGAGGTCCAGGCCAGCGGCAGGCCGTTCTCGGTGCGCGGCTCCCGCCGGTAGGGCAGGGGACGCTCAAGGTCGGCCAGCGCGTCGGTCAGCCGTTCGCGCGCGTCGGCATAAGCCGTGGCGGCATCCTTCCCGGTCTTCGGCCAGACCGGCGTCACCAGAGTGATCGAATCGGTGTGGCTGTCGAAGATGGCGACGATGCTGGGACGGGTCAGGATGGCGTCGGGGATGTTCAGCTCGTCCGGATTGTTGTCCGGCAGCCGTTCCATCAGCCGCACCATGTCGTAGGTCATGTAACCGAACAGCCCGGCCGCCATCGGCGGCAGTTCCTCCGGCAGGTCGATCCGGCTTTCGTTGATCAGGGAACGCAGGGCGTCGAGCGGCGCGGATTCGAGCGGCTGGAAGGCGTCGCGGTCATGCAGGGCGTCGCGGTTGATCTCCGCCCTGTTGCCCCGCGACCGCCACACCACGTCCGGCTTGAAGCCGATCACCGAATAGCGGTCGCGCCGCGAGCCGGCGCCGCGTTCCGCCGACTCCAGCAGGAAGCCGAAGGGACGCCCGTCCGCCAGCTTCATATAGGCGGAGACCGGCGTCTCCAGGTCGCTGACCAGCGTGGTCCACACCACCTGCGGCCGGCCGGCGGCGTAAGCGGTGTCGAAGCTGGCGAAATCGGGCTGGACCTTCACGGCACGAGACCTCTTGCTTGGCTGTCGGCTAAGCCGGAGCCTCAGTTGCTGGCGAAGAACTGCTCGATGCGCTGGGGATAAATCTCCACCGGGTACTTCCCGCGCAGCGCGTTGGTGAACTCGGTGACCAGATCATTTCCCAGCCCCTGCTCGACCGAGGCGCGGACCGGCGCCAGATCGGCGTCGGCGGCCTTCGGATCGGCCGGAATGATCTCCTTCAGGCGGGCGACGATCTGGGCGTCGGGGGTGTTGCCGCTGACCACCTCGTTCGGCTTGGCGGCGAACAGCTTGGCGATCATGTCGCCCGGCAGCCCCTGGACCGACTGGGCATCGCGGGTGAAGGGGGCGGTCATGGCGAAGCTGGCGCCGGCCTGGGTGGCGATGTCCTGGGCCGCCGCGTCGGCGCCCTGCTTCAGGCTGGCGGCGATTTCCTCGGCCTTCTTGGCGGCGCGTTCGGCGCGCTGTTCCTGCTGCCAGTCGGCGATGACCTGATCGCGCACGTCGGCCAGCGGACGAACGGCGGCGGGGATCACGCCGTCGACGCGGATGGCGGTAAAGACGCCGCCATCGCCCTCGGTCAGATTGGAGGTGGAGCCGTTCGTCAGCTGGAAGGCGGTGGGGAGCAGGGCCTTGAGGCCGGGCAGGTTGGGGGCGGCATCCCTGCCGTCGGGCGCCTTGCCGGTGCTGTCGACGGCGGCGATCTTGGTGAGCGCCAGCCCCTGGGTCTGCGCCACCTCGTCCAGCGACGCGCCGCTGGCGAGCTGGTCCTCGGCCCGGTTGGCGATGGAGTAGATGGAATCGAGCGCCTGCTCCATCTTCAGCTCTTCGGCCAGCTGGTCGCGCACGTCCTCGAAGCTGCGGGTCGTCGCCGGGGTCACGCCGGTGACGGCCAGAACGTGCCAGCCGAGCGAACTCTTCACCGCATCGGAGGTCTTGCCCGGCTCCAGCGCGAAGGCGGCCTCGCCGATTTCCGGCAGGTCGTCGCTGGCAATGTTGTCGAGCGTCACCGGCTCCAGCCCGGCTTCCTTGGCGGCCTCGGCCAGACCCTTGGCCTTGGCGGCTTCGGCGATCTGCTTCGCCGTCGCCTCGTCATCGACGAGCACCATCTGGACGTTGCGCTTCTCCGGGGAGCCGTACTCGTTCGCCCGCTCCTCATACGCCTTGCGCAGTTGCGCGTCGTCGATCCTGATGTCCTTGACCAGCACGTCGGGCGACAGGCGGGCGACGGTCAGCGACCGGTATTCCGGCGCCGTGAAGCGGACCTGATGGTCTTCATAGGCCTGCTTGATCGTCGCGTCGTCCGGCACCCCGACATCGCCGATGGAGGCATTGGGCAGGGTCACGACCTCGGCCGCGCGCTTTTCGCCGCGGAAGCGGTAGAGATCCTGCACCAGCGGCTGCGGCGGCGGCAGGCCGGCGGAAATGGCGCCGGCGACAAGCTGCCGCGCCGTCTCGCGCTGGATCATCGCGACATAGGCGTCCTCGGTCAGCTGGCTGTTGCGCAGCACCGAGCGGAAGATGTCGGGATCGAACTGGCCCTGCTGGTTGCGGAAGGCCGGTTCATCGGCGATGCGCAGCCGGACCACCTCCGGGCCGACGGAGATGCCCATGTCGGCAGCGGCGAGGTCGAACAGGGTGCGCTGTATCAGCGACTGCAGCGACTGGTCCAGAAGACCGAAACGCTTGGCCTGCTCGGTGGTCAGGTTGCCGCCCAGTATCGGGCGCAGCCGTTCCATCTGCCGGCGGAATTCCTGGTCCAGCGCCTGCTGCCCGATCTCCACGTCGCCGACTTTGGCGACGGTGGTGGGGGTGGAGGCACGGAACATGTCGCCGATCCCCCAAACGCCGAAGCTGAGGATCAACAGCACGAACAGGATCTTGACGACCCAAGAGCCGGCGAAACTGCGGATGAACTGGAGCATGGGACCCGAATCTAAGCGCGTCGTTCGGCCATATGGCCGGGGCGGCGCATCATAGATAGGGGAGGGTGGGGCGGCAACAGCCCTTTTCCTCGCGGGTCAATTCGGGAAAGCCGATCTCCCGCACCTTTCCCGCGCACGGAAAGCCCCGGCGCCGTAAGCCATGCGGCGCCGGGGCTTTCTGCCGGTGTGGAGCGGCGGCTTACTTCAGCGCGTCGCGGGCGGCATCCTTGGCGCCGCCGACCGTGTTCTGAACCTTGCCCGCAGCCTTGTCGGCTTGGCCCTCGGCCTCGGTCTTCTTGTCGCCGGTCACCTTGCCGACGGCTTCCTTGATCGTGCCCTTGACGGAGCGGGCGGCGCCCTCGATGCGATCCTTGTCCATGGTGGCAACCTCTTGTGAGTTGGTTATGCCTGGACAACACGCCGGAAGAGGAAAAGCTCCATTAAAATTATTACACGAAAGGAAAGCGCGGCAGGGACCGCCGCTCAGGCCCGGCGCGGTCCGTCGATGCCGCGGCCGGACGACCGTTCCGATACGGGGGTTCCGGCAGGCATCCGGCCGCCGCTGCGGCGGCGCAGCGTGGCAAGCGTCAGCGCATGGTGGCTGATGCGGTTGCGGAACTCGGGGTCCACCCGGCTGAACGCGCTGTAGGCCAGCCTCACGGCGGCGGAAGACCGGGTCCGTCGCGCCTCCCGCAGCGCATCGCGCAGGGTGCGCAGTTCCAGGATGCCCGGCACGAAGGCCATCTCCACCGCTTCCGCCAGGATCTCGATGGAGCACAGGGCCGCTTCGTCCTCGAGCGGCAACTCGTCTTGGGCGCGTCTGGCGGATGGGAGAGTCATCGGCATGCCTCCGGTGGACTTGCTCAGGAGCCCAGCAGATCGAGGACCGCCGTCAGGCAAATGTGGCGCGACCGGCAGTCGCCGGTGCAACCGGTCGGTTCCAGATGTTCCGGGCAATGCTTGCGGCGCAGCGCCTCCAATCCCTGGCGCAGGGCATGCTTCTTCGCTTCCGAGATCACGTCGGTGATCCGGATGGTTTCCAAAGCGTCCTGCATGGGGTTGGCGGCGTCGATGAACATTGCGGTATGCTCCCTGTCCAAAATCTATGCCGGCCCCTCCTGCAAGTCCATGAACGGGCTGTAATATCGGTCGCGGAAATTGAAACGAGCTGTGGCGGCTTGCGCCTCAACGCAACGGCCGGTCCTGAAAATCCGGACATTGACGCGGGCCCGGACGTGCCGCAGCATCGCCGCCGTCGGCGACGTAAGCGTAACGGGAGGATGGATGGAGCGGGCGGTATGGCCGACGCTGGCCCTGTACGGGGCGGCGGCGCTGGCGGAGATCGCCGGCTGTTTCGCCTTCTGGGCCTGGGCGCGGCTGGGGCGCAGCCTGTGGTGGACGCTGCCGGGGGTGGCCAGCCTGTGCCTGTTCGCCTGGCTGCTGACGCGGGCCGACGCGGAGTTCGCCGGCCGGGCCTATGCCGCCTATGGCGGCGTCTACATCGCCGCCTCGCTGCTGTGGCTCTGGCTGGTCGAGGGGGCGCGGCCGGACCGCTGGGATACGGCCGGCGCGCTGGTCTGCCTTGCCGGTGCGGCGATTATCCTCGCTGGTCCCCGCGCGGGCTGAGGGCGGGCGGGATCGGCCGGTTGACCGACTGCCGCAGGGCGGGGCCGTTCACCAGGACCAGACGTTTGCCGTCCACCTGAAGATACGCCCCCACGCGCACATGGCCCCGGAGGATGTCGTCGTTGAGCATGATCTGCGCCTCCGCCAGGGACAGCGGGGTGCCCTGATAGTATGCACGGCCGTCGGCATGGCGAATCTGGCTGAATGCGTTGGTCATGTCCCGATTCTCCCTATTCAATTATCGAGCGGCGGACCGTCGGGCTTCCCGATGCGTAACGGCGGCAGCCATTGCCGATGCCGGTACCGGGCGAACGCCTGGAAGGTCCGGTTTATTCCTCCATTCAATGCACGCAGGTCGAAAACCACCGGGGGAGAGATGCCCGGCCGCCGTTCTGGCCGGCACTCTCCCTTCCGCGAATATCCTGGTGGGAACACTGCCGCAGGTCCAGACTCAAGTGGAAAATGCCACCGAATTGTCGCAGCAAACACGCGCAAAAGATGTGATCGAGGGTCCGGCGGCGACGGATTATTTCCGGGAACCGCAGCGCACATTGAACCATGTCAATCGTGCATCCGGTTTCAACCACTAGAGTGCAAATGCATCACGCTCCGGCGGCAATGCGAATCATTGGTCTGCCGGAGCTTGGCCGAACGTTGGAAAAGTCCCTGAACGGGGTCATAATACCTCGGTCGAGTGTTCGAAAGAGCATAGGGGTTGCCTCGTCCTGTTCAGGCAGGCCGGCAGCCAGAGACCTGCAGAGAAGACGGATCGCTTCGTGAACCTACAACCGGCGGATCAGATGAACGGCTCCGAAATCAGCGGTCCCGACGGCGATGTTTCCGTCCGGGAAGGCGGTGCCGTCGCCCTGCCGCGCGATCCGGCCTTCCTGGCTTCGCTGGGATCGAGCCTGCTGGCCTCCGATCCCCTCGACCGTTGTGGGGCGCTGCTGGTTTATGTCGACCGCGATCGCGTGATCCGCCATGCCGATCCGCGCTTCGCCGCCGTGCTGGACGCCGATCCGGCGGACCTCGTCGGCCAACCGCTCGCCGACTTCGATCATCCGGCGATCGCAGCGCTGACGATGGCCATCACGGCGGTCGGCCAATCACCGTCGCGGTCTTCGGCGCCGCTCGATTGCCTGACGGCCGGCGGCGACGGCCGCCGCTCGATTCTCTGCGGCGGCGTGCTCGCCCACCGCGACGCCATGGGCGAGACGGTGGGATATCTCGGCACCTTCCACCAGACCGGCGACCCCGACCGCATCGCGGAGTTCGTGACCTGCCGCGATAGCTTCATCGCGACCCTGCTGGACGCCGCGGTGGACGGCATCATCGTGTCCGACCGCAGCGGCATCATCCGCTCCATCAATCGTGCCTGCTGCCAGTTGTTCGGGTACGAGGAGAGCGAACTGCTCGGGCGGAACATGACCATCCTGATGCCGCCACCCTTCTCGCGCGACCACAACCGCTACATCGACACCTATATGAAGACGGACCGGGCCAAGATCATCGGCATCGGCCGTGAAACATTGGGCCAGCGCAAGGACGGCACCGTCTTCCCCATCCATCTCAGCGTCGGCCAGGCGCGACTGGGGGAGGAGGTGACATTCGTCGGCATCATCCGCGACATCTCCGAACGGCTGGCGGCCGAACAGCGTGCGACATATCTGGCGCGGCACGACCCGCTGACCGGCGTCCTCACCCGCACCGCCTTCCTGGAGGATTGCGAGGCGCTGTTCGCCGGCCACGGCACGGCGGACGGGGAAGCGGCGGGCGAGGGGTTGTTCGCGCTCTTCTCCTTCGACGTCGATCAGTTCAGCGACGTGAACGAGGCCTTCGGCTTCCATGTCGGCGACACGGCGCTGAAGGCCATGGTCAGCCGGGTGATCGAGGTCCTGCCGCCCAACACCATCGTCTGCCGCATCGCCGCCGATGAATTCGCAGCGCTGTCACGGGTGAGCGACGGCGAACATGCGCGGACGCTGGCCGGGGTTCTGCACGACCGGCTGACCGCCTCCATCTATGCCGACCGCCATTGGGTGCGGCTGCGCCTGTCGGTCGGGGCGGCGGTACAGGACGATTCGGTCAGCACGCTGGAGGATCTGAACGCCAAGGCGAAGCTGGCCCTGCAGGCGGTGCAGCACAATGGCGGCAACGCCGTCTGCTTCTACACGCCGGAAATGGCGGCGGCGGCGACGCGGCGGATGATGCTGACCATGCATCTGACCCACGCCATCGAACGCAACGAACTGCATCTGGTGTATCAGCCCATCGTCGACCGGTACGGCCAAATCCGCTCGGCGGAGGCTTTGCTGCGCTGGAACCACCATGCGCTGGGGCCGGTTTCTCCCGGCGAGTTCATCCCGGTGGCGGAGGAAAGCGGGCTGATCGTTCCCATCACCGATTGGGTGCTGTCCACCGCCGTCGCCCAGATGTCGCGGTGGGAGGATGAGGGCGTGCTGCCCGACCGCGTCTTCCTCAACATCTCCGGACAGCAGTTCCTGCGCGGCAACCTGACGCTGCGGCTGGAAGAGCTGTTGTCCCAGCATCCGTCACTGCGCAGGCATCTGGGGCTGGAGATCACCGAACAGGCTGCGGTGCGCGATCTGAAGGTGGCGGTGCGCACGCTGGGGGAACTCGCCGACCTCGGCATCCAGGCGGCCATCGACGATTTCGGCTCCGGCTATTCCTCGCTCAGCTATGTGCAGCAGCTGCCGGTGGCGAAGCTGAAGATCGACCGCGCCTTCGTCATCGACGTTCCCGAGAATCCCAAGAGCAACGCGCTGGTCCGCGCCGCCGTCGGCATGGCGCACGGCCTGGGCCTGACCACCGTCGCCGAAGGGGTGGAGACGGCGGAGCAGCGGGATTTCCTGGTGTCGGTCGGCTGCGACATGATGCAGGGCTATCTCTTCGGCCGGCCGATGGCGCCCGACGCGCTGGCCGACATGGTGCGGGCGCAGGCGGTGCTGCCCTGCGGATAAATCCCAACTCGACAGAATCGGCTGCAACTGATATCCATTCTCACGACCTTGAGAGTCATTCGCAGTTCGGGAGTGTAGAATGTTCATCAACAAGTTTGCCGGAATCGCGTTCGCCGTCGGTGCCTTGACCGCCTTCTCCGTCCAGGCCCAGGAAGTGAATATCTACAACTCGCGGCATTACAACACCGACCGGGCGATCTACGATAACTTCACGAAAGCGACCGGCATCAAGGTCAACATCATCGAAGGCAACCACGACGAACTGATCCAGCGCATCAAGTCGGAGGGCGCCAGCAGCCCGGCCGACCTGTTCATCACCGTGGACGCCGGCCGCCTGGCCGCCGCGGCGAAGGAGGGGCTGCTCGCCCCGGTCACCTCGCCCGCGCTCGACGCCATCAAGGTTCCGTCCAACCTGCGCGATCCGAACGGCGCCTGGTGGGGCCTGTCCAGCCGCGCCCGCATCGTCGTCTATGCCCGCGACCGGGTGAAGCCGGAGCAGATCAAGAATTACGAAGACCTCGCCAAGGAGGAATGGAAGGGCCGCGTCCTGACCCGCACCGGCACCCATCCCTACAGCCTGGCCCTGACCGCCTCGATGATCGAAGCCCAGGGCGAGGAGAAGACGGAGGAGTGGGTGAAGGGGCTGGTCGCCAACCTCGCCCGTAAGCCGCAGGGCGGCGACACCGACCAGATCCGGGCGGTCGCCGTGGGCGAGGGCGACGTCGCCATCGCCAACACCTATTACGTCGGCAAGCTGATCACCTCCGCCAAGCAGGAGGACCGCGAGGTCGCCTCGAAGATCGGCGTGATCTTCCCCAACCAGGACAACCGCGGCACCCATGTGAACCTCAGCGGCGCCGGCGTGGTGAAGACCTCCAAGAACCAGGAGAACGCCCGCAAGCTGCTGGAATACCTGCTGAGCCCCGAGGCGCAGCGGCTGTTCGCCGACGGCAACATGGAGTATCCGGTCAACCCGGCGGTCCAGCCCCATCCGGAGCTGGTGAAGCTCGGCAACTTCAAGGCCGCCGACGTCAACGCCGCCGCCTTCGCCGCCTACACCCCGCAGGCGCTGCGCATCATGGACCGTGCCGGCTGGAAGTAAGATGACCGAGGCCCCGTTCACCGTGAAATCGTCCGCCCCCTCTCCTTCGTCTGTCGTCCTGACGGGCATCACCCACCGCTACGGGCCGCTGACCGCCGTCGACGACGTGTCGCTGTCGGTCGCCCCGCGGGAGGTGGTCTGCATCGTCGGCCCGTCGGGCTGCGGCAAATCGACCCTGCTGCGGCTGATCAGCGGATTGGAGACGGTCCAGGCCGGGACGATCACGGTGGACGGGGTGCCGCTCGCCACCGCCGACCGTTCCCTGCCGCCGGAAAGGCGGCCGGTCGGCATGATGTTCCAGGATTTCGCGCTGTTCCCGCACCTGACCGTCGCGGGCAACATCGCCTTCGGCCAGACCGACCGCCCCCGCGCCGAGCGCAAGCGGCGGGTGGCCGAACTGCTCGAAACCATGGCGCTGACCCGCTACGCCGACGCCTATCCGCACACTTTGTCGGGCGGGCAGCAGCAGCGGGTGGCGCTGGCCCGCGCCATGGCGCGCGATCCCAAGGTTCTCCTGCTGGACGAACCCTTCTCCGCCCTCGACGAGCAGCTTCGCCGCTCGGTGCGCGAAGAGGTTGTGCGGATCATCCGCGCCAGCGGCATCGCCACCATCGTCGTCACCCACGACCCGGAAGAGGCGATGGAGATGGGCAACCGCGTGGTGGTGATGGAGGCCGGACGCATCGTCCAGGCCGACACGCCGGTCAACCTCTACCAGCGCCCGGCCAACAGCTTCGTCGCCCGCCTGTTCGGCGAGGTGAACCGTTTTGAATCGACGGTGCGCGACGGCCAGATCGTCACGCCGCTCGGCCGCATCCAGGCGCCGCACCTGCCCGGCGGGACCAGGGTGGAGGTCGCCTGCCGTGTCGAGGATCTGGAACTGGTGCCGCTCGGCGCCCGCCCCGACGCGGTGCCGGTGCGTGTCCGCCACTCCAGCTTTCTGGGTCCGGCGACGCGGGTCTGCCTGGATTTGCCGGACGGCACTTCCGAGGTCCATGCCCGCCTGCCGGGCCATGTGGACGTCCGCGCCGGCGAGGAACTCTCCGCCGCGATAGCGGCCGAACGGGTGATGGTGTTCCCGGCGGAGTGAATGGTTTGTCGGGGCGGATGCCCGCTCCCTGACCCTCTCCCGCCGGGCGGGGGAGGTTAGGTGGGGTTAACTCCGCCCCACCTGCAAACACCCAGCCTCAAGCCCCCGCCCGCACCTCGTCCTCGCCGAACTGCAGCCGGCACAGCCGCGCATAGGCGCCGTCGGCGGCGATCAGCGCGTCATGGGTGCCCTGTTCGATGATGCGGCCACCTTCCATGACCACGATGCGGTCGGCGTTGCGCACGGTCGCCAGCCGGTGGGCGATCACCAGAGTGGTGCGTCCCTCGGTCAGCCGCTCCAATGCCGCCTGGACCAGGCGTTCCGACTCGCTGTCGAGCGCGCTGGTCGCCTCGTCCAGCAGCAGGATCGGCGCGTCCTTCAGGAAGGCGCGGGCCAGCGCCAGCCTCTGGCGTTCACCGCCCGACAGCTTCACGCCGCGGTCGCCGATCACCGTGTCGTAGCCCTCGGGCAAGCGCGAGACGAAATCATGGGCGGCGGCGGCCTTGGCGGCGGCGACGATCTCCTCCATCCCGGCATCGAGCCGGCCGAAGCCGATGTTGGCGCGCACCGTGTCGTTGAACAGCACCGTGTCCTGGCTGACGATCGACACCGCGCCGCGCAGGCTGCGCAGGGTGGCGCCGCGCACGTCCTGGCCGTCGACCAGCACCTCGCCCCCCGTCACGTCGTAGAGGCGCGGGATCAGGTTGAAGACGGTCGACTTGCCGGCGCCGCTGCGCCCGACCAGCGCCACCGTGCTGCCGGCCGGCACGTCGAGGTCGATGCCCTTCAGCGTGTCGCCCGCGGCCTCGCCGCCGGCTTCATAGGAGAAGCGGACGCCGCGCAGGGCGACGGCGCCCTCGGTCACGGTCAGTGGCTTGGCGTCGGGCCGCTCCAGGATGGTCGGCTGCTGGTCCAGCAGTTCGAAGATGCGCTGGGCGGCGGCGAGCCCCTCCTGCAGGGCGGCGTTGAGCGTGCCGATGGCGCGCACCGGCTGGGCCGCCATCAGCAGCGCGCCGACGAAGCCTGAAAACGCGCCGACCGAACCCTCGCCCATCGTCATGCGGTAGCCGGCGAAGGCGATCACCCCCGCCACCGCGACGCCGCCAAGCACCTCCATCATCGGATCGATGCGCGAACGGGCGCGCACCGCCTTCATGGTCAGCTGGTAGTTCTCATGAAAGGCGCGGCCGGCGCGGGCGCGTTCGTAATCTTCCAGATTGTAGGTCTTGACCATGCGCGCGCCCGACAGGCTTTCGGTCAGCAGCGAGGTCATGTCGCCCATCTGCGCCTGGGTGTCGCGCGAGACGCGGCGCAGGCGCTTGCCGATGCGGACGATCGGCACCGCGGCGATGGGATAGATGATGAAGACGATCAGCGACAGCAGCCAGTCGAGATAGAACATCGACCCGACCAGCGCGATCACCGTCAGGATGTCGCGCACCAGACCGGTCAGCGTGCGGGTCAGCGCATTGCGGATCAGGTCGACGTCGTTGATGAAGCGCGAGGTCAGCGCCCCGGTCGGGGTGGCGTGCAGCTGCGCCATGTCGGCGGTCTGCAGATGGGTGAACATCGACAGGCGGACGTCGGCGATGACGCGCTGGACGATGTCGCTGGTCACCACGGTCTGGGCGTAGAGCGACGCCCCCTTGATCACCGTCACCGCGACGATCGCCAGGGGAATCGCCAGCAGCATGCCGCGGTCCTGGGCGGAGAACATGGCATAGGACCGGTCGATCAGCAGCGGATAGGCGCCGGTCGCCGCCGCCACCACCGCCATCAGCAGGAAGGACAGCATCAGCTTGCCGCGATAGGGCCGCACCCACTCGCGCCACATCCGCGCCACCAGCCGCTCGGTCGCCGCATCCAGGCGCAGGGGCTTGCCGCTCTTGTTCGTCACGGTCGCATCCGATCTCTAATCCGTTGCCGATGGCTTAGCCCATGGGCTTCGGCTTTGTCCACCGGTCGGCGCGGCGGTCCGCCTCCGGTTACAGGCTTCCTCTGCCGCTTTCGTGCCGGATGGCGGATGATCGGATTGGCGGATTTTCACGCCGCGGCAGGGCTCCGCCCCGGAGCGGCCGGCCGTCTTCGCGACCGGCCCGCAGGACAAGTCCCGCAGGCCGGTCCGCGGAAAGCGCCGGATCGCTCACCGGCGCATGGGCGGCTGTCCTGATTATCGTTTCCTGCTTAGTGATCGATGGCCGTGCCGAGCGCCGCACCACCAAGGCCGCCGATCACGGCGCCGCGGGTGCCGTCCACCGCATAGCCGCCGGCCGCGCCGGCCGCACCGCCGACCACGCCGCCAGTCGAGCAAGCGCCGAGCGAAAGAACCGCGAACACCGCACCGATCAGACGCAAACGGGACATCATGCAACCCTCCTCGTGTTGACTGTTCGATGTCTAAACACGCGGAACCGCGTTTTGCTTCCATCACCCCTGATCTTTTGGCTCTGATTCCTGGCGGGAACCTATCAACCCCACAGGCGTTGACCGGAATTTGACCATGCAACGTTAACCCGGGGGAAAGCCCATGCTGCGCATCACCAACCGCCTGCGCGCGACCGCATTCGCCGCCATCGCGGCCCTATCCCTGGCCGCCTGCCAAAACGCCCAGGGCGGCATCGCTGGGATGAGCGGCACGGAAACCCTCGGCACACTGGGCGGCGCCGTTGCCGGCGGTCTGCTCGGCTCGCGCTTCGGCGGCGGGGCCGGCAAGCTGGCGACCACGGCCATCGGCACGCTGCTCGGCGCCTATGCCGGCCAGCAGCTGGCCAGCCGGTTCTCGCCGTCCGACCAGAACCGGGCGTCGGATGCGGAGGAGCGTGCCGTCGCCAACAACCAGACCATCACCTGGAACAACCCGCAATCCGGCAACAGGGGCACCATCCAGCCGGTGCGGACATATCAGGGCAGCGGCGGCCAGACCTGCCGCGATTACAACCATACCGTGGTTATCGACGGCCAGACCCAGGTCGCGCGCGGATCCGCCTGCCGACAGGCTGACGGAAGCTGGAGGCTGATGTCGTAGGCGTACAGCCTTTACGAACGACCGCCTCCGGCTTCTACGCCTTGCGGATGTGCAGGGTTGCCGTCAAAATCAAGGAGTTCCGCCAAAGGGCGGCCTAATGCCAACGGCGTGTGAGGCTTATGGAGGCGGTCAGCTATATCATCCTCATCGGGTCCACGCTGCTGATCGTCAGCGTGCTGACCAGCTACCTCGCCTTGCGCATCGGCGCCCCCCTGCTTCTGATCTTCCTCGGCATCGGCCTGCTGGCGGGGGAAGACGGTATCGGCCACATCGCCTTCAACGATGCCGGGTCCGCTTTCCTGATCGGATCGATGGCGCTGGCGGTGATCCTGTTCGAAAGCGGGTTCGACACGAAGCTCGCCAGCTACAGGGCCGCCGCCTGGCCGGCGATGACGCTGGCGACGGTCGGCGTCGCGGTGACAACCGGCGTCGTCGGGGTGGCGGCCCATTACCTGATGAATCTGGGATGGGGGGAGGCGCTGCTGATCGGCGCCGCCTGCAGTTCCACCGACGCGGCGGCGGTCTTCTTCCTGCTGCGGGTGGGCGGCATCACTCTGCGCGACCGCGTGCGTTCGACGCTGGAGATCGAATCGGGCAGCAACGATCCGGTCGCCATCATGCTGACCATCCTGCTGGTGGAGGCGGCGACCCACGGTCTGGCGTCGCCCGTCTCCATTCTCGGCGAACTGGTGCTGGCCTTCGCGCTGGGCGGCGTGATGGGGCTGGCCGGCGGCTGGCTGCTGGTGGCCTTCATCAACAAGGCGGATTTCGAAACCGGGCTGAACCCGGTGGTGACGCTGACCTTCGCCCTGTTCATCTTCGCCGCCACCAATGTGATGGGCGGCAGCGGCTATCTGGCCGTCTATGCCGCCGGGCTTTATGCCGGAAACGTCAAGCTGCGCGGCGCGCTGGAACTGCGGCGCTTCCATTCCGGGCTGACCTGGCTCAGCCAGATCGTCATGTTCGTCATGCTGGGCCTGCTCGCCACCCCGCGGGAACTCGCGGACATGCTGCTGCCGGCGCTGGGGATCGCTCTGGTGCTGATCGTCGTCGCCCGGCCGCTGGCGGTCTGGATGTGCCTGCTGCCCTTCCGCTTCTCGGTGCGGGAAACCAGCTTCATCGCCTGGGTCGGCCTGCGCGGCGCCGTCTCGCTTCTGCTGGCGCTGGTGCCGGTGCTGGGCGGGCTGGAGAACGGGCAACTGATCTTCAACACGGCCTTCGTCGTCGTGGTCGTCTCGCTGCTGGTGCAGGGCTGGACCATCGGCAGCATGGCCCGCCTGCTGGAACTGATCGTCCCGCCCCGCCGCGGCCCGGTGGACCGCGTGGAACTGGAGCTTCCCGGCAATGCGGATCAGGAGCTCGTCGCCTACACCGTCCATGGCAAGAGCCCGGCGGCGCGCGGCCAGCGCATGCCGCGCTGGGCCAGGCCGTCGCTGGTCATCCGCGCCGGGGCGGTGGTGCCGCTGCACAAGGTCAAGCCGTTGCAGCCGGGCGACCTCGTCTACCTGTTCACGCCGCCGCACCGTCTTCCGCTGATCGACAGGCTCTATGGCGGCAGCCGGGCACTCGACCGCTCCGACCGTGAATTCTACGGTGATCTGGTGCTGAGTCCCGATGCCACGGTGGAGCAGATCGCCGAGATGTACGGCCTGCCGCTGTCGCTGCCCAACGCCAAGTTTACGCTGAGCGACCTGCTGCGCAACGAGTTCGGCGGCTCGTGCGAACTGGGCGACCGGGTGCGCATGGGTGGTGTCGAACTGATCGTGCGCGACATGGACGAGGACACCATCACCTCGGTCGGGCTGGCGCTGGAGCCCGTCCGCCTCACCACCCGGCGCCGGCCGCTCTATCGGCGAGTCGCCAACATCGGCGGACGGCTGCGCGGCTGGTGGAACGAGCATGCCTTCCGCCGTTGGAAGGAGCGCGAGAAACTGCGGGCCCGACGCTTGGCGGCCTCCCGGCCCGTGGCGGAGCCGCCGCGCGAGGAGAGGCGCGAGGAGAGGCGGGAGGAGAGGGTGGAAAGCCGCCGCTAGGCGCGGGCGGAGGAGCGAGCGGCGTTACCCGCGATGGCCTGGGCGCGACGAGGCGATGGTGCGGCTCAGGTAGATCACCGGGGCTAGGCCGACCAGCACGATCACCAGGGCGGGCAGGGCGGCGTCGTCCAGCCGCTCGGTCGAGGCCATGCGGAACGCTTCGATCGCAAGCGTGTCGAAGTTGAAGGGCCGCAGGATCATCGTCGCCGGCAGCTCCTTGGTGATGTCGACGAAGACCAGCATGGCGGCGCTCAGCAGGCTGGGGCGCAGCAGCGGCAGATGGACCCGGCGCAGCACCTGCAGCGGCGTGTGGCCGAGCGAGCGGGCCGCACCTTCCAGATTGGGGCCGATCTTGGCGAAGCCGGATTCGAGCGGCCCATAGGCCACCACGAAGAAGCGGATCAGATAGCCGTAGAGGATGCCGGCGATGGTGGCGCCGAGGATGGCGCCGACCGGCCAGCCGGTCCAGTCGCGGGTCAGACCGACGGTGATCAGGATGCCCACCGCGATCACCGTTCCCGGCGTGGCGTAGCCGAGCGAGGCGAGCCGCGCGGCGCCGGTGGCGAGCCCGCTGCGGTCGTGGCGCACGCCATGGATCACCATCAGCGCCACCACGACGACCAGGGCGGCGCCGCTGGCCCCCAGGATAAAGGTGTTGACCGTCAGGTCCATGAAGCGGGCCAGCGTCAACTCCGTGCCGCCGCGCAGGATCATGCGGATCAGCACCGCGCCCGGCAGCAGGAAGCCGAACAGCACCGGCGTCAGGCAGACGAACCAGGCCACCACCGTGCCGCGGGCAGACAGGCGCGGGGCGGGCAGGGCGCGGTAGCGGCCGGTGGTCTGGTGGAAGCGCATCTTTCCGCGCGACAGCCGCTCCAGACCCACCAGGGCCAGCACCACCAGCAGAAGCACGGCAGCAAGCTGAGCCGCCGCGGCCGAGTCGCCCAACGCGAACCAGGTGCGATAGATGCCGACGGTGAAGGTGTCGATGCCGAAGTAGCGGACGGCGCCGAAATCGGCCAGCGTCTCCATCAGCGCATAGCCGACACCGGCCACCAGCGCCGGGCGCGCCAGCGGCAGCGCCACGCGGCGGAAGGCGCCGAACTGGGTGCAGCCCAGCGTACGGCTGGCCTCCAGCACGCAGACCGATTGCTCAAGGAAAGCGGCGCGGGTCAGCACATAGACGTAAGGATAGAGCACCGACGACAGCACCAGCCCGGCGCCCCAGGCGGTGTGGATGTCCGGGAACCAGTAGTCGCCGCGGCGCCAGCCGAAGGCGGCGCGCAGGAAGGATTGCAGCGGCCCGGCGAATTGCAGGAAGTCGGTGTAGGTGTAGGCCAGCACATAGGCCGGCATGGCCAGCGGCAGCAGCAGCAGCCATTGCAGGACCCCACGCCCGCGAAAGTCGTGCATGGTGACGGTCCAGGCGCAGGCGACGCCGGTCACCATCGTGACCACCCCGACGATCCCCAGCAGGATCAGGGTGTTGAGGATGTAGTCGGGAAGCACCGTCCGCGCCATGTGTCCCCACAGGTCGGTGGAGACGCCGGCCGCCTGGACGAAGACGGCGAGGATCGGCAGCGCGATCAGCAATGCGAGGATCAGGGCGAACAGCCCGGTCGGGCCCACCCTCGACCACAATCGACGAGGAGAGAAGGACGGAGAGCCGGATGACTTCGCGTCGGTCGCCATCGCCATGCGGGGGGATCCTCGCTGTATTCGGAAACGGAGCGGCACCCGCCCCGGAATGGGAACGGGTGCCGCCGCTACCTTACTCTATACCGCTTGCCTTAGGCCATAAGGGCTATCAGCTCGCCTCGGCGGCGCGCTGGTGACGCTTGCGCTCGTTCGGGTCGAGGTAGCGCTTGCGCAGGCGGATGGACTTCGGCGTGACTTCCACCAACTCGTCGTCGGCGATGTAGGACAGCGCCTTCTCCAGGGTCATCTGGATCGGCGGAGTCAGGCGGACCGCCTCGTCCTTGCTGGTGGTGCGGATGTTCGTCAGCTGCTTGCCCTTGATGACATTGACCTCGAGGTCGTTGCCGCGGGTATGCTCGCCGATGATCATGCCCTGATAGACCGGAACGCCCGGATCGATCAGCATCGGGCCGCGATCCTCGAGGTTCCACAGCGCATAGGCCACCGCGGTGCCGTCGCTGTTGGAGATGAGGACGCCGGTGCGCCGCGCCGCGATGGCGCCCTTGAACGGGGCGTAGCCGTGGAACAGGCGGTTCATGATGCCGGTGCCGCGGGTGTCGGTCAGGAACTCGCCCTGGTAGCCGATCAGGCCGCGCGACGGCGCATGGAAGACGATGCGGGTCTTGTTGCCGCCGGACGGGCGCATCTCGATCAGGTCGGCCTTGCGCTCCGACATCTTCTGGACGACGGTGCCCGAGAACTCCTCGTCGACGTCGACGACGACTTCCTCGATCGGCTCCAGGCGCTGGCCGTTCAGCGGGTCGGTCTTGAACAGCACGCGCGGACGGCTGATCGCCAGCTCATAGCCCTCGCGGCGCATGGTCTCGATCAGGATGCCCAGCTGCAGTTCGCCGCGGCCGGCCACCTCGAAGGCGTCGCCGCCCTCGGTATCCGTGACGCGCAGGGCGACGTTGCCCTCGGCCTCGCGCATCAGGCGGTCGCGGATCATGCGGCTGGTGACCTTGTCGCCCTCGCGGCCGGCCAGCGGGCTGTCGTTGACCGAGAAGGTCATCGCCAGGGTGGGCGGGTCGATCGGCTGGGCGGCTAGCGGCTCGGCCACTTCCGGGGCGCAGATGGTGTCGGCCACGGTGGTGTTGGTCATGCCGGCCAGCGCGACGATGTCGCCGGCATGGGCCTCGTCCACCGGCACCCGCTCCAGGCCGCGGAAGGCCAGCACCTTGCTGACGCGGGCGTTCTCGACCAGCTTGCCGTCGCGGCTCAGCGACTTGACGGCCATGTTGACCTTGACCGAACCCGTAAGGATGCGGCCGGTCAGGATGCGGCCCAGATAGGGGTTCGCTTCCAGCGTGGTCGCCAGCATGCTGAAGGGCAGATCCTCCTCGACCTTCGGGGCCGGGACATGATCGCGGATCAGTTCGAACAGCGGGGTCAGCGTCTCGCGGGCGCCGTTCTCCAGGTCCGTGGTCGCCCAGCCGTTGCGGCCCGAGGCGAACAGGGTCGGGAAGTCCAGCTGCTCGTTCGAGGCGTCGAGCGAGGCGAACAGGTCGAACACCTCGTCATGCACCTCGTGCGGACGGCCGTCGGGACGGTCCACCTTGTTGATGACGACGATGGGGCGCAGGCCGAGCTTCAGGGCCTTGCCCAGCACGAACTTGGTCTGCGGCAGCGGGCCTTCGGCCGCGTCGCAGAGCAGGACGACGCCGTCGACCATGGAGAGGATGCGTTCCACCTCGCCGCCGAAGTCGGCGTGGCCGGGGGTGTCGACGATGTTGATGCGCAGATCGTTCCACAGGACCGACGTGCACTTGGCCAGGATGGTGATGCCGCGCTCGCGCTCCAGATCGTTGGAGTCCATGGCGCGTTCGGCCACCTGCTGGTTCTCGCGGAACGAGCCGGCCTGCTTGAGAAGTTGATCGACCAGCGTGGTCTTGCCGTGGTCGACGTGGGCGATGATGGCGACGTTACGGAGATTCATGGAGCCTTTGGTCTCGCAATGGCACCCCCGACACGCAGCAGCGTCATGCCACAAACAACAAAAATGCCCGACGAAGATTAATCCGTGGGCGCTGTCGGGGAAACTGTTGCGGCGCAATATATGGGAATGCAGCCAAAACGCAAGTGCCGTGCCCTTTGGTCTAGCGCGAATTTCCGGGATGGAGCCATGCGTGCTCGCAGCCTACATTGTGGCCGATGATCCGCTTCGCTTCCGCTTCACGCCGCAGGATGGCCGCTGCAACCAGGATTGCAGCCACGCCCTTCAAGGCCCCCGTCGCCGTTCCGCTGGTCGCCGCCCTGCTGCTGCTGGGGCCGTCCGCCGCCGGCCATGCCCAGGATTCGCCGGCCGACGGCATTCCCGGCGCCGCGCCCGCCGGTTCTCCCGCCGGTTCGCCCACCGGCTCCCTCGATGGCGCCCAGCCCGAGTCCCCGCCGGAGGATGAGGCGGGGCCGGCCGGCATCCGCTATGACGTCGAGATCACCGGGGTCGAGGACGGCAGCCTGCGCAGCACGCTCAACGACGCCTCGACGCTGGTGGGGCTGCAGAACGACCCGCCGCCCTCGCTGATCGGGCTGGAGCGGCGGGCCGAAACCGACCGCGACCGGCTGCAGGTGGCACTGCGCTCCGCCGGCTATTACGACGCGCAGGTGGACATCCGCATCGACGAACCGGCCGCCGCCACGGCGTCCGCGGGCGGGAATGCGCCGCCGGCCAAGGTGACGATCACAGTGACGCCGGGGCCGCTCTATCACATCAAGACGGTGACGGTGCGCGGCACCGGCGGCTCCACCCTGCCTGGTGATGTGGCGACGGACGATCTCGGTCTCGCCCCCGGGTCGCCGGCGGTGGCGCAGCGGGTGCTGAATGCCGAGTCGGAGTTGATCAGCAGGCTTGCCAAGCGCGGCTACGCCTTCGCCAAGGTTACCGACCGCGAGGTGGTGGTCGATCATTCCGACGACACGATGGACGTCACCTTCACGGTCGATCCCGGCCCGCTGATCCGCTACGGCACGACCCGGATCGAAGGGCTGGAGGGTATTGACGAGGCTCTGGTGCGGGGGCGTCTGCCCTGGAAGGAGGGGCAGGTCTACAACCCCCTCGACACCGACCGGGCGCGGGAGGACATCGCGGCGTTGCAGGTCTTCGACACCGTGCGCGTGCGGCTGGCGGATAAGCCGGGGCCGGACGGCGAGACGCCGGTGATCGTCACGGTGACCGAGCGCAAGCCCCGCTACATCGGCGGCGGCGTCACCTTCTCGACCGACGAAGGGCTGGGCGGCCACGCCTATTGGGGAAACCGCAACCTGTTCGGCGGCGCGGAACATCTGCGCGTCGGCGTCGAGGTCGGCCGCGTCGCCGGATCCTCGGGCGGCACCTCCAGCACCGGCAACGACCTGCCAGACCTGCGATTCAGCGTGAATTACCGCACGCCCGACTTCCTGGCGCTGAAACAGTCCCTGGTGGTCAATTTCGCCGTGGTCAACGACCAGCCGCCGGCCTACAGCCGCGTCGCCACCGAGCTGACGGTCAAGCTCGAACGACCGCTGACCGACCGGCTGGCCATCAGCTACGGCGTGACCGCGGAGCGCGGACGGGTGGAAACGGAGGAAGCCACCTACCAGACCGCCTTCATCGGCGTGCCGCTGGGCGTCGGCTGGAACGGCACCGACAACCTGCTGAACCCGACCTCCGGTCAGCGGGCATCGCTGGAGGTGACGCCGTGGTTCCCGTTCGGCGGCGACACCAAGTCGCCCTTCACCTCGATCCTGTTCAACGGCTCCACCTATCACGATCTCGGCAATGAAGGGCGCTATGTCGCCGCGGCGCGGGTCGGGGTGGGCAGCATCCTGGGCACCTCGCTGACCGATATTCCGCCCAACCACCGCTTCTATGCCGGCGGCGGCGGGTCTGTGCGCGGCTACGGCTTCCAGAAGGCGGGGCCGCTCAACCGCTTCGACGATCCCATCGGCGGGCGATCCCTGTTCGAGATCGGGGCGGAACTGCGCATCAAGGTGACGGAGACCATCGGAGTCGTCCCCTTCGTCGATGCCGGCACCGTCTTCGATTCGGCCTATCCCGACTTCAGCGAGCCTCTGCGCGTCGGCGCCGGCCTCGGCCTGCGCTATTACACCGGCTTCGGTCCCCTGCGCCTGGATGTCGGCGTTCCCCTCAACCCGTCGAGCGGCGACGCGCGCTGGCAGCTCTACCTCAGCCTGGGGCAGGCCTTCTAAAACTCCCTCTCCCGCCCCGGGAGAGGGCAGGTGGGAATGACGCAAATTGGTCCCGGACATTCGGGACGATTACCGTTTATTGCGGTTGAGACAAAGTTGCCCCTGATGGGGTGGACGTGGCGGTGAAAGGGCGTGGTGTGACGGCGGTACGCATTCTTCTGGTCGGTCTGACGATCCTTGCCGGCCTGCTTTCCGGCTCGCAGCCGGCGCACGCCTTCTCGCTGTTCGGTGAATCGACCCGCGAATGGCTGGTGGGGAAGATCGAGGGGGCCGTCGACTCGCCCGACATGAAGCTGAAGCTCGGCACCATCGAGGGCGGCTTTCCCACCGATTTCACCATCGACACGGTCACGCTCGCCGACAGCCAGGGCGTCTGGCTGACGATCAACCGGCTGCATGTGGTGCTGTCGCCCTCCGCCCTGTTCCTGCGCAGCGCCAAGATCGACGCCCTGGAGGCGGCCTCCGTCATCGTCACCCGTGCGCCCGTCAGCACCCAGCCGGCCGCGCCGTCCGACCCCAACGCCCCGCTGCTGCCCAGCCTGCCGGTCAACATCGACCTCGACAAGCTGGTGGTGGAGCGGCTGGAGCTGGGGCCGGAGTTGCTCGGCGAGCCGGCGGTTCTGCGCATCACCGGGGCGGCGGAGCTGGCGCATGGCGGCGGGGCGCTGGACACCACCCTGTCGGTGTCGCGCATCGACGACAAGCCGGGCCAGGCGGATCTGGTCGCCGTCTTCAAGCCGGACGAGAACACGCTGACCCTCTCGGTCGATGCCTCGGAACCCAGCGGCGGCGTCATGGCGCGCGCGCTGTCGATCCCCGGCCTGCCGCCGGTGCAGGTGACGCTGAAGGGCGACGGCTCGCTGGACGACTGGACCGGCAAGCTGACGGCCCTGTCCGGCGAGGCCGCAGCCCCCGCCGGCACGCTGAACGCCGACGCCACCATCAGGAAGGTGCCGGAAGGCCACGCTCTGACGCTGACCGCCGGCGGCAACATCGCCCCCCTGATCGCCGGACTGGCGGGGGAGACGGCGACGCCGCTGATCGGCTCCGCGCCGACGCTGAACGCCAGCGTGCTGCGGGCGCCGAGCGGCGCCATCACCGTCCGTCCGCTCGAGCTGACCGTCGCCGCCGCGACCGCCACGGTGAACGGCGACATCGGCGCCGACTACAACAGCCTGAACCTGCGCTGGACCTTGCAGGCCGGCCCGGACTCCACCCTGCACCCGCTGGTGCCGCTGTCCTGGCGCGAGGGCGTGGTGGAGGGATCGGCCGAAGGCGCGCTGAACGCGCTGAACGTCGCCGTCAACGCCACGCTGCGCGATCTCGCCGCCGACGATCCGGCGCTGTCCCGCCTGACCGGGCCGGAGACGGTGCTGGCCGCCCGCGCCCAGGTAGACGTCGGCAGCGGGCAGGTTGGCCTGGAAACGCTGACGCTGACCGCCGCCGCCGCGCGGGCGGAGGCGAATGGGGCCATCGGCGGCTGGGGCCAGACCGCGGACCTTACCCTCTCCGCCAGCGCCGACGACCTCGCCCCCCTGTCGGAGCTTGCCGGCCGGCCGCTGGCCGGGGCGGTCGCCCTGTCCGGTCCGGTGCGGCGCGGTGCCGACGGCGTGCTCACCGCGGAGCTGACCGGCAGCCTCGACCGTCTCGCCACCGGCACGCCGGCCGACGCGGTGCTGGGCGACAGGGCGACGCTGGCGCTGGCGGCGCGGATGGAGCCGGACGGCGCCATGCGCCTGACCGACCTGACGATCGACGGCCGCAACGGCAAGCTGACCGGCAACGGCGCGCTGGCGAACAACCAGGTCGATGCCCGCACCACGCTGACGGTGACGAGGCTCGAACCGCTGGGCGGCGCGCTCGGCACCCCGATGGCGGGGTCGGCGACGCTGGAGGCCATCGCCCGCGGCCCGCTCGACGCCATCGAGGCGCGGGCAAAGCTGAACGCGCGCGACCTCGTGGTCCAGGGCCGGCGTCTTGGCGCCACGGAGCTTCAGGCGACCGCCGCGGGCCTGCCGGCGGCGCCGAACGGCACGGTGTCGGCCCGCACGAACCTCGACAGGACGCCGCTGTCCCTCGACGGGCGTTACGCGCTGCGCGAACAGACCCTGCGGCTGGATGGGCTGACCATCGCCAACGGGGCGAACCGCATCACCGGTCAGGCCCAGGTGGCGCTCGACACCCTGCTCGCCACCGGGCGGCTGGAGGGCGCGCTGCCCAACCTGAACGGCCTGTCGGAACTGGCCGGCATGCCGCTCGGCGGCGGGGCGACCTTCACGCTGGCGCTCGACGGCAGGGGCGGCAAGCAGGCCGCCAACCTGACCGCCGACGCCACCAACCTGCGGGTGGAGGGGGAGGCCGGACCGCTGCTGACCGCCCGCCGCCTGACCGCAAGGGCCGATGTCGCCGACGCGCTGGGAACCCCCAGCGGCAAGGCGCGGGTGGAGATGACCGACGGCAACGCCGCCGGCAACGCGTTGCGCAGCGTCACCGCCTCGGTCGACGGGTCGCTGGCGAAGGCCAGCTTCCAGGCCAATGCCGCGGGTGCCGGCGCCCAGCCGGTCGCCCTCGACCTCGTCGGCAATCTGGCGCGGGAAGGGGACACGACGCGCATCCGCCTCGAGCGCCTGCGGGCGCGCTATGCCGGCGAGGATCTGCGGATGACCGCCCCCGCCACGATCCTGCTGGCCGAGCGCCGCTACGAGGTGAGGGAACTGCGGCTGTCGTCGGGCAACGCCCGGCTGGCCGCCGATCTCGGCCTGAACGGCGACCGCCTGAGCGGCGAGCTGACCGTCGACCGGCTGCCGCTCGCCCTCGCCAAGCTGGCCAGCCCGACCCTGCGGCTGGGCGGCGTCGCCAATGCGCGGGCCTCGCTGGGCGGCACCCTGCGCAACCCGCGGGCCGACGCCACCCTGCGCATCAGCGGACTGAAGGCGCAGCAGACGATGGAGGCCGGCCTTCCGGGCATCGACGCCAATGTGGATGCGCAGTGGCGCGACCGCCGGCTGTCGATGACCGGCCGCGTCGCCATGCCGAAGAATGCCGGCACCCTGAACGCCAACGCCGTCGTGCCGCTGGTGATGGATCCCGACAGCTATGCCGTCAGCCTGCCGCCGAACGGCGCGCTGGAGGCGGCGGTCAGGGGCTCGCTGGATTTGTCGCTGGCGAACGACATTCTGGCGTCCACTGGCGACCGGGCGCGGGGGATCCTGGAACTCGACGTGCGGGCCGGCGGCACGGTGGAGAAGCCGGCGCTCGGCGGCTCCGTCGTGCTGGCGAACGGGCGCTACGAGAACCGGGCGTCCGGCGCCGTCATCAGCAACATCCAGGCGCGTCTGGTCGGGGAGGGCGACGTCTTCACCATCCAGAGCTTCCAGGGCCGGACCAGCAACGGCGGCGCCATCAGCGCCAGCGGCGTCATCCGCCCGGCGGCGCCAGCCGACCGGCAGCTGGACATCGCGCTGAAGGCCGACAACGCCCGGCTGGTCAATATCGACATCGCGACGGCGGATATCGGTGCGAATCTGACGCTGACCGGGGGCTTCGCCAACGCGCGGCTGTCCGGGCCGATCGATATCCGCCGTGCCGAAATCCAGATCCCCGACCGCATGCCGGCCAGCATCGTCGACCTGAAGGTGAAGGAGATCGGCAGGAGCCGGGCCGGCGGCATCACCGAGGTCACCACACCCGCGGGCACCCAGATCATTCCGCAGCCGGAGGACGTGCAACCCGCCGCGACGCCCTTCGTGCTGGCGCTGGACATGACGGTGAACGCACCCAACCAGATCTTCGTGCGCGGCCGCGGGCTGAATGCGGAGCTTGGCGGCAACCTGCGCGTCGGCGGCACGGCCGCGGCGCCCGGCCTGACCGGCCGCCTCACCATCCTCAGGGGCAACCTGGATCTTCTGGCCCTCAATTTCGTGTTCAAACGCGGCATCTTCGAATTCGACGGCGGACTCGATCCCCGGCTCGACCTGCTGGCGGAGGCGACGGCCAACGGCATCACCGCCAACGTGGTGGTCAGCGGCACCGCCCGCCAGCCGAAGGTCGAGCTTACCTCTCCCCAGGGGCTGCCGCAGGACGAGGTGCTGGCCGGCGTGCTGTTCGGCAAGTCGGTGGGCGACCTCAGTGCGCCGGAGGCGTTGCAGCTCGCGCAATCGGCGGCGGTGCTGGCCGGTTACGGCGGCGGGGGCGGCGGCATCCTGGACCAGGTGCGCCGCAGCCTCGGCATCGACCGGCTGGAATTCACCGAGGGCGCGAACGGCGGCGAGGCGGTGCAGGCCGGCCGCTATATCAACGACCGCGTTTATGTCGGCGTCGAACAGGGCATCGGCTCCAACCAGAGCCGGGCGAAGGTCGAGATCGACATCACCAAGAACCTGAAGGGCACCGCCTCGGTCGGCGCCGATTCCAACACGAAGTTCGGTCTGACCTACGAGAGGGACTATTGAGCGGGCGGGGTGATTCCGCCGGTATCGCCGACCGCCGCAATCACTCCGCCCCGCATCCCGGCTTCAGCCCCGGATCGTTGGCGAAGCTGCCGTCGTCGGCCTGCTTGTCCGCTCCGTAATCCGGGTTGGTCCCGGCCTCCAGCGCCGCTAGCCTATGGGCGGTCGCCACGCGGGCCTCGCGTTCCACGGCGCGGTAATGGTCGATGACCTCCGCGCCGAAGGCGGTCAGCACCGTGCCGCCGCCATGCTTTCCGCCGACCGCGGCGCTGACCACCGGTTCGCGGAAAATGCGGTTGAGATCGTCCACCAGCAGCCAGGCCCGGCGATAGGACATGCCCAGCGCCCGCCCGGCGGCGGAGATGGAGCCGGTTTCGCGGATCTGTTCCAGAAGCGCGATCTTGCCGGGGCCGATCGAGCCGCCGCTGTCGAAATCGATGCGGATGCGCATGCGCGTCATCGCCGCGAACCTCCCGTCACCGTTCGGCGGTCTGAAGCCCGTCGCCGCTCCAGGCGCCGGTGCGGAAGAAGCCTTCGATCCGCTCGCACCATGGGGCGATGTCCAGCCCGGCGGAGGCCAGCCAGTCGGGGTTGAAGTAGGTGCCCATATAACGGTCGCCGGGATCGCAGATCAGGGTGGCGACGCTGCCCTGCCGGCCGTCCCGCATCATCCCGGCGATCAGGTCGATGGAGCCGACCAGATTGGTGCCGGTGGAGCCGCCGCAGGCGCGGCCCAGCCGGTCGCGCAGCACCCAGATCGCGGCGATGCTGGCGGCGTCGGGCACGCGGATCATGCGGTCGATCACCGTCGGCTGGAAGGAGGGCTCGACCGTCGGCCGGCCGATGCCCTCGATGCCGGAGCCGCGGCCGACATCGGCCTTCGGGTTACCGTCGCGGAAGCCCTCGAAGAAGGCCGAATGTTCCGGGTCGGCGACGCAGATGCGGGTCGGCAGCCGGCGGTAGCGGACGAAGCGCCCGAAGGTGGCGGAGGTGCCGCCGGTGCCGGCGCCGCAGACGATCCAGTCCGGCACCGGATGCGGTTCCTGCGCCATCTGCTCGAAGATCGACTGGGCGATGTTGTTGTTGCCGCGCCAGTCGGTCGCCCGCTCCGCATAGGTGAACTGGTCCATGAAATGGCCGTCGCAGGCCTCGGCCAGCCGCTGCGCCTCGGCGCAGACCTCCGACGCGCGCTCCACCATGTGGCAGCGGCCGCCGTAGAACTCGATCTGCGCGATCTTGGCCGGGGAGGTGTTGCGCGGCACCACCGCGACGAAGGGCAGGTCGAGCAGTTGGGCGAAATAGGCTTCCGACACGGCGGTGGAGCCCGACGACGCCTCGATCACCGTGGTGCCCTCGCGCACCCAGCCGTTGCAGATCGCGTAGAGGAACAGCGACCGCGCCAGCCGGTGCTTCAGGCTGCCCGTCGGATGGGTCGACTCGTCCTTCAGGTACAGCGTGATTCCCGGCGCCGACGGGATCGGCAGGCGCAGAAGATGGGTGTCGGCGGACCGGTTCACGTCCGCCTCGATGCGCCGCAGCGCCTCGTCGAGCCAGCCGCGCCAAGCGGCGGTGGAGTGGGAGGCGGCGGGGGTGGGCGAGGTCATGGGATCCCGTGTGGAAGCGCTTTGCAGGATTCAATCCATAGCGCGGATTGTCGCGGATTGCATCCGGCGCGCGCCTCCCCCATTACGCGCGCCTTGCGGCGGTTCAGCCCTGGCGGATGCGGGCGACGAAGGCCGAAACCTCGGTCAGCATGCGGTCGGCGCGTTCGCCCACCGCACGCGCCGCGGCGGCCACCTCGGCGGAGGCTTGGCCGGTGGCGAAGGCGTGGCTGCACACGAGAGTCAGGCTGTCCGACACCGAGCTGACGCCCTGCGCCGCCTCGTTGACGTTCTGGCTGATGTCGCGGGTTGCGGCTCCCTGCTCCTCGATGGCGGCGGAGATGCTGGAAGCGACGGTGTTCACCGTCTCGATGGCGCCGCCGACCCCGCGCATGGCCACCACCACCGACGAGGTGGCGTCGGTCATGGCGGCGATCTGCGCCTGCACGTCGTCGGTGGCCTTGGCCGTCTGGTTGGCGAGATTCTTCACCTCGCTGGCGACCACCGCGAATCCCTTTCCGGCCTCGCCCGCCCGCGCCGCTTCGATGGTCGCATTCAACGCCAGCAGGTTGGTCTGGGCGGCGATGGAACGGATCAGGTCGACCACCTCCACCGTGCGCCGGGCGACGCCGTCCAGCTGTTCGATCAGCGCGTAGGTGCGGCGGACATCCTCCACCGCGCGGGCGGAGCCGGTCGTCGATTCGGCGATCTGCTGGGCGATCTCGCGGATCGAGGCGGCCAGTTCCTCGGTTGCGCCGGCCACCGCCTGGACGTTGCCCGAGGTGGTTTCCGCCGCGCGGGCGGCGCCGTCCATCAGTCGGGTGGTCTGCTCCGCGCCGCCGCTCATCGCGCTGGAGGTGTGGGTCAGCTGGCCGGCCGATTCGGCGACCGACTGGACCAGCCCGCCGACCGTGCTCTCGAATTCGTCGGCAAGGCGGAGCATGGCGGCGCGGCGGGTTTGCTCGGCCTCATGCTCCAGGGTGGCATGGCGCCGGCGCAGTTCCTCCGCCTCGAGGGCGCTGAGCCGCAGCGTCTCGACCGAGCGGGCGACCGTGCCCACCTCGTCACGGCGCTCCGTCCCGCCGACCTGGGTGGCGAGATCGCCCTTGGCGATGCGGCCGGTCGCGGTGCCGATATCGTCCAGCCCTTTGGCGATGCGCGACACCAGCCGGAAGCCGATCAGTCCCAGCAGGACGGACGCCACCAGCGTGACCGCCAGCGTTTCCGACAGCGTGCGGTGGAAGGCGGCATCGACGTCGTCGATGTAGACGCCGGTGCCGATCATCCAGCCCCAGGGCTCGTAGATCGCGGCGAGCGCCAACTTGGGCACGGGATCGCCGCCGCCGGCCTTGGGGAAGTTGTAGATCAGGAAGCCGTCACCGGACTTGGCCGACTCGATCAGCCCGCGGATCACCAGGACGCCGTTGCTGTCCTTGAAATCGGCCAGCTTGCGGGTGCCCTCCAGATCGGCGCGCACGCCTTGGAAGACGTTGGTGCCGTCGAACTCGTAGCCGAACATGTACTCGCTGCCGAAGAACCGCAACGCGCGCAGGGCGGCCTTGGCCTGCGTCTGCGCCTCCTCCCGGCTGAACTCGCCCTTGGCGGCGCGCTCGTCGTAGGAGCTGATGATCGACAGCGAGGTCTGCACCACCGCCTGGATCGAGTTCCGGTATCCCTCGACCATGGTCGCGCGCTTCGACGTCGCGGACCAGATGCCGGCCACCAGGACGGTGGCGAGGAACAGCCCCAGTAGGATCAGGAGCTTCGCCTTGATGCTGTGAATTTTGCCGATCATCGCTCCGCTCCACCCCGAATGCGCGAGGCCGCCGCCGGAACGCTCCGGCGCATCGCGGTCCGCGCAAATGACAAGTTCCTAATGGAATAAGGCGCTCATACTGGAGTATTGGGCGTTGATGCACTCCCTACGGAGGCATAGGGAAAACCCCGATGGACAGGCGGCCGGCGGCGATGTTCGCGATCCGCCGGGTTACGCCGGGCGGAAGATCTGGCAGGATGCGGCACCATGACACTGATCGCCTATCCGCTGTCGGGCGCCATGCCCGACATCCGCCCGGCGCGCCCGACGCGCGACTGGATCGACGCCCTGCCGGAGCAGTACGGTTACCGCTGCCTGCCGCTGAACATCGCCAGCATGCATGGGTGGGAGGTCTGTTGCCCGGTGCGGGTGACGGCGGTCTGGGATGGCGGCGTCGGGCTGGATGCCATCGCCGTCACGGCCGACGAACCGCACCCGCTGCTGCCGGCCAGCCATTTCGGCAGCGGCGTGCTGACCTTCCATGTCGCGGCCCTGTTCCGGACGCCGCCGGGCGTCAACCTGATGGTCACCGGGCCGCTCAATCACCCGAAGCACGGCATTCTCGGCCTGTCGGGCATCATCGAGACCGACTGGTCGCCCTATCCCTTCACCATGAACTGGAGGTTCACCGCGCCCGGCGTGCCGGTGACCTGGGAGAAGGGCGAGCCGTTCGCCCATCTGATGCCGATCCAGCGCGGCCTGGTGGAAAGCCTGGAACCGGAGGTGCGCGATCTGGACAGCGACCCGGAAACGGCGGCGCAATACCGCGCCTGGGCAGCCTCGCGCAGCCAGTTCAACGCCGATCTGCAAACTCCCGGCAGCACGGCGGCGCGGGAGCGCTGGCAGAAGGGCTATTACCGCGGCAAACGGCCGGACGGCGGCGACGGCCCGCCCGACCATGAGATCAAGGTGCGGGCGAAGCCGTTTCCAACCGAATAGTTAAAGCGGATTGCCATCCGCTATGGACCGCGACGGCGGCCCCGGCCGCTCATGCGGCCGAAGCCCGACCGGCCAATGGGGGCGTTTGACTCTAAAGCGCATGCAAATTCGCTTTAGAGAGTGTCCTGGATGCTGCGCACGAACTCCGGCAGGCCGACCTGACGGCGGCGGCGCAGCCGCTCGGCGCGCAGGATGGATTCGACCGCGGCGATGCTCTCGTCCACGTCGTGGTTGACGATGACGTAGTCGTATTCCGGCCAGTGGCTGATCTCGTTGGACGCCTTGGCCATGCGGTTGGCGATGACCTCCTCCGAATCCTGGCCGCGGCCGCGCAGGCGGCGCTCCAGTTCGCTCACCGTCGGCGGCAGCACGAAGACGCTGACCAGATCGTCGCGGGCGTTCTGCGCCAACTGCTGCGCGCCTTGCCAGTCGATGGCGAACAGCACGTCGCGGCCGGCGCCCAGCGCATCCTCCACCGCCACGCGCGGCGTGCCATAGCAGTTGCCGAAGACGCGGGCATGCTCCAGCAGGTCGCCGGTCTCGGCCATGCGGTCGAAGCGCTGCTGGTCGATGAAATAGTAATCCAGCCCTTCGGCCTCGCCGGGGCGCATCGCCCGCGTGGTCACCGAGACCGACATGGTGATGCCGGGATCGCGCTCCAGCAGGCCGCGGGCAATGGTGGTCTTGCCGGCGCCCGAGGGGGAGGACAGCACCAGCATCAGGCCGCGCCGGTGGATCAGGGAGGTGTTGGTCGCAGCCATGGCGCTCACTCGGTGTTGATGATTACTCGATGTTCTGGACCTGCTCGCGAAGCTGCTCGATCGAGGCTTTCAGCGACAGGCCGATGCGGGTCAGTTCGACGTCCGCCGACTTGGAACACAGGGTGTTGGCCTCGCGGTTGAACTCCTGGCACAGGAAGTCGAACCGGCGGCCGATGGCGCCGCCCTCCGCCATCAGGTCGCGGGCGGCCTGGATATGGGCGCGCAGGCGGTCCAGCTCCTCCCGCACGTCGGCCTTGCCGATCAGGATGGCGGCCTCCTGGGCCAGCCGGTCCTCCGACAGCGCCGGGAAGGAGCCGAGGATGGCGGCGACCTGGGCGCGCAGCTTCTCGCGCAGCGCTTCCGGCTGGGTGGAGGCGCAGGCGGAGGCGGCATCGACCAGACGGGCGATCTCGTCGAGATGGCCGTTCAGCACCTCGGCGATGCGGGCGCCCTCGGCGAGGCGGTTGACCACCAGCTGGTCGATCAGCTTGGCGAGGTCGGCCTTCAGCGCCGATTCGACGCGCTCGCGCGATTCGGTCTCATCCTCCTCCACCGGCTCGATGATGCCGCGGACGGCCAGCAGCGAATCGAGCCGCGGCGCGGCGGCGCCGGCACCTTCGATCTCGCGGGCGAGTTCCAGCACCTGGGCCAGAAGCTCCCGGTTGATGCGGAGCTGCGACACCGCCTGGGCGCGGTTGACGGTCAGCGTCAGGTTCACGTTGCCGCGGGCGAGCCGCTTCGGCAGCTCGGCACGGGTCGCAGCCTCGATGCTGTCGAAGCCCGACGGCAGGCGGCAGCGCAGGTCCAGGCTGCGGCCATTGACGCTCTTGGCTTCGAAGGTCCAGGAATAGCCGTCGCCGTGCCCGTCGACGCGTGCGAAACCGGTCATGCTGGCAATGACGGGGCGATGGGCGGGCAAGGCGGCCTCACTTTAAAAGCGGTGTCGGTTGGTGTCGTGCTTATAAACTCCACGGCACCCCACAACAAGCTCCGGTACCGGAATTGGACCGACGAGCAGGGCGGAGAATTCATGAAGCAGCGCCTATCCAACCCCAGTTCCATCGTCATCACCGGCGCGTCCAGCGGCATCGGCGAGGCCCTGGCGCTCCTCTATGCCGCCCCTGGCGTGGCCCTCGCACTGACCGGCCGCGACTCCGCAAGGCTGGAGACGGTGGCGCAGCGCTGCCGGGCCGCCGGCGCGCGGGTGGACACGGCGGTGGTCGACGTGGCGGACCGGGCGGCGATGGCGGAGTGGCTGGCGCGGGTCGATGCCGCCGATCCGGTCGATCTGCTGGTCGCCAATGCCGGGATGTCCGCCGGCACCGGCGACGGCGGCGAGACGGAGGAGCAGGCCCGACGCATCCTGGCGGTCAACGTCGACGGCGTTCTGAACAGCATCCATCCGCTGCTTCCGGCGATGCGGGCGCGGCGGCGCGGGCAGATCGCCGTGATGGCGTCGCTGGCCGGTTTCCGCGGCCTTCCCGGCGCGCCGGCCTATTGCGCCAGCAAGGCCATGGTGCGGGTCTACGGCGAGGCTCTGCGCGGCGATCTGGCGGGGGAGGGGATCGGCGTCTCGGTCATCTGCCCCGGCTTCGTCAAGAGCCGCATGACGGCGGTCAACCGCTTCCCCATGCCCTTCCTGATGGAAACCGACGCCGCCGCCCGCGTCATCCGCCGCGGGTTGGAGCGCAACGCGGCGCGCATCGCCTTCCCCTGGCCGATGATGGCCGCGGTGTGGCTGCTGGCATTGCTGCCGCCGTCCTGGACCGACGGCCCGTTGCGACGTGCGCCGCGCAAGCCGTGAGTGCCGTCCTCAATCCACCTTGGCGTGGGCGATTGCCTCGCGGACGCTGACGCCCTTGCGCATGATGTTGTCCACCGCGCGGCCCTGAACCAGTTTGATGCCCATCTTGTGGGCGTAGACCAGGCTGGACACGCTGTCGCAACGGGCCAGGATGAACTTGCAGCGGTCCTGTTCGGCGATGCGGTCGCGGAAGAACTTCTCGAAGGACGGATCCATCTCCAGCATGTCGTTCGACCAGAATATCTTGGCGTAATCGGCGTTGAGATATTCCAGGTCGAAATTCGTCACCCAGAACGGGTTCAGCCCGTCCACCGCGATCTGGTAACGGCGGTCCTGGGCGAACTCCACCACCTCGTTGAACAGCGGCAGGTTCTCGATCAGGTCGCCCTTCGACACCTCCAGAACCACCTGCCCGCGGAAATCGATCGGCAGGCGTTCGTCGAACTTAACGAAGCCGGTCGAGATGACGGTGGACAGGTTGATGTTGATGCCGATCCGCCGGCCGCGCATGAAGCTGAGCCCATGGTTCAACGCGCGCAGGACCGACTGGTCGAGGTTGGCGGTGAAATAGTTGAACAGCCACTTGTTGGCGGTGATGTCGTAATCCGGGCAGAGCCGTTCCTGGAGAAGCTTGATGGAGATGTAGAGTTCGTAATACTCCATCTCCGTTTCGCCGCTGCCGATGTTGGCGATGCCCTGGTTGAACAGGAAGGGCGACAGATCGAACATCTGCATCGAGCGTTCGAGCTTGCCCAGTTCCTCCAGCGTGATCGGCGGCTTGGTTTCGGTGACGTGGTGGCCCGTCTCGTTCGCCTGCAGTTCCTCGATGAAGCGGATGACGTTGATGAAGTTCAACGCCAGTTCCATGATCGAGTAGAGGGAATATTCCTTGTAGGGGTTCGGTCCGGTCAGGGTGGTCTTGGACAGGAAGACCTGCTCCACCGTCTGGCAGACGTCGGTGACGCCGGTCAGCTTCAACCCCTTGTAAAGAACGATGACGTCGCCGTTGGAGATGTTGAAGGATTGCAGGAAGGAGGCCTTGGTCGCCAGTTCCTGGATGATGGACCGGACCATCATCTGGCTGGTCGGATCGCGGTCCTTCAGCAGCGACAGGTGCATGTGGATCAACCGCATGCCCTGCAGTTCGTTCTTCGCCGACCGCAGCAGGTTCAGGAGCTTGTCGTTGTCGAAATCCGGCTTCTGGTCCTTGGCGGCGGCGACGGCGGCCTGCTTTTCCGTCGTGGAAAGCCGGACACGATCCCGTCCAACCGGTGGTCTGCCGCCAAACCTGCTCATACGATGCGCACTCCCACAACAAGCGTCACGCCTGCCAACCACCCGCATCAACGGCCGCTCGTTGTTCGGCGGCCTTCATGTCCGGTCCGGTGGCTTGTGCTTGGCCGGAACCGTGGCCCCGCAAGCGCCGGGACCCCCGCGAATCCTGCGCAGCCGAATGGATTTTAACGGTAACTTCCTTTAAAAAGACATTAAAGCCAAAGCCCGGACGCGGGCGGGGCCAGGCCGAGGCAAACAGCCCGGAAGGCGCCCCGACGGCGCCTTCCGGGCGTGGCAATCATCGAAGCGGTGCCATCCGAAAAGATCAAGTTTCGGAATCGACCGGCGCGGTCGAAGGACGCGGTTCTCCGGCGGGAACGATGCGGACACGACGGTCGATGACCGCAAGCCCGATCTTTCCGTGCTTCAGGGCGAGCGCATCGTTGCCGAACAGCTCGCGCCGCCATCCATGCATCGCCGGAATGTCCGCGGCGTCATCGGCGGCCAGGGCCTCCAACTCGGAAGACGAGGCAACCAGCTTCGCCGCGACATTGTTCTCGTCGCACTTCATCTTCAGCAGCACGCGCAGAAGCTCGACGATCGGTTGCAGGCCCGGCGGGGGTTCCTCGCGCGGCTCGACCCGCGGCAGGGCGCTGTCCGGCAGGTCCAGCCCGGCCTGCACCGCAGCCAGCACGTCGGTCCCCTGCCGCCCCTCCGCGAAGCCGCGGCCCAGCCCGCGGGTGCGCGCGAGGTCGTCGACGGTGGTCGGGGCGTGGGCGGCGATCTCCAGCAGAGCCTCGTCGCGCAGCACGCGGGAGCGCGGCTGGTCGCGGCGCTGGGCCTCGCGCTCGCGCCATGCCGCCAGTTCCTTGAGGATCGCCATGAAGCGCGGCTTGTTGGTCCGCACCTTCAGCCGCAGGTACGAGCTTTCCGGATCGACCTGATAGGTCGCCGGATCGGTGAGGATCGCCATCTCCTCCTCCAGCCAATGCGAGCGGCCGGAGCGGGCGAGGCGGCGCTTCAGCTTCTCATAGGCCGGGCGCAGATGGATGACGTCGGACAGGGCGTAGGTCAGTTGCCGCTCGGTCAGCGGGCGGTGGGACCAGTCGGTGAAGCGGCTGGACTTGTCGATGCGGGCGCCGGCCAGCTTGGTCACCAGCGTCTCGTAGCCGACGCTCTCGCCGAAGCCGCAGACCATCGCCGCGACCTGCGTATCGAACAGCGGGTGCGGGATCTGGCCGGACAGGTGCCAGAAGATCTCCACGTCCTGGCGGGCGGCGTGGAACACCTTCAGCACCGACGGGTCGCTCATCAGCGCGAACAGCGGGGCAAGGTCGATGCCTTCGGCGAGCGGGTCGATGGCGACCGCGCCGTCGGGTCCGCCGACCTGCACGAGGCACAATTGCGGCCAATAGGTCTTTTCCCGCAGGAACTCGGTGTCGACCGTGATGTAGTCGGCCCCGGCCAGCGACTGACAGAAGGCCTGGAGGGCGTCGGTTGTCGTGATGAGCGTCATGCTGGCTTCATACACGAGCGAACCGGCGCTTGAAAGTCCGCCGAAGCGCAGGGTCGCCACAGGCTGGAAAAGTGGCGCGCGGGCGGCGGGGCAGGGGGCGCCGCGGGCGGATTTTCCTCCCGCGCTTATCCACGCGCGGCGGCGGTGATAAGCTGCGGCGGGCTTGGCGGCGCGGCGGCCGGGCGGGGGAGGTTGAACAGGTGAACAGGGCGCCGGAAAGTGTTTCACGGCGTTTCAAACGTTCCGCTCCGACCGCCGCCGACGCGCGGTCCACCCTATCGCGGCTTGACTTTCGTGCGCGTCCGGTGTGGTGTGTCGGACCGCTTTTTCCGCCGGAATCCGATCTTTTCAAGGTGTTTCGACCCATGCACCCCTACCGCACGCACACCTGCGGCCAGCTTCGTGAAGAGAATGCCGGTGAGACCGTCCGCCTGTCGGGCTGGATGAACCGGAAGCGCGACCATGGACAGCTGCTGTTCATCGACCTGCGCGACCATTACGGCCTGACGCAGTGCGTGGTCGATACCTCCAACCCGGCCTTCGAGGTCGCGAACCGGCTGAAGCTGGAATCGGTCATCACCGTCACCGGCAAGGTGGTGAAGCGTACGGCCGAGACCATCAACGACAAGCTGCCCACCGGCCGCGTCGAGCTGCAGATCGCCGAACTCAACGTCGAGGGCGAGGCGGAGCAGATCCCGCTGCAGGTCAACCAGGACACGGATGCCGGCGAGGACGTGCGCCTGCGCTACCGCTTCCTCGACCTGCGCCGCGAGCGCATCCACGAGAACATCATGCTGCGTTCGCGCGTGATCGCCTCGGCGCGCCGCCGCATGATCGACCAGGGCTTCACCGAGTTCCAGACGCCGATCCTCACCGCCTCCTCGCCGGAGGGCGCGCGCGACTATCTGGTGCCCAGCCGCAACCACCCCGGCAAGTTCTACGCCCTGCCGCAGGCGCCGCAGCAGTTCAAGCAGCTGCTGATGGTCGCCGGCTTCGACCGCTACTTCCAGATCGCCCCCTGCTTCCGCGACGAGGACGCCCGCGCCGACCGCAGCCCGGGCGAGTTCTACCAGCTCGATTTCGAGATGTCCTTCGTCACCCAGGAAGACGTCTTCGCCGCCATCGAGCCGGTGCTGCACGGCATCTTCGACGAGTTCGGCAGCTTCCGCCGCGACTCGAAGCCGGCCATCGACGGCCTGCCGTTCCGCCGCATCTCCTACGCCGAGTCGATGCTGAAGTACGGCAACGACAAGCCGGACCTGCGCAACCCGCTGGTCATCACCGACGTGACCGAGGTGTTCAAGCGCGACGACGTTGAATTCCGCGCCTTCAAGCAGACGCTGGAGAAGGGCGGTGTCGTCCGCGCCATCCGCGCGCCGAAGGTTTCCGACCGTCCGCGCAGCTTCTTCGACAAGCTGAACGACTGGGCCCGCGGCCTCGGCGCCCCCGGCCTCGGCTACATCATCATGGAAGCGGCCGGCGGCAAGGGTCCGATCGCCAAGTTCGTGCCGGAGGCCGCGCAGGCCCGGCTGCGCGAACTGGCCGGCCTGGAAGACGGCGACGCGATCTTCTTCGTCTGCGACCAGCCCGGCCCGGCGGCCAAGCTGGCCGGCTTCGCCCGCACCCGCATCGGCGAGGAGCTGGACCTGATCGAGAAGAACGCCTTCCGCTTCTGCTGGATCGTCGACTTCCCGATGTACGAGCTGGACGAGGAGACCAACAAGGTCATCTTCAGCCACAACCCGTTCTCCATGCCCCAGGGCGGCCTGAAGGCTCTGGAGACAATGAACCCGCTCGACATCAAGGCCTACCAGTACGACATCGTCTGCAACGGCGTCGAACTGTCCTCCGGTGCCATCCGCAACCATCTGCCGGAAGTGATGTACAAGGCCTTCGAGATCGCCGGCTATCCGCCGGAGGAGCTGGAAGCCCGGTTCGGCGGCATGCTGAGCGCGTTCAAGCTGGGCGCCCCGCCGCACGGCGGCTCGGCCCCGGGCATCGACCGCATCGTCATGCTGCTGGCCGACGAACCGAACATCCGCGAGGTCATCGCCTTCCCGCTGAACCAGCGTGCGGAAGACCTGCTGATGCAGGCCCCGGCGCCGGTGGACACCGCCCGCCTGCGGGAGCTGCACCTGAAGCTCGACCTGCCGAAACCGAAGGTCGCCGCGCCCTCGGCGCCGCAGGCGTAAAGGAACTTCCGCCAGTCCTTGGCGGTTATGTGAAAAGGCCATCCGGACTCTGGTTCGGGTGGCCTTTTTCCTTGTCAACATACGCGCGCGGGGCTATGTAAGCGCCGTCGTCAAAACCTCACGCGGGCTGGCGGACCCTCGGTTTTACCCCGATGGCCCGATCCGGTGTCGTCAGCCATGGTTGCCATGCGCTCTCGACAATGCCCGCGGCGGAGCAACCGGAAAAAGGGATTTTTTCCACATGACCATGCCCACTTTCACCATGCGCCAGCTGCTGGAAGCCGGTGTCCACTTCGGCCACCACACCCGCCGCTGGAACCCGAAGATGAACCAGTACATCTTCGGCGTCCGCAATGGCGTGCACATCATCGATCTCGAGCAGACCGTCCCGATGCTGCACCGCGCCCTGCAGGCCGTGCGTGACGTCGTCGCCGGCGGCGGCCGCGTCCTGTTCGTCGGCACCAAGCGCCAGGCGCAGGAGCGCATCGCCGAGGCTGCCGCCAAGTGCGGTCAGTACTACGTCAACCACCGCTGGCTCGGCGGCATGCTGACCAACTGGAAGACGATCTCCCAGTCGATCAAGCGCCTGCGCGAGATGGAAGAGCGCCTCTCCGGCGACACCTCGGGCCTGACCAAGCGCGAAGTGCTGGAACTGACCCGCGAGCGCGACAAGCTGGAGCGTGCGCTGGGCGGCATCAAGGAGATGGGCGGCCTGCCGGACGTCATCTTCATCATCGACACCAACAAGGAGTCGATCGCGGTCAAGGAAGCCAACAAGCTGGGCATCCCGGTCATCGCGGTCCTCGACAGCAACTCCGATCCGGACGGCGTGGCCTTCCCGATCCCCGGCAACGACGACGCGCTGCGCGCCATCGAGCTGTACTGCGACCTGACGGTCGGCGCCGTGCTTGACGGCCTGCAGGCCGAGATGAGCGCCGCCGGCATCGACGTCGGCGCCGCCGAGGACGCCCCGGCCGAGCAGCTGCCGGAGGAAGAGACCGCCGAAACCGCCCAGGCCTGACCCTGACGGTTGAAGGGCAGCCGGGCCTTATGATCTATGGCCCGGCTGCCTTTTTTATGGGTTGCCACCCGTTTTGAATTTGTGACTCAATCCGATCCGCCTGCCGGATCGCTTGGAAGGAAGAGGGCGCAACATGGCCGAGATTACCGCCTCGCTCGTCAAGGAACTGCGCGAGAAGACCGGCGCGGGCATGATGGACTGCAAGAAGGCGCTGAACGAGACGCAGGGCGACCTCGAGGGCGCCGTTGACTGGCTGCGCAAGAAGGGCCTCGCCGCCGCCGCCAAGAAGTCGGGCCGCGTCGCCGCCGAAGGTCTGGTCGCCGTCGCCACCGCCGGCACCAAGGGTGCCGTCGTCGAGGTGAACGCCGAGACCGACTTCGTCGCCCGCAACGACAAGTTCCAGGCTTTCGCCGCCAAGGCCGCCGAGCTGGCCCTGACGACCGCCGGTGATGTCGAGACCCTGAAGGCCGCGACCTATCCGGGCACCTCGCACACCGCCCAGGATGAGCTGACCAGCCTGATCGCCACCGTCGGCGAGAACATGAACCTGCGCCGCGCCGTCACGCTGTCGGTCCCGGCCGGCGTCGTCGTCAGCTACGTCCACTCGGCCATCGCGCCGGGCCTGGGCAAGATCGGCGTTCTGGTCGCCCTGGAGTCGACCGGCGACACCGCCAAGCTGGCCGACCTCGGCAAGCAGATCGCCATGCACATCGCCGCCGCCCGCCCGGACGCGCTGGACATCGCCGATGTCGACAGCTCGTCGCTGGAGCGCGAGCGCAACGTGCTGGCCGAGCAGGCCCGCGCTTCGGGCAAGCCGGAGAACATCATCGAGAAGATGGTCGAAGGCCGCGTCCGCAAGTACTACGAGGAAGTCTGTCTGCTCGAGCAGACCTACGTGATCGACGGCGAGACCAAGGTCCGCAAGGTGGTGGAGAACGCCGCCAAGGGCATCGGCGCTCCGGTCAAGGTCACGGCCTTCACCCGCTTCGCGCTTGGCGAAGGCATCGAGAAGGCCCAGTCGGACTTCGCCGCCGAAGTCGCCGCCGCCGCCGGCGGTCAGGGCTGAGACCGGTAAGGTCGAACGCTTAGGTCCGCAAGCCGCATTCCGATACAGCAAGGGAGCGTTCCCCCAATGGTCGAAACCACCGGGATCACCGCGCCGGTCGAGGGCGTCCGCTACAAGCGGGTCCTCCTCAAGGTGTCGGGTGAGGCGCTGATGGGTCAGCGCGACTATGGTCTGGACCCGGAGATGGTGAACCGCATCGCCAACGAGGTGAAGGCGGTCATCGCGCTCGGCGTCCAGGTCTGCCTGGTGATCGGCGGGGGGAACATCTTCCGCGGTGTGAAGGGTGCGGCGAGCGGCATGGAGCGTGCCTCGGCCGACTACATCGGCATGCTCGCCACCGTGATGAACGCGCTCTCGATGCAGAGCGCGCTCGAACGGATGGGCGTCATCACCCGCGTGCAGTCGGCCATTCCCATGTCGACGGTCTGCGAGCCCTATATCCGGCGCCGCGCCGTCCGCCACATGGAAAAGGGCCGGGTGGTGATCTTCGCCGCCGGGACCGGCAACCCCTTCTTCACGACCGACACCGCCGCGGCGCTGCGCGCTTCGGAAATGGGCTGCGACGGTCTGTTGAAGGGCACGCAGGTCGACGGGGTCTACACCGCCGATCCGAAGAAGGATCCGAACGCCCAGCACTATGAACGCCTCACCTACATGGATGTCCTGACCAAGGAACTGCAGGTGATGGACGCTTCGGCGATCGCGCTGTCGCGCGAGAACCATATACCCATACTGGTTTTCTCGATCCACACGCCCGGCGCCTTCGCCGAAGTGATGCAGGGCCGTGGCAAGCACACCATCATAACGGAAGAAAGGGAGTAGGCCCGTGGCTGCGCCCGACCTATCGGATCTGAAGCGCCGCATGGAAGGCGCGCTCGACTCATTTCGCAAGGAACTGGGCGGTCTGCGCACCGGCCGCGCCTCGTCCAGCCTGCTGGAACCGGTGATGGTGGAGGCCTATGGCAGCCGCATGCACCTGCGAGAGGTGGCGACCGTCTCCGTGCCGGAGCCGCGCCTGATCACCGTGCAGGTGTGGGACCGCGGCATGACCAAGGCGGTCGAAAAGGCCATCCGCGACAGCGGCCTGGGCCTGAACCCGCAGACCGAGGGCCAGGTCATCCGCGTGCCGCTGCCCGACCTGACGCAGGAGCGCCGCGCCGAACTGGCGAAGGTCGCCCACAAATACGCCGAGCAGTGCCGCATCGCCATCCGCAACATCCGCCGTGACGGCATGGACGGCCTGAAGAAGGCGGAGAAGGCCAGCGAGATCACCCAGGACGAGCACAAGGTCCAGTCGGACAAGGTGCAGCTTCTGACCGACCAGCACATCAAGATGGTCGATGATACGCTTGCGCAAAAAGAAAAGGAAATCATGCAGGTCTGATCCGGAATGCGCGACGCGGACGACAACCGGTCCAACACGGCCCCCGGGCACGTCGCCATCATCATGGATGGCAACGGGCGTTGGGCCAAGGCGCGCGGCCTGCCGCGCACCGCCGGTCACAAGAAGGGCGTGGACGCCGTCCGCCGCACCGTGGAAGCGGCGCGCGAACTGGGCATCGGCACTCTGACGATCTTCAGCTTCTCCTCGGAGAACTGGCGCCGGCCGGAAGAGGAGATCAGCGACCTGATGGGTCTGCTGCGCTTCTATCTGCGCAGCGAAGTCGCCGAACTTCACCGGGCGGGCATCCGCCTGCGGGTGATCGGCGACCGCAACCGGCTGTCGGAAGACATCAACCGACTGATCGACAACGCCGAGGCGCTGACCCGCGACAACCGTGTGATGACCCTGGTCGTCGCTCTCAGCTACGGCTCCCGGTTGGAGATCGTCCATGCCGCGCGCCGGCTGGCGGAGGAGGTGGCGGCGGGGCGCCTGTCGCCCGACGCCATCGACGAGGACGCTCTGTCGGCCCGGCTCTACACCGCCGACATCCCCGACCCCGACCTGATCATCCGCACCAGTGGTGAGAAGCGGATCAGCAATTTCCTGCTGTGGCAGGCGGCCTACGCCGAGCTGGTCTTCGTGGACACCCTCTGGCCCGATTTTACCAAGCGCGATCTGGAGGCGGCGATTGAAGAGTTCCACAGAAGGGAACGCCGCTTCGGCGCCACCACCGCCGGCTCCCGCTGAGCCGTCGGCCGCGGATACGGCCGCAGCGCCGGTGAAGCCGTCCAAGGCGGGGGATCTCAAGGTCCGCGCCCTGTCCGCGCTCGTCATGGCGCCGGTCGTGCTGGGCGCTGTCTGGATGGGTGGCTGGGTGTTCCATGCGCTCATCGCCTTCGGCTCGGTGGTTGCCGTTTCCGAATGGACCAACATCGTCCCCAGCGCCCGCCACCTGCCGGCCCGCGTGATGGCGGCGGTCGGCATCGCCGTCGCGCTGATGGCCCAGCTCGCCGCCGGACCGGCCGCGGGATTGGGCGTCGCGGCGGCCTTCGCCGTCATGACGGCCATCGTCGGCGGCGGCAGCGACCGCGGCCTGCTCGGGTTCGGCGTCTTCTACGTCGCCGCCGGCATGGCCGGACTGATCTGGCTGCGCGACCTCCCGGACATCGGGCTCTCGCTGTTCCTCTTCGTCCTGTTCGCCATCTGGGCGACCGACATCGGCGCCTATGCCGCCGGCCGCAGCATCGGCGGGCCGAAACTGGCGCCCCGCATCAGCCCGAAGAAGACCTGGGCCGGCCTTATCGGCGGCATGCTGTCTTCCGCCCTGTTCGGCTGGCTCGTGGCCATTGCCTTCGGCGCCGCGCGTCCGGACATCGCCATTCTGGTGGGTGCCGCGGTCGCGGTGGTGGGGCAGGCCGGCGACCTGTTCGAATCGGCGGTCAAGCGGCGTTACAATGTGAAGGACAGCGGCCAGCTCATTCCCGGGCATGGCGGCATCCTCGACCGCATCGACGGGCTTCTGGCCGCTGCCCCGGTGCTGGCCTTGTTCCACGCGGCCATCGGAACGGTCCTCTCATGGTGGTGAAGGCGGAGGCGGTGCCGGATGCGCCGCGCAGCGTGACGATCCTCGGGTCCACCGGTTCGGTCGGCACGCAGACCGTGGACCTCGTCGCCCGCGATCCGGAGCGCTTCCCGGTCGAGGCGCTGACCGCCAACCGCAACGTCGCTCTGCTGGCAAAGCAGGCTCGCGACCTGAGGGCCCGCCTTGCCGTCGTCGCCGATCCCGCCGCCTATGCTGAATTGAAGGACCTTTTGTCCGGCACCGGCATCGAGGTTGCCGCCGGTGCCGAGGCCGTGGCCGCCGCCGCCGAACGCCCGGCCGACTGGGTGATGGCCGCCATCGTCGGCGCCGCCGGGCTGGAGCCGACGCTTGCCGCCGTGCGCCGGGGCGCCATCGTCGCCTTCGCCAACAAGGAGGTTCTGGTCTGCGCCGGCGCCCTGATGATGGAGGAGGTGAAGGCCCACGGCGCAACGCTGCTGCCGGTCGACAGCGAACATTCCGCCATCTATCAGGTCTTCGATTTCGGGCGGACCGACAGCGTCGCCCGCCTGATCCTCACCGCCTCGGGTGGTCCGTTCCGCACCAGGGACCGCGCCTTCATGGCCGCGGCGACGCGGGAGCAGGCGGTCGCCCATCCGACCTGGGACATGGGCGCCAAGATCTCGGTCGACAGCGCCACGATGATGAACAAGGGGCTGGAGCTGATCGAAGCCCATTTCCTGTTCGGCATCCCCGAGGAGCGGATCGATGTCCTGGTCCATCCGCAGTCGGTGATCCACTCCCTGGTCGAGTATGTCGACGGCTCCGTGCTGGCGCAGCTCGGCACGCCGGACATGCGTACACCCATCGCCTATGCGCTGGGCTGGCCCGCGCGCATCGCCACCCCGGCGGAACGGCTGGATCTTGTCAAGGCTGCGACCCTGACCTTCGAGGCGCCCGATCCCGTACGCTTCCCGGCACTCCGGCTGGCCCGGGCCGCCTTGCAAAGCGGGGGGGGCGCTCCTACTATACTCAGTGCCGCCAATGAGGTGGCTGTTCAGGCGTTTCTCGACCGCCGGATCGGCTTCCTCGACATCGAACGGATCGTCGAGGAGACGTTGACGGCGTTGCCCCACCGCCCGCTGCGCGATCTCGCCGCCGTGCGGGAGGCCGATGCGGATGCCAGGCGGGATGCCGCCGGCCGCGTTCAGGCCATCGGTGCGACAGCGGTTGGCAGCCGATGATCAGCGTTCGAGGCGCTGAAGGGCGCAAGGGTTGAAATGGACGTAATCGGCGGTTTCTGGACCTCGGTGCTGGCTTTTCTGCTGGTCCTCACCGTGCTCGTCTTCGTGCACGAGCTTGGTCACTATCTGATCGCGCGGCGCAACGGCGTGCGGATCGAGACCTTCTCAATCGGCTTCGGGCCGGAGTTGTTCGGCTTCACCGACCGCACCGGCACGCGCTGGAAGTTCAGCGCGCTGCCGCTCGGCGGCTATGTCAAGATGTTCGGCGACGCCGACCCGGCGAGCACGCCCGGCTCCAATCTGTCGGGCATGACGGAAGAGGAGCGGTCCGTCTCCTTCCACCACAAGCGGGTGGGGCAGCGCGCGGCGATCGTCGCCGCCGGGCCGATCGCCAACTTCCTGTTCTCCATCGTCGTGCTGGCCGTGCTGTTCATGACGGCGGGGCAGTCCTTCACGCCGCCCGACGTCGGCGGCATCCAGCCCGGCAGCGCGGCCGAGCGCGCCGGCATCCTGCCCGGCGACATCATCCTCTCGGTCGACGGCACAGGCATTCAGCGCTTCGAGGAAATCCGGCAGATCGTATCCATCCGTCCGGGGCAGCCACTGGCGATCGAGTTGAATCGCGACGGCCGGGTGATGACGGTCACCGCGACGCCGGATTCGCAGTCCGTCACGGACCGACTCGGCAACAGCCATCAGATCGGCTTGCTCGGCATCAGCCGCGGCAGCGTCGGGATGATGCGCCACGACCCGCTGACGGCGGTCTGGCAGGCGGGACGAGAAGTCGCAGGCATGATCAGCGGCACCTTCACCGCGCTGGGCCAGATGGTCCAGGGATCGCGCGGGACCGAAGAGCTGGGGGGGCCGCTGCGCATCGCCCAGATGTCGGGCGAGGTGGCGCAATCCGGCCTGTATCCGCTGATCTGGTTCATGACCTTCCTGTCGGTGAACCTCGGGCTGATCAACCTGTTCCCGGTGCCGATGCTGGACGGCGGCCATCTGGTGTTCTACGCCTTCGAAAAGCTTCGGGGCCGGCCGCTTGGAGCGCGAGCGCAAGAATACGGTTTCCGAATTGGATTGGCCTTGGTATTAACGCTCATGGTCTTCGCCACGTGGAACGACCTGGTTCAACTGCGCGTGGTCGATTTCTTCCGGGGACTGGTTTCCTGATTCCAGCCCCTTGCCAGGGAGCGTGATTTGCCGGTGTCGAGCAAAGTTCTGGTGGCGGGCCTGCTGGCCGGCTGCGCCATGACGACGGTGTCTGTCGCCCACGCCCAAACCGCCGCCTCGCCCGGAAGGGCGCCCGCGGGTTCCGGGTCCATGGTCGCCCAGGTGTTCAGCGGCGGTACGGTGCGCGATATCCGGGTCGAAGGCACCCAGCGAATCGAACCGTCCACGGTCCGCTCCTACCTGACGATTCAGCCCGGCGACCAGTTCGATCCCGAACGGATCGACCAGTCGTTGAAGGCGCTGTTCAACACCGGCCTGTTCGCGGACGTGGTGCTGAAGCGCGAAGGCGATGCGCTGGTGGTGACGGTGGCCGAGAACCCCATCATCAACCGCATCGCGTTCGAGGGGAACCGGCGCATCGACAGGGAGACGCTGGAGCGGGAAATCCAGCTGCGTCCCCGCGTCGTCTATACGCGCACCCGCGTTCAGAACGATGTTCAGCGTATCCAGGAGATCTACCGCCGCCAGGGCCGATTCGCCGCGACGGTCGAGCCGAAGATCATCCAGCTCGACCAGAACCGGGTCGATCTGGTCTATGAGATCAATGAAGGCGCGCGCACCGGCGTGCGCGGCATCACCTTCATCGGCAACCAGCATTTTTCCGACGGAACTCTGCGCGAGGCCGTTCAGACCAAGGAATCCGCCTGGTGGCGCTTCCTGTCGTCCGACGACAACTATGATCCGGACCGTCTGAACTACGACCGCGACCTGCTGCGCCGCTTCTACCTGAAGGAAGGCTACGCCGACTTCCGCGTGGTCTCGGCCGTGGCGGAGCTGACGCCCGACAAATCGGACTTCTTCATCACCTTCACCATCGAGGAAGGCGATCGCTACAAGTTCGGCAAGGTGGACATCAACACCTCGCTGAAGCAGCTCGACCCGGCCGTGCTGCAGAACAGCGTGACCACCACCGAAGGCGACTGGTACAACGCCCAGAAGGTCGAAGACACGATCACGAAGCTGACGAACGCCGTCGGCGATCTGCAGTACGCCTTCGTGGATGTACGGCCGCGGATTTCGCGCAACCGCGAGAACCGCACCATCGACATCATCTATGAGATCAACGAGGGGCCCCGCACCTTCGTCGACCGCATCGACATCACTGGCAACGTCCGTACGCTGGACAAGGTGGTGCGCCGCGAGATGCTGCTGGCTGAAGGCGATCCGTTCAACGCGTCCAAGTTGAGGCGGTCCGAGCAGCGCATCAAGGATCTGGGCTTCTTCGAGCGCGTGAACATCACCACCGCCGAAAGCAGCGCGCCCGACCGCACCATCGTGAACGTCGACGTGGCCGAGCAGTCGACCGGTGAAATCTCGATCGGTGCCGGTTTCTCGACTTCCGACGGTCCCTTGGGCGACTTCTCGATCCGCGAGCGCAACCTGCTCGGCCGCGGTCAGGATCTGCGCCTGGGCGCCACACTATCGGGCCGCCGCCAGCTGTACGACATCTCCTTCACCGAGCCGTACTTCATGGACCGGGACCTGTCGGCCGGTGTCGACCTCTTCCGGACGCGCTACAACTACCAGGACGAGAGCTCGTTCAACGAGAAGAACACTGGCTTCGCCCTGCGCCTGGGCTATCCGCTGAGCGAGCACCTGCGCCAGCGCGTCTATTACCAGCTGCAGGACACGCTGATCGAGGAAGTGCCGCTCACCGCGTCGAAGTACATCCAGGAGCAGCGCGGCGAACGCGTGACCTCGCTGATCGGCCAGGAGTTGACCTACGACGTCCGCAACAGCAAGCTGACGCCGACCGAGGGCTATTTCATCCGCCTCACCAACGACATCGCCGGTCTCGGCGGTTCGGTGCGGTTCCTGCGCAATAAGCTGGCCGCCGGATACTACATCCCGCTCGGCGAGGACCAGTGGGTGCTGAGCACCACGGGTGAGATCGGCTATATCCACGGTCTCGGCCAGAAGGTGCAGTTGGGCGACCGCTTCTTCATCGGCGGTGATACGTTGCGCGGCTTCAACACCGCCGGCATCGGTCCGCGCGACGTGTCCACCGGCGATGCGCTGGGCGGTACCCGCTATGCCCGCGCCTCGGTGGAAATGAGCTTCCCCTTCGGCCTGCCGGAAGAGTTCGGCCTGCTCGGCCACGCCTTTACCGATGTCGGCACGCTCGGCAAGGTCGACATCAACGATCCGAACGTGAAGGATGACGAGACCATCCGCGTCTCCATCGGCACCGGCGTGTCGTGGAAGTCGCCGTTCGGGCCCATCCGGCTCGATGTCGCGCTGCCGATCCGCAAGGAAGGCTACGACGAGAAAGAGCTCATCCGCTTCAGCTTCGGAACCAGGTTCTAAGATGAAATTCTCCCAGTCGAAGGCGCCGTTCCGCGTCGCCGTCCTGTCGGCCGTCACGGTCGCCGGCCTCCTGTTCGCCGCCACCTCGGCTCAGGCCCAAAGCCAACCGAAGGCCGAGGCTCCGAAGACCGAAGCCCCCAAGCCGGCGACGGCCACCCCGCCGGCTCCCGGTGCGGAACTGAAGGCCCCGATCATCGCGGTGATCGACGTCCAGAAGATCATGCAGGAGTCCACGGCGTCGAAGGGGATCACCAAGTCCTTCGAATCGCTGCGCGATTCCTACCAGAAGGAAATCTCCGCGCTGGAGGACAAGCTCCGCAAGACCGAGGACGAACTGCGCAAGCAGCAGACCGTCCTGTCGCCGGAAGCGCTCGCCACCAAGCGCCGCGATTTCGAGAAGCAGGTCGCCGAGGTTCAGAAGACGGTCCAGACCCGCAAGCGGGCCCTGGAGACGGGGCTGAACGACGCGATGGCCGTCGTTCACAAGACGATGGTCGATGTGGTCGCCGAGATCTCGCGCGAGCGCGGCGCCAACCTCGTCCTCGCCCGCCAGCAGTTCGTCCTGGTCGATACCCAACTCGACGTCACCGATGCGGTGATGGAGCGGGTGAACAAGAAGCTGCCGCAAGTCGCGCTGAACGTTCCCAAGCAGTGACGCATACCTGAGCAGGGCCGTCGCCATCCCGACGAGGGAGGGTGACGGCCCTGTTGCGTATCCGGGTTCGGCGGTTGCGGTCGCCGCGGAAATGGGGCAAGAAGGCGGAGCAAACAAAAAGGTGCCGGCGCTTCCCTGGCGGGACGGCGGTGCCCGTTCTCCCGGTTCGGAGAATGGTGAACCCTATCGGTTGGTGGAAAGGCGGGCGGCCGGATAATGGACGTGACGGCGGACAACAACGCGCACAGCAATAAGATCGACGACATCGACATCACGCGGATCATGAAAATGATCCCGCATCGCTACCCGATCCTGATGATCGACCGGGTGATCGATGTGACGCTGGGCGAAGGCGCCACCGGCGTGAAGAACGTCACGATCAACGAGCCCTTCTTCCAGGGCCATTTCCCGTCGCGTCCGGTAATGCCCGGCGTGCTGATCATCGAGGCGATGGCGCAGACCTCCGCCGTGCTGGTGGTCGCCACGCTCGGGCCGGATGCCGAAGGCAAGCTGGTCTATTTCATGACCGTGGACGAGGCGCGTTTCCGCCGTCCGGTCACCCCCGGCGACACCATCCACATCCACGTGACCAAGCAGCGCCAGCGCGCCAATGTTTGGAAGTTCAAGGGCGAGGCCAAGGTCAACGGCGTCCTCGTCGCCGAAGCCGTCTATTCCGCCATGATCCTGGACGAAAAATGACCGTTTCCATCCATCCGTCCGCCATCGTCGATCCCGCGGCCAAGCTGGGCGAGGGCGTCAACATCGGCCCATTCTGCGTCGTCGGTCCCGACGTCACGCTGGGCGACGGCGTTCGGCTGGTTTCCCATGTGGCTGTGGACGGGCGCACCAGCATCGGCGCCGACACCGTCATCTATCCCTTCGCGTCCATCGGCCATCGTCCGCAGGACCTGAAGTTCCACGGCGAGGCGTCCGAACTCGTCATCGGTGCCCGCAACCAGATCCGCGAGCATGTGACGATGAACCCCGGCACCGAGGGCGGGGGCATGATCACCCGCGTCGGCGACGACGGGCTGTTCATGATGGGCTCGCACGTCGCGCATGACTGCATCGTCGGCGATCACGTCATCCTGGCAAACAACGCCACGCTCGGCGGTCATGTGACGCTGGGTGACTATGTGATCATCGGCGGGCTTTCGGCGGTGCGCCAGTTCGTGCGCATCGGTTCCCACGCCATGATCGGCGGCATGTCGGGCGTCGAGAACGATGTGATTCCCTTCGGTCTGGTCATGGGCGACCGCGCCCGTCTGGCCGGCCTGAACCTCGTCGGGCTTGAGCGGCGCGGCTTCAAGAAGGACGACATCCACGCGCTCCGCGCGGCCTACCGCATGCTGTTCGGGCCGGAGGGTACCTTCGCCGAGCGGGTGGAGGAGGTCGGTCGCGACTTCGGCGAGCGTGCGCTGATCTCCGACGTGCTGTCCTTCATCCGTGCCAAGGAAGCGCGTTCCCTCTGCCAGCCGCGCGAGAGCTGAGGCTGCCGGCCGATGGCCGATACCCGACAGGTTGCCGGTCCGAAATTGGCGATCCTGGCCGGTGGCGGTACGCTGCCGGCCAGGATCGCGAGCGCGGTGCGCGGGCAGGGGCGTGAAGTCTTCGTCGTCGCGTTCGACGGACACACCGACCCCGAGACCGTCGCCGGTCTGCCGCATCTGTGGAGCCGCTTCGGCGCTGCCGGCACCATCCTCCGCCGTCTCCATGAGGAAGGCGTGGGGGAGGTCGTGCTGGCCGGGCCGGTGAAGCGTCCGTCCTTCACGGAACTGATGCCGGACTGGCGCACAGCGCGGTTCCTTGCCCGCGTCGGAACCCGCGCGCTTGGCGACGACGGTTTGCTGCGCGCCGTGGTGCGCGAGGTGGAAGAGGACGGCTTCCGCGTCGTCGGTCTCCATGAACTGCTGAAGGATCTGTTGACCACGCCCGGTCCGGTCGGACGGCTCTCCCCGGATGCGGACGCGGAGCGTGATATCGCCCGCGCGGTCGAGGTCGCCCGTGCCATGGGGGCGCTGGATGTCGGACAAGGAGCGGTGGTCCAGCAGGGCATCGTCCTGGCTGTCGAGGCCATCGAGGGTACCGACGCCATGCTCGACCGTTGTGCCGGCCTGTCGCGGCCGGGGCCGGGCGGCGTGCTGGTCAAGGTGAAGAAGCCCAAGCAGGACCGCCGCATCGATCTGCCGACCATGGGCGTCACGACGGTGGAGAAGGCCGCCGCAGCCGGGCTGCGCGGCATCGCCGTCGAGGCCGGCGGCAGCCTTTTGGTCGATCGCGCGGCGGTGGCGGCGGCGGCCGACCGGCTCGGTCTGTTCGTCACCGGCATCGAGATTCCGCAATGACCATCCACCCGACGGCCGCTGAGGTGGCCTGCGACGGCCCGACCCTGTTCCTGATCGCCGGCGAACCGTCGGGCGACGCGCTGGGCGCGCGGCTGATGGCGGCGGCCAAGCGGTTGACCGGCGGCAAAGTGCGCTTCGTGGGTATCGGCGGCGAGAAGATGACGGCGGAGGGACTGGTCAGCCTGTTCCCCATGGGCGAACTGACCCTGTTCGGCATCTTCGAACTGCTGCCGCATCTGCCGAACCTGATCCGCCGCATCGACCAGACGGTTGCGGAGATCGTCCGGCTGCGGCCCGACGCCGTGGTAGGCATCGATTCGCCCGGCTTCACCGTGCGCGTGGCCAAGAAGGTGCGGGCCGCCGAGCCAGCCATTCCGCTTGTCCACTATGTGGCGCCCACGGTTTGGGCCTGGAAGCCCAAGCGTGCGGCCAAGTATGCCGCCATCTATGACCACCTTCTCGCGGTGCTGCCCTTCGAGCCGCCCTATTTCGAGAAGGAGGGGCTGGCCTGCACCTTCGTCGGGCATTCGGTCGTCGAAGGTGGTGCGGGGAAGGGTGACGGGGGAGCGTTCCGCGAGCGGCATGGCATCGCGCCGGATGAGCGGATCGTCGCCGTGCTTCCGGGCAGCCGCAAGGGAGAGGTATCCCGCCTGCTGCCCGATTTCCGGGCGACGTTGGAACTGTTGCGTCCAGCGCATCCGAACCTGGTGGCTGTCGTCCCGACGGTGGCGACGGTGCGCGACCGCGTTGCCGCCGCCATCGCCGATTGGCCGCTGCGCACGCTGCTGGTCGAAGGGGATGCCGAGAAGTACGATGCCTTCGCGGCGGCGGAGGCGGCTCTAGCCGCTTCGGGCACCGTCGCGTTGGAACTGGCGCTCGCGCGGCTGCCGACAGTCATCGCCTACCGGCTGAATCCTGTCACCGTCGCGCTTTATCGCCGGCTGATCCAGGTGAAGTACGTCAATCTCGTCAACCTGATGCTCGATCGGATGCTGGTTCCGGAACTGCTGCAGAAGGACTGCCGCCCCGATAGACTGGCGGCCGAGTTGCGCCGTCTGCTCGACGATCCGGCGGCGCGCCAGACGCAGATCGACGGCGTGGCGGAAGTGGCCCGCTGGCTGGGGCAGGGGGATACCCCGCCCAGCGAACGGGCCGCCCGCGCCATCCTGGACCTCGTCGAAGAGCACCGCACAAAAAACGACTGAACAACCGCCCAGTTAACCGCCAAGCGGGAGAATAGAGACCATGAGCGAATTCCGTCTGCTGCATACGATGCTGCGCGTGCTGGATCTGGAGAAGTCACTGGACTTCTACACCCGGCTGCTCGGCATGAAGCTGCTGCGCCGCAACGACTACGAGGGCGGCCGCTTCACCCTGGCCTTCGTCGGCTATGGCGAAGAATCCGACACGGCGGTTCTGGAACTGACCCACAACTGGGACCAGAAGGAGCCGTACGAGATCGGCACCGCCTATGGCCATATCGCGCTCGGCGTTCCCGACATCTACGGCACCTGCGAGAAGCTGGCCGCGGAAGGCGTGAAGATCCCGCGTCCGCCGGGTCCGATGAAGCACGGCACCACCGTCATCGCCTTCATCGAGGATCCGGACGGCTACAAGGTTGAGCTGATCGAGACGAAGTGACGTTTCGCGGCTTAACCGTTTTCGACAGGGGCGCGGCCGGTAGCGGCTGCGCCCTTTGTTTATGTGGCGGGCGCCGGATCGCGTCGGAAGCGTGACCGGTAGGTCGCCGGACTGATCCCCAGACGCCGGCGGAAATGATGCCGCAAGGTGGCGGCGGAGCCGAAGCCGGCAAGCGTCGCAACCTCTTCCACCGGCAAGGTTCCGCGTTCCAGCAGATCACGGGCGCGGTTCAGCCGCTCCGTCGCCAGCCATTCGCCGGGCGTGGTGCCGGTCAGTGCCTGGAAGCGGCGCAGGAAGGTGCGCAGGCTCATGCCGGCGCGTGAGGCCATGCTCGGCAGGCTGTGGTCCTCCGCCAGGGTTTCCCGCAGATGGTCGAGCAGCGGTCCCAGGCGGGCGCCTTCACAGGCGATGGGCACCGGTGCCTCGATGAACTGGGCCTGCCCGCTCTCGCGGTGCGGCTGGACCACCAGGCGGCGGGCGACGCTGTTGGCGGCCTCGGGTCCGAAGTCGCGGCGCACCAGATGAAGGCAAAGGTCGATGCCGGCCGCGCTGCCGGCAGAGGTCAGGATGTTGCCCTCGTCCACATAGAGAACGTCGGGCACCACGCGGATGTCGGGATAAAGCTCCCCGAGGGTTGCGGCATAGCGCCAGTGGGTGGTCGCGCGGCGGCCCTTCAACAGATCGGCGGCGGCCAGCACGAAGGCGCCGGAGCAGATCGAGAGGATGCGCGCTCCCCGGCCATCGGCCCGGCGCAGCGCCTCCGTCAGTCGGACAGGCACCGGTTCCCGAGCGCCGCGCCAGCCGGGAATGACGATGACGTCGGCTTGGTCGAGCAGGTCGAGCCCGCCATCGGCCTCGATGCGGATGCCGCCCATCGCCCGCAACGGGCCGGGATCGAGCGCGGCGACGGCGAAGCGATACCAATTGGGGCCAAGCTCAGGGCGTGGAAGACCGAACACCTCGACGGCCACGCCGAACTCGAAGGTACACAGGCCGTCATAAGCGAGCGCGACGGCAAGCGGTGGCATGGCAATTGGCATGATCTGAACGATAGCTGGCAGTCACGCCACTTTCCAGCGGATGCGGCGATTGGAATGATGCCCGCGAAGCCCGATCAGGAGAGCATCATGGCCAGTCTCGTCACCGAAATTCCAGCCGCATCACCGGCGGATGCCGCCGCCCATTTCGCCCGCAAGCTGTCGTTGGAGACCGATTGCTGGGATGTGCATGAGTCGCTGAAATCCGGCGGTCCCGATTTCGTGCTGCTCGATGTGCGTGGACCGGCGGCTTTCGCCGAAGGGCATGTGCCGGGTGCACTGAACCTGCCGCATGGCAAAATCACGGAAAGGCGGATGACGGAATGGCCGGCGGGCACGCTGTTCGTCGTCTATTGCGCCGGCCCGCACTGCAACGGCGCGGATCGCGCGGCCTTGCGGCTGGCGCGGATCGGGCGGCCGGTCAAGCTGATGATCGGCGGCGTGACGGGATGGATCGACGAGGGATTCGTGCTCGAAAGCGGGAACTGAGAGCCAGCCTCAGATGAAGACAATCCCGGCGATCAGGGCGGCGATCAGCAGATAGACGATCATCCGGCGCAGCCGCCAGCCAAGCGGTGCCCGGTTGTCGTTGGCCGGCGCGCGCAGACGCACGCGCCGGGCCGGAACGATGTACGCAGTCGGATCCTGGGCGGCTCCGTTGGAGCCGCCCATTCCGATATGGGCTGTGGGCCGGTTAGCCACGCTTGTCCAGCGGCACGAACGGCCGCTTGGTGTCGCCGGTGTAGAGCTGACGCGGACGGCCGATCTTCTGCACCGGATCCTCGATCATCTCCTTCCACTGGCTGATCCAGCCGACGGTGCGGGCCAGCGCGAACAGCACGGTGAACATGCTGGTCGGGAAGCCCATCGCCTTCAGGATGATGCCCGAATAGAAATCGACGTTCGGATAGAGCTTCTTCTCGATGAAGTACTCGTCCGACAGGGCGATCTTCTCCAGCTCCATCGCGATGTCCAGCAGCGGCTCGTCCTTGATGCCGAGCTCGCCGAGAACCTCGTGGCAGGTCTGGCGCATGACCTGGGCGCGCGGGTCGTAGTTCTTGTAGACCCGGTGGCCGAAGCCCATCAGGCGGAAGTTGTCGTTCTTGTCCTTGGCGCGGCGGACGAACTCGGGGATGCGGTCGACCGAGCCGATCTCCTCCAGCATCTTCAGCACGGCTTCGTTCGCGCCGCCATGGGCCGGACCCCACAGAGAGGCGATGCCGGCGGCGATGCAGGCGAACGGGTTCGCGCCCGACGAACCGGCCAGGCGGACCGTCGAGGTCGAGGCGTTCTGCTCGTGGTCGGCATGCAGGATGAAGATCTTGTCCATCGCCTTGGACAGGATCGGGTTGACCTTGAACGGCTCGCAGGGCGTGCCGAAGGTCATGTAGAGGAAGTTCTCCGCGTAGGACAGGTCGTTGCGCGGATACATGAAGGGCTGGCCGGTCGAGTACTTGTAGGCCATCGCCGCGATCGTCGGCATCTTGGCGATCAGGCGGTGCGCGGCGATCTTGCGCTCCTGCGGATCGTTGATGTCCAGCGAGTCGTGATAGAAGGCCGACAGGGCGCCGACGACGCCGCACATGATCGCCATCGGGTGGGCGTCACGGCGGAAGCCGCTGTAGAACTTGGTCAGCTGCTCGTGCACCATCGAATGGCGGCGCAGGATGTTCTCGAACTCCGTGCGCTCTGCCGCGGTCGGCAGGTGGTTGTTGAGCAGGAGGAAGCAGACTTCCGGGAAGGTGGAGTTCTCGGCCAGCTCATCGATGGCGTAGCCGCGGTGCAGCAGGACACCCTCGTCGCCGTCGATGTAGGTGATGCCCGACTCGCAGCTGCCCGTAGAGGTGAAGCCCGGATCGTAGGTGAAATAGCCGGTGGCGGCGTAGAGCTTGCGGATGTCGATCACGCTCGGCCCGACGCTGCCGTGCAGGACCGGCATCGTGACCTGCTTGCCCGTTTTATTGTCGATGAGGGTAACGGTATCCTTGCCGTCCTCAGTCTGGGTCATCTCGGCACGTCCTTATCGTTGAGGGTCGGGCTTAACGCCCTTTTTTCGTCGGCGCAGCATAGTTCCAAGGCTGCCCGATGGCAACGCACGGAAATGACCATTATGCTGCACCTGCTGCATCGCGGATGCGAGAAAGCGTTACTTCCCGGCCCAACAGTTCGGCTACCTCGAAGATCGGCGGCGACACCGTCGAACCGGTCAGAGCCGCGCGCAGCGGCTGCGCCACCTTGCCCAGCTTCTCGCCCCGCGCCTCGGCGAAGGCGCGCACCTGCGCCTCCAATGCCGCGGCGGTGAAATCCGGTTCCCCGTCAAAGGCCTCTGCCAGTTCCCTCAACAGGCCGCGGCCTTTTTCGTCCAGCAGCGCGGATGCTTTTTCGTCATAGCTGAGGGGCTGCGCTGCGACATAGAAGCGCGCGCTCTGGGCCAAGTCGACGACGGTGCGGGCCCGCTGCTTCAGGCCGTTCATCGCCCGCGTCAGAAGGTCGCGATCCGCATCGGTCAGGCTGCGGCCCAGCTCGGCCTCCAGCCGCGGGGCGATCAGCCCGACCAGCCGGGAGTCGTCGGCCAGACGCATATAATGGGCGTTCAGGTTTTCCAGCTTGGCGAAGTCGAAGCGCGAGGGCGAGCGGCCGATGCTCTCCAGGTTGAACCACTCGATCGCCTGCTCGGTCGAGATGATCTCGTCGTCGCCGTGCGACCAGCCGAGCCGCAGCAGATAGTTGCGCAGTGCTTCCGGCAGATAGCCCATGTCGCGGTAGGCGTCGACGCCCAGCGCGCCGTGGCGCTTGGACAACTTGGCGCCGTCCGGCCCGTGGATCAGCGGGATATGGCCGAAGCGCGGCAGATCCCAGCCCATGGCGTTGAAGATCTGGATCTGCCGGAAGGTGTTGGTCAGATGGTCGTCGCCGCGGATGACGTGGGTCACGTTCATGTCGTGGTCGTCCACCACCACTGCCAGCAGATAGGTCGGCGTGCCGTCGGCGCGCAGCAGGATCAGGTCGTCCAACTGGGCGTTCTGCACCGTCACCTCGCCCTGGACGAGGTCGTTTAGGACCGTCTGGCCTTCCTGCGGCGCCTTCAGGCGGATGACGGGGGCGACGCCGGGAGGCGCGTCGGACTCGGGGCGGTCGCGCCAGCGGCCGTCATAGCGCATCGGCAGCCCGGCGGCCTTCTGGGCGGCGCGCATCTGCTCCAGTTCTTCCGGGCTGCAATAGCAGCGATAGGCCTTGCCGGCGGCCAGCATCTGGTGCGCCACCTCGGCATGGCGGTCCTTGCGCTCGAACTGGCTGACCGCGTCGCCGTCCCAATCCAGGCCCAGCCACTTCAGCCCGTCCAGGATGGCGTCGACCGCCGCCTGGGTCGAGCGTTGCCGGTCGGTGTCTTCGATCCGCAGCAGGAACTTGCCGCCGGTGTTGCGGGCATACAGCCAGTTGAACAGGGCGGTGCGGCCACCGCCGATGTGCAGAAAGCCGGTCGGCGACGGAGCGAAGCGGGTGACGACGGTCATCGGTCTCTCAATTTCCGGTTCGGCGCTGGTATGATGCGCCGGTGGTTCGACACCGAGGTTTAACACAGCCACCGGGTTGGGAGGCAATGCGATGCGCGCATGGACGGTCAATGAGGGGCACGCGGAAAGCATCCCTGCGCCGGAAAGCCCTCAGCGGTGACGGCCGCCGGCTGGTCCGGGGAGGAGTCGGAGGGGCCGGCCGGAGCCGGTGGGCGGTGGCGGGGCCTGCGGTTCCACATCGGGAGGCGACTCGCGGCCTTGGCCGAGGCGGAGGGGCAGCGCTGGGTCCTGTGGCTCCCCGTCGCCTTCGGGGCGGGTGTGTCGCTGTATTTCGGCCTGATGCGGGAACCGGACCGGTGGATCGGGCTTGCGGCTTGCGGGGTCTGTGCGGCGCTGCTTCTGGTCCTGCGCCGCCGCTTCGCGCTGTTCGGCGCGGTGATGGTGCTGCTGATGATGGCGGCGGGGTTCATGGTGGCGCAGGGGCACAGCGCGCGGGTGGAGGCGCCGGTGCTGACCCGCATGGTCACGGGCGCGGTCGTCACTGGCCGCGTGATGGCGGTGGAGCGGCGCCCGGGCGCCACCCGCATCACGGTGCGGGAACCGACGGTCAGCCGGCTGCCGCCTGAGCAGACCCCGGCCATGCTGCGCATCCGCCTGCCCGACCGCCATGCGGCGCCAGACCCGGGATCGGTGGTGCGCCTGCGCGCCACGCTGCTGCCGCCCCAGGCGCCGGCCGAACCGGGCGCTTTCGACTTCCAGCGGCGGGCCTGGTTCATGGGGCTGGGCGGCACCGGCTTCGCCACCGGTGCGGTGGAACTGGTCGAGGCACCGCCGGTCACGGGCTGGCAGGTGGTGGCGGTGGCCTTCGAGCGGGCGCGCGGCGCGATCGCCGAGCGGGTGGCCGCAACCATCGGCGATCCGGTGGAGGCGAGGGTCACCACGGCTTTGCTGAACGGGGAGCAGTTCGGCATCCCGGATGAGACGCTCGAGGATTTCCGCAACAGCGGGTTGGCGCATCTGCTGTCGATCTCCGGCCTGCATGTGGGCATTGCCGCCGGCATCCTGTTCTATGTGGTCAGGGCCTTGCTGGCGCTGGTGCCCTTCATAGCCTTGCGTTGGCCGATCAAGAAGATCGCGGCGCTGTTCGGCATCCTGTCGGCCTTGGCCTATACGTTGCTCGTCGGAGCGCCGCTGCCGACCGTGCGGTCGGTGCTGATGACCGGCATGGTCATGGGCGCGATCATGCTGGACCGCCACCCGCTGAGCATGCGGCTGGTCGCCTTCGCCGGTCTGGTCACCATCGCCATGGACCCGGAAGGGATGCTCGGCCCAAGTTTCCAGATGTCCTTCGCGGCGGTGGTGGCGCTGATCGCCGCCTTAGAGCGCGGCAGTCCGCGGCTGGCGGAATGGCGCAACGAGGCGGGATGGTTTCTGCGCAGCCTGCTCTATGTCGGCGGCATCCTGCTGACCAGCGTGGTGGCGACGCTGGCGACGCTGCCCTTCTCGCTTTTCCATTTTCAGCAGATCGCCTTCTATGGCGTGTTGTCCAACCTGATCGCCATTCCCATCACCTCCTTCTGGGTCATGCCGTGGAGCCTGATCGTCTACGCGCTGATGCCATTCGGGCTGGAGGCGCCGGCGCTGATCGCGATGAACTGGGGCGACCGGGCGGTGATCTGGACCGCCGAGTTCTTCGGCCGGCTGCCCGGCGCCTCGCTGACCATGCCGGCGATGCCGATGGAGGGGTTCGCGGTGCTGGTGCTGGGCGGCATCTGGCTGTGCATCTGGACCCGGCGATGGCGTTGGCTGGGATTGCTGCCGATCCTGGCGGGGCTGGCCTCGCCGGCTTTGGTGACGCGGCCGGACGTGCTGGTCTCGGGGGACGGGGCCGTGATGGCGGTGCGGCTGGCGGACGGTCGCCTCAGCGCTTCGGGCAAGACCGGGGGCCGGGTCGTCGAAACCTGGCGGGAACGCGACGGCGAACGCGCGGCGGCGGATCCCTGGCCGGCGGCTGGAGGATGGAGCGAGGGTGGGCGGTCGTTGAACTGCGATGCGCTCGGCTGCCTGTACCGGGGCGGGGGACGAACTGTCGCCCTGCCGCGGCTGCCGGATGCCCTGGACGAGGATTGCGGGGCGGCCGATGCGGTGGTGACTGCGGCGGTGGCGCGGAGGTGCCGGGCCGGCGTCGTTATCGACCGCTGGGCGCTGCGTCACGAGGGGGCGCATGCGCTGTGGCTGACGGAGGCGGGGGTGGAGGTGGAGACGGTGCGCGGGATCAGGGGAGACCGGCCCTGGACCGGGGGGAGGTGAGGGATGACCGAGGTTTTGCCGCCTCACCGACCCTCTCCCGCGTGAGCGGGGGAGGGATAGGGAGGGACGACAGTGGCTCAGTACTTGCGGACCAGACCGACCAGCTTGCCCTGCACGCGGACGCGGTCGGCGCCGAAGATGCGGGTTTCATAGGCGGCGTTGGCGGGTTCCAGGGCGATGGTGTGGCCCTTGCGGCGCAGGCGCTTCAGCGTCACTTCGCCTTCATCGACCAGCGCCACGACGATGGTGCCGTTCTCCGCCGCGTCGCAACGCTGGATGATGACGGTATCGTGGTCGAGGATGCCGGCCTCCACCATCGAATCGCCCGAGACCTCCAGCGCGTAGTGGTCGCCGGCGGTCAGCATCGAGGCGGGGACGTCGACGAAGGCGCTGTTGTCGCGCAGGGCCTCGATCGGCGTGCCGGCGGCGATGCGGCCGTAGAGCGGGAGCTGCACCGTCTCGTTCGCCGCGGCCGGGGTGGGGGCGGGCGGAGCGGCGTCGCGGCCGGCGAAGGCGAAATCGCCTTTGATTACGTTGGGCTGGAACTTCGGCTTGGGCGCGCCGCCGCGGGCGCGGGCGGCGTCGATGCCCTCGGGAAGGCGGAGAACCTCCAGGGCGCGGGCGCGGTGGGGCAGGCGGCGGATGAAGCCGCGTTCCTCAAGGCCGGTGATGAGGCGGTGGATGCCCGACTTGGACTTCAGCCCCAGGGCGTCCTTCATCTCGTCGAACGACGGCGAAACTCCGCCCTGGCCGAGCCGTTCGTGGATGAACAGCAGCAATTCGTGCTGCTTGCGCGTGAGCATGGATGCCTCCCGGCCGTCGCCAGACTGAAGATGGAACAAAAACTAAACGTTGCTCCATGTTCTAGTTTGGTTCCTGCCGCGCGTCAAGCCCTCCATCGGCTTCTTTCAGAACTTGAGTGGAACATCCGAAACACCGTGGAACGGATTTCAGGGTGGTGTTCAACTGTTCCATCGTCTGTCAAACGCCGTGTTCAAGTTTAGATGCTGAGCGCCCCGTCGGTCAAAGGAAGCACGCCGACCAGGGCGCCGGCAGGTTCCGGATCGGCGTTGGGCGGGCGGGGAATCAGGCAGTCGGCCCGGGCGTAGAGCGAGGTGATGGCGCTGTCCTGCCGGGCGAAGGGGGTGACGGTGAGGACGCCATCCGGTCCGGCGGCCAGGGTGGCGCGCAGATATTCCTCGCGCCGGTCGTTGGCCCTCAGCGCGACGGTCAGACGGGCGCGCAGGGGCGGGCGGTCGTCCTCGGGCGGCAGGCCCTGCAGCAGGCGCAGAACCGGGCGCAGGAACAGGACGGCGGTGACCCCGGTCGAGACCGGATTGCCGGGCAGGCCCAGCAGCGGCACCCCGCCGGCCCGGCCGAACATCAGCGCCTTGCCCGGCCGCATCGCCACGGTCTGCACCTCCAGCGACACGCCACGGTCGGCCAGCACGTCGCGCACGAAGTCGTAATCGCCATGCGAGGCGCCGCCGGTGGTGACCAGCAGATCGCAGCCGGCGGCGCCCTTCGCCATGGCGGCGACGCTGTCCGGCGTGTCCTTGGCGACGCCGAGATTGTGGGCCAGTCCGCCCTGGGCGGCGACGAGCGCGCAGAGGCCGAGCGCGTTGGTGCTGACGATCTGGCTCGGCCCAAGCGGATCGCCGGGCAGGGCGATCTCGTCGCCGGTGGCGAGGATGGCGATGCGCGGCCGGCGATGGACCGAAAGCCAGGGCACATTGCCGCCGGCGGCCAGCGCGATGTCGCGCGCGGTCAGCCGGCGGCCCTTGGGCAGCAGTTCCTGCCCGAGCGCGAAGTCGAAGCCGGCCTGACGGACGAAGCGTCCGGCGGGGACGGCGCGGCCGACGCGAACCGTGGCGTCGTCGGCGCTGCAATCCTCCTGCATCACGACGGCGTCGGCGCCATCGGGCAACGGCGCGCCGGTGAAGATGCGCACCGCTTCGCCGGGACCGACGCCGCCGCCGAAGGCATGACCGGCGGAGGATTCGCCGATGCGGCGCAGGGAAACGGGGGCGTCGGCGGTCGCGGCGGCGATGTCGGCGGATCGCACCGCCCAGCCGTCCATGGAGGAGGCGTGGAAGGGCGGCTGGGTCAGCCGGGCGACCACCGGCTCGGCCAGCACGCGGCCGAGCGCGTCGGGCAGGGCGACGGTCTCCGCCGGCAGAGGGGCGAAGGCCGACAGGATTCGGGCGCGCGCCTCCGCGACGGAGATCATGGCGTCAGCCTCCCGCCGACGGCGCGGTCGCGCCCCACTCGCCGCTCTTGCCGCCGGCCTTGTGCAGCAGACGGACGTCGGTGACCGTCATGCCGCGGTCCACCGCCTTGCACATGTCGTAGACGGTCAGGGCGGCGATGGTGACGGCGGTCAGCGCCTCCATCTCCACGCCGGTCTGGCCCTTGAGTTTGCAGGTGGCTGTCACGTCGACCGCGTTGCGCGCGGGGTCGCAGGTGAGGTCGACCTTGACCGAGGTCAGCATCAGCGGGTGGCACAGCGGGATGAGGTCCGGCGTGCGCTTGGCCCCCATGATTCCGGCCAGCCGGGCGACCGACAGAACGTCGCCCTTCTTCACCCCGCCCTGCATGATGAGCGCGAGGGTTTCAGGCTGCATCAGCACGGCGGCGGCGGCGGTGGCGGTGCGTTCGGTGTCCGCCTTGTCGGACACGTCGACCATCACCGCCTTGCCGTCGGCGTCGAAATGGGTGAAGCCGGTCATCGGACGATCTCCCGCAGGGGTTTTTCCATGAAGACGCTGACGCCGTTCTCTTCGTAGCAGGCGTAGGGTCCGCGCCCGGTGAATCCGGCCTTGCGGTAGAGCCCCAGCGCCTCGTGCTGGTGGATGCCGGATTCGAGCAGCAGGGCGCTCAGCCCCTCCGCCCGCGCCTGTTCCTCCAGCCGCGCCAGCAGGCGGTCGCCGACGCGGAGGCCGCGGGCGGCGGGATCGACATACATGCGCTTGACCTCGCCATAGCCGGTCGGATCGACGCGCAGTGCGGCGCAGCCGACCGGCACGCCGTCCTTGCGGGCGACGAAGAAGCGGAGGTCCGGCGCCTCCAACTCCGCGATGTCGAGCAGGTGGCAGGTGTCGGCCGGATAGAGCTCCAGCAGATAGCGGTCCAGCGCCGCAACCAGCGCGACCACCGATTCCTGGCGCGGGCTTTCCGCGGCTATCGCGATCTCCGGCATCGGTCTATGCCGGGGCCAGCAGGGCGCGGGTGGCGGCGGTCACGTCGGCCTGCCGCATCAGCGATTCGCCGACCAGGAAGCAGCGCGCCCCGACCTTCGCCATGCGGGCCAGATCGGCGGGGGTGTAGAGCCCGCTTTCGGCGACCAGCATGCGGTCGGGCGGCACGTTGGCGGCCAGTTCCTCCGTCGTCGCGATGTCCACCGCCAGCGTCTTGAGGTTGCGGTTGTTGACGCCCAGCAGCGGCGTCTTCAGCAGCAGCGCGCGGTCCAGCTCGGCGCGGTCATGCACCTCGACCAGCACGTCCAGCCCCTGGGCGAGGGCGGCGTCCTCGATCTCCGCCGCCTGGGCGTCTGACAGCGAGGCCATGATGATGAGGATGCAGTCGGCACCCAGCGCGCGGGCCTCCACGATCTGATAGGGATCGACCATGAAGTCCTTGCGCAGAACCGGCAGGTCGACCGCGGCGCGGGCGGCGACCAGATACTCGTCCCTGCCCTGGAAATAGGGCTCGTCGGTCAGCACCGACAGGCAGGTCGCCCCGCCGCCGCGATAGGCGCGCGCCAAGGCCGGCGGATCGAAATCGGCGCGGATCAGGCCCTTGGACGGGCTGGCCTTCTTGATCTCGGCGATCAGGCCGTAGCGCCCGGCCTCCACCGCGGCGCCGAGCGCCCGGATGAAGCCGCGCGGCGGGTTGGTCTCGTTGGCGGCCCTGGCGGCGGCCTCCACCTCCGACAGCGGGCGGGCGGCCTTGCGGGCGGCGACCAGCGCGCGCTTGTCGTCGTTGATGCGGGTCAGAACGTCGCTCATCAGGCCACCGCCTCGTTGGTGATGGCGACCAGCCGGCGCAGGCGGTCGCGGGCGCCGCCGCTGTCGATGGCGTCGGCGGCCATCGCCGCGCCCTCCTTCAGCGTCGCGGCCTTGCCGGCCACCAGCAGGGCGGCGGCGGCGTTCAGCAGCACGATGTCGCGGTAGGGGCTGCGCGCCCCGTCGAACAGGGCGTGGATCGCCTCGGCGTTGACCTGGGCGTCGCCGCCCTTCAGGTCCTCGATGCGGGCGCGGGGCAGGCCGGCGTCCTCCGGCGTCACCTCGAACACCGTCACCTCGCCGTCCTTCAACTGGGCGACGGTGGTGGGGCCGGTGGTGGTGATCTCGTCCAGCCCGTCGGAACCGTGGACGACCCAGGCCGCTTCGGAACCCAGCCGCTTCAGCACCTGCGCCAGCGGTTCCACCCACTGCTTGGAGAAGACGCCCAGCACCTGCCGCTTGGCGGTCGCCGGGTTGGCGAGCGGACCCAGCAGGTTGAAGACGGTGCGGGTGCCGAGTTCCACCCGCGTCGGGCCGACGTTGCGCATGGCAAGGTGGTGGCGAGGCGCCATCAGGAAGGCGATGCCGGCATCCCACAGAGCCTTGCGCACCTGCGCGAAGTCGCAGTCGAGGTTGACGCCCAGCGAGCCCAGCACGTCGGCGGCGCCGGATTTGGACGAAATGGCCCGGTTGCCGTGTTTGGCGACCGGCACGCCGCAGGACGACACCACCAGCGCCGCGGCGGTGGAGATGTTGTAGGTGCCGGCGCCGTCGCCGCCGGTGCCGCAGGTGTCGATGGTGCCGGGAGGCGCATCGACCGGGATCGCCTTGGCGCGCATGACGCGGGCGGCGCCGGTGATCTCGTCCACCGTCTCGCCGCGCACGCGCAGGGCCATCAGGAAGCCGCCCATCTGCGACGGGGTGGCGTTGCCGGACATGATGATGTCGAAGGCGAAGCCGGACTCCGCCTCGGTCAGGGCGGCGCCGGTGGCGACCTTGCCCAGAATGGCCTTCATATCGGACAGATCGCCGCTCATGCCGCGTTCTCCAGGGCCGCGGTCTCCGGGCGGGGACGTGTCAGGTCCAGGAAATTCCGCAGGATCTTGTGGCCGTGCTCGCTCTCGATGCTTTCGGGATGGAACTGCACGCCGTGGATCGGCAACTCGCGGTGGGCCAGCGCCATGATGAGGCCGTCGGCGGTCTCGCCGGTCACCTCCAGGCAGGCGGGCAGGGTCTCGCGCTCGACGATCAGCGAGTGGTAGCGGGTGGCGCGGAACGGGCTGGGCAGGCCGGCGAGCACGCCGCGTCCCTCGTGCCGCATGCTGTCGACCTTGCCGTGCATGGGCACCGGGGCGCGGATCACCCGGCCGCCGAAGGCCTGGCCGATCGACTGGTGGCCCAGGCAGACGCCCATCAGCGGCAGGCGGGCCTTGGCGGCGGCGTCGATCAGCGGAAGGCAGATGCCGGCGCGGTCGGGATTGCAGGGGCCGGGCGACAGCACGATGCCGTCGGGGCGCAGAGCCATCGCCTCCTCCACCGTCAGGGCGTCGTTGCGGCGGACCTGCACGTCGGCGCCAAGCTCGCCCAGGTAATGGACGAGATTGTAGGTAAAGCTGTCGTAGTTATCGATGAGCAGCAGCATGCGCCTTCCGCCTTCCACCTTCGCCCGGATCGTCGGGGCCGTTCCGCCCCTGTTCCAACGACGGACACCCTAACGGCTGAGGGGGCGGATTTCCAGCCTCCGCGCAGAACTCCCGCGGTATCAGCGGCAGTCGAGCTGCGGAGGGGTCTTGGGCTCGTCCAGCACGGTGCCGCGGATGTCGGCCTCCAGCGTCAGGGTGCAGCGGCGGATGCTGCGCGGCAGGTCGGCGGCAAGCGCCGCCTGGGTGTTGCGGTAGCGGCAGACAAGGAAAACGTTGTCGCGGCGCGAGCCGGAGAACTCCCAGACCTGGACGATGCTGCGCCCGCGCCGCAACTCGCGGTCGGGGGCGAGCGTGGCGGGAGCGGCCGAGGTCATCTGGCTGGCGCGGTCGCCCGCGACGATGGAGATGCCGGCGAAGCTGTGGCTGTCGCGGCCGGGGTAGGGCGACCAGCCGCCGGGGGCGTCGGGCTGCGCCTGGACCGTCAGGCTGGCCGGGCAATCCATGGCGGCCAGCGCCGGAGTCGCGGCGGCGGCGGCCGGAAGCAGGGCGGCGATGACAAAGATGGGACGCATCGGGCGGACTCTTCGGAATGGGCTTGGCCGCATCGGGCGGATGGCGCCGCAGCGGCGTTCTGCGCCGATTGGGCGGTTGCGGTCGTGGCGGCGGGGTGCCAGTGTGCGGCGCCCCGGTTGCAGGATGGACGTCGTCACCATGGCCCGCAAGGCGCCTTCAAAAGCCCGCAAATCTCCGCTTCCCCGCCTTCTGTCGAACCCCTTCGTGCTGGCGCTGGCCGCCGTCGCCGGGGTGTTCGCCATCGCTATGGGAGTGGCGACGCTGACCGGCGGAAGCTCCGGTGGCGAGTCCGGCAAGCCGGCGCCGGTGCAGCAGGCTGCCCAGCAGCAGGCGAATGGACAGCAGGCAAGCGGGCAACAGGCAAGCGGGCAACAGGCGGTGCAGCCTCCGCCGGTGCAGTCCCCGCCGGTGCCGGCGGCGAAGGTGGAACCGCCTGCCCCAGCCCCGCAATCGACCGCGCAGACGGAGACGGAAAGCACCGGCAAGGCGGCGGCGGAGAAGCCGGCGCCGGCCGAATTCCGCCCGCCGGCCACGACGGTGGCGATGCTGCCGCCGCCCGCCCCGCCCAGCCAGCCGCCGGTGCAGGCCCCATCGGGCAATGCCGCGCTGTGGCGCAAGAACGCCCTGCCGGCGGAGGTGCCGCAGGGCAAGCCGATGATCGCCATCGTCATCGACGACATGGGGGTGGACCGGAAGCGCTCGAACCGGATGGCGGCGCTGCATGGTCCGCTGACCTTGTCCTGGCTGCCCTATGCCCGCGATCTGCAGGTCCAGGCCAGGGCGGCGCGGGCCAACGGGCATGAGCTGATGCTGCACATGCCGATGGAACCCAGCGTGAAGGCCGATCCAGGCCCGAATGCCCTGCTGGTTTCGCTCGACCGGGGGGAGATCGTGAAGCGGGTCCGCGGGGCGCTGGACAGCTTCGATGGCTATGTCGGGGTCAACAACCATATGGGGAGCCGCTTCACCGCCGACCGCGCGGCGCTGGCGCCGGTGCTGGCCGAACTGCATCGCCGCGGCCTGCTGTGGCTGGACAGCCGGACGACGCCGAACAGCGCCGGGATCGGGCTGGCGCGGGAACTGAAGATGCCGTGGATCGGCCGCGACATCTTCCTCGACAACCAGGATACGGTCGCTGCGGTCAAGGCCCAGCTGGCGAAGACCGAACAGGTCGCCAGGCGGCAGGGCTATGCCGTCGCCATCGGCCACCCGCATGATGCGACAATCGACGCCCTGGCGTCCTGGATGCCGGATGTGCAAAAGCGTGGCTTCGTACTTGTCCCGGTCAGCACGCTGGTGCGGATGCGCCATACCGGCGGCTGACCCGACCGTGAGGGGAGCCCCATGACGATGGCCGATGCCTACAAGGTGGATGGAATGACCTGCGGCGGCTGCGCCCGCTCCGTCTCCAATGCGATCACCAAGGCGGCGCCCGATGCCGCCGTGACCGTGGATCTCGCGACCGGCACGGTGATGGTGGACGGCGGCATCCCGGAGGAGGTGGTGCGGCAGGCGGTGGAGGCCGCGGGATTCGATTTCGGCGGCGCCGCGGCCTGACGCCGTGCCGGGCGCGCCGTGTGTGATGCGCTCTGTTTGATGCAGCGCAACAAAACCGTTTTTATAATATGGATATTGCGGGATACTCGGGCCGACTCGATTCGTACCCGGAGATCCCGATGCCGCTCTATTCCTACCGCTGCAACGCCTGCGACCATGGATTCGAGACCCTGGTGCGCTCCGGCGAGACGCCGGCCTGCCCGTCCTGCGGCAGCGCCGGGCTGAGCCGCCAGCTATCGAACGTGGCGCCGGAGGGCAAGGCCGGCGCCGTCGTCCAATCGGCCCGCCGGATGGCGGCGAAGGAAGGACACTTCAGCAACTACGCGCGGTCGGAGCGGCCGAAGGGGTGAGGGTGGGGCGGGCGTGGACCCTCACCGGACCTCGCCCGCCGCGACACCCTATCGCCGCAAATCCCTGTCCAGATTCGGCTCCGCCCGGTCGCCGCTCAGGCGGGCCCGGTAGACCTGGACGGCCTCCAGGACGCGCTGGACATAGTTGCGGGTCTCGGAGATCGGGATCAGCTCGATCCAGTCGACCACGTCCACCGACTCGGTCCGCGGGTCGCCGTAGGTCTGCAGCCAGTTGCGCACCCGGTTCGGCCCGGCGTTGTAGCCGGCGATCGCCATCACCCAGGAGCCGTTGAAGCGGTCGATCAGCTCCGACAGATAGGCCGAGCCGAGCACGATGTTGTACTCGGGATCCGAGGTCAGCCGGGAGTGGGTGTGCTTCAGGCCCAGCTTGCCCGCCACCAGCTGCGCCGTCGCCGGCATCAGCTGCATCAGGCCGCGCGCGCCGGCCGACGACACGATGGTGGGGTTGAAGGTGCTTTCCTGCCGGATGATGCCGTGGATCAGCGCCGCTTCCGGCGCCGCCGGCCGGGCGTCGATCATCGGATAGCCGGCCTCGACCAGGAACACCTCGTTCTGCGCGGCGTCCTTGGCGGCGGCGACGGCGAGATCGCGGCGGCCGACCTCGCTCGCCAGCCGGGCGGCGAGAACATAGTCGGCGGGCGTCTTGGCATCCAGGCTGATGCGGCGGATGAAGCTGCCCAGCCGCGCATCGGTGCTGCCGCCGATCTCCGCCAGCAGGCGGGCGACGCGCACCACCTCGCGCCGGTTGAAGGCGGCGCTGTCGGCGCTGGACACCGGCGGCGGCGCCGGCAGGGTGACGGCCCCGTCGGAGACATGGCGGAAGGCCAGCTGGCCGTAGAAGGTGGTGGGGTAGGTCGCGGCCTTGGCGTACCAGTCGCGGGCCGGCTCCGTCTGTCCCAGGGCTTCCGCCGCCCGGCCGCACCAGTAGGCGCCGCGCGCCTTGCTGATCGGCGCCGAGACGGAGCGGTAGAGCTTGTGGAAATGGGCGAAGGCCTCCGACGGCTTGTCGAGGAAGCGCAGGGCCAGGAAGCCCGACAGGAATTCCGCGTCGGCGAAGGCGCTGCCCTCGGTCATGCCGTGGGTGCTGACCAGACGGTAGGCGAGGTTGAAGTCGCCGCGCTCCATCGCCCGGCGTGCCAGCAGATGGCGCTCCGGCCACCAGGCCTGCGGACGGCCGAGGTCGGTGCCGGCGCGGGCGATGATTTCCAGCGCGCCGGCATCGTCGCCCTTGCGGCGCAGATAGCGGGCGCGGTCGAACATCAGGCCGGGATCGTCGCGCAGGGCAGAGGCGACGCGGGCCAGAGCCGCTTCGGCGCCGGGGCTGTCGCCGTCCAGCGCGATGCGCGCCTCGATCAGCGTGTCATAGGCCTCGTCGAAGAAGGGCAGCATCCGGCGCACCGGCGCGTCCTGCCGGGCCCAGAGCAGCCGGTCGATGCGCGCCTTGTGGTCCAGCGGGCGCAGATAGGGGGTGTAGTGGGAGAGGAAGGCCGCTTCCTCGTCCGGGGTGAAATTGGTCTCGGCCCACTGCTGGCGGATCAGGCCGGTCGCGTGCTCCACGCTGCCGGTGGCGATCAGCGCGTCGGCGTAGCGGACGAAGCCGTCATTGGTCTGCGGCGGGGACTGGCGGAACCACTCAACCACCTCGGCCGGCGGGATGTCGGGCATCGCCAGCTCGGCCTGACGGCGCAGGGCCGCCATGTTGGGCCAATCCGGATTCTCGCGGATGAAGGCCGTGATCTCGGCGTAGCTGCCGCCGCCGGGCGTGGCGAGCGCCATCCAGCGCAAAACCTTCGCCGGTAACGGGTCCTGGGCGCGGGAGGCCGCGGCCAGCGCCTCGGCCAGCCGGTCGTTATCGGCGAGCTTGAACGCCTCGCGATAGACGGCGATGTCCTGCGCGCTCAGAGCGGCGGCGGGCAGGGCGCCGGGAAGCGCGGCGGCAACGGTGAGGAGACCGGCGAAAACAGCGCTCCGGGCGCTCTTGCCGAGGGCGACGGGGAGGGATAATGTGCGCAACTCTTTTTTCCAGCTAAGCCGACTGAGGAGGCAGCCATGTTCCACGGTTCCATTGTCGCCCTTCTGACTCCGTTCAAGGGCGGGAAAGTGGACGAGACGGCCTTCCAGTCCTTTGTGGAGTGGCAGGTCGCCCAAGGCACGCACGGTCTCGTGCCCTGCGGCACCACCGGCGAGTCGCCGACCCTGTCCCACGAGGAACACAACCGCGTCGTGGAACTGTGCATCGAGGCGGCCGGCGGCAAGGTGCCGGTGATGGCCGGCACCGGCTCCAACTCGACCGAGGAGGCGATCGCGCTGACCCGCCATGCCAAGCAGGCAGGCGCGCAGGCGGCGCTCGTGGTCACGCCCTACTACAACAAGCCGTCTCAAGAGGGTCTGTACCAGCATTTCAAGGCGATCCATGACGCGGCGGATTTGCCGATCTTCATTTACAACATTCCCGGCCGCAGTGTCGTGGATATGTCTGTGGCGACGATGGCGCGGCTTGCGAAGCTGCCCAACATCGTCGGCGTGAAGGACGCGACCGCCGATCTGTCCCGTCCGTCCCGCCTGCTGCAGGAGGTCGGCCCCGACTTCATCCAGCTGTCGGGCGAGGACGCCACGGCGCTGGCCTTCAACGCGCAGGGCGGCGTGGGCTGCATCTCCGTCACCGCCAACGTGGCTCCGGCGCTGTGCTCCGCCATGCAGACCGCCTGGGCCAAGGGCGACCTGAAGGAGGCGTTCCGCCTGCGCGACGTGCTGTCGCCGCTGCACGACTCGATGTTCGTCGAGACCAGCCCGGCCCCGGTGAAGTTCGCCGCCAGCCTGCTGGGCCTCGGCAGCGACGAGGTGCGCCTGCCGCTGGTTCCGGCGACGGAGACCGCACGTGCCGCCGTTCGTGGAGCCATGACCAAAGCCGGCCTGTTGTCCTGAGCGACGGAACGGGCCGTATAGGAGAGAGACTTGGCGACGCGCGAGGAAGCTAAAAAATACGCGGCACAGAACCGCCGCGCGCGGTTCGACTTCTTCATCGATGATGTCCTCGAGGCCGGGATCATGCTGACCGGGTCTGAGGTGAAGTCGTTGCGCGGCGGCCGCGCCAGTGTGAACGAGGCCTATGCCGGTCTGAAGGGCGGGGAGCTGTTCCTGTTCAACGCCTACATCCCCGAATATCTCCAGGCCGGCCGCATCGATCAGCACGAGCCGAAGCGGCCGCGCAAGCTGCTGGTCCGCCGCCGCGAGCTGGACAAGCTCGCGGCCGGCATCAAGCAGAAGGGCGTTACGCTCGTGCCGATGTCGGTCTATTTCAACGACCGCGGCTTCGCCAAGGTCGAGATCGGCCTCGCCACCGGCAAGAAGAAGCACGACAAGCGCGAGAGCGAGAAGGAACGCAGCTGGCAGCGCGACAAGGCGCGGCTGATGCGCGACAAGGGCTGATCCAGGTGGCACGTCTAGACAACCGGGCCACGGACCGCGACCAGACCGTCGCCGCCGTGGCCGCCGAAGCCCTGTCCGACATCCGGCCGCAGGGCCGGATCCTCGTCGCCTTCGACAGCGACGGCGCCATTGCCGAGGCTCTGCGTGAAGGCGGGGCGGAGGTGGTGGTGTGGAACCGGCTCGCCACCGCAAACCAGGGCGGCGGACGGACGGCCACGCCCTGGCCGGCCGAGGGACCGTTCGACGGCGCCGTGCTGCGCCTGCCGCGCGGCTGGGCCGGATTCGAGATGGCGCTGCATGCTCTGGCCTCGCGCCTCGCCCCCGGTGCGCCGCTGTGGATCGCCGGCGGCAACGACGAAGGCGTGACCAGCGCGCCCAAGCATCTCGACGGGCTGGCCGGGGACGCGGAAACGCTGATCATCAAGCGCCGCGCCCGGCTGCTGCTGACCCGCCGCACCGACGCGCCGGCCAAGGGCGAGTTGGAGGATTGGCGGCAGACCGTCACCCTGACCCTGCCGGACCGGACGCTGGAACTGGTGTCCTATCCCGGCCTGTTCGCCCACGGCCATCTTGACGCCGGCACCGAATGCCTGCTGAAGGTGCTGCCGGAGATCGCCGCCGGCACCCGCGTGCTGGATTTCGGCTGCGGCGCCGGGGTGATCGCGCGGGCCGTGCGCGAACGTCAGCCGGATGCCCCTCTGACCCTGCTGGACATCGATGCGGTGGCGCTGCATGCCGCCCGCCAGAATGTGCCGGACGCCGAACTGGTGCTGAGCGACGGGCTGACGGGGTTGGGCACCCGCGAACGTTTCGGCCTGATCCTGTCCAACCCGCCGCTCCACCGCGGCAAGGACGAGGATTTCGGCATGCTGGACGCGCTGGTGGCGGGGACCAAGCAGTATCTGAAGCTGCGCGGCACGCTTGTGGCGGTGACCCAGCGGACGGCCGGCGTGGGCAAGCTGTTCAAGGCGGCCTTCGGACACAGCGACATGCTGCTGGAGACCACGCAATTCCAGGTCTGGGCGGGGACGCCGAAGTAAGGGCCTTTCGATAGGCGCTGGCCGGGGCGGATTCCTCCAACTTTCCTCACCCGCTCTCGGCGGACCGAAGGTCCGTCCGGTGGCGGGGGGATTGGAACCTTGCCAGTGTCCGGGTGAGTTTCCGGCGGTGCCACCCGTCCGCGCTGGATATGTTGCGCTGCTTCATCGCTTTACCCCTCCCGTGCCGCTGTCTGGCGGATTACCCTGAGAATCTGCGGCACTAAATTGCACTGTACGGTGCAGTTTACTTGACCGCCAATGGATGTCGATGTCTCGGGAGGGGAATGCTGTGCGTGGTTCGGCGAAGCGGGATGCGGTGGTGGAGGCGGCAACCCGCGCCTTCCTGACCCACGGGTACGAGGCGTCGTCGATGGACGCCATCGCCGCCGACGCCAACGTGTCCAAGCGCACCGTCTACAATCACTTCCCCGGCAAGCGGGAGTTGTTCCAGGCCGTTGTCTCCGGGCTGTATGAGGGCTTCCACAGCGACGGCGGCCAGACCCTGCGCCATGACCAGCCGCCGGAACAGGCGCTTCCCGCCTTCCTGCGGTCGATGCTGGTCCATATGCGCCGCCCGGAGGTGCGCGGCCTGCTGCGCCTCGTCATCGCCGAGCATCAGCGATTTCCCGAGTTGTCGCAGATCTATCTGGACGGCAAAAAGGGGCAGGCCTATGCGCTGCTCGACGACTACATCGCCGCCCAGCATGCGCGCGGGCGGCTGAATGCGCCCGACCCGCATGTGGCGGCGACCCAGTTGATGGGCGGCCTGAAGGAGGTGCTGTTCTGGCCGACCATGCTGGGCCTCCCGGTCACCGCCGATCCCGAGCGGGTGATCGCCGATTCGGTGGCGGCGCTGGTGCGGGCCTATGGCACGGCGACGGCCAGCGGTCGCGAAGGTTCGACGGGCTGACGCCGACGGCTGCGGGAGCGGCGGTCGGCAGGAGCGGGCGGAAGACGGTGGCCTTTGTCATCACGGGGCGTTTCCGCTGATACCGCCGAGCGTAAGTCCTGACTTATGCTCGGAGGTAAAGGCCGCGACTGCGGCCCCGCAGGCCCATGCCTGCGAAGGCAAGCGGCCGGACGGCCGCGCCCGCCGTCTGAGGGCGAGCGTAAAGTCTGATGTGTCAGACTTTACGCTCGATGATATGAGTGGGATCCCCAGGACGACAAAGGGCCGCGGATCGGTCCGCGGCCCCGGGACGGCTCGAAGAAGGTTTCGACCTCTCAGCCTTGCTTGAGCAGTTTCGCGGCGTCCACCGCGCCATAGGTCAGGATGGCGTCGCAGCCGGCGCGCTTGAAGCCCATCAGGGTCTCCAGCAGGGCTTTGTCGTAGTTCAGCCAGCCATTGGCCGAGGCGGCGCGCAGCATCGCGTATTCACCCGACACGTGATAGGCGAAGGTCGGAACCGCGAACTGGTCCTTCACCCGGCGGATGACGTCGAGATAGGGCAGGCCCGGCTTCACCATCACCATGTCCGCTCCTTCCTGCAGGTCGCAAGCGACCTCGCGCAGGGCCTCGTCGGTGTTGGCGGGGTTCATCTGGTAGGTGGTCTTGTCGCCCTTCAGGAAACCGCCGGAGTTCACCGCGTCGCGGAACGGCCCGTAGAAGGCGGAGGCGTATTTCGCGGCGTAGGAGCAGACGCGTGTGAGATGGTAGCCGTCCTTGTCCAGCGCGTCGCGGATGGCGCCGATGCGGCCGTCCATCATGTCGGACGGGGCGACGATGTCGACGCCGGCCGCCGCCTGCGACAAGGCCTGTCGGATCAGGACCTCGACGGTCTCGTCATTCTGGATGTAGCCGTCGCGCAGCAGGCCGTCATGGCCGTGGCTGGTATAGGGGTCGAGCGCCACGTCGCCCAGGATGCCGACTTCCGGCGCCGCCGCCTTGACCGCGCGGATGGCGCGGTTCATCAGGTTTTCCGGGTTGTAGGCCTCCGCCGCATCTTCCGACTTGCCATCCGAGCCGACGACCGGGAACAGGGCGATGCAGGGGATGCCGAGCGAACCGGCCGTCGCCACCGCTTCGCACAGCAGGTCGATGGTCAGGCGCTCCACGCCGGGCATGGAGGCGACGGGCTCCCGCCGGTTCTCGCCTTCGATCACGAAGACCGGCCAGATCAGGTCGTCGACGGTCAGCGTGTGCTCGGCGACCAGACGGCGGGTCCAGGCGTCGGCGCGGTTGCGGCGCAGACGGGTGCGCGGGAAGGCGGCGGGAAGGGAGATCGGCATCGGGAGACCATGCACTTAGAACGAGTGCGGCGATCCTACGCCTTGCCGCGTAGTGAACTCAAGCCATGGGGGCACCAGCCATCCCCCGGGATGGGCCGGCAGCCTTGCGAATGCCTCATGCCCTGTCCCGCTCGTGCCCAGTTGAAAGGCGGTCGGCCGTATTCCACGGGGCGGCGGCCGGATCGCTGGACACGGGGCGGAATCCGGTGTCCTGCGCCTGCAAGGTCCAGCGGTGCCCATGCTTGCGATAGGTGGACACCAGTCCGCCGGTGAAGGCGGCACCCTCCCACGACCTCACCTCGAAGGTCACGGTCGGCATGTCGACGGTGATCAGGTTGTAGGCGTTCGTCTCGTTCCGCAGCCGGGTGGAGGTCGCGGTGGAGGCCTGCGCCACCAGGATCGAGCGGGCGATCTGGGTATGGAAGCTCATGATGTCGCCGGAATAGGCCTTGTGCAGATGGCCGGCCAGCAGCAGGTCGACGCCGCAGCTTTCCAGCGCCGGCAAGGCCAGCTTGTGCCGACCGACCAGTTGGGTCTTCGGCATGTCCGGCGGCGGCAGGAAGGGGTGGTGGGTGAACAGCACCTTGAACACGGTGTCGGGCATGCCGCAGAACACCTCGCGCACCCGCGCGATCTGCTTCTTGTTCATCCGCCCTTCGGAAAAATCCATGATGACGGGGCGGGTGGTGTTGATGCCCAGCACAGCGATCTCGTTGTCGACATGCAGCGGGCTGAAATCGCTGGTGATGTAGCGCCGGTAATTGCCGAACGGGTCGGTGAAGCGCTTGAACACATTATAAACCGGGATGTCATGATTCCCCGGTACAGCCATGTATGGAAAGGGCAATTTCTCCAGGAAGGCCCGTGCTTCCTCGAAGTGGCGCACTTTCGCCCGCTGCACGAAGTCGCCGGAAATGACGATCAGGTCGGGGGCCTGGACCGTCAGGTCGGCCAGCAGCCCTTCGACGACATGCGGATCGATCCGTCCGAAATGCAGGTCGGAAATGTGAGCGAGCCGTTTCACGCCAGCTTCATCCTTTCTCTCAGCCGGGTGCCAGAACCTTCAGTGCTCCCGGGCGAATCCGGTAGTGAAGCGGCGCGTGCAGCTTCCGGATCTCGCCGTCGTTGACCATCTTCAGGCGATGGCGGCGGCTGTGGACCGTCAGGCTGGTGACCGCATAGGTGTCGAGCGCCTCGTCCTGCTTCCAGGATCCGGCGACCAGCCGTCCCATCAACCGAAGCATCGCGAAGGCGTTCCGTTCACGGGCGACGTAGACCCCAAGTTTTCCCGCATCCAGCGACTGGCGCGTCAGGACCAGACCGAAGCCGTCGTCGTAGACGTTGTTGGAGACGACCAGGATCGGCGTTCGCATCCGCTTCGGCCCCTCACCCCAATCCAGGCGGACGTCCAGCAGCGGAAGCCGGTACAGCGTCTTCGCCATGGCCAGCGCGGCACCCGGCCATTTCAGCAGCCGGTGCTGCTTGCGCTGGCGCTCACGCTCCTGCACCACCTGGGGATAGAAGCCGAGGATCGAGCTGTTGGTGTAGGGCTCGCCATTCACTTCGGCGACGTCGATGACGCGGACCCGGCCGGCGGCCAGCGCCTCCGCCGCCGCTTCCAGTTCAAGTGGAACATGAAGATCGCGGGCCAGGAGGTTGAGAGTACCCAGGGGAATCACTCCCAGCGGCTTGCCTGTGGGCAGCGCCAGCTTCACCGCGCTGTGCAGCGTGCCGTCGCCGCCGCCGACCACGACGATCTCGGCATCGGAGTCCAGCACCCGCCGGATCGTCTCCGTGCATTGGGCGCCGTCGACGGCGTGCAGGTCGACCTCGGCGCCACGCCGTTCGAAGGCGGCACGGATCGACTGCTTGGCCCCGTCCAAGGGGCGGTCGACCAGCGAGCCGGCCTGCTGGTTCAGGATGATACCGACTTTCATGGCCGACCGGCCGGATTGCGAAGCGGCATGGTGTCGAACCTTCTGTGGAACTGCCGACTGTGGAACCGCCGATGGCTTTGCATCTCGGGAGCTCTGCGCCTCGGGGGCTGTGCGGAACAGATGAGAGCGTGAGCGCAACGGTCCAAGGGGCGCGGAAGTTCCTTATCCGGTTGTGCGGCGGCGCTTGCGAACATCCGGTGCCGTATGGCCGATTTGACAGAAACGCCGGCTCCCGTATCATCTGCGGTAGCCGCAAGCTTCGCCTTCGTATTTCGCCGTCGCATCGGGGATGCATCAGGGGGGCGGAGCGGGTGGCCCGATACCGCGCGAATTCCAACGATAATCGAGAAAATACAAGACGATGAGCGACGCTGCTGAGATTCTGTTCGAACGTCGGGGCGCCATCGGCCTCGTCACGCTGAACCGGCCGAAGGCCCTGAACGCCCTGACGCTGGGCATGATCAGGCTGTTCGATCCGCAGCTGCGGGCCTGGAATGCCGACCCGGAGGTCAAGGCCGTCGTGATCCGCGGCGCGGGCGAGAAGGCCTTCTGCGCCGGCGGCGACGTCGTCAGCCTGTACGAGGCCGGCAAGGCCGCGAAGGAGGGACGCGGCGACACGGCACCGGTCCGCGCCTTCTTCAGCGAGGAATATGTGCTGAACCGGCTGATCAAGCGCCTGTCCAAGCCCTATGTCGCGCTGATCGACGGCATCTCCATGGGCGGCGGCGTCGGCCTGTCGGTGCACGGCAGCCACCGCATCGTCACCGAACGCACCCTGTTCGCCATGCCGGAGACGGGCATCGGCCTCTATCCCGATGTCGGCGGCACCTATTTCCTGCCGCGGCTGCCGGGGCAGGTCGGCATCTGGCTGGGCCTGACCGGCGACCGGCTGAAGGCCGCCGACATGCTGGCGATCGGCGCCGCCGACGCTTTCGTGCCGAGCGGCAGCATCGACGCGCTGATCGAGGGTCTGGCGGCCGGCGTCCCGGCGGACGAGGCGGTGGCAACCCATCGCGGCGAGGCGGGAGAGGCGGCGGTGACCGCGCTTCGCGCCGAGGTCGACCGCTGCTACGGCTTCGACAGCGTCGAGGCGATCATCAAGGCGCTGGAGGCCGAGGGGACGGAGTGGGCGGCCCGGCAGATCGCCACGCTGCGCCGGGTGTCGCCGACCAGCCTGAAGGTGACGCTGGCGGCCCTGCGCCGCGGGGGCAAGCTGGATTTCGAAGCCTGCATGGTGCAGGAGCTTCGCCTCAGCCTCGCCTGCCTCGCCGGGGACGACTTCTACGAAGGCATCCGCGCGGTCCTGGTCGACAAGGACAAGAATCCGAAATGGAAGCCGGCCGATCTGGCCGATGTCGGGCCGTCCGACGTGGAGCGTCATTTCGCCGAACCCGCGGGCGGCGATCTGGTGTTCCGCGACTGACGCAATAGCTGTGGGAGTCGGCCCCGGCGCGGTCTCCGGGGCCATTCCGTTCCGGTTATACCGCTACATTCACCCGATAGAAAACATTCGGATGAGGTGGCACTTGGCGAAAGTGACCTGTACAGACGGGTTGTGCCGGACTTTTTCCGGAATTATTAGGATGATTGCCGACGAATGATCGGTTAATCTCGCTTTAAGGTCCCGGTGTCGTCCTTGCGCGGGGAACGGCCGGTTTAGAGCCAAAGGAGACCGCGGTGCGCAAACCTTATTATGAGAGCATTCTGTTGATCGAGCGGCTTCACCGCCACTTTCTCGAAGTGCTCAAGACCGAACTCGACCGGCTTGGGATCCAGGACATAAACAATGTCCAGAGTCTGATCCTTTACAATATCGGTGAAGACGAGATGACGGTCGGCGAGCTGACCGCGCGCGGCTATTACCTGGGCTCCAACGTCTCCTACAACGTCAAGAAGATGGTCGAGAACGGCTATCTCGGACAGGAGCGCTCTCCGCACGACCGCCGCTCCGTCCGCGTCCGCCTGTCGGAAAAGGGCCTGGACCTGCGCGAGAAGATCAGCGTCATGTTCGAGCGTCATCTGGCCGCCCTGGAAAAGGCCGGTTTCAGCGACGAGGAACTGACCAAGGCGAACGAGACCCTGCGCAAGCTGGAACGCTTCTGGTCGGCTTCGCTCGACTACAGCGGCTTTCCGATGACGTCTGCGGCCTGAAGAAAGGCCGATTTTGCGACTGCCGCCCGCGGTTCCGGCTCCCGCGGGCGGCATCCAGCAATACTTCCCGTCCCTTTGCGGCTATTCGCGTTCTTTTGGGCGTTTCCCGTGGAAGTCCGGCGGGACGGGGCAGGGAAGCAAAATCCGACGAGCCGGCATCTACGCTGCCTTTCCGCAGTGTTCCTTTTTGTCGCTGAACCTTCCCGCATCTTTTGGCGTTGACGGGATTAGGTTCCTGCGTGCCCGGACGATGTCCAGACAGCAAACCGCGTCGGGGGCATTCTCTGGAACAGGCGGCGCATGTCCTACATCGTCTTCATGGTTGGGCTTGGTTTCCTGATCCTGTTGGTGGCTTGGCTGCCGATGGTGCTGAAGGAACTGCCGCTGTCGCTGCCGATCATCTGCGTGGCGCTGGGATTCGCGGCCTTCAGACTTCTGCGGCTGGACAACCCTGAGCCGCTTGCCTTTCCGGAGGCGACGGAGCGACTGACGGAACTGATCGTCATCATCTCACTGATGGGAGCGGGGCTGAAGCTGGACCGCCGCGTCGGCTGGCGGCGCTGGAACGTCACATGGCGGCTGCTGGGCATCACCATGCCGCTGTCGATCCTGATGATCGGCCTGATCGGCTGGTATTGGCTGGCTTTCCCGCCGGCGGCGTCGATCCTGCTGGGGGCGGCGCTGGCGCCCACCGATCCGGTCCTCGCCTCCGACATCCAGGTCGGTCCGCCGAAATCGGGGGAGGAGGACGAGATCCGCTTCAGCCTGACCTCGGAAGCCGGACTGAACGACGGCCTCGCCTTTCCCTTCGTTCATCTCGCCGTCGGCGTCGCCCTGCTGAACAACAACTCGCCCTGGGAGATGCTGGAGCATTGGGCGTTGCTGGACGTCCTCTGGCGGTTGGCCGCCGGGGTCGGGGTGGGTTGGCTGGTCGGACGGTTTCTCGGCTATGTCACCTTCAGTGTGCCGAATCGGGCGAACCTGTCGCGGACCGGCGATGGCTTCGTGTCGCTCGGCGTCACCCTGATCGCCTATGGGGTCACCGAACTGGTCAACGGCTATGGCTTCGTCGCCGTGTTCGTCGCTGCGGTGGCGCTGCGCGATGCCGAGCGGGACCACGAGTATCACGAACGCCTGCATGACTTCGTCGAACAGACCGAGCGGCTGATGATGATGCTGATGCTGGTCCTTTTCGGCGGCACGCTGGCCCATGGGCTGATCGACGCGCTGTCCTGGAGCGCGGTCGGCGCGGCCGTGGCGATCCTGTTCCTGGTGCGTCCCGTGGCGGGACTGGCCGGTCTGGCCGGCGTGCCGATGCCGTTGCGGGAGAAGTTGGCCATCGGCTTCTTCGGCATCCGCGGCATGGGCAGCATCTATTACGTCGCCTATGCCCTGAACGCCGCCGATTTCGACGTGCCGTACGCATTGTGGGCGGTGACCGGGCTGATCGTGCTTCTCTCGATTCTGGTCCATGGCACGACGGTGACGCCGATCATGCGGCTGATCGACCGGCGCCGGCAGGGACTCGCCCCGCCGCCGGCCGCCGCCATACACCCCCGAATGGGAAAAGCGGGTGTTTCGCCCGAGTCTTGATGAAAATTGTTTGTGAGGCTGAAATTCCGCTTCGCCTACAACATGATGCCCCTGCATAGTGGTTGGGAAGCGGCGGCGCGAACGGCCGGACGGTTCCGGCAAACCGGACCCATCGGCCGGCGCGACCGCGCGGGGAGGCCGCCTGACGAACCCGTCCGGCAAGCCGCCCGAAACCATGCGCAACGCAACGCTGAGGGGAGGAATTCACGCATGATCGCACGTCTTCTGACCGGTGCCGCCCTGGCCGCCTTGACGATCGGTGTCCTGTCCACGGGACCGGCCGATGCCCAGCAGGGCAAGCTGTCCGGCGATATGGTCAAGATCGGTGTGCTGAACGACCGGTCCGGCCTTTACGCCGATCTCGGCGGCGAGGGATCGGCGATCGCCGCGCGCATGGCGGCGGAGGAGTTCGGCAACAAGATCCTGGGCAAGCCGATCCAGATCATCACCGCCGACCACCAGAACAAGCCTGACATCGGCTCCAACCTCGCCCGCCAGTGGATCGACCAGGACGGGGTGGACGTGATCGTCGACGTGCCGAATTCCGGCGTCGCCCTGGCCGTTCAGGAAGTGACGAAGGAAAAGAAGACGATCTTCCTGATGGAAGGCCCGGCCACGTCGCGCCTGACCGGCGACGCCTGCTCCCCCACCGGCTTCCACTGGCCCTACGACACCCGCGCGCTGGCGGTCGGCACCGGTCAGGCCATCGTGAAGGAGGGCGGCGACAGCTGGTTCTTCATCACCGCCGACTATGCCTTCGGCCACCAGCTGGAGGCGGACACCTCGGCCCAGGTGAAGAAGGCCGGCGGCAAGGTGGTCGGCTCGGTCAAGGCGCCGCTGAACACCGCGGACTTCTCCTCCTTCCTGCTGCAGGCGCAGGCGTCGGGCGCCAAGATCGTCGGGCTGGCCAATGCCGGCGGCGACACCATCACCTCGATCAAGCAGGCGTCCGAATTCGGCCTGACGCAGAGCGGACAGCAGAAGCTGGCCGGTCTGCTGATCTTCCTGTCCGACGTGCATGCGCTGGGGCTGCAGGTGGCCCAGGATCTGGTGCTGACCACCGGCTTCTACTGGGATCGCAACGACGAGACCCGCGCCTGGTCCAAGAAGTTCTTCGACCGCCACGGCAAGATGCCGACCATGGTGCAGGCCGGCAGCTATTCCGCCGTCCGCCATTACCTGAAGGCCGTCGAGGCCGCCGGTACGGATGACGGGCCGACCGTCGCCGCCAAGATGAAGGAAATGCCGGTCAACGACATGTTCGCCCAGAACGGCACCATCCTGCCCAACGGACGCATGGTCCACGACATGTATCTGGCGCGGGTGAAGAAGCCGTCGGAATCGAAGGGACCGTGGGACTATTACGAAATCCTGCGCACCATTCCCGGCAACGAGGCCTTCGCCACCTTCGAAGAGAGCGGCTGCAAGCTGCCCAAGTAAAAGCGCGACTGATACCGCCGAGCGTTGCTTCCAGCTTGCGCTCGGCGGCATGGGCCGCGATTGCGACCCCGCAGGCACAGGCCCGCCAAGGCAGGCGGCCGGGTGGCCGGGCCGGAGAAATCCAGGCGAGGCTTACGAAAAACGCTGAACCATGAAATATTTCAAACAAGAAACACGAATGACGAAAGAGTTCTTTCGATAAAGTGGCCCCACGGTTACAAGATACCGCATACCTCGAAAGAAAGTGTGCGGGATTATTAATTTGCTCCATGGAACGTTCTGCTTGTCGAGTGTTATACGACTCAACGCGTGCGGCGGTGCAGCAAAATGACCGGCGCGAGTTTTGGGAAGAAGCGTCCACCCGGACGAACGCATTCGAGGAGCATCCCGCATGGCTACGGATAAAGACACCACGACCACCACGCGTGACACCGCCCACCGTGCGAAGGGCACGGCGGAAGAGATGACCCGCGCCGGGGAAGCCGCCACCCGCCGGGCTGCCGATGCCGCCCGCTCGATGGGCGATGAGGCGGCCGAGACCGGCCGTCATGCCGCCGACGCCGGCGCGGAAGCCGGCCAGAAGGTGATGGGCGCCGGTGCCGACATGACCCGCCGCACCGCCGAAACCGCCCGCACGGTGATGGGCACGGCCAGCGACGTCGCCGGCCGCACCTCGGAGCAGTTGCAGCGCGCTCTCGGCCTGTCCAAGGAAGCTCAGGGTGAGGTTGCCAACCAGACGCGCGAGACCATGGACGTCATGGTTCAGTGCGGCGGCGTGCTGGCCGATGGCTGGCAGAACGCCTGGCGCGAATGGATGGGCCTGGCCCAGGAAGTCGCCAGCCGCAATGCCGAAGGCATGAACGCGCTGATGCGCAGCCGCACGGTCCCGGATTTCTACGCGACGCAGAGCCGGATGCTGAAGGACAACATGCAGCTGGTGCTGAGCCGCAGCGTCAAGATTTCCGAGCTGTCGGCCAACACCGCCAGCACCGCCATCGGCAAGCTGAATGCCCGCCTCGAAGGGGCGGCCCAGCAGACCGAGCGCCGCTTCTAAAGGGGATTGCAATCCGCTTTGAACCGCGACGGCGCTCCCGGCCGCTCATGCGGCCGAAGCCCGACCGGCGAATGAGGTCATATGAATCTAAAGCGAATGCAAATTCGCTTTGGAGTGTGGAAAAACCGATAGCTTGGAGTCCGTCGGATACGTGGATGCGCATCCGACGGACTCCACACATCCGCCATCCGAAAAGGAACGGTCTCCATCCTGACCTGAACCCCGGCCCGCAAGGACCGGGGTTCTTTTTATGCGCCGGATGCTTCGCTCGCGACGCTTCCGGCGTTGGCTCTGTTACGACGCCTCCGGCATTGTTCTGGTTAAGATGCTTCCGGCGTCAGCCAACTCACCGACGCGCCGCCGCCGGTCGAGGGCAGGGCGTCGTGCAGGGCCGGCAGCATGGCGCGCAGCGTCTCGTCCAGCTTCCAGGGCGGGTTGACGATCAGCAGGCCGGAGCCGTTCAGGCGCAGGTGGGTGTCCTCGGGATGCCACGTCAGTTCCGCGATCAGCACCTTGGGGATGCCGGTCTTCTCCACCGCGTCCTGGAAGCGCCAGACCGCCGCCCGCTCCTTGATGGGATACCACAGGGCGAAGATGCCGGTGGACCAGCGGCGGTGGGCCAGAGCCAGCCCTTCCGCCATGCGGGCGAACTCGTCCGGCTGTTCGAAGGGCGGATCGATCAGGACGAGTCCGCGCTTCTCCTTGGGCGGCAGATGGGCCTTCAGTGCGGTGTAGGCGTCCGATTGGTGGACGGACACGGCCCGGTCGTCGGCGAACTCCGACTTCAGGCTGCGGGCGTCGTCGGGATGCAGCTCCACCAGGACCATGCGATCCTGCGGGCGCAAGGCGGCGCGGGCAATCCGGGGAGAGCCGGGATACCAGCGCAAGGCGCCGTCCGGGTTCAACGCCTGCACCGCATCCAGATAAGGAGCCAGCCCCGGGTGGGGAGCCGGCCGTCCCCACAGCCGGCCGATCCCGTCGTCGCTTTCCGCGGTCTTGCGGGCCGGTTCGGAGGTCAGGTCGTAGCGCCCGATTCCGGCATGGGTGTCGAGCACGCAGAACGGCGCCGGTTTGGCGCGCAGATGATCGAGGATCAGCGCCAGGACAGCGTGCTTCATCACGTCGGCCGGGTTGCCGGCGTGGAAGATGTGGCGGTAGTTCATGCGTCGGGGTTTACCCGATCACGCCGCTTCGCGCCAGCGGTCATGCCGGCGCCGCTGCCGATGCGGGGATCAGTTGATCGCGGCGACCTGCTGGGCGTTGCGGAAGCTGCGGCGGGTGCCGGGGGCAACGCTGACCGGATCGGTGTCTTCACAACGGGGCGAGGCGAGCAGCTTCGCGCTCTGCGCATCCAGTTCGGACAGGCTCTGCCAGATCTTGCAGACATAGGCCTGGGCGCGGCGTCCCGAGCTGCCGTTGTAGCGGGCGAGCGCGGTCTTCCAGTTGCCTTCCTCGCCATGGAGGCGGACCAGAAGCTGACCGGCATAGAACACGTTGTCACGCGGCTCGACGATCTTCTCGAGCGGCTGGAACTCGCCGCGGTGCGAGGCGACCGACAGCTGCATGCAGCCGACATAGGTGTTGGAGCGAGGCTGCCCGCGATGGTCGCGCAGGTGACGGGCGGCATCGTTGATGTTGCGGGCGTAGTAGGGACGGCCCTGCACGCTCATCGCGAAGGGATGCGGCGCACCATCCTGACCGCTTTCGACCAGGGCGATCGCCACCAGCATGCCCGAGGGAATGCCGAGCTTCTGTTCGGCTTCCACCGCGTGGGGGACGCAGCTTTCCTTGGCGAGCGACGGGCTCGCGGTCTGTGCCTGGGCGGGGAGCGCCATCGTCAGCGCCACCAGAGGAGCCGTCAGCAGTCCCGCAGCCAGTGCGAAGCGTCCACCCCTTGTGGCGCATCCGCGCTGATTTCGTTCCCGCATCCCAAATCTCCTTCTGATGTCGCCCCGTGTTACACGGCGGCTGTTTGGCCCCCCGCGCGGGGCCGTTGTTCCGGTCACCGAGTCGCTTACGGCGACCGCCTCCTACCCAGATGTTCGACGCCTCCCAATCGGGCGCCGGGGCCACACTTCCAAAAAACTGATCCAGCGTCAACCGCCTTGCACCCTGGTAATACCACAGCTTTCGGCCGTCAGATGTCACGCGGAGGCGCCCCACCGGCGATCTAGACCCTTCGGTTGCGGCCATAAGCCTTTGAATCGCCACATTTGCCGGCGAAATCGAAAGGGGTGTTCCGATGGTCCTACCCTGCCGTCCGTACGGGGGATGAAAAAGGGGCTACTGCGACCGCGTGTCGCCGGAATCACACGTCCAGATCATTTTCGCTCCCCCCTTGCGCGGCGCATCAACTTGGGGCAGTAACCTCCGCCGCCTTGTTTCCCTGGACTCGGGCGGGTCGGGTTCGAGGGTGCCGCCATGGGCAGATCGCCACTGGATCGCGGCAGGCGGATGCCGAGCCTCACGGGCCGGGGCACCCCGGTCGTGCAGGCTCGACCTCAAAGGAATCCATCCCTTGCCCGCGGACTCGTCCTTAGTTGGAGCGTTTCCCGCTCCAGAACTCGATCAACTGTTCCGCTTTGGTTACGACCGGCTCTATGCCGGGGATTTTGCCGGGTGCATCCACGGGTTTCAAGTTGCCGCCGCCGCCGATCCCGCCAATGGGGAGGCCTGGGCGGCGCTGGCCGACGCCTGCGGCGAGGCGGGCCTGACGGATCGGATGGCGGCCTGCTACCGGCGCGCCGTGGCGCTGGAACCGGCCAATCGGACATGGCGGCTGACGCTGGCCGACGCCCTGCGGAAGTGCGGCGAATTCGATGCGGCGCACGCCTTATATAGAGTGCTGGCAGGCGAACGGAGCGATTCGGCCACGGTGCGACTCGGACTCGCCCATTGCCTGGCCGCGCTGGGCCGGCAGGACGAGGCGCTGGAGGAGTTCCGGGAGGCCGTGGCCCTGCGCCCGAACGACCGCGACACCGTGCTGGCGCTGGCCGAGGCGTTGGCCATGGCCGGTGACGCGCTGGCGGCGGTGGAACTGCTGCAGCCGCTCGCACGGCGCCATGAGGATGATGCGGGGGTCCACCATGCGCTGGGCCGTTGCTGGCTGGCGCTGCGCGAACCGGCGAAGGCGCTGTCCGCACTCCGCCATGCGCGGGATGTCGCCGACGGGGACGAGGCTGCGCCGATGGAACGGCTGATCGCGGCGCTGGAGGCCGGGGAGGGCGCCGACCTGTCCGCCGCCTATGTCCGCGCCCTGTTCGACCGCTATGCCGACCGTTTCGACCAGGAACTCGTCGGCAAGCTCGGCTACGCGGCGCCCGACCATCTGCGGGCGGCGGTGGGCCGAGTCGTTCCGGCGGCGGCGGGGCTGCGGATCCTCGATCTCGGCTGCGGCACCGGGCTGGCCGGCGTCACCTTCAAGTCGCTGGCGGCGCATCTGGCCGGCGTAGACCTGTCGCCGCGCATGGTGGAGAAGGCTAGGAAGCGCGGCCTTTATGATGAACTTTGCGTCGGCGACGTGGTGCAGGCGATGGAGCGGACGCCCGGCGGCTGGGACCTGCTGGTCGCTGCCGACGTGCTGGTCTACATCGGCGATCTCGCTCCGGTCTTCGCCGCGGCGGCCCGCGCCCTGCCGCAGGGTGGCCATTTCGCCGCGACGGTGGAGCACCTGCCGGAAGGGTCGGCCCTGGAGTTCGCCCTCGGCATCACCCGCCGCTACGCCCACACCGAGGCGTATGTCCGCCGCAACGCGGAGGAGGCCGGCTTCGCGTTGCGCCTGATGGAGTCCTGCGCGCCGCGGCGGGAAAAAGGCGTGCCGGTCGCCGGGCTGCTGTTCGTGGCGGAACGCGCCGCCGGGTAAAGGGGGGACGGCGGCGCCAATGACGGGTTGGCGCCGTCAGGCGCCGCAGGCCTCGACGAAGGACCTGGCGAAATGCGTCCAGGTCCGTTCGCCCTGGATGAAGGCGAGGGCGCGGTCGGCGCGGCGTTTCGCCTCCTCCCGGTCGGCATGGATCGCTTCCAGATGAGCGACGAGCTCGTTGACCGAAGACTCCTTCCAGCCCTTGCGGTCGCCCTTGTGGAACAGCTGGGTCTGCTTCGTCAGCGGCCAGCAGCGCGGCTCCCCGGCCGAACCGATCAGGTCGAGATGGCCGGTGTTGGCCGACAGCACCACCGGGACGCCGCAGGCCATCGCCTCCATGGCGACGAGGTTGGTCGCGCCCTCGCACCGGTTGGGGAAGACCGCGGCATGGCAATCGGCCATCACGGCAGCGATGTTGGCGCGGCCGACGAGGCCGAGGTCGACCACCGATCCGGCGGGCAGGCCGTAATGCGCAGCCCACTCCACCACCTGCAGCCGTCCGTCCGGTCCGATGTTCGGCGGGGTGCGGGTCAGCTGCGATTCGGCGATGGTGAAGGCCGTTTGCGGCCAAGGGCTTTGCCATGCGGTGACGAGCAGTGCCTCCGGATGGCGCTGCTGGAAGGCGCGGAAGGCCATCAGCACGATGTCCTGTCCCTTGCGGTATTCCAGCTTCCCGCCTGAAAACACCACGAACCGGTCGCCGAAGCGCCCCGAGGGCGGCAACGGCCGCATCTCCGTCGGGTCGACGCCCTGGAATGCGAGGCCGACGGTGTCGAAGCCCTGTTCCAGCAGAAGGTCGCGGTTGTAGGTGGAATGCACCACGATGCGGTCGAAGGCGCGGGCGCGTGCCAGAACCTCGGCGCTGAAGTTCGTGTCCTCAAAGGCGATGACGCCGATGTTGCGTTGCCCGCGGAAGCGGCTGGAAGGCTCGCCGGCCGCGAACCCGTTGCCCAGTCCATGCAGGACGTCGGCATCCGGGATGAAGATGGTGCTGGCGCCGCAGGCGGCGGCGGCCTCCATGTAGCGGCGATGCTCGTCTTCCAGGGCCTGAAGCGCCGCCCTGTTCTCCGGCCGCAGGCTGTCCATCACCGGAGTGTCGAGCAACAGCGGGCGCATGCCCTGCGCTTCCAGGTACAGAGCGGTATGAACACCGACCAGCCCCCATCCATGGATCTCGGACAGCGGCCAGGTCAGGGCGAAACGGCGGGTCATGGCGGCCTGCGGAAAAGGGGTGGGGGCGGCAGCCTAGACGCGCGGAAGCAGGATTTTCAACCGGATATGCACGTTGAGCGCGGATAAGGAGCCGGCATGACGGCTGATTGGCTGCGGTGTCGCGCTAGATGGCCTGGGCGTAGCGGCCGGCGTCGGCGGGCAGGCACCAGCGGGCATGAAGCTGGCCCTTGCCGTCGAAGCTGCAGGCGATCCATCCCGCACCGTGCAGCAGCCGCCGGCCGCCGTTGGTGAAGGGCGGCATCTCGAACCGGTGGGCGGGCAGGGGGTGATCCGGCCGGGTCGCCAGCGGCTCCGCCAGCCGGGCACGCCAGCCCGGCCGGGCGGCGGCGGAGGGAGGGGCGGTGAAACGGGGGGCATAGAGCTGCCACATCTCCAGCCCGCCGCCGCGCAACACCCCCCGGCCGGCGGCGCCCGACAGGCCGCGCGAGGCGACGGTGATGCGGCAGCCGGTCCGCCGTGAAAAATCGGCGAGGCTGCGCAGCATCCGCTCCCATTCGGCATGGCGACCCGGCGCGGTCCAGTGATCGCCCAGCCCCCGCGCCAGACGGCGCTTCAGGGACGCCGGCAGCACCCCTCCCAGCCGGTCGAGCGCGGCTGCGGCGGGAACCAGCAGCGGAGTGCCGCTGACCAGGATCAGGTGCCGGCAAGCGGCGAAGCGGTCGAGCCAGGTCGGCAACAGGCTCCAGTCGCGCTCCGACAGGATGCGGCGGGCATTGCGGTCGGTCCACAGGTCGAGCGCCAGCAACCCGGCCTCTCCCATGATGAAGCCCTGCGCCAGCGTTCCGCAGGCGGCCCCCCACAGGCAATCGGGCGGAGAATCGGCGACGGAGCCGGTTTGGAACAGTTGGGCCTGCCGGCGGGCCGCCACCAGCAGCGGGCGCAGGCTGCGCGAAGCGGAATCGCTGTCCTCCCGGCCGCCCCAGGCGCCGGCCAGCAGCCGGCCGAGGTCGGAGCCGTCCCACATCATCACCGAGGGGATCGAGGCCAGCACGGCCGCAGCCGCGGCACCGCTCCACCCGCGCAGCATGCGGTCGAACCCGGCTGACGCAAACTCCTCCGCCACGCTTGGCAGGGGCGGACCGAGCCGGCGGGCGGTGTCGCCCAACAGAGAGGCGGCCTGCGGGGCGGCAGCCAGCACGGCATCGCCATCGACCTGTCCTCCGGCCTGGACCAGCAGGTGGTAGCGGTCGGCGGCATGCCCGGCGAGGAGGTCGGACCACAGTGCGGAGGGCGGCGGCGCCCCGCCATCCGCCCGGACGCCATCCACCCGGCCGCCGTTAGTGGCGCCGGTCAATCCGCTTCCGTACAGAATGGCCATGCGGGGGAATGAATGACGGCCCGGAACGACCACTGTCCAACTGGGTCCGTCGGGGAAGCCATAAGCGACATTGGTGTCGCGCATGCCGCGGGGAACGGCGAAATCGAAGCGCCAGACGTGGCGGCGGCGCCAGACCGTCAGGTGGCGGGGAGGAACCGGCAGGGTGACGCCGTCTACCCTCAGGTCGTCGGGTTCGACCTCCCCGTCCAGAACGAACAGCGCCGACAGCCACCAGCGGTCGCGCTGCTCACCTCGGAAATACAGGATGGGGCCGAGCAGGATGCTCGGCTCCGCTCTTCTGCGCGCCATGCCTCATCCGTCCGAAACGCCCCCAAAAAGGGGAGCATCACCGCATCCCATAGCGCATGGCGCTGCGGAACGGAGAGGAAAATCGCAAGGGATCAGCCTTTCCGCTTGCGCAGCAACTCCAGCATGCGGGAAGGAACCTGTTCGTGCAGGACCGGGTCATACAGGCGATGAAGCTCCTCCACGTGCTGGCGATGCTGGGCGAGCAGCGCCTTCGCGTCGGGATCGCTCTCGACCACGCTCTCGAATTCCGTGCGCTCCCGCTCGTCGAGGGCGCCGTCCAGATAGGCGTTGATATCGGTCATCGTCACACGCTTCATCTCTGTCGTTCCCGGATGGGTCGCGGGGGTTTTTCCCCTGGGACACGATCAACCGTGACACGTCCGGTGGCTCCACCGTTCCCGGAAAGATCGGCCGAAAGGACGTCTACCCGTTCTTATGGGCATGATCCTCGGCCATAACCAGTCCGACAAACGGCGCGATCACTGCTCCCTTTCGAGGCGAGCAATCCGGCACCGCCATCCTCTTTCGCGTCGCCCGGCCAAGTAACAGGACGGTATCGCGGATTGTTCCAGCCGGCGGCGAGCCGGAACGCGACGCAATCGGGGCTGTTGTGATTGTGCAACGCGACCCATCCGCGCCCCGTCAGGGGTACTGTGAAAGGAGAATTGCCCGTGGCTCAGCAGGAGAGCAGGCAGCCGCCGCAGCACCAGGACAGCCGGCCCGGCCATCAGGCGCCGATGAATCCCCAGCCGTCGGAAACCCGCCCCGGCTACCGCGGCAGCGGCAAGCTGCGCGACAAGGTGGCGCTGATCACCGGCGGCGACAGCGGCATCGGCCGCGCCATCGCCGTACTGTACGCCCGCGAGGGCGCCAAGGTCGGCATCCTGTACCTGAACGAGGATGAAGACGCCCGCGAGACCCGCCGGCTGGTCGAGGCGGAGGGCCAGCCCTGCACCATCCTGAGCGGCGACGTCGGTCAGGAGGAAACCTGCCGCAAAGCGGTGGAAAGCATGGTCGGCGAGTATGGTCGCATCGACATCCTGATCAACAACGCGGCCGAACAGCACCCGCAGGACTCGATCGAGGACATCACCGCCGAACAGCTGGAGCGTACCTTCCGTACCAACATCTTCGGGCAGTTCTTCATGGTGAAGGCCGCCCTGCCGCACATGCACGAGGGCGCATGCATCATCAACACCACCTCGGTCACCGCCTATAAGGGCAGCCCGCAGCTGCTGGACTATTCGGCGACCAAGGGCGCCATCGTCGCCTTCACCCGGTCGCTGTCGATGGCGCTGGCCGACCGCGGCATCCGCGTCAACGCGGTGGCGCCGGGGCCGATCTGGACCCCGCTGATCCCTTCGACCTTCGACGAGGAGAAGGTCGAGAATTTCGGCGGCAACGTGCCCATGAAGCGGGCCGGCCAGCCGGACGAGGTGGCGCCGTCCTTCGTCTTCCTGGCGTCGGACGACTCTTCCTATATGTCGGGCCAGGTCCTGCACCCGAACGGCGGAACGGTGGTCAACGGCTAACGCCCACCGGCAAGGCGAAAAAAGGCCCGCCGCGCTCATCCGGCGCGGCGGGCCTTTTCTTCGTGCGATTGGGTCAGGCCGCGCGGATGCGGGCAACGAAGGCGTTCACCGACTCGCTCAGGCTCTGCGCCTGCGTGCCGAGGCTGCCGGCGGCGTGGAGCACTTCGGTCGCGGCCCGCCCGGCCTCCTGCGAGGCGTCGTTGACGCCCGTGATGCTGCGCGATACCTCCGCCGTCCCCTGGGCCGCCTGCTGGACATTGCGGGAGATCTCGCCGGTGGCGGCGGTCTGCTCCTCCACCGCGGAGGCGATGGAGGTGGCGATCTGGTTGACCTGCTGGACCGTGTCGGCGATGCCCCGGATTGCGCCGACGGCACCATGCGTCTCCTTCTGGATCGCCTGGATCTGGCCGGAGATTTCCTCGGTGGCCCGCGCGGTCTGGTTGGCGAGGCTCTTCACCTCGCTGGCGACGACTGCGAAGCCCTTGCCGGCCTCACCGGCGCGCGCCGCCTCGATGGTGGCGTTCAGCGCCAGAAGATTGGTCTGGCTGGCGATCTCCTGGATCAGCTGCACGACGCTGCCGATCCGTTCGGCCGCCTGAGCCAGGCTTTCCACGGTGTCGTTGGTGCGCTGCGCCTCGTCCACCGCGGAACGGCTCATGCGGGTGGCGGATTCCAGCTGGCGGGCGATCTCGCTGATGGAACTCGCCAGTTCCTCGGCGGCGGAGGCCACCGTCTGGACATTGCTGAGGGTCTGGTCGCTGGCCGCGGCGACGGAGGCGGCCTGACGCGTCGTCTCCTCGGCGGTGGACGACATGCTCTCCGCATTGCTCTGCAGTTGGGTGGCGGCGGAGGACACCGCGCCGACCACGCCCTGCACGCTCGACTCGAAGCTGTCGGCCAGGGCGTTCAGCGTCCGGACCTTCTCCGCGGCGGTTCGGGCTTCGGCCTCCTTGGCCTCCTGCTCCATGCGGCGGTTGTTGAGGAGGTTCTGCTTGAAGACCTCCACCGTGCGGGCCATCGACCCGACCTCGTCCCCGCGATCGGCCCCGGTGACCGTCACGGTCGCGTCGCCCTTGGCCAACTTCTCCATCACGTCGTTCAGTTCCGTGATCGGGCGGCGGATGCCGACGACGGCGATGACGACCGAGGTAGCGACGACAAGGAGAATGGCGACGATCATTCCGCCGATCGCCCAAGTAATGACGGCATCGGCCTCAACACTGAGCTGGCCGGCAGACTGCTGAACACCCGCATTCACCTCGTCCGCCAGTTTCGCGGCGATGTTGAATGTCTCCACCACCAGCGGGCGGCAGTCCATGGCATACAGGACGGTGGCGCCGACATGGTCACCCTTCTCCTTGAACGCCAGAACGCTGGGCAGGGTGCGCCCGATGGATTCCAACATTTCGGACATCCGGGCGACGGCAGCCGCCGACTCCGGCTTGGCCAGACGCGTCACGACGGCATTGGACTCCACGATCCCTGCCTGGATTCCGCTTAGCGTCTTTATGAGCGGAGGCAGTTCTGCCAAATCCTGAACCAGCAGCATGCTGTTCATGAAGCGGCCGAGATTCGCGACGTCGCCGCGCATCCGTTCGACCTTCTGGGCGAATTCGATATCCTTGGCGATCAGGTCGGAATAATTTCCGTCCACGCGGTTCATCGTATTGGCCATGAAGGCGGCTGATCCGACCGCCACCGCACTGAGAAGAAACACGACAAAATAGATCTTCGGGCCGATCCCGATTCGCGACAACGGATTCATTGCTACCACCCACACTTTGCCCAACTGATTTTTTCCGGGTGCGATCGATGCGAGGCTCAATCGAATCGCAGAGGGTGAATGTATAGAAGCTTATCATATGAAAAATGACTTAACAGATCGGCTGTCTGGCAGATCGCTACAGGTTTTTTGAACGCCAAACATCTCCGAGATAACTCGCAACATTTTGATAATAGTGCGATACCCGCTTTAGGTGTGCTGGCTTTAGTTAAATTCTCGGCAAGCGCAGACGAGATATTGTTCCTTCAGGTGCGTGACCTTGTGCCCGCAAGCATGCACCCCCCGCAACAGGTTGCGGAGGGTGCATGGTGCTGCCGGACAGGACCGGCCGCGGAGGGGAAGGGATCAGGCGGTCATCAGGTTGTTCAGCCGTTCCCGCGCACGGCACAGGCGGGACCGGATGGTGCCGATGGAGACGTTCAGCGTTTCCGCCGCCTCCTGATAGGGACGGCCTTCGATGGCGACCAGTTTCACCACCTTGCGCTGGCTGGGGGTGAGGGAGGAAAAGGCGCGGTCGACGTCGCGGAAGACCAGACGCGACATCTGCGCCGCATCGACGGACATGGCGCCGTCCCACAGTTCCACCTTCGTCACATGGCGGTCGCGCTGCAGGTTGTTGAAATGGAGGTTCTTCAGCATGGTGGTCAACCACGCCTGCATATTCGTGCCCGGTTCGAAACGATGCTGCCGTGAAAGGGCGCGTGCCAGGCAGTCCTGCAGCAGGTCCTCTGCGGCGTTGGCGTCGCGGGTCAGTTTGCAGGCATAGCGCTGCAGGTTCGGCATGCAGCGGATCAGTTCGTTTTCGAACGAGTACGCCATGGTCATTCCTTCCTCCACGGTCTGGTCGCCCCGGCCGGCCGGTTGAGCGGCGGCGCCCTTCTATCGGCGGCGGGGCGCAAAGCAGGGACGGCGTTTGCTGTTCCGGCGCGCGAGGGGGGCGCAGCCGGTTCGAATGGCTGAGGATCGAAGCTGTTATTGGTTCTGCGGCGTCAGGCGGTCCGACGGGATGCCATATGCCGGCCCGTCATCGGGTTGCCCGTCATGGAATTCTGGCCGGCACTCTCTTGGACACCCCCTGCGGCGATCTCACAGGGATATCTCGGTACGATCCGGTCGGCGGTGGCGTCATTGCGGCGGTCCCGTTGTTGCCCGTCGTTGATCGTGTCGGGTGCTAAACGCGCCGTGCGCCGCGGATGTTCCACCGCAGGATTCGGAAAGAGTGACATCGGTGGCAGATCGCGGAGATTCCGGCTGCGCCCCAGCTTGCGGGGCTTACCACCATCGAACGCGCCGATTGGTGCCGGAACGCAACAGTCAGGAGGCCGCCGGGGAGGGCGTCTGCAGGGGCTTTTCCAGGCGCAGCGCCGCCATGTCGTCCTCGTAATAGGCGGGATACACCGCGAAGCGGCGGTAGCCGGCGGCGGTGTAGAGGGCGATCGCCGCCGCATTGTCCGCCCTGACTTCCAGCCGCAACCCGGCGCAGCCATGGGCCGCAGCGGCATCCTCCAGCGCCGACAGCAGGCGGCGGGCGATGCCCCGGCCCCGGTTGCCCGGTTCCACGGCGAAGGAGGTTAGGCGGGCGAGGGACGTTCCGGCGTGAAAGCCCAGCACGCCGTAGGCCACCGGCCGGCGCCCGTCGCCGGGAGGGTGACCGCCCGATTGGCAATTGCCCACTTGGCAGTCGGCCACAAGGACCACACCTTTTGCTTTCAGGATTGCATAGCGGAAGTTGCGGCGCGTCATCCGGTCGGTCGCGAAGCTCTGCTCCTCGATCGCCAGCAACGCGGGGATGTCGGCCGCTTTGGCGCGGCGGATGACGATGCATGTTGCATCGCAGTGGACAGGAGCGATTTCGTGACGCATCGTTGACGGGAATATGGGGAGGGGATGCCACTTTACCCCCTTTTACCACAGTGAATAGACAGTATGCTCCTAGTGGGGGAAAGCTTTGTTTAACCAACAGTGCCGACACTTCGCCCCATGTTGGCCCCCCTTTGGAGCACTGTCCTTCCAGCCGCCCGCTCCCATTGGCCTTTCAACCAGAAAGTCAGGACATGGACGCTCGATTTAAATCTCGCGACATCGAACGCCGCAGCCTGGATGTCGACGGCCTGAAACGGTCGTTCCTGGAATGGCTTGTCTATTCGGTCGGCAAGGATGCCCGTGCCGCCACCCGCCGCGACTGGTTCCACACCGTGGCGCTGGCCGTGCGCGACCGCGTCGTAGACCGCTGGATGGACACGACGCGCAGCTACTACCAGGAAGACGCCAAGCGCGTTTATTACCTGTCCCTGGAGTTCCTGATCGGGCGTCTGCTGACCAACAGCCTGTCGAACCTTGGTATCATGGAGGAGTGCCGCCAGGCGCTCGACCGCCTCGGCCTGTCGATGGAGGATGTGGTCGATGCGGAGCCGGACGCGGCGCTCGGCAACGGCGGCCTCGGCCGTCTGGCCGCCTGCTTCCTGGACAGCATGGCCTCGCAGGCGCTGCCCGGCTACGGCTATGGCATCCGCTACGAGTTCGGCTTGTTCGAGCAGCGCTTTGAGAACGGCTGGCAGGTCGAGTATCCGGAGCAGTGGCTGCAGTTCGGCAACCCGTGGGAGTTCGCCCGTCCGGAGGTGCTGTACCCGGTCCAGTTCTATGGCCGCGTCGAGGAGTTCCGCGACAGCGTGGGCGAGCGCGCCTATCGCTGGGTCGATGCCGACCGCGTGCTGGCCATGGCCTACGACACGCCGGTGGTCGGCTATGGCGGCGAGACGATCAACACGCTGCGCCTGTGGTCGGCCCGCGCCACCCGCGACTTCAACTTCGGCCACTTCAACGACGGCGCCTATATGAAGGCGGTCGAGCAGAAGATCCTGTCGGAGAATCTCAGCCGCGTCCTCTACCCCAACGACGCGACGGAGACCGGCAAGGAACTGCGGCTGAAGCAGGAGTATTTCTTCACCTCCGCCTCGCTGCAGGACATCCTGCGCCGCTATCTGCAGCACCATTCCAGCTTCGAGAACCTGCCCAACAAGGCGGCGATCCAGCTGAACGACACCCATCCGGCCATCGGCATCGCCGAGCTGATGCGCCTGCTGGTCGACCAGCACGCCCTGCGCTGGGACGACGCGTGGGAGATCACCCGCGCCACCTTCGCCTACACCAACCACACCCTGCTGCCCGAGGCGCTGGAAGCCTGGCCGGTGCGGATGATCGAGCGGGTGCTGCCGCGCCACATGCAGATCATCTACGAGATCAACGCCAAGTTCCTGAACCGCACCAAGGCGCGGGCCGAAGGCGACAATGCCAGGCTGTCGCGCCTGTCGCTGATCGACGAGCGCGGCGAGCGCCGCGTGCGCATGGGCAACCTGGCCTTCCTCGGCTCGCACAAGGTCAACGGCGTGTCGGCCCTGCACACCGAGCTGATGAAACAGACGGTGTTCGCGGACTTCCACGAGGAATTCCCGGACCGCATCAACAACAAGACCAACGGCATCACCCCGCGCCGCTGGCTGAAGCAGGCCAATCCGGCCCTGTCGGAGCTGATCACCACCCGCATCGGCGAGGGCTGGATCTCCGACCTGTCGCAGATCGCGGCCCTGCGCGACAAGGCCGACGACGTGGTGTTCCGCGAGGAGTTCCGCAGGGCCAAGCGCAAGAACAAGAAGCGCCTTGCCGCCTATATCGCCCGCCAGACCGGCGAGGAGGTGCTGGTCGACAGCATCTTCGACGTGCAGGTCAAGCGCATGCACGAGTACAAGCGCCAGCTGCTGAACGTGCTTCACACCATCGCGCTGTACAACGAGATGCGCGACAACCCGACGGTCAGCTGGGTTCCTGTGACCAAGGTGTTCGCCGGCAAGGCGGCGCCGTCCTACCACATGGCCAAGCTGATCATCAAACTGATCAACGACGTCGCCAAGGTGGTGAACCACGACCCGTCGGTGCACGACAACCTGAAAGTCGTGCTGCTGCCGAACTACAACGTCACCGCGGCGGAGATCATCATCCCGGCCGCCGACCTGTCGGAGCAGATCTCCACCGCCGGCATGGAGGCGTCGGGCACCGGCAACATGAAGCTGGCGTTGAACGGCGCGCTGACCATCGGCACGCTGGACGGCGCCAACGTCGAGATCCGCGAGCATGTCGGGCCGGAAAACATCTTCATCTTCGGCATGACCGCGGAGGAGGTGAACGACCTGCGTGCCAGCGGCGGCTTCAACCCGCGCGAGGTGATCGCGTCGAACCCCAGCCTGAAGCGTGCGCTCGACATGATCTCCACCGGCGCCTTCTCGCCGGATGACCGCAACCGCTACCACCCGATCGTCCAGGCGCTGACCGACGGCGGCGACCATTTCCTGGTGACCGCGGACTTCGCCGACTATTGCCGGGCGCAGGACGCCGCGATGCAGTTGTACCGCGACCAGGAGGAATGGACCCGCAAGGCCATCCTGAACACAGCCAACATGGGTTGGTTCTCGTCCGACCGTACGGTCGGCGAGTACGCGAAGGAGATCTGGGACGTACACCCGGTGCATCCCAACCATGACGGCGAGGGGTTCCGGTAACTCTCTTCCGCTGGGAGATTGCGCCCCGCCGGGCCCTCTCCCGCCCGGCGGGGGAGTGGCCGGCGGGGGAGGGTCGGGGCGGGGGCACTGCGCAGCGGTCACGCAACCGCAACCGGCACTTTACAAGCCCACTCCATTGGGCTATGACGACCAGCATGAACCGCAAGGCCATCACCACCACTGCGACCAAAAAAGCGACTCGCTTCGGCGGGAAGCGTCGTGGTGCGTGCTGATCGGATCGACCAGCGTTTCTTCCACGAGGCAGGCCCCGCCGGACAACGGACGGGGCCTCGTCGTATCCGGGGTCCGCTGTCCGAACGACCGATAGGCCGGTCCGATCAACAGTGCGATAGACAGGACGGAACCCCGACATGAGCAGCAACAACGCCTCCGCTTCCTCCAAGTCCCTCCGCGTCGCCGTGGTCGGCGCCACCGGCGCCGTCGGCCGCGAGATGGTCAAGGTCCTGCACGACCGCAATTTCCCGGTCGCCGAGCTCGGCCTGTTCGCCTCCGAGCGCTCCGCCGGCAAGGTGCAGGAAACCCCCTACGGCGCCCTGACCCTGCAGGCTTTCGACGCCGCGGTGGTGAAGGGCTATGACGTTGTCCTGCTGGCGGTGTCGGGCGACTTCGCCAAGGCGCATGCCAAGGATCTGGCCTCGGCCGGCGCGCTGGTGATCGACAACAGCTCCGCCTTCCGCTACGACGCCGACATTCCGCTGATCGTCCCGGAAATCAACGCCCACGTCTTCCGCGAGGCGTATGCGAAGGGCTCCCGTCTGGTCGCCAACCCGAACTGCACCACGGCCATCGCCGTCGTGGCGCTCGGTCCGCTGCACAAGGCCTTCGGCATCAAGCGCGCCATCGTCTCCACCTATCAGGCCACCAGCGGTGCCGGTGCCGAGGGCATGGCCGAGCTTGAGGAGCAGACGCGCAACCAGCTGGACGGCAAGCCGGTCACCAACAGCGTGTTCCGCCACCCGATCCCCTTCAACCTGATCCCCCAGATCGACGCCTTCCAGGAGAACGGCTACACGAAGGAGGAGATGAAGGTGACGTGGGAGACGCGGAAGATCATGGAGGTGCCGGACCTGCTGGTCAGCTGCACCGCCGTCCGCATCCCGACCTACCGCGCCCATTCCGAAGCCATCACGCTGGAAACCATCCAGCCGGTCACGCCCGATGCCGCCCGCGCCGTCCTGGCCGATGCCGCCGGCGTGAAGGTGGTGGACGATCCGGCCAACGGCGCCTACCCGATGCCGCTGAACGCCACCGGCCAGTATGACGTCGAGGTCGGCCGCATCCGCAGCAACCTGGTGTTCGGCGACCACGGCCTCGACCTGTTCGTCTGCGGCGACCAGCTGCTGAAGGGCGCCGCCCTGAACGCGGTGCAGATCGCCGAGCTGGCTCTGTAAGCAGCCCGGCCAATGCTCTGGAATCCCAGGGCCGGCACTGCTATGTAATGAGACGGGGGCCGATGGGCGAGTTTCGCCTGTCGGCCCCTTTCGCCGTTCGCACCTCATCACGCCTCTGTACGGGACCTCGCGCATGTCCGAACTTCAGGACGCCGTCTCCCGCCGTCGGACCTTCGCCATCATCGCGCACCCCGACGCCGGTAAGACCACGCTCACGGAAAAGCTGCTGCTGTTCGGCGGCGCCATCCAGATGGCCGGCGCCGTCAAGGCGCGCGGCGAGCAGCGGCGCGCCAAGTCGGACTGGATGAAGGTGGAGCGCGAGCGCGGCATCTCGGTGACTGCCTCCGTCATGACCTTCGACTTCGACGGGCGGACCTTCAACCTGCTCGACACGCCGGGCCACGAGGACTTCTCCGAGGACACCTACCGCACGCTGACCGCAGTCGACAGCGCGGTGATGGTGATCGACGGCGCCAAGGGCATCGAGGCGCAGACGCTGAAGCTGTTCGAAGTCTGCCGTCTGCGCGACGTGCCGATCATGACCTTCTGCAACAAGATGGACCGCGAGGCGCGCGATCCCTTCGACCTGATCTCGGAGATCGAGAGCGCGCTGGCGCTGGAGGTCACGCCGGCCAGCTGGCCGATCGGCATGGGCCGCGACTTCCTCGGCTGCTACGACCTGATCCGCGACCGGCTGATCCTGATGGACCGCAGCAAGGGCGACGAGATCGACGAGGGCATCGAGTGCAACGGCCTGGACGATCCCCGTCTGGACGAGCTGCTGCCCGCCCATGCCGTCGCCAAGCTCCGCGAGGAGGTGGAGATGGCGCGCGGCCTGATGCCGGCCTTCGACCTGGAGGCCTATCGCGCCGGCCATCTGACGCCGATCTATTTCGGCTCCGCCATCAACAATTTCGGCGTGCGCGAGCTGCTGTCCGGTCTGGCGGAGAACGCCCCGCCGCCGCGCCCGCAGCCGGCCGATCCCCGCACCGTCCAGCCGGACGAGGAGAAGGTCACCGGCTTCGTGTTCAAGGTCCAGGCCAACATGGACCCGAACCATCGCGACCGCATCGCCTTCGTCCGCATCTGCTCCGGCCGCTACAAGCGCGGCGCCAAGCTGAAGCACATCCGCTCGGGCAAGCTGATGGCGGTGAACAACGCCGTGCTGTTCCTGGCCCGTGACCGCGAGGTGGCTGAAGAGGCGTGGCCCGGCGACATCATGGGCATCCCCAACCACGGCAGCCTCCGCATCGGCGACACGCTGACGGAGGGTGAGGAACTGCGCTTCACCGGCGTGCCCAGCTTCGCACCCGAACTGCTGCAGCGCGTCCGCCCGGACGATCCCATGCGGGTCAAGCACCTGCGCAAGGCGCTGGAGCATTTCGCCGAAGAGGGCGCCTCCCAGGTGTTCAAGCCGCTGACCGGCGCCGACTGGGTCGTCGGAGTCGTCGGCCAGCTGCAGTTCGAAGTGCTGGCCTCGCGCATCGAGGCGGAATACGGCATCGCCGCCCGCTTCGAAGGCGCCGGCCTGGACTCCGCCCGCTGGGTCGAGACCGACGACAAGGTCCAGCTGGAGAAGTTCATCGAGCTGAACCGCTCGGCGCTGGCGGAGGATCACGACGGCGCCCTGGTGTTCCTGGCCCGCAACGCCTGGCACCTGAACCGCGCGCAGGAGGATTTCCCGGCGCTGCGCTTCCTGAAGACGCGCGAACAGAACCGCAAGGTCCACACAGCGGCCTGACGGACAATATGCTTCTCCTATCGCCCGCCCCTGGTTGAATCCGGGGGCGGGCTTTCTTTTTTCCGGGTGGATTATTGACCGGACTTTCCAACCGGACGGATGGCTTGACGTGGCAGGTCGTGTGTCGGAACGTGTGCGGGTACGCTTAACGATTTCGACACTTAATCAATAAGCTCCGTTGGACGGAGAAGGTTGGAAAAGAGGCGGTCATGGCGTTGGGATTGGACGAATTTCTCGACTCCAGCGGCTTGGTGCCGCATGGCGTCTGCCTGCTGTGGCGGCCCGACATCCTGGCGCTGCATGTCGCCTCGGACATGCTGATCGGCCTGTCGTATTTCTCCATCCCGGTGGCGCTGATCTATTTCGTCCTGCGCCGGCGCGATCTCGAATTCGGATGGATGGCGCTTCTGTTCGCCCTCTTCATCATCGCCTGCGGCACCACCCATTTCCTCGCCGTCTGGACGCTGTGGAACCCCGATTACGTGCTGGAGGGGCTGATCAAGGTAATCACCGCCTTCGCGTCGCTGGCGACCGCCGCGGCCCTGTGGTGGCTGATGCCGCGCATTTTAGCTCTGCCCAGCCCCAAGCAGCTGGAAGCGACCAACCGGGCGTTGGAGCAGGAAATCGCCATCCGGCGCCAGATGGAGACGCGCTATTCCGGCTTCTTCAACCATCTGGGCGAGGCGCTCTTCATCGTCCAGGTTCTGCCGGACGGTGATTTCGCCTTCGAGGCGATCAACCCGGCGCTGGCGCGGATCGGAGGACTGGACCCCGAGCGGTTGCGCGACCGCCGTGTCCGGGACGCCGTGGCGCCGGAGGTGGCCGATCTGATCATTCCCCGCTACACCGCCTGCCGCGACAGCGGCAAGACCATCGATTACGAAGAGACGCTGGACTTGCCGGCCGGTAAGCGCGTCTTCCACACCATGCTGGTTCCGGTGAAGGACGCTGCCGGGCGGGTCGTGCAGCTCCTGGGCAGCGGCCGCGACGTGACCGAAAGCAAGCGCCTGCAGGCGGAGGTGGTCCAGACTTCCAAGCTGGCGACCTTGGGCACGCTGGCCGCCGGCATGGCGCATGAGATGAGCCAGCCGGTGAACGTCATCCGCCTGTGGACGGAGAACATGCTGTCCCGCCTGCGCGACAATCTGCTGGAGCCGGAGCGCGCCGAACGCTCCCTGACCCTGGTGATCGAGCAGACCGACCGCATGGCCAAGCTGATCGACCATGTCCGCACCTTCGGCCGCCGGGACGGCGGCGGCACGCAGGCCTTCACCCCCGCCCATTCCGTCCAGAGCGCGGTGGAGCTGTTGCGCCACCAGTACGAGTTGGAAGGGATCGAGATCGTGGAGAGCGTCACGTCGGCCCATCGCCCGGTGATCGGTCGCCCACTTGAATTGGAGCAGGTGATCCTCAACCTATTTTCGAACGCGCGTGATGCCATCATCGCGCTTCGTGCAACGGGCGGGGAGGGAGGACGCATCATGGTGGTGGTCAGCGACGATTCCGACGGTCAGAATGTCGCCATCCAGGTGACGGACGACGGTGGCGGCATCGACCCATCGGTTCTGCCCCAGATCTTCGATCCCTTCTTCACGACCAAGGAGGTCGGCAAGGGGGCGGGACTCGGCCTGTCGATCGGCTACGGCATCATCGACGGCATGGGTGGCCGCATCGATGCCCGCAACGTCGATCTGGAGGGAGGGCGCCGCGGCGTCCGCTTCACCATAACCCTGCCCAGCCAGCCGGTCTCCTCCTCCGACAGGGAGCTGTCACATGCATGAGTCATTACACATCCTGATCGCGGAGGATGAGGTTCTCGCGGCGATGGCGCTGGAGGATTTCCTGTCGCTCAAGGGCTTCCGCGTCACCGTCGCCGCCAATGGGGCGGAGGCGCTGGATCGCTACGGCCGTGAGCAGGTGGATGCGCTGGTGACCGACCTGCGCATGCCGCGCATGGACGGCCAGACCCTGATCCGCGAAATTCGCAATCGCGATGCCGCGCTGCCGGTGGTGGTGATGACCGGCTATCTGACGGAGGACAGCGACCTGAAGCATGATCGCTGGAAGCCGCTGGAGATTCTCAGCAAGCCGGTAAACCCGCGCATCATCTGTGAAACGCTGCACCGCATGCTCGACCTGCCGCTGGAGGCGTGACGCGGCAAGAGGCGGCGCTGCTCAGTCTTCCAGCGGTTCGACGTCGACGCTGACGGTCAGGCCGTGGCCGGCGCCGCCGACCAGAACGCCGCGGGCCGGGCTGACGTCGTCGTAATCGCGGCCCCAGGCGATGGTGATGAAGTCGCGGTTGGCGACGCAGGCGTTGGTCGGGCAGATGTCCAGCCAGCCGGCGGCCTCTCCGCACCAGACCGATGCCCAGGCATGGCTGACGTCGGCGCCCACCAGCCGGGGTTGGCCCGGCGGGGGCAGGGTGCGCAGGTATCCAGAGACATAGCGGGCCGGCAGCCCCATCGCGCGGACGCAGCCGGCGGCGATATGGGCGAAATCCTGGCAGACGCCGCGGCGGTTGCGCATCACCGCCGCCAGCGGCGTGGCGACCGTCGTCGCGGTGGGGTCGAAGGCGAAATCCCGATTGATGCGGTGCATCAGGTCGATGGCCGCCGCGACCGCCGGACGGCCGGGGGTGAAGCTGCCCCGCGCATAGTCCAGCAGTTCCGGGCTGGAGGCGACCAGAGCGCTGTCGAAGCAGTATTGCGTGATCTCCGCGCCGTCATCCGGGCCGGACAGGCCGCGCAGGCTGTCGCGCACCTGCTCCCACGGGGCTGAGCCCTCGGGCGCCAATGCCGGCGGCTCGAACACCTCGACCTCGCTTTCGGCGACGATCGAGAAGGTCCGGTGCGGCTCCTGCACGGCGACATAGGTGACGGTGTTCCCGAAGTAATCCACCCGGTCCGACCGCACCGCCGGGACCGGCTCGATGGTCAGCTGACTGCGCCGGATGCGCTGGCGCGGGTGCGGCCGGGCGGTCAGGTGCAGCAGGTGGTGGGAGATCGGCACATCCTCGCCATAATCATAGGCGGTGGCGTGGCGCACGCGGTAGCGCGTGGTGGAAGCGCCGCTGTCGGGAAGCGGAGTGGGAGGAGTCATCGGGTCAGGCCGATCTTGCGAAGGCATGGCTGAAATAGGCGTGCGCCAGGAAGTTCGACACATCCGGCAGCGACATCGCCAGCGTGTCCAGCAGCACCCGCAGCGCCTCGACGGAGGCGAGCGCGTCGGTCCGCTCCAGCCCGTTGCGTGCGGCGGCGACGATGGCCAGCGCCCCGCCGGTCGGATCGGTGCCGGTGCCCACGCCCTGGCTGGGCAGCGCCCGCAGATGCCGGTCCAGCGCCGCCAGCTGGAAGGCCAGCGCGCGGGGGTTCGCCTCCTCCCCCAGCAGCAGGTCGAGAACCGGGGTCCGTTCGACGCTGGTCAGATGGCGGGCGCGGTAGGTCATCACGCTCTCGCCCAGTTCCAGCAGGACCGCCAGTGTGGCCGCCTGCATCGGCTCGTCCTGGCGGTCCAGGTCGGCGATATGGACGCCGCGCATCAGCGCGATCATGTGCAGCGACCGTTCGATGCGCCGCCCGATGTCGAGGAAGCGCCAGCCGGCGCCGCGGGTCATGCTCTCCTGCTCCAAGCCGGAGAAGGCGGCCAGCGTGATCATCACGTCGTCCAGCCGCAGCAGGAGGGTTGCCGCGTCCATCCGCCCTTTCGGCGGCAGGGTCTGTCGGTCGATGGCCGACACCACCCGCCACATGTCCATCGACAGGCGGTCGCGCACCGAATAGGCGGTGCGGTGCAGGCGCAGAACCTGGGCGCGCAGGCTGTTGGGATGGTCCGGGTCGGTGACGGCGGCGTACAGCGCCTCGCGCAGGCCGCGGTTGGCGCCGCTTTCCGTCACCCGCACCATGTCCGGCGGGATCATGCCGAGCGAGCTGAGCAGGTCGAGCAGCGGGCGGAGCTGCAGGGTGGCGCCGGGCATGTTGCTGTCGATCAGCCGGCTCTGCGTCGCGCGCAGCAGGCGCAACGCACCCTCCGCCCGTTCCGCATAGCGGCCGAGCCAGTACAGGCCGTCGGCGACGCGGCTGGGCAGGTCGTTGGCGGATGGACGGGCGCCGCTGGCCGTCGGCTCCGTCGCCGGGGCCGGGCGCGGCTGGGTGGAGGCGACGTCGGCACGCCGCGGCGCCAGGATCCAGGTGTCCTTGCTGCCGCCGCCGCTCTGCATCGACACCACCAGCCGGCCGGATTCGCTGGCCACGCGGGTCAGCCCGCCGGGCATCACGGCATATCCGCCGCTGGGGGTGGCGCAGAGGAAGACGCGCAGCACCAGCGGGCGGGGCTGCAGCCGGCCATCCTGCCAGACCGGGGCGGTGGACAGCGCCATCTGTTCCTGCGCCACGAAATACCAGGGACGGCGCCTGATCCGCTCGATCAGGGCCGACCGCTCGCCGGCCGACAGCTGGGCGCCGAAGATCGGCTCGAAGGACAGCGAGGGGAAGGCGGGCTTGACGACCAGACCGTCGAGATGGTCGATGACGTAGGCGCGCTCGGCGTCGTTGCCGCACCACCAGCTGGCGACGCCGGGCAGCCGCAGCTCCTCCCCCAGCAGATGGCGGCAGAGCGTCGGCAGCGACGACTTCATCGCCATCGATTCCATCAGGCCGGAACCCAGCGCGTTCGCCATCACCACATTGCCGGCGCGCACCGCCTCGATCAGCCCGGCCACGCCCAGCGAGCTGTCGGCGCGCAGTTCCAGCGGATCGGCGAAGTCGGCGTCGAGCCGGCGCAGGATCACGTCCACCTGTTCCAGCCCGGACAGCGTCTTCAGGAACACCGTCCGGTCGCGCACCGTCAGGTCCGCTCCCTCCACCAGGGTCAGCCCAAGGTAGCGGGCGAGATAGACATGCTCGAAATAGGTCTCATTGTAGGGGCCGGGAGTCAGCAGGACCACGCGCGGCTGGCCGCGGGCGCCGTTGCCCCGGGGGGCGAGGGACAGCAGCGTTTCCTTGAAGGTGTCGAAGAAGCCGGTCAGCCGTTCCACCTGGCAATGGCGGAAGCTGTCGGGCAGCACCTTGGCGATGACCGCGCGGTTTTCCAGCGCATAGCCGCTGCCGCTCGGCGCCTGGGTGCGGTCGGACAGCACCCACCAGCGCCCGTCGGGCGCGCGGGCGAGATCCACGGCGTAGAAATGCAGGTGGACGTCGTTGGGCACGCGGATGCCGTGGACGGCGCGGCGGAATCCGGGGTCGGCATGGATCACCGACGGCGGCAGCCGGCCGTAGCGGGTCAGCGTCTGCGGCCCGTACAGGTCGGTCAGGATGGCGTTCAGCAGCGAGGCGCGCTGGATCAGCCCCGATTCGACGGCCTTCCATTCATGCGCCGGCAGCAGCAGCGGCATCATGTCGAGCGGCCAGGGGCGCTCCATCCCGTTGGGATCGCCGTAGATGTTGTAGGTGACGCCGTTCTGGTGCAGCAGCCGCCGCGCCTCTTCCCACCGTTCCGCCATCTGTCCGGCGTCGAGCGGACCCAACGTGCTCATGAAGGTCTGCCAGTGCGGCCGCAGCCGGCCCTGGCCGGTCACCATCTCGTCATAGACCTGGCCGGAGCCATAGCCGATGGCATCGGCCTCGCCGAACAGCGATCCCTGTGTGAAGGGAACCGGCGGCATCCCCGACGGGACCACGGACGCCGGCGCGCGGAAAGGCTGATCGGGCTGGGACAAGGTCTGACTGATGCTTTTTGCCTATGAACGGAGCAACAGTCTGAACGTCCACGTGCTGCGATGCAAGGCTGGCGGACCGCGTATCAATCCGAAAGAGGAAACAATCCGTGCCGATCCGCCCGCCGGCGGGCCGGTCGGACGGCTTGTCCACGAAACAAAATACCGGAGCGCCGCATGAAGCGACGCTCCGGCTTGCCGGACGTTGCGGAGAACCGCCGAAGGTCAGAGTGTCTTCAGGTATTCCAGCAGCTGCCAGCGCTGCACGTCGCTCAGGCCGGCGCCGAACTCGTGGCCGGTGTTGCGGTTGCCGGGCTTCGCCGTGTCATAGACGAAGGTGGCGCCCGCCGCCGAGGAATCCACGCCGACCTTGACCGGGTCGATGGAGGTGCTGCCCATGCGGAAGGTCGCCGACCGCTGCGACGCCGGCAGCAGCATCTCGTACAGGTTGGGAACCGAACCGTTGTGCATGTAGGGCGCCGTCGCCCAAACGCCGTCCAGGGGACGGGCCTTGTATGCCATCAGCTGCTTGATGGTGGCGGCCAGCGCTTCCACGTCGGAGGGAGGGGTGCCCGATGCTGCGGCTTTGGCAGGAGCGGCGGCGGCTTTCGCCTGGGTCTTCACCTGGGCCTTCGCCGCGCTGCCGCCGTCCGGGACGGCGCCGACGGTCGGCTCGTTCCGGCCGCGGTCGGTCAGGGCGGCGATCACCTTCTGGTGGTCGGCGGTCAGCTTGGCGCCGGGCTTCACGAAGGGCGTGGTGTCCAGCGTGCCGGCCTTCGTCCGGGATTGCGGCGACCAGTTGGTGGGGGCGCTGGCGGTCAGCCACGGCGCCGGGGCGTTGTCGCCCTTCAGCAGATCGGCCAGCAGGCCCGGTTCGCGCACCAGATCGCCGAAGATGGCGCCGATCACCGCGTTGGACAGCAGGTTGGCGGCGAGGTCCGGGTTCGTCAGCGGCGTGCCGCCGAGACGTTGCGGCGGCATGGCGACCTTGGCGAGGACGCCGGTGTCGACCTTGCGGCACAGTGCATCGACCGCCATTTTCGGATCGGCATCGTAGTTGACCGTGATCATCTTGGCGGCCACGGCGGCATCGACGCCCTGGGTGCAGATGGTGGTGAAGGCCGTGACCACCGCGACGGCATTCGTCGGATCCGCCCAGTTGAACAACGGCACCATCTGGATGGGGGCCGTTGTGTAGGTCTCGCCCCGCGGAATGATCGCGTGGCAGCTCTCGCAGTTTTCCTTGTAGATCGGCTCGCCGGCCGCGGCCTTCACGATGTCGACGTTGCCGGCGAGGCTGTCCGGCCATACCGGCGACCGCAGCTTGCGCAGCTGGTTTTCCATGTCGACCAGATTCCGGCCGCGGACCGTGGACTTGTAATAGTAGTGGGCGGCGTTGGCCGGCGGCTTCAGCGTCACCTTGCCGAACACGCCCAGCACCTCGCCGGCATTGCGGCCCAGCGCATCGAAGGCGGTTGCGTTCGGCAACAGGCCGTTCCACTGCACCCGCGGCTGGTGCGGCGCGTCCCACAGGTAGGGATAGCTGACCGGGGCGTTGGGCGCGCGGTTGTTCTTCGGCAGATTCAGGTCGATCGCCGACACGCGGTTGAAGATCATGCCGAAGGCGTCCGTGCGCATCGGCCCCCAGGGCGTGTCGGGGGTGCTGGCCGCGACGAAGTCGGCGAATGACTTGTCGAAATCCTTCAGCGCGTCGTACAGCGCCAGCTTCTGCTGGACGGTGGCGTTGGCGCCCAGCACGCGCGCGGCGAAGGGCTGGAAGGCGTCGTCGCTGGTCACGGTGACGCGGACCGCGTTGCTCAGCCCGCTGATGAAGCCGTAGAGGTCGCCGGTGGTGACCGCGCCGTCGATGCGCATGGTCTTGCCGTTCACCGTCACGTCGCCGGTGTGGCAGGCGGCGCAGGTCATGCCGAACCATTCGGTCTTGTTGGGATCGACGTCCTTGACGAATCCGACCGGCAGCAGGTCGGGATTCCACTCGGCCGACGTATTGGCGCGATAGCCGTAGCGGGTGATGCTCTTGACGAAGGGCTGCTTGGTCTGCGGATCCTCCAGCGCCATGAACCAGTCATAGCGCATGATCTGCGATCCCTGGCTGGTGGTGTAGTACCACTGGCGGGCTTCCTGCGACCAGCCCTGGTCCAGATACCACAGGCCGTTGACCTCGGTCGGCGGCTTGACCGGCACGGCGCGCGGTGGCTGGGGCGCTTCGGCGCAGGAGGCGAGCAGCAGCGCGGTGGCGGCCAGGGTCGCGTATACGGGAGTTTTCATCCCTCTTGTTCCCTTTTTCGGTGACGTGGCGCATGGGCCTTCGACCGAGGAGGGTACCGCTGATAATCTATTCACGCGAAATTATATCGCGCTATGACGCTGAAAAGTTGATCACCAGGCGGACATGCAACCGTACCCCCCCCGAAAGAGGGAACGGTTGCATCGGGTGGTGGCTTATCCCCGCCGGAGATCAAGCGTCATCGGGAATTGCGGGTTGCGTTCCTCCGCCGGGACGTCCATCGGGCCGGGGGTGTGGCCGAAGGGGAAGAAGCGGGCCAGACGGCGCCCTTCCGCCTCGTTGGCGTTAACCGGGAAGGTCTCGTAGTTGCGGCCGCCCGGATGCATGACGTGATAGGTGCAGCCGCCGATCGACCGGCCGGCCCAGCTGTCGAGGATGTCGAAGATCAGCGGGGTGTGGACGGGAATCGTCGGGTGCAGGCAGGACGGCGGCTGCCACGCGCGGTACCGCACGCCGCCGACGAATTCGCCCTCCACCCCGGTCGGGATCAGCGGCACGCGCCGGCCGTTGCAGGTGATGACGTGGCGGGCGTCGATCAGGCCGCTGACGCGGACCTGCACCCGCTCCACCGAACTGTCGACATAGCGCACCGTGCCGCCGCCGCCGGGTTCCTCGCCCAGCACGTGCCAGGGCTCCAGCGCCATGCGCAGTTCCATGGTGATGCCGCGCTGGCTGACATGGCCGTAGACCGGGAAGCGGAAGTTGAAATGCGGCGCGAACCAGCTGTCTTCCAGTGGATAGCCGTGGTCGCGCAGATCCTGCAGCACGTCGGCCATGTCCTGCTGGACGAAATGCGGCAGCATGAAGCGGTCGTGCAGGTCGGTGCCCCAGCGCACCAGCCGGCCCTTGTAGGGGTGTTTCCAGAATCGTGCGACCAGCGCCCGCATCAGAAGCTGCTGGGTCAGGCTCATTTCCGCATGCGGCGGCATCTCGAAGGCGCGGAACTCGACCAGACCGAGGCGGCCGGTGGAACTGTCCGGCGAATAGAGCTTGTCGATGCAGAACTCCGCCCGGTGGGTGTTGCCCTGCACGTCGACCAGCAGGTTGCGCAGCACGCGGTCGACCAGCCAGGGCGGGCAGTTGCCGCCGGCCGCCGCCTCGTCGATCTGGTTGAAGGCGATCTCCAGCTCATAGAGCTGGTCGTCGCGCGCCTCGTCCACGCGCGGCGCCTGGCTGGTCGGGCCGATGAACAGGCCGGAGAAGACGTAGGACAGGGCAGGGTGGTTCTGCCAGTAGGTGATGAGGCTGCGCAGCAGGTCGGGCCGGCGCAGGAAGGGGCTGTCGGCCGCGGTGGCGCCGCCCATCACCACGTGGTTGCCGCCGCCGGTGCCGCAATGGCGCCCGTCGATCATGAACTTCTCCGCCCCCAGGCGGCTTTGGCGCGCATCCTCGTAGAGAGCGATGGTGTTGCGCACCAGATCGTCCCAGCTGTGGGCGGGGTGGATGTTCACCTCGATCACGCCGGGGTCGGGAGTGACGGCCAGCGAGTTCAGGCGCGGATCCTTCGGCGGCTGGTAGCCCTCGATGACCACCGGCATCTCAAGCTCGACCGCCGTCGCCTCGATCTCCGCCAGCATCGCCAGATAATCCTCCAGCGTGCTCATCGGCGGCATGAACAGGTGAAGGCGGCCGTTGCGCGCCTCGCAGGTCAGAGCGGTGCGGACGATCCACCACGCCGACTTGCCGTCCTCCGGCATCTCGTCGCGCACCTCCGCCATGATGCGCTGGCGCTGGGCGGCGCGCTTGTCCGCGTGGACGCCGCGGTCGGATTCCTGGACGGCGCCGCGGATCTCCTGCCGGCGCTGGACCGGATGGGGGGGCAGGGGGCCGCGCTCCTCGAAGGGATCGGTTTCCCAGGCATAGGGATAGTCGGACTTCGACACCCAGGGCAGGGATCCCAGCGGCAGGCGATAGCCGACCGGACTGTCGCCGGGAAGCAGCACCAGCCTTTCCTGGCGCAACGGCCATGTGCTGGACAGCCAGACCGGGCCCTGCTGGGTCATGCGGCGGTTGATCGGCAGGACGAAGCCCACCGGTTCGTTGAGGCCGCGGGTGAAGACGCGGGCCAGCCGCTCGCGCTCCTCCTTGTCGTCCAGCTTGCTGTGCAGCGGATCGACGTTGATTGGAAGCTGCGATTCCTTACGCAGGTAGTGCCAGGAATCCTCATAGGCGCCGAGCACGAGATTGGGGGCGAGGCCCAGCCGCTTCGCCAGCGCCACCAGGAACACGCCGGCATCCTGGGCGGTGTGGCCGTAATCGGTATCCTCGCGCGCCAGCAGGTCGCTGTTGGCCCACAGCGCCTCGCCGTCGCGGCGCCAGTAGAGAGTCATCGCCCAGCGCGGCAGCGATTCGCCGGGATACCATTTGCCCTGGCCGAAATGCAGCAGGCCGCCGGGAGCGAAGCGGGCCATCAGCCGGTGGATCAGGTCGGCGGCCATCTTCCGCTTCTGCGGACCCAGCGCCGCGGTGTTCCATTCCGCGCCGTCCATGTCGTCGATGGAGACGAAGGTCGGCTCCCCGCCCATGGTCAGGCGGACGTCCTCCGCCTTCAGATCCTCGTCCACCCGGTGGCCCAGCGCCTCGATCGCCGCCCATTGCCGGGCGGCATAGGGCTTGGTGACGCGGGGCGCCTCGTAGATGCGGGTGACCGACATCTCGTGGCCGAACTCCACCTCCGCCTCGTCGACGAGGCCCGAGATGGGCGCGGCGGAGGAGGCGTCGGGCGTGCAGGCCAGCGGGATGTGACCCTCGCCCGCCAGCAGGCCGGACGTGGGATCCAGCCCGACCCAGCCGGCGCCGGGCAGGAACACCTCCGTCCAGGCATGAAGGTCGGTGAAGTCGCTTTCCGGACCGGACGGGCCGTCCAGCGCCTTCTGGTCGGCGGTCAGCTGGATCAGGTAGCCGGAGACGAATCGGGCGGCAAGGCCGAGGTTGCGCAGAATCTGCACCAGCAGCCAGGCAGAGTCGCGGCAGGACCCGGTGCGCTTGGTCAGCGTCTCCTCGCAGGTCTGGATGCCCGGCTCCATCCGGATGACGTAGCCGATGTCCTGCTGCAACTTCTGGTTCACCGCGACCAGGAAATTGATGGTCGGCGTCCTGTCCTTCGGGATGTTCCCGAGGTAGGCGGCAAGTTCCGGCCCCGCCTCCTCCGTCTCCAGATAGGGGCGCAGTTCGCGCTGCAGCCAGTCTTCGTAGGTGAAGGGGATGTGGCTCGCCTTCTCCTCCAGGAAGAAGTCGAAGGGGTTGATCGCGGCGATTTCGGCGACCAGATCGACCTCGACGATGAACTCGCGCGTCTTTTCCGGGAAAACGAAGCGGGCCTGGAAGTTGGACTGCGGATCCTGCTGCCAGTTCAGGAAATGCTGCTTCGGCGTGACCTTCAGCGAATAGCTGAGGATCGGCGTCCGGCAATGGGGCGCCGGGCGCAGGCGGATGATCTGCGGGCCGAGGGACACCGGCCGGTCGTAGCGATAGATCGTCTTGTGATTCAGCGCGACGTGGATCGCCATGGAAAACCCCGCCTCATGCCTGTTCGATGATGTTCGCGCTCCGGTTTGGTCCGGGGTCGCGGTTGCAACGGTAACACCGATAAATCCTGCCCGACAGGGCGGCCCGGCCCCGATCCTACCGCAGTTGCGAAAAAGTCACGAAGTTGCCGGGGACGTGCGCTGCGGCTTTCTTCTGTTCGCGTTACCCTTTATATCCTAAGCGAATGGGGTATCGCTGCGGCGGGGCTCGCGTCCGGATGATGTCGGTGGCGGCTTCTTCGATGTTGGGCGGCAACCGGGGGATGGGTGGAATGGGCGACGCAGGCCACGGCGGCGCCGGACGGGGTGTCGTCACCGGGAAATACTTCAACTTCAAGCCGCTGCCCCCGCCGGCCGACATACTCGGCAACCCGCTGGTCGTGTCCAACCTGCCGACGCACAAACTGCCCAAGGAGACGTTCGGCAGTCGGGTCAAGCGTTTCCTCGCCCGGATGAACCTGGGCAGCCAGTCGGCGGAGACCCGGCTGCGCTGGAAGCTGTACGACACGATCCAGGCGACCATGGCCTCGCTGTCGCCTGCCGTGACGCTGGTGGCGGAAAAGCGCGCACCGGTGAAGAAGAAGCTGTCGGTCCCCGTCGTCGTCGTGCGCCATCCCTATCATCTGCGCCATGTGTTCGAGATGCTGCCGAACATCCCCGATGGCTTTGCGGCGGAGCGGCGGTTCATCGAATTGCTGATGACCCGCGCGCTGAAGCGGTATGGCGAGCAAATGGCCCTGATCAAGGGAAGCGCCTTTTCCTTCGAGAATGAGGCGCGGGAGTATTTCTTCGCGGGATTCAAACTGGAGAAACAGATCAAGAAGGTTAACAGCCCCGACGAAAAATTCGCGGCGCTTCAGGCGATCTATACGAACTATTTCCATGGCCGGAATTATTATTACTTCGCGTTGCTGAGGCGGGAGAGGCTTGCCCCGGACAACAAGCTTTTCATGCTGTTCGCCCGTGCGGTCTATTTCATGGCGCGGATCGATTGGAACGGCGAGCTGTTGGAGAAGCCGAACCCGCGCGCGCTGCCCAGCCGCAACGACATGCTGTTTTTCGTGGAGCGTGACAAGTCGGTCGTGACGCGCTATCGCACCGACCAGGATTTCCAGCGTCAGGTCAAGGCGGCGCTGGAAGCCTTTCCCGCGTCATGATGTCCTGCCCCACCATTCCAAGGTTTTCTGCCATGCCTGTGCTGTCCCTGGTGAGCGGCCTTCTGGCCGCCGGCTCCATGCTCGTGGTTCTGGCGGCGGCCCCGGCCCTGGCCGAGACGCCGGTCCCGGAGGCGGCGGAGACAGCGGAAGAAAAAGCGGCGCAGGCGGCGGCGAACTGCGCTGCGGCGGAGACGCCGTCGGCGCAGCTGCTGTGCCGCGATGCCGGACTGGTGGCTGCCGTTGCAGCGATGGAGGCGGCGCTGGCCGCGCTGGGCGCAACCACCGACGCCACCGGGCGGGCGGCGATCGAGGCCGGCCAGATCGTCTGGCGGGCGCGGCGCGACGATGCCTGCCCGGTGACCGCCGAGGATCTTGCCGATGCCAAGGCGACCAAGTCCCGCACCGGCTGCCTGCTGCGGGTCATCCGTCAGCGTACCGCGGCGCTGGAGGCGGAACGCAAGGCACGGTCCCGCCCGGTCGCGGAACTGCCTCTGGCCATCACCGGAGCAGCCGCGCCGCGCTTCGTGGAGCTGCAGAGGGCGGTGCCGCCGATCAACCGCAAGGCGACGCTGGCGGCTTTCTCCGGGCGCTGGGCCAAGGCCGATCCGAACCACCGCACCGCCATCGACGATTGCCGCACCTCCTATCTGGAGATCGGCGCCGACCGGACCCTGACCGCCGTGGATGCGCGGGTGCCCCAATTCCCGCTGACCGGCCGCCTGCCGGCCGAGGGCGACCCGCTGCGGGAGGTACCCGTGCAGCCGCTGCCGCCCGCCGAAGGGGCGACGGAGACGGCCCCCGCGCCGCTGGCCACCCTGCGTCTGCTGCCCGCCGATTCGGCGCGGTTCGACCGGCTGGTCCTGCGCATGGCCGCGCCCGCCACCTTCGCGGCGGAATTCGTCCGCTGCCGCTAGGACGGGTGGTGGGTGCAAGCGGAATCGCCTGCGCCGACAAACCCGGCTCATAGGCAGGTCTACACCGTGGGAACGGTACCGCCGTCGATGACGTATTCGGTGCCGGTTATGGTCCCGGCCCGGTCGGAAGCGAGGAAAGCGACCAGGTTGGCGACATCTTCCGGCTTGGATGGCCTGCCGATGGGGATGCCGCCAAGCGAGTCCATGATGATTCGCTTGCCGCCTTCGTAATCGGTGCCGGCCTCCCTCGCGAGCCGCTCCGCCAGCCGCACCGCCGCCTCGGTTTCGATCCAGCCGGGCGAAACGCGCACCACACGCACGCCCTTCGGCGAGACTTCCTTGGAGAGGCTCTTGCTGTAGGTCGAGAGCGCGGCCTTCGCGGCGGCATAGGCTGTCGTGGCCTCCGGCAACGGCAGTTCGTGCTGTATGGAAGTCACATGGATGACCACACCGCGGCCCTGCGCCACCATCGCGGGCACGAGCTCGCGGTCCAGCCGGATGGCGGGCATAAGGTTGAGATCAAGTTCCGTGTTCCACACTGCGTCGCTCAGCGACGCGAATCCACCCGCTGGTGCGGAGGAGCCACCCAGCATGTGCACGATGATATCGACTCCACCAAGGCGTTCGCGCACTGCCGCGGCGAGCGTGGCGCACCCCTCCGCGGTCGTCAGGTCCGCGGAGACGAACATCTCCTTGTCCTGCGTGTCGGGACGGGATCGGGCGGCGGTCAGCACACGGGCTCCCAGTTCGCGGAACAGCGCGACGGTGGCCGCACCGGCGCCGCGCGTGCCCGACGTGATGAGCGTCCGCTTACCTTCGAGACTGATGAACGGGGTCATGGGTTGATCTCCAGGCCGGTGATCCGGTTGCCCTCGATCCGAAACGCAAAGGTCATTGTGGCGGGGCTGCCCGGGAATTGCCCGGTCACCTTGGCGAGGAGATTGGCGGTATCGCCCATTTCAGTCACTTCCAGCGGTTCGATCTTGTGCCGGTATCTGGCCTTGGCCATGCGCCACCACGCGCCGATGGCATCCCGACCGACATGTGATTGGCCGTCATCCCTGACGACGGCGTCGGGCGAGAAGGCATCGATCAGCGCGCCCCCATCGTTCCTCTTGTCTGCGTCGATGTAGGCCAGGATCGGTGAAGGGAGAATCATTGCGCCATTCCTCCTGATCGAAATGTCCTTTGCTTTCATCAAAGTAAATGTGGACACAGATTTCGATAACCGGGATAAAGCGGGATGAGGTGTTTTGATTGGCGGGACAATGCGTCGGGCTGAACTGAACGATCTGGATGCGGTCATCGCCATCGCACGCCGGGGTTCGTTCCGCGCCGCGGCGCTCGATCTGGGCATGTCGACGACCGCGCTCAGCAACGCCATCGGAAAGCTCGAAGCGGGCCTCGGCGTCCGTCTGTTCAACCGGACGACGCGGAGTGTCTCGCTCACCGATGCGGGGCGGGTGTTCGTCGAGCAGGTTGGGCCGGCGTTGCAGGATGTTCACGGTGCCTTGGAAGCCGTGCGGTCGCAGCAGACGATTCCGTCAGGCACGTTGCGCATCAACGCCTTCGCCACAGCGGCGCGCGAAATCCTCTCGCCGCTGGTGCTGGAGTTTCTCCGCCGCCATCCGCAAGTGCATGTCGACCTTGTTACCGAGGGGCGACTGGTGGATATCGTCGCCGACGGATTCGACTTCGGTGTCCGGGTGACCGACCTCGTCCCCAGCGATATGATCGCGATTTCATTGGGGCGTCCGCAGCGATATGCCGTTGTCGGATCGCCGGCATATTTCAGGAAGCACGGCAGGCCGCGCGTACCGCCCGACCTCCTTGATCACCCATGCATTCGTGTCCGCCTGCCGAATGGAGCCCTTTTCCGGTGGCAATTCGAGAAAGACGGGCAACCGGCACAGATCGATGTTGATGGACCGGTCACCCTGGACGAGGCCAGTCTGGCACGGATCGCCGCCCTGGAAGGCATTGGTCTCGGCTTCTTCATGGAACAGGACGTGATAGCCGATTTGGCGGCGGGACATCTCGTTCGCGTGCTCGATGACTGGACGCCGCCGCGTTCCGGGCTCTGCCTCTACTATTCCGGACGGCGCAATCCCTCCGCCGCCTTCAAGGCCTTCATTGGCCTGGCCCGCGAACTCGGTGCAAAGGGCGGTTCTCTAGATTCGTGATACGAGGAAGCGGACGGTCATCGACAGCCGCTCCCCCGCCGGCAGGGCGATGACGCCGGCATCCGGTTCCTGCGGGCGGTTCAGCGCGTCGGTCATGTGGGTGGCCGGCTCCAGGCACAGATAGGGCTCGCCGGGCGGGGCGTAGACGATCAGATGGCCGACCGGCCCGTCGGCGATCATGGTCAGGCGCAGCCGGTCCCGCGGGCGGTCGAGCGTCGCCGTACCGGACCATCCGGTGAAGCCGTTGTCCAGCGCCGCATGGTCCATCACCACGCCGTGGCGGAAATCCCAGGCGGCGGGCAGGGGGCGGCGGCGGGACGGCAGGATGGTGTCGTCATTGTCCCAGACGCCGCGCAGGTCGGCGGTGACGATGCTGCCCGGCGACCTGACGAAATAGGGATGCAGCCCCAGCCCGGCCGGCATGTCGCTGTCGGACTCGTTGATCAGGTCGAGGGTGACGGTCAGCCCTTCACCGTCGAGCGCCACGGTCTGGGCCGCCCGGTAGCTCCAGGGCCAGTCGTCGGCGCGGTGGGCGAAACCCATGCGGAGCGCATCGTCGGCTGCGGCCTCGATGGTCCAGGGGTTGGACCAGCCATGGCCGTGGATGCGGTGCGGCGATCCGGGATCGGTGGCGAGCACCACCTCCCGCCCCTGGAAGACGAAACGGGCGCCGCCGATGCGGTTGGAAAAGGGAACCAGCGGGAAGCAGGCCATGTCCGGGGCGAAGTCGCCGGCAAGTGCATGGTCGGAGGCGCGGCGGAACAGATCGACCGGACCGCCGGGGGTCGACAGGCTCCAACTCGCCAGCGAACCGCCGATGTGCGGAGCCGCGGTGAGCGTCATGGCCCCGTGCCGCAACGCGATGATGGTGCCGGTCCGACTCATGCGCTTCTCCCAAGGTCAGCGTTCCGGCTTTATCGCACATGGGAAGACCGCAAGGAACGGCTACCGCAAATGGCGCAACGCTGACACAGTTTTCGAATGTTTGACGAAAAATGTGGGCATCGTACACCCCTCCTTTACCGTCCACCGGTGACGATGTGGCGCAGGCCGGGGTGCATGCAGCCACGGATGTCAACGCGGGCGGCGCCCCGTTGTTGCAGATCGTCCCATGGCATCCGGCGGGCGTATCCGGCACGTCATTGGCAGGTCATCGGCAGGAAAGGTCGGGAGTGTCCAGTTCACCGCTCAGCCGCGCGATGCCCTCGCCGCAGGCCGCCATGGGATCGCTCGACGAGGCGGAGCTGTGCGGCGTCCTGGCGGATTACCACGCGCTGCCGGCGCGGACGGTGATCGGCATCGTGCTGCGCCCATATCTGGACCCGCTGTGCCTGACCCCTACCGAACTGATCCATCTCGCCAAGCCGCTGAAAGCCTGCCTGGAACAGGGAACGCTGGTCGAGGCCGCGATCGGCAAGGTCGCCGCCGTGCAGGCCCGCGCGCCGGGGCAGGAGCAGATGAAGCGCCGTCAGGCCATCCGCAGCGCCGTGGATGAGAGCTGGACCAGGGCGCGCGCCGCCCAGGCCGCCTTTGCCGCCATGCCGCGCGGGCGCGGGCCGGTGGACTGGCTGCTGTCGCAGGGAACCGCCACGCCGACCGGCGACGCCGGCTACGATCTGCGGGTGGCGGTCGCCCTGGAACTGGTGGAGATCAGGAACTGGGGCGGCAAGCTGGACCGGCTGCTGGAACTGCACCAGTGGGACCGGGACGAAGGGCTGGCCGCCGTGGTGGACGGGGTGATCGGCGATGTCCTGGCCTCCGCCGCCGCGGAGGCGGAGTTGTTCGGCGCCAACCTGCTGCCCGGAACCCTGCTGTCCACCCAATGCGACATGCTGTTCGGCCGGATCGGCATGGAGGCCATGGGGCCGACTCGCATCGGCGTGCTGAACGCCCTGTTCCGGCAGGGCAAGCTGCCCATGGCGAAGGCCGCCGTTCTGGACCGCATCCGCCGGCGGCTGAAGGCGCCCCAGCCCTTGGGTCGCGGCGCCTTCGATCAGGAGGCGGAACTGCTGAAGACGTTGGCCGGGCATCTGCTGACCCGCGACGGGCTGGTCGGCGGGGCCGCGATGGCGGATGCGCTGACCGTGCGCTATTCGCGCCGGCTGGAGCAGGGCGGGGCCAGCGCCTATCGCCGCTCCATCATCGGCCTCAGCGAAGGGCAGCCGGATCTGATCTGCCGTATCCACTATCTCACCCGCGTCGCCGCCGCCCCAGCCGGAGAACGCCATGCGGACGAGATCCTCGCCTCGCTGGACGCCGCGGTCGGCAACGAGATGCTGATCGAGAACATGCTGGTGCAGACGCCGGACACGGCGCTGCTGGAGCGCGACTTCGCCCGCGCGCTGGCGGCCATCCGCTCCGCCCCGCTGCCGGCCGACGACTGCGAGCGGATCGCCGCCCGTGCCGAACGCTCCGTCGACGAGTATGTGAAGAGCGGCCAGCTTACCGCCCGGCTGAAGCAGGTGGAGCCGGTTCTGCGCCGCCGCATCATCCGGCTGGCGGAGGTCGCCTGTTCCGGCCTGGTGCGCGAGGACGGCGCCCTGCCGCTGATGCGGCAGCAGATCCTGGAGGTCGTCCGCCAGCCGCAGTTCCAGGCCGAGATCGCCCAGCCCGACAGCGACGTCGCCCAGGCCGAGGTGCGCCGGCTGCTGCATCTGCTCGACCGTCTGCGCCAGATTGCCACCGTGCCCGCTCCGCCCCCGGTGGCGATGCCAAGGGAGATGCCTGTGGCGATGCCAATGGCAATGCCGGTGCCGGCGGCGCGTCAGCCGGGTCCGCGCAGCGTCGATACCGTCTGCGATCCGGCCGCCGCGGCCATCGCCGCCATGCCCGCCGCAGCGCTGGCAACGGTGGATGCCGTTCCGGCCGGCACGCTGCCTGCCGCGGCCGCCCGGACGGCTTCGGAAGAGCTGTGCCCGAACTGCCATACCGCCCGGATGAGGCCCGGTCCCTGCGCCGGCTGCGGCTTTCCGGCGAAGTCGGACAACCGGCCGGGGGTGCATCTGGCGCCCGGCACGCTTCTGCATGGCCGTTACCGCGCAGGCCGGGTGCTGGGGCAGGGCGGGTTCGGCGCCACCTATCTGGGCTGGGACGACCGGCTGCGGGTGAAGGTGGCGATCAAGGAATATTATCCGGCCAACCTGATCGCGCGGCTTCCCAACGGCGCCGCCGTCTCTCCCTTCTCCGACGAGCATGCCGAAACCTTCGCCGAAGGCCTCACCAAATTCCTGGAGGAGGCGCGGACGCTGGCCCGCCTGCGCGAGGTGCGCGAGATCGTCGGCGTCCAGGATTTCTTCGAGGCGAACGGCACCGCCTATCTGGTGATGGAGCTGCTGGAAGGCCGGACCATGAAGAAGTATCTGGCCGATTGCGGCGGTCGGATCGACGTCAGGCGGACGCTGTCGGTGGTGACGCCCATCGCCAAGGCGCTGCAGGCCATCCACGACCAGGGGCTGATCCATCGCGACGTCAGTCCGGACAACATCTTCCTGACCAACGGCGGCGACCGCAAGCTGCTGGACTTCGGCGCCGCGCGGCAGACGGCCCGGCCGGGCGCCGGGCTGACCGTCATCCTGAAGCCAGGCTATGCTCCGCCGGAGCAGTATTCGAACGAGGGGCGCCAGGGGCCCTGGTCGGACGTGTATGCGCTGTGCGCCACGATCTATCTGGCGCTGACCGGCCGCACCCCGCCGGACGCCACCGCCCGCTTCATGAACGACAAGGTGCCGAGGCTGTCGGAACTGGGGGCGGCGCTGCCGCCGGGATTCGAGAAGGTGCTGATGTCCGGGCTGGCGATGCGCTGGCAGGACCGGCCGCAGTCGATGAAGGATCTGCTGCGCGCGATGACCACGGCGTTGGTCGGCGGCTGACGGTGATGTGGCTGGCAGCGGCGTGAATCGGGCATGAAAAAGGGGACCGGCGCACCGATCCCCCGTTTCCAGCCAGCCGGAGCTATGCCGTTACTTGACGTCGGCAGCGACCTGCATCTTGATGATCTTGTCCGGGTCGGTGACCTGACCGTTGCGGGACTGGTTGCCCTTCTTGATCATGTCCACGAATTCCATGCCCTCGACCACGCGGCCCCAGACCGTGTACTGGCGATCAAGGAAGCTGGACGGCGCGAAGCAGATGAAGAACTGGCTGTCGGCGCTGTCCGGGTCCTGCGCGCGGGCCATCGACAGGGTTCCGCGGATGTGCGGGGCGGTGGAGAACTCGGCCTTCAGCTTCTTGCCGGAGCCGCCCATGCCGGTGCCGGTCGGGTCGCCGGTCTGGGCCATGAAGCCGTCGATGACGCGGTGGAAGACGACGCCGTCGTAGAAGCCCTGGCGGGTCAGTTCCTTGATGCGGGCGACGTGGTTCGGCGCCAGGTCGGGCCGCAGTTCGATCACCACGCGACCGTCCTTGAGGTCGAGGTAGATGGTGTTTTCCGGATCCAAGGCCTTCGCCTCCCCTTGCGAGACTGTAAAGAACGAGACAGTGAAGATTGTGGCGAACAGCGCCGCCAGCAACGCGCGGGTCCACCGCTTCATGCGAAATACTCCGATGAGCCTAAATTCGCGTCACGGACCATAGGGGAAAAGCGGCGGAATGCAAAGCCGCGCTGGCGGGCGGCGGCGATCCGCCAAAAAGTCACGGATGACGGACGCTTGTCCGGGTGTTCATCGCGGCAAGGACGTGGCAAGCCATTCGGATCGCAGGAGCGGGGAGGGGACGGCGGGTGAGGCTGGGACGGGCGATAGCGGGAACGGCGGCGGTTGCGGTGACGCTGGGCGTCGTCGGCCTTGGCGGTGCCATTCTGGCCGGTCCCGCCCTGATCGGCGGCATCGCGACCGAATTGCTGCACGAGTCAGGGTTCGCCGGAGCCGAGGTTGCCGTCACCGGATTGCGGATCGCCGATGGCTGGGACGGGCTGCGGCTGGAGTTCACCGCGGGCAGCGGGCCGCTGGAGGCCGCGGCCCAGACGCTGGACCTGCCGCTGTCCGGCCGCGTCGCGCTGTCCGGCGCGCTGCGGGTGGGGATGGATGGCGGGACGCTGACCGTCACCCCCGACGGCTGCCTGCCCGCCCTTGTGGATAAGCTGACGATCAACGGCCAGACGCTGGTCTTCCCGCAGGAGGCGACGGTCTGCGCCGTGCCGGATGGACCTCTGCTGCGCTGGTCGCCGTCGGCGATGACCATCGCCGCGGAGGTGAGGGTTCCGCGGCTCGACGTGCCGGCCGGCGGCCTGCGTGCCGACCGGCTGGTGCTGCGGCTGGGGCAGGACGGGAACGGGCGTCACGCCGACGCCACCGTCGCCACGCTGACCAACACCGCCAGGCCGGCTCCGGTCGTGCCGCTCGCCGTCATCCTCCGCGCCGTCCAGGAGGGGGAGGGGCCTTGGGCCATCGACGGCACGGCGAAGGATGCGAAGGGCCTGCTGTCCGTCACGCTGGCCGGCAGCCATGACCAGACCGCCGGCGCCGGCCGGGTGGAGGTGGTGGCGAAGCCGGTCGCGCTTGCCCCGGACGGGCCGGGACTGGCCGCCGTTTCACCGCTGGCGGCGACTTTTCTCGAGAAGGCCTCCGGCACCCTGTCGGGAAAGGCGACGGTCGCCTGGGACGCCAAGGGCATGACCACGACGGGGCAGGCGACGGTGAAGGGGGTGGCCGGCGTCGCCGGGCCGGTGACGGTCGCCGGCGTGGCCGGTACGGTCACCCTGTCGAGCCTGTCTCCGCCGGTGATCCCGGCCGGGCAGAAGCTGTCCGTCGGCCTGCTCGATGTCGGCATTCCGTTGACCGACGGCACACTGCTGTTCGGCTATGGGCGCGACGGGCGGCTGGACGTGGGCCGCGCGGAATGGCGCTGGGCCGGCGGCACGCTGCGCGCCGATCCGTTCAAGCTGGCGCCCGCCGCGCCCAAGGGAAGCGTCACCCTGCATGCCGACGGAATCGACGCGGCCAAGCTACTGGAGTTGATCGCCGTCGATGGGTTGGAGGCGAGCGGCAAGCTGGCCGGCACCCTGCCGGTGGTTTTCGCCGACGACATGGTGACGCTGAACGGCGGCGTGCTGGAATCCGCCGCCCCCGGTACCCTGCGCTACGATCCCGCCAACCCGCCCGCCGCGCTGAAGGGTGAGGAGGGAAGCCCCACCGCCATGCTGATGGGGGCGCTGACCGATTTTCGGTACGACAGCCTGCGGATCACCATCGACGGGCAGGCCGGCGGCGAACTCAGCGCCGGTTTGTCGCTGCGCGGCGCCAACCCGTCATTCTACGATGGCCATCCGGTTGCGCTTAACCTTAAGCTGTCCGGCGCGCTCGACCGGATTCTGCGCCAGAACCTCGACGTCTACCGGATCCCCGACACGCTGCGGGACCGCATGACCGGCTTCGACCAGAAGGACCCCTGATCGCCACCATGATAACCAAATTCGCATCCGCCCGCCTGATGGCCGCCCTGCTGTTGCCAATCGCGGCGGCAGCCTGCACCCCCACGGTCAAGATCGAAGCGCCCGAAAAGCCCATCGAGATCAACCTGAATGTCCGCATCGAGCAGGAGGTGCGGGTCAAGCTGGAACGCGACGTCGACGACGCCATCCGCAACGACCCCGCCCTGTTCGGCTTGCCGACGGACTCCGTGCCCTCTCCCGCCAAGGGGAAGAAGTGATGACGACCCAACCCATCGCCCGCCGCCGCTTCAACCGGCTGGCCCTGTCCGCCATGGCCGCGGGGCTGCTGGCCTTTGCCCTGCCGCAGCTTGCCTTCGCGCAGGATGCGCTGGCCGCCGCCAAGGCCGCCGGCCAGATCGGCGAGCGTCCGGACGGGCTGGTCGGCGCCGTCCCCGGCGCCCCCGCATCGGCCCAGGCGCTGGCGGAGCAGGTGAACGCCCAGCGGCTCGCCCGTTACCGCGAGATCGCCAAGGGCAACGGCACGGCGCTCGACAAGGTTCAGGCGGTCGCCGGCCAGCAGCTGATCGAGCGCACCCCCGCCGGCCAATTCGTGATGAACGCCGCCGGCCAGTGGCAGCGGAAGTGACCGACGCGGCCACCGTCGCCGACCTGCGCCGCCGTCTGGCCGGCAAGCCCGGCGACGGCGCGCTGCTGGCGGCGTTGTTCGCCGCGCTCGATGCGGCAGGGCAGGGCGGCACGCCGGAGGAGGCGGTCGCCCGCTCCAACTTCGGCGAGGCGCTGCGCCGTCAGGGCCGGCTGGCGGAGGCCGAGGTCCATCACCGCAAGGCGCTCGCCTGGCTGCCGGATTTCGGCGGCAACCATTTCAACTGGGGCGTCACCCTGCAGGCGCTTGACCGCCCGGCGGAGGCCGCGTCGGCCTATGGCGAGGCCGCACGGCTGATGCCGCGCTTCGCACCGGCGCCCTGCAACCAGGGCGTCCTGCTGCGTGAACTCGGCCGGTTGGAGGAGGCGGAGGCGGCGCTGCGCCGGGCGCTGTCGCTCGACCCGATGCTGGCGCCGGCGCGGCTTGCCCTGGCGGCTCTGCACCGCGACCGCGGCGACCTGGACCGCGCCGTCGCCGGGTTCCGGGCCTGCCTGTGCCTCAGGCCCGATCTGGCGGAGGGGCAGGCGAACCTCGCCCTGACCTTGAAGGAGCGGGGGCAGCGCGGCGGAGCGAAGGACGATGCCGCCAGCCTGACGGGATTCGAGCGCGCCCTGCGCATCGGCCTGCCGGATCCCGGCGGGGTGCTGGCGCAGCTGGTGCAGCAGCGCCGGCATCTCTGCCGCTGGGATGGGCTGGAGGCGCTGTCAGCCCGGCTTGCCGGGCTGGTGCGGGAGGGGCGGACCCGGCAGGTCCATCCCTGGATCTTCCTCGGCGAAGGGGCGGGGCCGGAGCTGGAGCGGGCCTGCGCCGAACGCTATGCCGCCTGGAAGACCCGCGGCGTCGCACCGGCCTTCCCGGCTCGCACCATCCGCGGCGCAAAGCTGCGCATCGGCTACCTTTCCGCCGACTTCCACGAGCACGCCACCGCGCTGCTGATCGCCGAACTGATCGAGCGGCACGACCGCGGGCGTTTCGAGATCGTCGGCTGCTCCTATGGTCCAGACGATGGCGGGCCGTTGCGCCGGCGGCTGACCACGGGGTTCGACCGCTTCCTCGATCTGTCGGCCATGACCGACGATGCGGCGGCGCAGGCGATCCACCGGGCGGAAATCGACATACTGGTGGATTTGAAGGGGCATACCCAGGGCGCCCGGCCCGGCATCGCCGCCCGCCGGCCGGCGCCGGTTCAGGCGCAATGGCTGGGCTATCCGGGAACGACGGGCAGTCCAGCCATCGACTACGTCATCGCCGATCCTGCGGTGGCGCCGGACGACCATCAGCGCTTCTACAGCGAGCGCATCGTCCATCTGCCCGACAGCTACCAGCCCAACGACCGCAAGCGCGCGATCGGGCCGCTGCCCAGCCGTGCCGATTGCGGCCTGCCGGGGGAGTGCGTGGTGTTCTGCGCCTTCAACGCGCCCTACAAGATCGGCCCGGAGCTGTTCGGCCGCTGGTGCCGCATTCTGCGGCGGGTGCCGGGATCGGTGCTCTGGCTGCTTGAGGGACCGGCGGAGGCCGCCGTCAACCTGCGCCGCGCCGCCGTCGAGCGTGGGACCGCGGCGGAGCGGCTGGTCTTCGCCCCCCGGCTGCCCGGCCCCGCCCATCTGGCGCGGCACCGGCTGGCCGATCTTTTCCTCGATTCGAGCCCGGTCGGCGCCCACACGACCGCGAGCGACGCGCTGTGGGCCGGGTTGCCGGTGCTGACGGTGCCGGGCCGATCCTTCGCCGGGCGGGTCGCCGCCAGCCTGCTGCGGGCCGTCGGGCTGCCGGAACTGGCGGTGCCGGATTGGGATGCCTATGAGGCGACGGCGCGGCGTCTGGCCGAAACGCCGGCGGAACTGGCCGCGCTGAAACGGCGGCTGGAGGACGCGCGTGCGTCCGCGCCGCTGTTCGACACCGACCGTTTCGCCCGCTCCATCGAGGCCGCCTACCTCGCCATGTGGGAGATCCATGCGGCGGGCGGACCGCCGCGCGGGTTCACGGTTCCGCCTCATACCGGCAGGCCAATGAATTGACCTGCCGTATTGCGTTCAAACGCCACGCAGGCTTTATCGCGCCAAGATGCGCGCCGCCGCCGCCGCCTCCGCCGCCGTCGCGGCGGTATCAGGGATAGGCGCAGCGGTCCGCCGTGACCTCCACGAAGGAGCGCTGGGCGGGGGCGATGGTGAAGCGGTATTCGGTGTTGTCGACCACAAGCGACTGGTGCAGCGGCAGCACGCCGCTGACCGTCGCGGTCTTGCCGCCGATGCCGGTGATGCGGATGGTCACCGGCTGTCCGGGATCGAACCAGCTTTCGGCGTTGCCCTGCGCGTTTTGGGCGGACTGGCCTTCGCCGGTGACGCTCACGGCGCCGTTGCCGAAGGTCACGCCGCGCGTCCCACCCTTCAGCAGCGGAGTGCTGAGCGTGAAGCGCTTGGTTTCGGCCGGCTGGCAGCTGCGCTGAACCTGCGCCTGGGAGATGACGAAGGACAGGCGGTTGGCGTCCAGCCCGCTCTTCAGCCGTTCCGACACCAGCTGTGTCAGCTTGGCGAGGTCGCCGGTCGGCACCTCCCGCTGGAGGCGGTCTTCCAGCTCGGCGGCACGCGCCTCCGCGGTGCGGGCGGCGTTCTGCATCTGCGTGGCCAGCAGCTCCAGTTCCGCCTTCTGGCGGGACAGGGTGGCGATCTCCTCCCTCAGGGTCACGTCGCGGCCCTTCAGCTGCTCGATTCCCATCTGGTAGGAGAAGAGCCCGACACCGAGAACCAGTGCGGCAAGCAGCAGGAATTTGATCACGCCGGCCCGCATGCGCCGGCGGTACCGTCGTTCGTAGTCGTAACGTCCCAGGGTCATGATATCGGTCACGGCGGGCTGTCTACGTCGGGCGCTATGGCTAACGGCAACGGCCAAGGGATGCAACCCCTTGGCCGTCCGATCTGCCGTGATGACTTGTGGCTTCCGGCTGTGGCCCGTTGAATTTACTGGTTGGCCGAACTGCCGCCCAGGAAGCTGGCGTTCAGGCCCGGGCTCTTGAACTCGCCGACATTCTTGAAGACCAGACGGAAGAAGATGGTGTTGCCGTCCTGCTCGCCGGTGGTGCTGACCGTGTAGTCGCGCCGCGCGATGGTTTGGAAGATCAGGCATTCGTCGGCATAGGACAGGACCGCCAGGCTGGAGCGCGGACCGGGCTGCGGTTCCATCGCCTGGGTGTGGCTGACGCCGAGGTTCCAATGGTCGGTGAACTGCGACGACACGCCGAACGACGCCTGCTCCACCCGATTGCGGTTCACCGCGCTGCGCGACGTGGTCTGGTCGACATAGGTGTAGGAGGTGGACAGCCGCAGCAGAGGCACGCCGGCCGAGGCGTTCAGCGAATGGCGGCGCGGCCGGAGCGATTCATGGTCGATGCGGAAGCTGTAATTCACGTCCAGCCAGTCCGCCGGCTGCAGGTCCAGGCGGCCGACATAGTCGGACACGCTGTCCTCCAGGCCCGAGCCGCCGGTGAAGCCCGCGCCGGTCTCGGTCAGGCGGCGGCTCTGGCCCAGGAACAGGCTGGCCGACCCCTGGGTGTTGCCGTAGATCGCGGTGCGCAGGCCGTAGGTGATGCGCATGCCGTCGTCCAGCCGGTCGATGCCGGTGAAGCGGTTGGGCTGAAGCAGGTTCACATCGTCGAACTCGATGTCCAGGCTGTCCTCGTTCGGGAACAGCCGGCCGTTCGGCAGTTTCGGCGCGACGGTCAGCTGCCCGATCGGCTCGATCAGCTGGGAGGAGCTTTCGCCATAGCGGACGAGTGGATAACGGACGGTCGCCTGCGCCTGCGGGAAGAAGCGGAAACGGCTGACGTTGTCGTCCCCGCGGACCGTCGGGTCGTTGTTGTTGAACTGCTGCGCCGCGTAGCCGGCGACCAGGACGCTGCCCGACAGGGTGGTGACGAAGCCGGCATTGGAAACGATGTTGCGCTCCCAACCCGGCTGCACGACGAAGCGCTGGGTATCGGGGCCGGCACCCTGGAGGCGCGCAACATTCAGCAGGCTGGTGTCCAGCGACCAGCGGCCGCCGAACAGGCTTCCCGGCTCGCCCAGCGCGTTGTACTGCGCATAAGGCAGGACGACCGGCTCGGGGATGGGGTTCCCGTAGCGCATGTCCTGGAAGCTGTAGCCGGTGACCGCCGCATAGTTCCGGCCGCGGAAGCCCTCCACGAAGGCCTTGCTGGTCAGATAATCCTCGCGGAAATCGTAATAGCGCCGCAGGAAGGTCGGGTCGCTCGCGCGCTTGACGTCGAAGCCGGCGCGCCAGATATCGTTGATGTCGAACAGGCCGCGCGCGGCGATATAGCCGCGGTTGCGCTTTTCCTTCGGCGCCGTGGTGCTGTTGCCGCCGTCGCCGCGGGTGATGGCGCCCTCCAGCTCCAGCCGGCCGTTTTCGAAGCGCTTCCGGTATTGGCCGCCCAGCAGCGGACCCTGCTGCGTGTAGTAGTTCAGGTCGAAGGTGGCGTCCTGGTCCGGCCCGATGTCCCAGTAGTAATGGGTCTTGACGAAAGCGCCCAGGTTGGAGCTGTTGCCGAAGGACGACGTCAGGAAGCCGCTCTTGCGGTCGACCGAGGGGTCGGGATGCGACAGGTAGGGCGTGTAGGCGACGGGAATCCCGAAGATCTCCATCGTCGCGTCGCGATAGCGGACCTCGTGCTCCTCGTTGTCGTGCACGATGCGCACGGCACGGATCTGCCACAGCGGCGGCCGGGACGGATCCTCCTTGCAGAGGTCGCAGGGGCTGTAGACGCCGCGGTTGACGCGCGTCAGCCGGCCCTCGCGCCGTTCGCCCTCGGTGCCGGCCATGCGGCCGTTGTCGGTCATAAGGACGCGGATGTTCTCGATGAACACGTCCTTCAGATCGTCGGTCAGTTCGGCATAGTCGGCGAAGACGATGTCGCCCGACGGCTCCACCAGACGGATATTGCCGGTGGCGGTGACGACCTTGGTCTTCTGGTTGTAGGAGATCTTGTCGGCGCGGACGCTGCGCTTGCCCTGCGCCAGCTCGACATTGCCGCTGGCGGTGACGAGGCTGTTCTCCTCGTCGAAGGTGACCTGATCGGCGGTGAGCAGCACCGGTTCCTGATTCTGCGCCGCGCCATTGGTGCTTCCGCCCGCATTTCCATCCGCGGTTCCCTGCCCGGTGGCGGGCTGGGGGGCCGTCTGGGCGGTAGCCTGGGCAGCGGCCTGGGGTGTCGCCGGCTTCGTTCCGGGAAGCGGGGTGGACGGCGACTGGGCGCTCGCCGTGTCGGTGAGGGCCAGATCCACGACGGCGACCCCGCACGCCACCATCAGCCCGACGATGCCGGAGCGCAGGATGGGATTGGCGGCGGTCGGAACTTTGGCGCGGGCGCGCCGGGAGACGTGCTTGGGCATGGCGGAACGATTGGGGGAAGCGAAAGCCCAAGTCAACGGTTTCAAGACCCTGCCGCGGGCAATGTCACCGTGTCGCCGTCCGCCCTGTGGCAGCAACGCCGCAGCCCCCGCCGCCGGAGCGGCGGCAGGAGCCGCGGAACTTCATGCAACCTGCATCAAATGACCCGGAAGTTCTTGAACTGCCAGGGATCGTTCTCGTCGATATCCTCCGGGAACAGGGTGTTGCGGTCCTGCAGAGGAGTCCAGTCGCCATAGGCTCCGACCACCTCGCCCAGATAGGGCGAGGCGATCTCCAGCACCCGGCGGAAGTCGACCTCGTCCGGTTCCACCAAGCCCCGATTCGGGTTCTCCAGCGTCCAGACGATCCCGCCCAGAACGGTGGAGGTCACCTGCATCGAGGTGGCGTTGTTGTAGGGGGCCAGCGACCGCGCCGTGTCGATGTCGAGCCGCGAGCCGTACCAGTAGGCGCCCTTGGGATTGCCCATCAGCAGCACGCCCAGCTCGTCGATGCCGCTGGTGATCTCGTGCATCATCAGGCGCTGTTCGGCCTGCATGTTGAAGTTCTTGCCGGCCAGCTCGTGCAGCGACATCACCGCGTCGTCGCAGGGATGATAGGCATAGTGGCAGGTCGGCCGGTAGACGACCTCGTCGCCCTCGCGCACCGTGAAATAGTCGGCGATCGAGATCGATTCGCTGTGGGTGATGAGGAAGCCGTGGAACGGCCCCTCCAGCGGGGTCCAGGTGCGCACGCGGGTGGAGGCGCCCGGCCGCATCAGGTAGATGGCGGAACCGCAGCCGAACTCGTGCCGGCGGCCATCCGGCGGCAGCTCCTTCTCGTGGGTGCCCCAGCCGAGTTCGGCCGGCTGGCAGCCTTCGCTGACGAAGCCGTCGATCGACCAGGTGTTGACGAACTCGCCGATCCGCTTGGGCTGGTTCGACACCTGGGTGTCGCGCTCCGCCACATGGATCGTCTTGATGCCCAGCTTCTGCGCCAGCCGGCCCCAGCCGTCGCGGTCGGTGGGAACGTCGGTTTCGATACCGGTGTCGGCGGCGATGTTCAGCAGCGCCTGCTTGACGAAATGCGACACCAGACCCGGATTCGCCCCGTGGGTGATCAGCGCGGTCGGGCCGGTCTGGAAGCGGTCGCGCAGCGCCAGCGCGGTTTCGCGCAGCGCGTAGTTGGAGCGCAGCGACGGCGACAGGCTGGAATCGGTGTAGCCGCCCGCCCACGGTTCGGTGCAGGTGTCGGTGTAGAAGGCGCCGACCCGCTGGCAGAACTCGATCAGCGCAACCGACGAGACGTCGACCGACAGGTTGACCAGGAAATCGCCCTTGTCGATCAGCGGCTTCAGAATCTGGAAGAAGTTGTCGTTGTCGAGCGGGTTGTTGTGGAAGGCGACGCCGTAAAGCTCCGCCTCCTCGCGCCCGCGCTCCTCGGCGGTGACGATGGTGATCCGGTCGGCGGTAAGTCCGTCGATGTGACGCAACAGCAGAGGCAAGACACCCTGGCCAATCGAACCGAATCCAACGATGACCATCCGGCCTGTGAACGTGCAGAGCTTCGTGTCCAGGGCCATGATTTTTTGTCTCCCCGAGGTAATGTAGGCCAACGACATGAGCCGGCGCTTCCGCCCACTTCGGAGAAGTGGCAACGGAACGCGCCGGACCGGTGAATGTTACGGGTGTCTTTACGCTTTATCCACAGATTCCGGCGGCGCGATCAGGCTGCGCAGGAGCGCAATTGATAGCCGGGAGTGGCAAGCAGCGGAGCGTCAGACACTTCGACGACGCGCGCCTGGTCGAAACCGTTGAAGGCCGTGCGCAGGCAGGAGCCGTAGGCGCCGAGCTGACCCAGCTCGATCCAGTCGCCGGCCTTGACGTCGGCCGGCAGGTGGAAGGGACCGTTCATCCTGTCGGCGCTGTCGCAGGTCGGGCCGTAGAAGCTGAAGGCCGTGTCCTCGGCGTCGGTCATCGCCTCGAACGGGCGGATCAGCCGCGCCGGGAAGCGGAAGCCCGGCACGCCGGCGTCCGACAGGGCGCCATAGACGCCGTCGTTGATGAACAGCTCGTCGCCGCGCCGCTTCACCACCTGAACCACCAGCGAGACGCCGGGGGCGACCAGGGCGCGGCCCGGCTCGCACCACAGGCGGCAATGCGCCGGCAGGTCGAGGGCGGCGACGCCGCGGGCGATGGCGGCCATGAAGTCGCTGAGCGGCGGCGGGGTGACGCCCGGATAGGACACCGGGAAACCGCCGCCGACGTCCAGCACGTCGATGGAAACGCCGCTGTCGGCGATCACGCGGCCGGCGAGCGCGATGGCGCGCTCGTAGGCCGACGGATCGAGCATCTGCGAACCGACATGGAAGGACAGCCCGACCTTGGGCGCCACGGCGCGGGCGGCGCGCAGCAGCTCCACCGCATCGGCCATGGCGGCGCCGAACTTGCCGGACAGGTCGTAGACGGCATTGCCCTTCGGCAGCGCCAGGCGCACGACGAGGCCGAGGTCGGCGGCGTCATCCGTCTCCTCCAGGATCTTGTCCAGCTCCTCGCGGCTGTCGAGCACGAAGTCGCGGACGCCATACTGGTGATAGGCGTTGCGGATCGCCTGACGGCCCTTGACCGGGTGCATGTAATGCAGGACGGCGTCCGGGAACATCTGGCGGATCAGCCGGATTTCGCCGGGGGAGGCGACGTCGAAATGGCGCACGCCGCCGGCCCACAGGGCACGCAGCACCGCGGGCTCCGGGTTGCACTTCACGGCATAGAGCACGTCGCCGCCGCGCGCGGCGGCATCCGTCGCCTCGGCGAAGGCGGCCAGGAAGCTGCCGGCGGTGTCGGCCAGCACGCCGGGGCGGATGCAGTGCATCGGCTCTTCCGGGCGGTGCAGGGCGACGGCCTGCGCCACCGTCGAACGGCGGCCGCTGGACAGCGAAACGGCGCTGCTGTCGTTCAGGCCGACGCGGCGCAGCGGGGTGACGGCGGAACGGGAACGCAGGAAGCCCATGGCGCACTCCTATCCCCGGACGGCGGCGTGCAAACCGGTCCGGTGAGCAGACGTCGATCCCGGCCGCGCCACGAGCCGTGCCAGCGCAAGGCTGTGGCACGGGTGGTGCGGCGGAATCGGCGATTGATCGGAAAAGGGAAAGGGGGAGACGGAAAAAGCCGGTGCGAGCAGCGGCCCCGGGCTGTGAAGCTCCGGGCAACAGCGCGTCGTTTACCGGCTAAAGGGCTACCGTCTCACAGCCCCACCGTGGGCAGCGTACATACTGACCTCCCTCTCGGGACCGGCCCACTGGAATGGCCGGTTCTGCCAAAAAGGACGCGGTACGTCGTAGCATAACCACAGAGGGCCATAGGCACGTGCGGGTGCGTCGTGCCGATTGATTTACGCTATTCCGTCGGCGATTCAAGTTAAATTTTCAGGGCGCGATTAAGGCGGGGTCAGGCTGCTTCCATTGTTTCGGGTTCGAACAGCGGAAAGCGGGCGGCGATGGTGTCACCGGTCGGGCTGGCGATCCAGCCGTCGGGCCGCGTGAAGAAGCGGATGGCGGTGAAGCGGGGCCGCGCGCCCATGTCGAACCAATGCGGCGTGCCGGCGGGAATGCTCAGCAGGTCGCCCGCCCCGCACACCACGCGGAAAACCCGGCTGTCGAGATGGATGTAGAAGGCGCCCGAGCCTTCGACGAAGAAGCGCGCCTCGTCCTCGTCGTGGGTGTGCTCGTCCAGGAATCTGGCGCGCAGGGCGGCGGCGTCCTCCGTCGCCGGGGTGACCCGCACCACGTCGACGGAGCGGAAGCGGCGCGCCTCCTTCAACGCCTCCACCTGTGCGGCATAGGCCGCCAGCACGGCATCGCCGTCGGCGGAGGCGGGCAGGGGGGCGCCGGCGGTCCAGCGTTCGAACAGGATGCCGGTATGGGCCAGATGTCCGGCCATCAAAGCGGGGTCGGCCGTGCTCAGTTCCGGCCGGAGGGCGTCGTTCTCCAGATAAACGGTCAGGTGACTCAATGCCAATCCTCCCGGCGTACCATCGGCCACAGCCTGAAGTGCGGCCGTTCGCGGCGCAATAAGCCGAATCGCAAGCGCGACGGTTCGTCGCGCGATCAGCGGCTGCGCTGGAGCCCCACCGTCACGGCGACCGCGATCATCATCAGCAGCCCGACGAAGGCCGCCACGCCCGTCCATCCGAAATCATGCCAGAACAGCCCGCCCAGCGTTCCGGCCAGGGTGGAGCCCAGATAGTAGCAGAACAGGTAGATGGACGAGGCCTGCCCGCGCGCCACCGAGGCCCGGCGGCCGATCCAGGCGGACACGATGGAATGGGCGCCGAAGAAGGCGAAGGTGAACAGGGCGATTCCGGGAGCGATGGCGAACAGGCTGTCGAACTCCATCAGAACGAGCCCGCCCACCATCAGCGCCACCGCCGTCGCCAGGGTGCGGTTCGAGCCGAAACGACCCGCCCAGCCGCCGAACAGCGGCGAACTGACGACGCCGAAGCTGTAGACCAGGAACACCGCACCGACGATGGCGGGCCGCAGATCGAACGGCGGCTCGCTCAGGCGGAAGCCGATGTAGTTGAAGACGGTGACGAATCCGCCCATCAGCAGGAAGCCGAGAGAGAACAGCCCGAGCAGGGCCGGGTCGGTCAGCAACCCGCGCCAGGCGCGCACCAGCGCCCGCATCCCGGCGGCGCGGCGGACGAAATGGCGCGACGGCGGCAGGGCGAACCAGACGGTGACCGCGGCGGCCACCGCCAGCGCGCCCACCACCCCGACCGCCAGCCTCCAGGTGCCGAGATCGGTGACCACGGCGGTCAGCACCCGGCCGGACATGCCGCCGATGGCGGTCCCGCCGATATAGAGCCCCATGGCGACGCCGGCCGATTTCGGATCGACCTCTTCGGAGACATAGGCCATGGCGACCGCGGGCAACCCGCTCAGCGCCAGCCCTTCCAGAGCCCGCACCGCCAGGAAGCCGTGCCAGTCCGGCATCAGCGCGCCGACGATGCCCAGCAGTCCGGCGGCGAGGAGCGCCGCCACCATCACCGGCTTGCGCCCGATCCCGTCGGAAATGGCGCCGGCCACCAGCAGCGCGCCCGCCAGCACGCCGGTGGTCAGCGACAGCGACAGGCTGGATTCGGCCGGCGTCACCCCGAACTCTCGCACGAAGTCGGGCAGCAGCGGCTGGACGCAATAGAGGGTGGCGAAGGTGGAGAAGCCGGCGACGAACAGGATGCGGCTGGCGCGGCGATAGGCGGGGGTGCCGGCCTGCAGATAGGCGGTCTCGGCACCGGTCTCGATCTCGTCGCGCACGCGCGGGGCTCCATGGTCTGTCTTACGCCGCTTGCTGCGGCGCACACGCGACATTGCCCTGCGGCGGCCCTTCCGTCCAACAGCCGCCGCGGCGCAGCGGCCATGCCGTTCGTGCAGGTCCCTATCAGGAGTGGTGCAGCCACGGCCTTGTGCTGGATCTTCGTCGGGGCGCGCCTTATAACCAGTACCCCACACAATTCGTTGATTGTTCGAGCCATGCACGATCTTCGCGCCATCCGTGAGAATCCCGAAGCCTTCGACCGTGGCCTTGGCCGCCGCGGACTGGCGCCGATGTCGTCCTCCGTGCTCGACCTCGACGGCCGCCGCCGCGCCGCGCAGACCCAGATGCAGGAGATGCAGGCCCGCCGCAACGAGGCGGCGAAGGAGGTCGGCCTCGCCAAGCGCGAAGGCCGCGACGCCCAGCCGATCCTGGACGAGATGGCGGTCCTGAAGGACCGCCTGCCCCAGTTGGAGGAGGAGGAGCGCGCCCTCGGCGCCGAGCTGGACGCGCTGCTGGCCGGCCTGCCCAACATCCCGGCCGACGACGTGCCGGAGGGGCCGGACGAGACCGCGAACGTCGAGGTCCGCCGCTGGGGCACCCCGCCCGAGATTGCCAACCCCAAGCAGCATTACGAACTGGGCGAGGCGCTGGGCCTGATGGACTTCGAGGCGGCTGCCCGCATGTCCGGCGCCCGCTTCACCGTGCTGAAGGGCGGGCTCGCCCGGCTGGAGCGCGCTCTCGCCGACTTCATGCTGGACATCCACACGGCGGAGCATGGCTACACCGAAGTGGCGCCGCCGCTGATGGTGCGCGACAACGCCCTGTTCGGCACCGGCCAGCTGCCGAAGTTCGAGGAGGATCTTTTCAAGATCCCCATGAGCGGCCATTACCTGATTCCGACCAGCGAGGTGCCGCTGACCAATCTGGTCAACGACCAGATCGTGGCGCAGGAGGAATTGCCGCTGCGCTACACCGCGCTGACCCCGTGCTTCCGGGCGGAAGCCGGGTCGGCCGGGCGCGACACCCGCGGCATGATCCGCCAGCACCAGTTCTGGAAGGTGGAGATGGTGTCCATCACCGCGCCGGAACAGTCGGAGGCGGAGCACCAGCGCATGACCCGCTGCGCCGAGACGATCCTGGAGCGGCTGGGCCTGCCCTACCGCACCATCGTGCTGTGCACCGGCGACATGGGCTTCTCCTCGCGCAAGACCTATGACGTCGAGGTGTGGCTGCCGGGTCAGAACGCCTACCGCGAGATCTCCAGCGTGTCCAATTGCGGAGATTTCCAGGCGCGGCGGATGAAAGCCCGTTGCAGGAACAAGGGCGAGAAGCAAACTCAATTCGTGCACACCCTCAATGGATCGGGTGTGGCGGTCGGGCGCTGCCTGATCGCGGTGCTGGAGAACTACCAGCAGCCCGACGGTTCGATCCTGATTCCCGAAGCGCTCCGCCCCTACATGCGCGGAGTGGAGAGGATTTCGGCCTGATGTTCAACCTGCCGCTCGACCTGTCCCAGACGCGCATCCTCGTCACCAACGACGACGGCATCCATGCGCAGGGATTGAAGGTCCTGGAAACCATCGCGCGCGAACTGTCCGACGACGTTTGGGTGGTCGCGCCGGAGATGGAGCAGTCGGCGGCCAGCCATTCGCTGACCATCAACCGGCCGCTGCGCCTGCGCAAGCTGGACGAGCGCCGCTATACGGTGGACGGCACGCCGACCGACTGCGTTCTGCTGGCGGTCAACCATGTGATGCGGGACGCCCGCCCGACGCTGGTGCTGTCCGGCGTCAACCAGGGCTCCAACATCGGCGAGGACGTGACCTATTCCGGCACCATCGCCGCGGCGATGGAGGCGACGCTGCTGAACGTCCCAGCCATCGCCATGAGTCAGCATTACGAACCGGGCCAGCCGATCGACTGGTCCGCCGCCGCCGCCCATGGGGCGGAGGTGGTGCGCAAGGCGGTGACGGTGGCCTGGCCGAGGAACGTGCTGCTGAACGTCAACTTCCCGGCCTGTCCGGCCGAAGAGGTGACGGGCATCCAGGTGGTGCGCCACGGCAAGCGCAAGATCGGCGACGAACTGTTCGAGCGCGTCGATCCGCGCGGCAAGCCCTATATCTGGATCGGCACGCTGCGCGGCGAGGCCGATGTGGCGGACGACACCGACATCCATGTCGTCTTCAACGGCGGCATCTCGGTGACGCCGATCTATCTCGACCTGACCCACACGCCGACGCTGCAGACGTTGAGGCAGGCCTTCGTGTGACCTACAACCCGCGCAAGATCCGCTTGCTGATGGCCCTTCGCGGGGCCGGGGTCACCGACACCAAGGTGTTGGCGGCCATCGAGCGGATCCCGCGCGAGCTGTTTGTCCCGGACGCCTTCCAGGACCGGGCGTGGGAGGATGCGGCCCTGCCGATCGACCTGGGCCAGACGATCAGCCAGCCGCTGGTGGTCGGGCAGATGACCCAGGCCCTGGACCTTCACCCGCGGCATCTTGTGCTGGAGGTCGGCACCGGCTCCGGTTATCAGGCGGCGGTGCTGTCGCGGCTGTGCCGCCGGGTCTTCACCATCGAGCGGTTGAAACCTCTGCTGCGCGAGGCGGAAGAGCGGTTCAGGGCGCTGAACATCGGCAACATCACCACGCGGCTCGGCGACGGGACGCGCGGCTGGCCGGAGGTTGCGCCCTTCGCCCGCATACTGGTCACAGCCGCCGGTGGTCCCGAGCCGCCAAAACACTTGACGGATCAACTCGCCGTTGGTGGTGTCATGGTCATTCCGCTGGGAACCGATCACCGCGATCAGAGAGTGGTGCGATTCCGGCGTTCCGAAGCTGGCCTTATCCGGGAGGACCTGTGGCCCGTCCGTTTCGTTCCGCTGCTGTCCGACCCGCCACAACCGGCCCGTTCCGCATGAGATCCGCCATGTCCGCTCGCCTTCTGCCGGCCCTGGTCCTGTCCACCGCCGTCCTGGCACTCGGTGCCTGCGAACGGGTGGGCGGGCTGGCCCCCTTCACCCATATGTCCGAAGTGCCGGAATCGGCCGGCGGCGCCATCACCGTGCAGAAGGGCGACAGTGCCTACAGCCTGTCCCGCCGCTACAATGTGCCGCTGCGCGACCTGATCGAGGTGAACAGGCTGTCGCCGCCCTACCGTCTGGAGATCGGGCAGCGGCTGGTCCTGCCGACCTCGCGCCAGTACATCGTGCAGAAGGGCGACAGCCTCTACAGCATCTCGCGCATGCACAATGTGGATGTCAGCGAACTGACGCGGCTGAACAACCTGTCGCCGCCCTATGGCGTGCAGGCCGGCCAGCCCCTGCGCCTGCCGGGTGCGAACGACGGCGGCGGCACCATGATCGCTTCGGCTCCCGCCACCGGCGGCGCCATGCCGCTGACGCCGCAAGGCTCGCCGGCCGGGCGCGGTGCGGTCCAGGCGGTCGAATTGCCGCCGCCGGGCGCGTCCTCTTCCGGCGGCATCTCCGCCACGCCGCTGCCGCCGCCGCCGAAGTCGGGCATTGCCGCCGAACCGGCGCCGGCCCCGACCGGGCAGGTCGCCGCGGGCGACACCACCTATCAGCCGGGACAGGCGCCGACCATGCTGCGCCCGCCGGGAGCCAAGCCGGTCCCGACCCCGATCCCGCCGCCCGCCGCCGCGCCGCAGCAGGAAGTCGCCGCCGCCGCGCCGCCGAAGCCCGAGCCTAAGGCGGACTCCGCCACGCCGTCGCGCGGCGGCCGTTTCCTTTGGCCGGTGAATGGCAAACTGATTTCCGGCTTCGGGCCGAAACCCGACGGACTGCACAATGACGGCCTGAACATTGCTGCACCGAAGGGCTCCCCGGTGGTCGCCGCCGACAGCGGCGTGGTCGCCTATGCCGGCAACGAACTGCGCGGCTTCGGCAATTTGCTGCTGCTGAAGCATTCCGACGGCTGGATCACCGCCTACGCCCATCTCGACAAGATCGAGGTGGAGCGCGGCGCCGCGGTGAAGCGGGGGCAGGTGATCGCCCGGGTCGGCCAGACCGGCGGCGTGTCCACGCCCCAGCTCCATTTCGAGCTGCGCAAGGGCAGCCAAGCCGTCGACCCGAGCACTCAGATGGACCGCAAGGTCAGCGAAGGGGCTGCCCTAGACGACCGGCCAGGTCCTGGATGAACTGCCAAGCCACCCGGCCAGACCGGCTTCCGCGCGTGACGGACCATTCGATGGCTTCCGCGCGCAGCCGGTCGGCCGGGATTTCCAGGCCGAAATGGCGGACGTAGCCGTCGATCATGGCGAAATAGGTGTCCTGGTCGCAGTTGTGGAAGCCCAGCCACAGGCCGAAGCGGTCCGACAGCGATACCTTCTCCTCCACCGCCTCGGCCGGGTTGATGGCGGTCGAGCGTTCGTTCTCGATCATGTCGCGCGGCATCAGGTGGCGGCGGTTCGAGGTGGCGTAGAACACCACATTGTCCGGCCGCCCTTCGATTCCGCCGTCCAGCACCGCCTTCAGCGACTTGTAATGCGCGTCGTCATGGTCGAAGGACAGGTCGTCGCAGAACAGGATGAAGCGGCGCGGCTCGCCCTTCAGCCGCGCCAGCAGGCGGGGCAGGGTGGGAATGTCCTCGCGGTGGATTTCGACCAGCGCCAGTTCGCCCGGCCGTTCGAGGCAGATGGCGGCGTGGGCGGCCTTGACCAGCGAACTCTTGCCGGTACCGCGCGCGCCCCACAGCAGGGCGTTGTTGGCGGGCAGGCCGGCGGCGAAGCGCCGCGTGTTGTCCAGCAGGATTTCCCGCTGCCGCTCGATGCCCTGCAGAAGCAGGATGTCGACGCGGTTCACCACCGGAACCGGCTCCAGGCGGTCGGGATCGGGATGCCACGTGAAGGCATCGGCCGCGGTGAAGTCCAGCGGGCGGTCCGGCGGCGGGGCCAGCCGTTCCAGCGCCTCCGCGATGCGGGTCAGCAGGGGAATCAGGGCCTGGTCGGCACCGGCACCGGAGCCAGCGAAGGGTTGCGACATGATTCTCCGCATGTTTTTTCTGGATGTTCCATGGAAAGTGGGCGCCTGCGCAGCCATCTCTCCGACGCCATCGCACCGTAACACAGCAAGGCAAGCACACAAGCCGTGGCGGCTCCACGGAATGTGGAGCATCACCATTGCATCCCGGTCATGGGCGTTTATAGTCGCGGCGTCCCGGCGGAACGCCGATCCGGTGCCGAGATCAAACCTGTAAGGAGCTTTCAGATGTTCGTTTCGACGGCTTATGCACAGACGGCGGCGCCGGCTGGCGGCGGCAGTGACATGCTCGTCCAGTTTTTGCCACTGATCCTGATCTTCATCGTCTTCTATTTCCTGCTGATCCGTCCGCAGCAGAAGAAGATGAAGGAGCATAAGGCCATGCTCGCGGCCATCCGCCGCGGCGATCGCGTCGTGACCGGCGGCGGCATCATCGGCGTCGTCACCAAGGTCGCCGACGACGAACTGACCGTCGAAATCGCCGAGAACGTGCGCGTGCGCTGCCTGCGCTCCACCGTGAACCTCGTGCTTGCCAAGACCGAGCCGACCGGCAAGTCCGGCGGCGACTCCACCCCCGCCGCCACCACGGAGGAAGGCGAGAGCAAGCCGGCCGACACCCCCGCCGCCGGCGGCATCGGCAAGCTGTTCGGCCGCAAGTAAGCCGCGCTTCCTCTCACGCGGGCCAGCCCGAAAGCGCTTCCCACCCGGATCGGTCGGCCGCCGCCCAGCCGCGGCGAACCGGCCGGGCCTGCGCGGGTGTCTGATCGGATTCGAGTGACGCATGCTCTATTTTTCGCGCTGGAAGATTTACATGATCCTGGCGATCTGCATCGCCGGCTTCATCATGGTGCTGCCCAACTTCCTGGGCCGCGATACGCTGGCCGCGCTGCCGTCCTGGTATGCGCACAGCAAGGTGTCCCTGGGCCTCGACTTGCGCGGCGGATCGCATCTGTTGCTCGAGGTCGACATGGCCACCGTCATCCGCGACCGGGTGGAGGGGCTGGTCGACGGCGCTCGGCAGCAGCTGCGCACCGCCAATATCGGCTACACCTCGCTGACCGCCGGCGAGCGCTCCGTAACCGTCCAGCTGCGTGACCCGGCGCAGGCCGAGGAGGCGGTGAAGGTACTCCGCGAGCTCGCCACCCCGGTGGGCGGGTCGGCGCTGAGCAGCGGGCAGCCCGACCTGAATGTGTCGGTCAACGGCAGCACCGTGACCCTGACGTTGAGCGAGGCCGCGCTGCGCGAACGCGCCACCCAGGCCGTCGAGCAGTCGATCGAGATCGTCCGCCGCCGCATCGACGAAACCGGCGTGAACGAGCCGACAATCGCCCGCCAGGGCAACGACCGGATCCTGGTCCAGCTGCCCGGCGTCGAGGAACCCGACCGGATCAAGCGGCTGCTCGGCACCACCGCCAAGATGACCTTCCGGCTGGTCGACATGAACGCCGACCCCAACACCGGCCGCGCCCCTCCGGGCTCCGAGATCCTGCCCTCGACCGAAGGCGACCGCTACCAGTCGAAATACGTCATCCGCAAGAAGGTCGAGGTCGACGGCGCCACGCTGAAGAACGCGTCCGCCGGCACGAATCCGCAGACCGGCGAATGGGTGGTGAACTTCGAATTCAACACGGCGGGCGCCAACCGCTTCGCCGAAGTGACCAGGCAGAATGTCGGCCGGCCCTTCGCCATCGTGCTCGACAACAAGGTGATCAGCGCACCCGTCATCCGCGAGCCGATCACCGGCGGACGCGGCCAGATCAGCGGCAACTTCACCGCCGCCAACGCCAACGACCTCGCCGTCCTGCTGCGTGCCGGCGCCCTGCCTGCCCCGCTGAAGGTGATCGAGGAGCGGACCGTCGGTCCCGACCTGGGCGCCGATTCGATCCGTGCCGGCCTGACCGCCGTCGCCGTCGGCTTCGTCCTGGTCTGCGCCTACATGATTGCGTCCTACGGGCTGTTCGGCTCCTTCGCCTGCATCGCGCTGTTCGTGAACATCGTGCTGACGCTGGCGGCGCTGTCGCTGCTGCAGGCGACGCTGACGCTGCCGGGCATCGCGGGCATCCTGCTGACGCTTGGTCTTGCGGTCGACGCCAACATCCTGATCAACGAGCGTATCCGCGAGGAGACGAAGAAGGGCCGCGGCGTCTTCGCGTCGATGGAGGCCGGCTTCAGCCGCGCCTACAGCACGATCGTCGACTCCAACCTGACGACGGCGATCAAGATGTCGCTGCTGTTCATCTTCGGCACCGGCACCATCAAGGGCTTCGCCGTCACCATCACCTTCGGCATTCTCATCTCCATGTTCACCGCCACGGTGCTTGTGCGCCTGATGATGGTGACGTGGCTGCGCCGGACGCGTCCGGCCGTGTTGCCGGTCTGAGAGGTCTTCCGATGTTCCATCTCCGCCTCGTCCCCGACAACACCAAGATTCCCTTCATGAACGGCCGCATCGCCGGCCTCGTCGTGTCGGCGGTTTTGTCCCTCGCATCGGTTTTCCTGTATTTCTATCCGGGTCTGAATTACGGAATCGATTTCCGCGGCGGCATCGTGATCGAGGCGCGGACGCCCCAGGCGGCCGACTTCTCCTCTCTGCGCCATACCCTGTCCGGCCTCGGCATGGGACAGGTGGCGCTGCAGGAGTTTGGATCGCCACAGGACGTGCTGATCCGCCTGGAACGCCAGCCCGGCGACGACGCCGCCCAGCAGGTCGCCGCCGACAAGGTGCGCAGCACGCTGGCGGAAGCACTTCCCGGCACCCAGGTGCGCCGCGTGGAGGCCGTCGGCGCCTCTGTCAGCGGTGAACTGTTCGCCAACGGCATGTTGGCGCTCGGCCTGTCGATGCTGGCGATGCTGATCTACATCTGGTTCCGTTTCGAATGGCAGTTCGGCTTGGGCGCGGTGGTCACGCTGTTGCTGGACATCACCAAGATCGTCGGCTTCTACGCGATCACCGGACTCCAGTTCAATCTGGTGGCGATCGCTGCGATCCTGACCATCATGGGCTATTCGGTGAACGACAAGGTCGTGGTCTACGACCGTATGCGCGAGAACCTGCGCCTCTATAAGAAGATGCCGCTGCGCGAGCTGATCGACCGCTCGATCAACGAGACGCTGAACCGCACGCTGGGAACCTCGGTGTCCACCCTGCTGTCGATCATTCCGCTGGCGCTGTTCGGCGGTGAAGCTCTGCAGGACTTCGGCATCGTGCTGATCTTCGGCGTTATCCTTGCGACCAGTTCGTCCGTGTTCATCGCGGCGCCCATCTTGCTGTTCCTCGGCGAGAATCGCCTGCGGCGCGGCAGCCAGACCGACGCGGCGGAGGGCAACACCCCGGCCACCACGCCGTAACGCCGGAACACAGAGTTAGGAGAGGGCAGCATGGCCGACATCATGCCGATGATCCCGTCCGACCGTCAGGTCATCGACGGCTATGGTCCGGGGCAGTTCTGCGTCTCCGGCCAATGGCGCGTCGGCGCGGTCGTCGTGCTGCCCGACCGCACCCTGGCCTGGGAGGCGACCGACGCCGCCGCCCTGACCCTGGAGCATTTCGCCATGGTGCTGGCGGCCGAGCCGAAGGTGGAAATCCTTCTGCTCGGCACCGGCCCGACCATGACGATGATCCCCAAGGCGCTCCGCCAGAGCCTGCGCGAGCAGGGCGTGGTGGTGGAGCCGATGGACAGCCGCGCGGTGTGCCGGACCTACAACGTCCTGCTCGCCGAAGGGCGGCGGGTGGCGGCGGCGATGCTGCCGGTGTAGGCGGCGAAGCCCTCGGCCCCGGAATGAACAAAGGCGCCCCATTCAGGGCGCCTTTGCTTTTGGCGGGCGCCTTGCGGCGCCAGCCCTCCACCCCGGTCCCCCCTGCTGGCGCAGGGGAGGGGGATGGAGTGCGTCCGTCGGAACGTTACGCAGCCAGCTGCTCGGCGGCGAAGTCCCAGTTGGCGAGGTTGTCGATGACAGCCTTCACGAAGTCGGCGCGGCGGTTCTGGAAGTCGACGTAGTAGGCATGCTCCCACACGTCGATGGTGAACAGCGGCTTGTGGCCGTGCGCCAGCGGGGTGTCGGCGTTGCCGGTCTTGCCGATCTTCAGCTTGTCGCCGTCCAGGTACAGCCAGGCCCAGCCGGAGCCGAACTGGGTCAGGGCGGCCTGGGTCAGCTCTTCCTTGAACTTCTCGACGCTGCCGAAGTCGGCGACGATCCGCTGCTCCAGGGCCGCCGGCATCTTGCCGCCGTCCTTCTTCAGGCACTGCCAGAAGAAGGTGTGGTTCCACACCTGGGCGGCGTTGTTGAAGATGCCGACCTTGGAGGCGTCACCGGCCGAGGCCTTGATGACCTCCTCCAGGCTGGCATTGGCCAGCGGGGTGTCCTTGGTCAGGTTGTTCAGGTTGGTGACATAGGTCTGGTGGTGCTTGTCGTGGTGCAGGTGCAGCGTCTCCGACGAGATGTACGGAGCCAGCGCATCGTACGCATACGGAAGCGGCGGAAGTTCGAACGCCATTTTACTTCACCCTCTCTTCTTTGATTGTCCTTCCGGGCCGGGCCTTGCGAGCACGGCACCTCCGTCCGTCCAAATAGGCCGATGACGGAAGCTTGTGAAGGCCGGAAACAGTCCTGAACGTCTTATAGGGTTATTTCCGCTCGACAAAGCGGCCTCAGCCGCCCGGTTTCCCGAGCGGATGGCCGCCTCCAACGTGGCTGGAAGTCCCGTTTCCGTCCAGTCTCCGGCCAGTGTCAGGTTGCGCCAGCGGGTTCGCGGTCCCGGCCGGCGCGCGACCGATTCGGGCGACTGATCCGGCGTCGCCCGCCTCTCCTTCACCAGCCGGAAGGGCCGAATCGGGCCCCCGAGTCGCTGGTCCTGGCCGAGATGCGGGGCGATCTCCGCCCACAGCGTCGCAGCGGCCTCCTCGGCCGGAAGCGCGGCCAGCGCGTCGGCATCGCTGACGGTGACGGACAGCAGGTCGTCGCGGGCGAACAGCCATTCCGCCGTCCCGCCGACCAGCCCAAGGAATGGCAGGCCGCCGGGCAGCCGGACCGGGCCGTCCAGCCGGACATGCAGGTTGACGATGGCCGCGCCCGGTGGCGGCGCCGTCAGGCCCGGCACCAGCCGTTCCGCCGCCCAGGCCGGGGCGGCGACGATCACCCCGTCAGCCGGACCCAGCGCCACGGCGCTGCCACCCGCCGAAAGTCCGGTCACGCGGTCGCCGCTAAAGGTCAGGCCGTCCACCCGCGAACCGAGATGCACCGCCGCTCCGGCCGCGCGCAGGCGGGCCAGCGCCGGATCGACGAAGGCGGCGGACAGGCCGCGCGGCGCCAGCACCGGGCGGCAGGCCGCCTCGCCGCGCAGCAGCGTCTCGCGCAGCACCGCGCCGAACAGGCGGGCGGAGATGCGCTCCACCGGTCCATTGAGGGCGGAGACCGCCAGCGGGCGCCACAACGGCCCGAACAGCCGGCCATCGGGCGGCAGGAGATCGGCGACGGAGTGATCCTTGCCGGCGGTCAGGGTGCGCAGGGCGGCGAGATAGTCGAGGGGCCGGCTGCCGGGAACCCGCCGCGCCGGATCGAACAGCCACAGCCCGCCGGGCCGCAAGGTCCAGGCGGCGCCGTCACGCAGGTCCAGGAAGGGGAAGGCGGCCGGGCGGACCTCCTCCAGGGCTTCGCCGCCGCCGGTGCGCCGGGCATAGTCGAGGAGCGCCCGGTTGCCGCTGAGCACCATATGGCTGCCGTTGTCGATCGAGCGGCCGAGCGTTGCGTCGTGAAAGCTGCGGCAGCGTCCGCCGGCCTGCGGGGCCTGCTCGTGGACCACCACCCGCCTGCCGGCTTCCGTCAGCCTTACGGCGGCTGCGAGACCGGCCAGCCCCGCGCCGATCACATGGACGGTGGGAGTCATTCAGGTGGCCGGCGGCATGCCGAGCATGCAGCGCACCGCCACCCAGGCGCTTTCCCGCCGCCCGACCCGGACACGGGCGTTCAGGTCGCGCCAGCCGGCCGCGCGCAGGCGCCGCAGCAGCCGGTGATACAGCACCATCATTGCCGTCGCCGCCCACAGCGAACCCCGCGCCTGCCCGGCGATCGCCGCCCTGGCCTCGGCAAAGCGGGCTTCGGCGAGGTCCGCCAGCGCCTCGCAGACCTGCGGCAGGGCATGGTGCGCCAACACCTCCGCCGGCCGGTCGCCGTCGATGCCGGCGGCCAGCAGAAGCTCGCGCGGCAGGTAGAGCCGGTCGAGTTCGGCATCTTCGGCCAAATCGCGCAGGATGTTGGTCAGCTGCAGGGCTTCGCCCAGCGCCAGGGCGAACCGCTCGGTCGAGGGATCGGCGCGGTCGAAGACACGGATGGCCAGCATGCCGACCGCGCCGGCGACGCGGCGGCAATAGAGGCGCAGGGTGTCGAGGTCGGGGGCGCGCATGCCGCCGGCAGCCTCTTCCGCCACATCCATCGCCATGCCGTCGATCAGCGCCTCGAACTCCGCCCGCGGCAGGCCGTAGCGCTCGATGGCGCCCTTCAGCGCGGCGGTGAGCGGACCGTTGGGGGCGCCGCCGACATAGAGGTCACGGATGTCCCGCCGCCAGAGGTCGAGCGCCGCGCGCTTGGCGGCGGGGTCGCCCGGTTCGTCGGCTATGTCGTCGATGCGGCGGCAGAAGGCATAGATGGCGAACATCGCAGCCCGCTTGGACGCGGGCAGCAGACGCATCGGCCAGTAGAAGGTGCTGCCTGATCTGGCGGTGACGGAAGAGGCCGTATCGGGTGTCTCTTTGTCCGGCAACGTCGTGGATACCGGTTCCAGCGGGGACGTCTCCAGCGGTGGAGGGGTCATCTGTCGCATCCTGGGCATTGCACGCGGTGACGTGCGTGGCGTAGCACGTCGTGACGTGTGGCCCGGGAGTTTATGCGGCGGAGAAGCTTCGCGCCAGTCCCCGCGCCACCGCCGCCAGCTTGTGGTGCGTGCCCAGCGTGACCTTGGCCTTCATCGGGTCGCGCGCCTTCAAACGCCGCGACAGCGACTCGGCGAGGCTGAGGATCACCGCCGCCTCCATCCGCAGGCCGCGGTGCTGGATCAGGCCGGGCAGGGCCGCCGCCCGTTCCAGCAGGCGGTCGGTATGCTCCAGCGCCTGATCGAAGATCGCGCGCATGCGGACGTCGCTCTCGCATTCGACCAAACGCTCGACGCTGATGCCGGCGTCGTCGAACCAGACCAGCGGAATGTAGCAGCGGCCGAGTTGGGTCCAGTCCTCGCGCGCGTCCTGCAGATGGTTCAGCACCTGCAGCGCGGAGCAGAGCGCGTCGGAGGCCGGCCCTGCGGCCACCCCCTCGCCATGCAGCTCCAGCAGGTAGCGGCCGACCGGGTTGGCGGAGAAGCGGCAATACAGCAGCAGGTCGCTCCAGCTGTGGCAGCGGGCGCCGACCGCGTCGCGGCGGAAGGCGCGCAGCACCTGCCGGGCATGGCGGTCGCTGACGCCGGTCTGCTGCAGGCTCTCGCGCAGCACGGTCGCCGGCTTCAGGTAGGCGTGCTTGGCCTGGCCGGAGACAAGCGCCCGTTCAAGCGCCTCCAGATAGGCCAGCTTGGTCTCCGGTTCGAGATCGGGATCGTCGGCGATGTCGTCGGCCAGCCTCACGAAGCCATAGAAGGCGATCACATGCGGGCGCAGGTGCTTCGGAATCAGGCGGGAGGCGACCGGGAAATTCTCCCCGGATTCGTCCTTGCGGGCGACCGGGCCGGTCTTGCGGGGCTTCGTCGGGGCGATGTTGAAATCCGTCATGGGATCCCTGCCTGCTGCGCGTCGGGGCTGGCGGTGCGACCTTGTGTGCTTCATATAGGCCTGGAAACAGGCTTTGGCCCGTCCTTCCGTCGATCCTCCCCACTTTTTCCAATCAGGCATCCCATGGTGAAGGCTGCGACCGACCTGTCCTATTGCGGACGGGAGGTTCGGAAATATGACAACGACCACTTTCTGGCAGGTCTGTTCACTCCTACCGAAAGGCGAGAAGCGATGTTCGCACTCTACGCCTTCAACCTGGAGATCGCGAAGACCCGGGAGGTCGTCAGCGAACCGATCCTGGGCCAGATGAGGCTTCAATTCTGGCGTGACGGCATAGAGGCGGTCTATGAGGACGGACCCGTCCCCCGCCATGGCGTGATGGATCCGCTGGCCGAGGCGGCCCGCGGGCTGGGGCTGAGCCGCGTCCTGTTCGACCGGCTGATCGACGCGCGGGAGGCCGACCTGGACGACACGCCGCCGGCCGACCTGACCTGCCTCGTCAACTATGCCGAGGTAACCGGGGCGCCGCTGGTCCAACTGGCGCTCGAGATTTTGGGCGTGCGGGACGAGGCGGCGATGGCGGCCGGGCGTCATGTCGGCATCGCCTATGCCCTGGCCGGCATCCTGCGCGCGGCGCCGTTCCTGGCCCGCCAGAATCGCCAGCGCCTGCCGGAAGATCTGATGCAGCGCCATGGCGCCCGAAGCGAGGATCTGTTCGCCGGCCGTTTCAGCGCGGAACTGCGGTCGGTGGTGGGCGAGATCGCCGATGTGGCGCGCAGGCATCTGGACGAGGCGCGCGCCCTGCGCCGTCAGGTGCCGAAGGCGGCGGTGCCGGCGCTGCTGCCGGCCACGCTTGCCGACCTGCATCTGGGCGTGATCGCGCGGGAGCGCAACGACGTGTTCGTCCCGCGCGTGCTGCTGCCCAACCCGTTCCGGCAGATGAAGCTGGGCTGGGCGGCGATGCGCGGGCGCTACTGACGCCCGCGCGACTATGCTTGCCCTCGGACGGCGGGGGCGGCCGTCCGGCCGCTTGCCTTCGCAGGCACGGGCCTGCTGGGCCGCAGTCGCGGCCCTTATCGCCGGGCGCAAGTCGGAACTTGCGCTAGGCGGTATCAGTCCTTGAGCCAGCCGTCGAGGTCGGCCAGTGCCCGGCGGGTGTAGGCAAGCTTGCGGTCGCGGCCGCGGATCTTGTCGTCGACCGGCGGGAAGAGGCCGAAATTGACGTTCATCGGCTGGTAGGTCTCGGCCTCCGCCCCGCCGGTGATGTGGCCGAGGATGGCGCCCAGCGCGGTGGTGACGGGCGGCTTCGTAATCTCCCGGCCCAGGCGTTCCGCCGCGGCGAAGCGGCCGGCGAGCAGGCCGACGGCCGCGCTCTCCACATAGCCCTCGCAGCCCGTGACCTGCCCGGCGAAGCGCAGGCGGGGCAGCGACTTCAGCCGCAGGGCGCCGTCCAGCAGGCGCGGGCTGTTCAGGAAGGTGTTGCGGTGCATGCCGCCCAGCCGGGCGAACTCGGCATTCTCCAGGCCGGGGATCATGCGGAAGATCCGCGCCTGTTCGGCGTGGCGCAGCTTGGTCTGGAAGCCGACGAGGTTGTAGAGCGTGCCCAGCGCATTGTCCTGGCGCAGCTGGACCACGGCATAGGGGCGGCGTTCCGGCTTGTGCGGGTTGGTCAGGCCGACCGGCTTCATCGGGCCGTAGCGCAGGGTGTCGACTCCGCGCTCCGCCATCACCTCGATCGGCAGGCAGCCTTCGAAGTAGGGGGTGTTCTTCTCCCACTCCTTGAAGTCGAGCTTCTCGCCCTCGATCAGGGCGGCGATGAAGGCGCGGTACTCGTCCTTCTCGAAGGCGCAGTTGATGTAGTCCTTGCCGGTGCCGCCGGGGCCAGGCTTGTCGTAGCGCGACTGGAACCACGCCTTCGACAGGTCGATGCTCTCCAGATAGACGATGGGAGCGATGGCGTCGAAGAAGGCAAGAGATTCCTCGCCGGTGTGGTCGCGGACGGCTTCCGCCAGGGCGGGGGAGGTGAGGGGGCCGGTGGCGACGATGACGCTGTCCCACTCCTCCGGCGGCAGGCCGGCGACCTCCTCGCGCTGGAGGGTGATGAGGGGATGCGAGGAGACGGCCTCCGTCACCGCATCGGCGAAGCCGTCGCGGTCCATGGCCAGCGCGCCGCCGGCCGGCACCTTGTTCGCGTCGGCGCAGCGCAGGATCAGCGAGCCGCAGCGCCGCATCTCCTCGTGCAGCAGACCCACCGCGTTGTATTCGGCGTCGTCCGACCGGAAGGAGTTGGAGCAGACCAGCTCCGCCAGCTTGTCGGTATCGTGGGCCTCGGTCTTGCGGACCGGCCGCATCTCGTGCAGCACGACGGGCACGCCGCGCGAGGCGAGCTGCCACGCGGCTTCCGAACCGGCGAGACCGCCGCCGATGACATGGACGGGGCGAAGGGTGTCGGTCATTGGACTTTCCAGGATACTGTAAGAGCAGGCGGATCAGGGGCGGGTTATGGCGCTCCGCATCGCCAAGATCCAGGCCTCAATCAATGCGGCATGGGCGGGAAGGCGCGAAAACAGCTCGTTCGCCTTTTCCTCATCGTAGGTATGAACCGTCAGGTTCCGGTCGTTCATCATCGCCATCGCCGCTTCCGCCTGCTCCTCCGTCAGGAAACCGGCGATCTGGCTTTCGCGCACCATGGCCTTCGGACTTGCCGAAGTCAGTCGTTCAGCGCCCGTCTCGTCGGCGATGACCGACCTCGCGGCTTTCCAGACGGTTTCGGTCGCCAAGGTGAACCGCAGAATCGCGGAATCGCGGACCACATCGTCAACCGGCCGATTGAGAACGTCTTGAAGACGGCCAAGGGCTTGGCGTGCCGTGTCGAGTTTTCGGTCTACCTTGTCCATTCGATGCCTTCCCGCTCGACCTCTTGCCGGAATTCACCTCGGGCGGAACGGAGATCGACGACATCGACGAAGTAGGGAACGGTGCTTTCCTCCAGCGCCTCGGCGATCTCGCCGATCAATCCGGGGGGCAGTGGTTCCATTGGATCTATCGCGACGTCGATGTCGCTCCAATGCCCGACATCGCCACGCGCGCAGGAGCCGAACAGATAGACGCGCGCGGGGTGTTCCGCCAAATGATCGAACACGATGCGTTTGACGGTGTCGAGCGCGCGCAGGCGTACCGGGTTCATCATCCGGCCAGTTTACCACGACTCAGGCCGGGAATCGCGCATAGGAAAAAACCGGCCTCCACAGGGAAGGCCGGCCGCAAGTCGATCAGGAGTCAATCAGAACATCCAGTCAGAACCGTAAAACCGAGCGGGCGCTCACTCGCTCTTGGTCGTCGTGCTGCGTTCGATGGTGGTGGCGCCGGTCGGCGCCGGGGTCGCCGTGGTCGAGCCGTAGCTCGGCGTGGTGGTCGTGGTGGTCGTCGTGCTGGTGGTGGTGCCGTCGGAGCCGCAGGCGGCCAGCAGCAGTGCGGCGCCCAGGGCGGCGCCGGCACCGGTCACGATCGTCTTCATGCGCCTCATCTCCCATGCAGTGCGAACTCTGCCGGGGAGAACGCGGCGCAGCTTGCGTTTGTTCACGCCCTCTTTCGGGTTGCCGATTTCCGCACCGCCGGCTTCGCCTTCAGGTAGGGGGCGAGGTACCGGCCGGTGTAGCTGCGCTCCACCTTCGCGACATCCTCCGGCGTGCCTTCGGCGACGATCTCGCCGCCGCCGGTGCCGCCCTCAGGCCCCAGGTCGATGATCCAGTCGGCGGTCTTGATGACCTCCAGATTGTGTTCGATCACCAGCACCGTATTGCCCTGGTCGACCAGCGCATGCAGCACCTCCATCAGCTTTTCGACATCGGCGAAATGCAGGCCGGTGGTCGGCTCGTCCAGGATGTACAGCGTGCGTCCGGTGGCGCGGCGGCTGAGTTCCTTGGACAGCTTGACGCGCTGCGCCTCGCCGCCCGACAGGGTGGTCGCCGCCTGTCCGATGTGGATGTAGCCGAGGCCCACCCGTTCCAGAGTGTCCATCTTGTCGCGGATGCCGGGGACCGCCTTGAAGAACTCCTTGCCTTCCTCGACCGTCATGTCCAGCACGTCGGCGATGGTCTTGTCGCGGTAGGTGACTTCCAGCGTCTCGCGGTTGTAGCGCTTGCCGTGGCAGACGTCGCAGGTGACGTAGACGTCGGGCAGGAAGTGCATCTCGATCTTGATGACGCCGTCGCCCTGGCAGGCCTCGCAGCGCCCGCCCTTGACGTTGAACGAGAAACGGCCGGGTCCGTAGCCGCGCGCCTTCGATTCCGGCAGGCCGGCGAACCAGTCGCGGATCGGCGTGAAGGCGCCGGTGTAGGTGGCGGGGTTGGAGCGCGGGGTGCGGCCGATCGGCGACTGGTCGATGTCGATGACCTTGTCCAGATGCTCCAGACCCAGCACCGCGTCATGGTCCGCCGGATGCTCGCGCGCACCCATCAGCTTGCGCGCCACCGCCTTGTACAGCGTCTCGATGATCAGCGTCGACTTGCCGCCGCCCGACACGCCGGTCACGCAGGTGAAGGTGCCGAGCGGGATCCTGGTCGAGACATTCTGCAGGTTGTTGGCGCGGGCGCCCCGCACCTCCAGGAACTGGCCGGGATGGCCGGGCCGGCGGGTGTCGGGGACCGGGACGAAGCGGGTGCCGTTCAGGTATTGGGCGGTGATGCTGTCGGGGTTCTTCTGAACCTCCTCCGGCCTGCCCTGGGCGATGACGGTGCCGCCGTGCTGGCCGGCGCCGGGGCCCATGTCGACCAGATAGTCGGCGCTGCGGATGGCGTCCTCGTCATGCTCGACGACGATGACGGTGTTGCCGATGTCGCGCAGACGCTTCAGCGTTTCCAGCAGCCGGTCGTTGTCGCGCTGGTGCAGGCCGATGGACGGCTCGTCCAGCACATAGAGCACGCCGGTCAGGCCGGAGCCGATCTGCGACGCCAACCGGATCCGCTGGCTCTCGCCGCCGGACAGGCTGCCGGACCCACGGCTGAGCGTCAGGTAATCGAGGCCGACGGCGTTGAGGAAGCCGAGCCGCTCGTTGATCTCCTTCAGGATGCGGTAGGCGATCTCGCGGTCCTTCGGGCGCAGATGCTCGTTCAGCTCGCTGAACCAGGCACCGGCGCCGGCGATGGACAGTTCCGCCGCCTCGGAGATGTTGCGGCCGCGGATCTTGACCGCCAGCGCTTCCGGCTTCAGCCGCGCGCCCTTGCAGACCTCGCAGGGCTGGGACGACTGGTACTTGGACAGCTCGTCGCGGGTCCAGGCGCTGTCGGTCTCGCGGTACCGCCGTTCCAGGTTGTTGACGATGCCCTCGAACGCCTTGTTGGTCTGGTAGCGCCGCAGGCCGTCGTCATAGGTCATGGTGATGGCCGCCCCGTCCGAGCCGAACAGGATGGTCTGGCGCACCTTATCCGGCAGTTCCTGCCAGGGCGTGGTCATCGCGACGCCGAAATGCTCGCAGATGCTCTCCAGCGTCTGGTCGTAGTATTTGGAGCTCGAGCCCGCCCACGGCGCGATGGCGCCCTTGGCCAGCGGCAGCCGCTCGTCAGGGACCACCAGCATCGGGTCGAAATAGATCTTGCTGCCCAAGCCGTCGCAGGCCGGGCAGGCGCCGAACGGGTTGTTGAAGGAGAACAGCCGCGGCTCGATCTCCGGGATGGTGAAGCCGCTGACCGGGCAGGCGAATTTCTGCGAGAAGACGGTCATCTCGTTGGTTTCGGCGTTCTCGACCCAGACGATGCCGTCGGCAAGCCCCAGCGCGGTTTCCAGCGAATCGGCCAGACGGTTGCCCAGCCCCTCGCGCACCACGATGCGGTCGACCACCACCTCGATGTCGTGCTTCAGCTTCTTGTTGAGCGCCGGCACCTCGTCGATCTCGTATGTGGTGCCGTCGACCCGCACGCGCTGGAAGCCGCGCTTGCGCAGGTCCTGGATTTCCTTCCTGTACTCGCCCTTCCGGCCGCGGACGAAGGGCGCCAGCAGCAGCAGGCGCGTGCCCTCCGGCATCGCCATGATGCGGTCCACCATCTGGCTGACCGTCTGGCTTTCGATCGGCAGGCCGGTGGCCGGCGAATAGGGGATGCCGACCCGCGCCCACAGGAGGCGCATGTAGTCGTAGATCTCCGTCACCGTACCGACGGTGGAGCGCGGATTCTTCGAGGTCGTCTTCTGTTCGATGGAGATGGCCGGCGACAGCCCCTCGATCGAATCGACGTCGGGCTTCTGCATCAGCTCCAGGAACTGGCGCGCGTAGGCCGACAGGCTCTCCACGTAGCGCCGCTGTCCCTCGGCATAGATGGTGTCGAAGGCGAGCGAGGATTTGCCCGATCCCGACAGGCCGGTGATGACGATCAGCTCGTCGCGCGGCAGATCCACATCGACGTTCTTCAGGTTGTGTTCCCGCGCGCCGCGGACGCTGATGTACTTGTTCATGGAGTGTTCTTTTACCCGAAGCCCATCCGGATGGAAAGTGGCAAGCAGCCGCACCGCATGACGAAAAACGGACCGCCCGGCCGGGTCTCTTGCGGGACCGCCGGACGCCGGCCGGCTGACGATATAAGCGCGGGGTGCGGCATTGCCACCGGCGCCCGGCGCGGGTCGGTCATGACCAGAAGGGCGGTACGGCGCGGAAGCGCTTCCACAGCTCGGGCAGGGTCTTGCGCCGCTTGTCTGACCGGCGCTCGATCCAGGCGGCGACGGCGGCGACCGTCTTCCTGTCCGCGCCCTTCAACTCGCCCAGCATGCGGGCTCCGGTGACGGCGTCCTGCTCGGCGTCCAGCGCCGCCTGCAGCGGCTCCAGCGCCGCGAAGAAGGGCAGTACGGCGGCTTCCGGATAGAGGCCGCGGAAGAAGTCGGCGGTGTAGCGCAGGCTGCGCAGCCGGCGGCGCAGCTTGTCGCGGCCCTTGGCATCCTCCGGCGGCTTGGGCGTCTTGCCGAGCTTCGCCATGCGCACGGACAGCCAGCCGCCGGCCAGCGTGGCGACCGGCGCCGACAGCATGGCGCGGCGGTTGCCCTCGGCCTGCGACACCCAGCGGCCATGCTCCAGCCACGCGCCAAGTCCCAGGAGCATGGTGGTGCAGCCGGGCGCCAGGATCGCCGCCATCGCTTCCCGCGCCGGACCGGCTCCGGCGGAGCGGGCGAGGGCGGCCAGCCGGTCGAGCGCCGCGCCGTCGATGCCCGGCAGTGCCGCGCGGTCGGCGAGCAGCGGATCGATGACGTCGGACATCAGCACGTCCCAGCCCCGCGCCGGCCCGAGCCGCTTCGCCAGCGCCCGGCTCTCCTCCACCAGACGGTCGGCTTCGGGGGAGGCGATCAGCGGCGCGAAGAGGCGGTGGGCGATGCGCAGCCGGCGCAGCGCGACGCGCATCCGGTGCAGCCCTTCCACATCGCTGCCGCCGAGCGCACAGGCCTCGTTGGCGAGGAACTGGCGCAGCGCGTGGCGCAGGATGTGGCGATAGGCCTCGGCGACCGTGGTCAGGGGCGACAGGCCCAGCGGCTCGGCTTCCACCGGTCCGGGCGCCCTGCCGGTGACCAGCCGGAGTCCGGCCTCCGCCTTGCTCTCGTTGCCGATGCGCATGGGGACGGCGGCCTGCAGCGTCAGCGCCAGTTCGAACAGGCTGGCGACCTTTCCGGCCTTCAGCTCCAGTTCCACCTCGCTGATCGGCAGAGAGTTGCCGCCGGCATAGACCCGCCCGTCGTCGACCGCCATCTCCACCGCCGTCAGCGGATCGGGACGGAGCAGCAGGGTGGTGCGGTTGAAGTCGGTGATGAACAGGCAGTCCAGATCGTCGAGAGCCGCCGCCGGCACCAGACCGGCGACGCCGGGGTCGGTCAGCACGCCGCGGTCCACCGCTTCGCCCGCAACGATCCAGTCCCACTCCCGCCGCACCGCGACCGCGGCGGAATCGCCGGGGCTGGCGCTGTTGACCGTTTTCAGCGTCTGGACGAAGCGGTCGCCCTCCTGCCGCACGCGCAGCGCCACCCCGTTGGCAGCCAGCTTCAGGTCCGGCGTGTCGAAATAGGCGGTGCGCAGGCGCTGCGTCGCCGCCGGCCCATCGGCCAGCGCCAGCAGCGCCGGCAGCGAGGCGACCCGCGCCAGATCCGCCGACGCCGCATGGAGCTTCAGCTCCACCTCGCGGACGGCGGGGGCGGATGGCTGCGCATCGGGGACGGCAGACGGCTTGGCGGAGGGCTTGGCGGGCGGAACGACGGGTGGCAAGGGGCGGGGTCCTCCCGAATCCGGCCGGAATGGCCTGACGGCCAGAGCGGTCTGGAATTGAACAGGTGGCTCCGTGGATACTCCAACCGCCGCCGCAGGTTAAGTGAGTTTACGCGGCTGCACAAAATCCGCCAGCCGGCCGGCGCCGAGCTCAAGGTCGGCCCAATGCAGGGTTTCGAAGACCAGGACGGCGCAGGCGCCGGACGGAAACTTGCTGCCCATGGCATGGCGCAGGTGGTGGTCGCCGCTGCCGGTCAGCGCGTTCGCCAACTCGTGCAGATCGGGGTTGTGGGCCACCAGCATCAGGCCGGTCGCGGAATCCGGCGCGTCGCGCAGCCGTTCCAGAAGGGTGCGGGCGCCGCACAGATACAGGCCGCGTTCATGCTCGACCGGCGGGTAGGGCGCGCCCATCGCCGCCATCACCCGCTTGCGCGTCTCCACCGCCCGGACCGCGGTGGAGCACAGGACGAGGTCGATGCGGGCATGATGCCTGGCGAGATAGCTGCCGACCAGCGACGCAGCCTTCTCCCCGCGGGCGCTCAGGGGGCGGTCGTGGTCGTCCAGCGACGGATCGTCCCAGGTGGATTTGGCATGGCGCAGCAGGAACAGCGTCTTCATGGCGGGATTCGGTCGGATTTAGCTGGCCGGAAGGTGGAGAAGGGGTGGAGATGGCCTGGATCATCGCCAAATGGGAGTCCTGAAACCGTAACGCATATGGGATACTCTGTCTGCCCACCATATCATGGTTGCCCAAGGCACCGCTTCGCGGCCGGGGGCAGACGGGGTCCCAGAATTTCAGAGGTTGACGTGACGCAACTCCAGGAACTCGAGTCGGTCGGCATCGAGCCCAACGCTCCGGAACGCTTCATCAATCGGGAGTTGTCGTGGCTGGCCTTCAACCAGCGCGTCCTGGACGAGGCCGCCAATCCGAACCACCCGCTTCTGGAACGGCTGCGCTTCCTGTCGATTTCCGCCAGCAACCTCGACGAATTCTACATGGTCCGCGTCGCCGGTCTGAAAGGCCAGGTGGCCGCCGGGGTCAAGGCGCCGAGCCCGGAGAATCTCACGCCCGCCCAGCAGCTGACGGCGGTCAAGCAGCGCATCGCCGCGTTGATGGACAGCCAGCAGACGATGTGGCGCACGCTGAAGGGCGAACTGCGCGAGGCCGGAATCTCGGTCGTCGATCCGAGCGAGCTCAGCGAAGGCGAGCTGGACTGGCTGGAGGCCAAGTTCCTCGACGACATCTTCCCGATCCTGACGCCGATAGCGGTCGATCCGGCCCACCCCTTCCCGTTCCTGCCGAACCTGGGATTCTCGCTGGCGCTGCAGCTGCACGATCCGGTCAAGGGCCGGCACATCGACGCGCTGGTGCCGCTGCCCACGCAGCTGGAACGGTTCATGCGCCTGCCGGGTTCGGACATCCGCTTCATCCAGCTGGAAAAGGTGGTGATGCAGTTCATCGACCGCCTGTTCCCTCCGTTCCAGGTCAAGGCGCACGGCGTCTTCCGCGTGCTGCGCGACAGCGAGATCGAGATCGAGGAGGAGGCGGAGGATCTGGTCCGCACCTTCGAAAGCGCGCTGAAGCGCCGCCGCCGCGGCAGCGTCATCCGGCTGGCGACCGACAGCGGCATGGCGGCCGATCTGCGCGAATTCCTGCGCCATGAACTGAACGTGGCGTCGGACGACGTCTTCATCCTGGATGGGCTGATCGGCCTGACCGACACCAAGCTGCTGATCGTCGACGAGCGGCCGGACCTGGTTTTCCGCCCCTTCAACGCCCGCTTCCCCGAGCGGATCCGCGATTTCGGCGGCGATTGCTTCGCGGCGATCCGCCACAAGGACATCGTGGTGCACCACCCCTACGAATCCTTCGACGTGGTGGTGCAGTTCATCCGGCAGGCGGCGCGCGACCCCCAGGTGGTGGCGATCAAGCAGACGCTGTACCGCACCAGCAAGGACAGCCCGATCGTCGCCGCCCTGATCGAGGCTGCGGAGGCCGGCAAGTCGGTGACCGCGCTTGTGGAGCTGAAGGCCCGCTTCGACGAGGAGGCCAACATCCGCTGGGCGCGCGACCTCGAGCGCGCCGGCGCCCAGGTGGTCTACGGCTTCGTCGATCTGAAGACGCACGCCAAGGTGTCGCTGGTGGTGCGGCGCGAGAAGAAGGCGCTGCGCAGCTACGTCCATTTCGGCACCGGCAACTATCACCCGATCACGGCGAAGGTCTACACCGACCTGTCCTTCTTCACCTGCGACCCAGCGCTGTGCCACGACGCCGCCGTCATGTTCAACTTCATGACCGGCTACGCCACGCCCAAGGTTCTGGAGAAGATCGCCATCGCGCCGATCACCCTGCGCCAGCGCCTGTCCGACCTGATCGAGGGGGAGATCGCCCATGCCGCCGCCGGCCGTCCGGCCGCGATCTGGGTGAAGCTGAACTCCCTGGTCGATCCGGTCATCATCGACAAGCTGTACAAGGCGTCCCAGGCCGGGGTGCAGATCGACATGGTCATCCGCGGCATCTGCTGCCTGCGGCCGGGGGTGAAGGGGCTGTCGGAGAACATCCGGGTGCGCAGCATCGTCGGCCGATTCCTGGAGCACGGCCGCGTCATCTGCTTCGGCAACGGCCATGGCCTGCCCAGCAACCAGGCCAAGGTCTTCATTTCCTCGGCCGACTGGATGACCCGCAATCTGGACCGTCGAATCGAAACCCTGGTGCCCATCGAAAATCCGACGGTGCACGAACAGGTGCTCGACCAGATCATGGTTGCCAACTTCAAGGACGATGCAAGCACCTGGAAGCTCGGCCCCGATGGCGTGTACCATCGGATCAAAGCTGGCCCTGACGCGTTCAGTGCCCATAATTACTTTATGACCAACCCCAGCCTGTCGGGCCGGGGCAGCGCGCTCAGCAGCAAGCGCACGCCGCCGCGGCTCATGCTGCACGCGGTGACCTGAGGACGGGTGACGGGAGTCTGGGTATGAGCAAGGACATTCGCGCGGCCGCCGTTCCAGGCGACGTTTCCGCCAACTGGAATGGGACGGCCGGCGGTCCGGCGGAGCGTGTCGGCGTGATCGACATCGGCTCCAACTCGATCCGTCTCGTCGTCCATGACGGGCTGACCCGCGCGCCGCTCGCCCTGTTCAACGAGAAGGTGCTGTGCGGCCTCGGCCGCGGCGTGGAGAAGTCGGGCCTGCTGAACCCCGACGGCGTCGTCCAGGGGCTTGCCGCGCTGGAACGCTTCGCCACGCTGGCCCAGGGCATGCGCGTCGGCCGGCTCGACGTGATCGCCACCGCCGCCGTGCGCGACGCCCGCGACGGCGCCGCCTTCGTCGATGCCATCCGCCGCCGCGCCGGCCTGACCGTCCGCGTCATCAGCGGGGAGGAGGAGGCGCGGCTGTCCGCCATGGGCGTGCTGTCCGGCACTCCCGGCGCCGACGGCCTCGTCGGCGATCTCGGCGGCGGCAGCCTGGAACTGGTCACGCTCGACCGCGGCGTGATCGGCAAGCAGGTGACGCTGCCGCTCGGTCCCTTGCGGCTGATGGAGGTCGGCGCGTCCAAGGGCGGTCCGGCCAGGCTGATCGACCAGCATCTGGAATCACTGCCTTGGCTGTCGGCAATGAAGGGGCGGCCCTTCCACCCGGTCGGCGGAAGCTGGCGCGCCATCGCCAAGCTGCATATGGAGCAGTCCGGCCATCCGCTGCACATCATCCACCACTACACCATCGCGGCATCCGACGCGCGGGAGTTCACGTCCCTGATCGGCCGGCAGAGCCGCTCGTCGCTGGAGAAGATGGCGGGATCGCGCCGCCGGCTCGACACGCTGCCCCTCGCCGGGCTGGTGATGGAGCGACTGCTGCGCATCGTCCAGCCGTCGAAGCTGGTGTTTTCCGCCTACGGGCTGCGGGAAGGCCTCCTCTATTCCCTGCTGTCGCCGGAAGGCCAGCGGGAGGATCCGCTGATGGCCTCGGCCGCCGATTGGGCCCGCCGCTTCGTAAGGATGGGCGATCCCGCCCTGCTGATGTCGTGGACGGCCGGGCTGTTCGCCGGCGAGGACGACAACGCCATCCGCCTGCGCCATGCCGCCTGCCTGCTGAGCGATGTCGGCTGGGCCGACCATCCCGACTACCGGGCCGAGCATGCCTTCCTGCGCGTGCTGCGCTACCCGTTCCCGGCGCTCGACCATGACGAGCGGGCTTTCCTGGCGCTTGCCGCCCATGCCCGCTATTCGGGCACCATCGACGTGCCGCTGACCGCGCCGGTCCGCACCCTGGTGACGGAAGGGCAGGGGATGAAGGCGCTGGTGCTGGGCCTGGCGCTGCGCCTCGCCCACACGCTGTCTGGCGGCGCCACGGCGCTGCTGGAGCGGACCAGCCTGAAGGTCGGCGACGGGCGCATCGTGCTGACCCTTCCCGACGACGGCAGCGTGCCGTCCGGCGAAGCGGTGCAGCGCCGCATCGATGCGCTCGCCAAGGCGATGAATCTGAAAGGCGACGTGGTTCAGCCGCGGCGGCCGCAGGCGGCGGAGTAGGGCGGCAGGGCAGGCCGGCGAGGCCGTGTCAGGTTCTGGTGATGGAAACCGCGACCATCCACCGGAAGCGCCGCGCCGGTGGTGAAGCTGGAGGCGTCCGACGCCAGATAAAGCGCTGATTGGTGTCGATCACCCTGATGGCAATTCTCCGCCGTCATGTCGGGGATCGAGGTCTGCGCGCCCGGTGGTGCCGGCATTGTTGGAGGCGACATTCAGACCGCCGAACCGCCGCATGATGACCGCGACCGCTTCGCGCGACATCGGAGTCCTTGACGTCGCCGGCCACCACGACGGCTTCGGCGCCTCCGTCCCGGATTTCCTGCACCAGCCGCATCAGTTCGTTGAGACGCCGCGTGCCACGAGGACCAGCTTTGCGCCATGCTCGGCGAACAGCAGCGCCGTTTCGCGGCCGATCCCGGAACTGGCGCCCGGGACGATTGCGATCTTTCCATCGAGCTGTCCCATGTCCGACCTCCGTTGCGATGAACTGCCCGAGAATTGCGAACATGGGCCATGACCGGCTATCCGGTTCTTGCTTTCGAATTCGCAAGATCGGAACCACCCCGCTCCCATTTAATTTCCATAATCTTGCTTATGTGTTTTTTGTCTGTAGGCGCCGTAGCACCCCCTGAAGATCCTGCATGGCTGGGTCGTTGAGGCTCGCCCGGATGCCCCATGGCGGACCTCCCCCGCGTTGCCCATGTCCGGCCTCGCCCCTTCGGATCAGCGGATGGCCCATGTCGCCGAAAAACCTGCCCACCCAGCCTGACCAGCGCCAGGAGATTCTGGCCCGGCGCCGGAATCACAAGATGGCGGAATCCGCCCACGCCTATGTGCGCGGCAGCACGGTGAAGTTCTACGAATGGCTGGAGGAATCCGGCGGCAGAATCCCGGACGGTCCGCCGGTCTGGATCTGCGGCGACTGCCATGTCGGCAATCTGGGACCGGTTGCCAACGCCAAGGGCCGGATCGGCATCCAGATTCGCGACGTCGATCAGACCGTGATCGGCAACCCGGCCCATGACCTGATCCGGCTCGGCCTGTCGCTCGCCACCGCCGCGCGCGGTTCGGACCTGCCCGGCGTCACCACGGCGCTGATGCTGGAGCAGATGATCGAAGGCTATATGATGACCCTGGACGGCGAACTCGGCGGCGATGCCGTGCGCAAGAAGCCGTCGGTCGTCCGCGTCGGCATGCGGGAGGCCATCGGCCGCACCTGGAAGCATCTGGCCAGGGACCGCATCAAGGACATCCGGCCTTCCATCCCGCTCGGCAAGCGTTTCTGGCCGCTGACCGACGATGAGCGTGCGGAGGTGGAGGAGCTTTTCCGCAAGGATCAGGTGCGCCGTCTGGTGACCGCCCTGCACTCCCGCGATGACAATGACTGGATCGAGCTTCTCGACGCCGCCTATTGGGTGAAGGGCTGCAGTTCGCTGGGCCGGCTGCGGATCGCGGTGCTGCTCGGCGTCGGCGAGGGCCATTACGATGAGGGTGGCCTCAGCCTGATTGACATCAAGGAAGCGGTGCAGGCCGCCGCGCCGCGTGTCTCCAGGACCGGAATGCCGCGCGACAATGCCGAGCGCGTGGTCGCCGGCGCGGAGAATCTCTCGCCCCATCTCGGCGACCGCATGCGCCCTGCCCGCCTGCTCGACCGCGCCGTTTTCCTGCGTGAACTGCTGCCGCAGGACATCAAACTCGACTTCGACCACCTGACGCGGGAGGAAGCGACCCACGTCGCCTTCTTTCTGGCCGCCGTGGTCGGCAAGGCGCATGCCCGCCAGATGGACGAGGCGACGCGCAGATCATGGCGCGGCGAGCTGGCGCGCAACCGCACCAAGAGCCTCGACGCGCCGTCCTGGCTGTGGTCCAGCATCGTTGACCTGATCGTCGGCCATGAGGCGGCCTATCTGGAACACTGCCGCCGCTATGCCGAGCGTCCGGACGCCTGATCGCGCAGGCCGCGCGCCATCTCCAGGCAGGCGTCGCGGCCGGGCCGGAAGTCCTCGGCGATCCACCAGCCCTCAACCCGTTTCAGCATCTCGCCGACCGCCGGGCCGCGCGGGATGCCGAGATCCAGCAGGTCGCGGCCGGCGATCGGCAGGCGCAGGTCCGGCAGGTCGCCGGCCACTTCCAGCGCCCTCCGCAGGGCCATGAGGTCGAGCGGGCCACCATGGATGGCGGCGGCCATCATGAGCAGGTCGCCGAACAGCTCGCCGTCGCCGATGCGGTAAAGCCCCTGGCGCAGCGTCTTGCGGTCGTCGGACGGCGCCAGCGCCACCGGCGGCTCGACAAGCGCCAGCATCCGGTCGCGCTCGCGGTTCGACAGCCGGAGCGCTTCGGCGGCGCGGAGCGCTCCCGGCCGGTCGCTGTCCAGCACCGCGGCGAGCCGGCGGGTCGGATCGGGCGTGACGCCCAGGTCGCGCTCCACCGCGATCAGCCGGTCCAGCCGGCCGGTGTCCATCGCTTCCGGCAGCAGATGGACCATGATCCCCTGCCCCATCATCAGCCGCCAGACCGCCGCCGCGCAGGGTGCGGTCAGCAGGCGGAACAGCTCGCCCCGCACCCGCTCGCCGGACAGCGTCGGCAGGCGCGGCGCCAGTTCACGGCAGGCCGCCATCGCCTCGGCATCGGGTTCGCCGCGGCCGTAATGGGCATGGAAGCGGAAGAAGCGCAGCAGGCGCAGCACATCCTCCTCGATCCTCCGCCGCGCCTCGCCGACGAAGCGGACGCGCCCGGCGGCGAGATCGGCCAAACCGCCGAAGGGATCGAACATCGCGCCGTCCGGCGTGCAGCTCAACGCGTTCATCGTCAGGTCGCGGCGGGCGGCGTCCTCCACCCAATCGTCGGTGAACTCGACGCGGGCATGGCGGCCGAAATTCTCCACGTCGCGCCGCAGCGTGGTGATCTCATAGGGTTTGCCGCCGCACAGCGCGGTGACGGTGCCATGGGTGATGCCGGTCGGGATGACGCGGATGCCGGCGGCTTCCAGCAGTTCCATCACCCGTTCCGGCGGCGCATGGGTGGCGATGTCGATGTCCTTCACCGGCCGGCCCAGCCACGCGTCCCGCACGCAGCCGCCGACGAAGCGCGCGTCGGCGCCGCCGGCGTCGAGGGCGGCGAACACCGCCCGGCTTTCGGGCGCGGTCATCCAGGGCTGGGGCGACAGGCGTGCGGCGACGGTCATGGCGCGCGACGCTATCCGATTCCCAGGGTCCGATCCACCACCGTCAGCAGCCGGTCAGGGGGCACCCGACGAGGAGCCGCCCTCCCCGGCCTCGCGCGCGGCGGCGCCCAGCACGTCGCGCAGGTTGACCAGCATGCCGGCGGTCGCCCCCCAGATGTAGCGCTGCGGATAGGGAAAGGCGTAGAACCAGCGCGGCTTGCCCAGGAACTCGCGGCTGTGGCGCTGGGGGTTGGACGGGTCGAGGATGAAGGACAGCGGCACCTCGAACACCTCCGCCACCTCGGTCGGGTCGGGCGTCAGGATGAAGGGCGGCGTCACCACCCCCACCACCGGCGTCACCCGGAATCCGGTGCGCGTGACATAGGTGTCCAGCCGGCCGACGATCTCGATCCGGCCGCGCTCAAGCCCGATCTCCTCCGCCGTTTCGCGTAACGCGGTGTCCTCGGGACCATTATCCTCCGGCTCCATCCGGCCGCCGGGGAAGCTGATCTGCCCTGCATGCGAACTCAGCGTCGCGGTGCGCTGGGTGAAGATGACGGTCAATTCCTCCGGCCGGTCGACCAGGGGAACCAGCACCGCCGCCTCGCGCAGGGTGTCCGGCGGCCCCAAATCCGGGTTCAGATCATGGTCGCCGCGGATTTTGGCCGCGTGTTTCGGCGCCATCCGGTTCGACCGGACCGCGTTCTCCACCGCCGCATCGTCGCTCATGGCCGGAAAACGCCGGCGAACCTCCTCCAGGCTCAATCGCCAGGCAGCTTGCCCAGCGCGAAGAAGACCTTGTTGCTCCATAGACCCACCTCGGACTCGCCGTTTTCGGAGCGGCGCGTCTCGCTGCGCTCCACCATGTCGTAAAACACGGGCCGCAGGATACGTGCCTCCAGCCGGCTTCTAATTTGGATGTAGGGTGCCGGCTCCCCGGTTGCAGGGTTTTCGGCCACCCGGATCGGATGGTCGGGGCCGGCTTCGACCTGATGGTCGAGGTTGGTGCGGAAGGTCAGGACCTGATCGGCTCCGCTGCCCGTCACCGTCATCTCCACCGCGACGAAGGGTGCATCCTCCACCACGATCCGGCCGCGCTCGACCGGCGTGACCAGCCAGTATTCGCCATCGTCCTCGCGCCTGAGGACGGTTGAGAACAGCTTCGCCAACTCGATCCGACGAATCGGATCGCCATTGTGGAACCAGGTCCCGTCACGCGCAATGCGGATGTCGTACTGTTCCAACGTCGGAGTGCGCCCCAGCGCCGCCGGAACATCCAGCGGTGCATCCGATACGGTTGGCCCATCTGCGCGCTTGTCTTTCGCCATCGCGTTACCGACCTTCATGGGATTGGGAACCGTTTTGTCCCCGAACATGCGTATTTTCGCCACACTCGACCGTTAGGTCCACTCCAATGGTCCGCCGGTCCCACCCGGTCCGGCAGCAGGATCCGGAAAATGGGTGTCGACAACGCGCAGGAACAGGGCCAACCATGCGGATCCCGTGTTTCCCGTCGCGGACGACCGCGACTGCCACGCCGAACCGGCCCATTCCGGGGCCAGCCCGTCATCGGGCCCATCATCGGGGGAGCAGCAGACCTTGAGCGCACAGGACATCCTGAGGGGGCAGCCACCCGTGCCGGAGGACCCGCAACGGCTGATGGAGGAGATCGAGGCGCTGGGCGACCGGCTGGCCTCCGTCCGCGACCGCATCGGCCGCGTGATCTTCGGCCAGCAGGAGGTGATCGACCGCACGCTGGTCACTCTGCTGGCGGGCGGCCATGTGCTGCTGATCGGCGTTCCCGGCCTCGCCAAGACGCGGCTGGTGGAAACGCTGGGCATCGTGCTGGGACTCGCCGAGAAGCGCATCCAGTGTACGCCCGACCTGATGCCCGCCGACATCCTGGGCTCCGAAGTGCTGGAGGAGGGCGACAACGGCCGCCGGTCCTTCCGCTTCATCCCCGGCCCGGTGTTCAGCCAGCTTCTGATGGCGGACGAGATCAACCGCGCCAGCCCGCGCACCCAGTCGGCGCTGCTGCAGGCGATGCAGGAGCATCGCGTGTCGGTCGCCGGCCAGTACCATCCCCTGCCCCAGCCCTTCCACGTCCTGGCGACCCAGAACCCGTTGGAGCAGGAGGGCACCTATCCGCTGCCGGAGGCCCAGCTCGACCGCTTCCTGATGCAGATCGACGTCGAATACCCTGACCGCGAGGCGGAACGCCGGATGATGATCGCCACCACCGGCTCCGCCGACGAGCGCGCGGTGACGGTGCTGTCCGCCGCCGACCTGCTGGCGGCGCAGCGCCTCGTCCGCCGCGTTCCGGTGGGCGAGGGAGTGGTCGACGGCATCCTCGACCTCGTGCGCCGCGGCAGGCCGGAGATGTCGGAGCTGATGGAGGTGCGCCAGCACGTCGCCTGGGGCCCCGGCCCGCGCGCCAGCCAGTCGCTGATGCTCGCCGCCCGCGCCCGCGCGGTTCTGGACGGGCGGCTGTCGCCTTCGCTGGACGATGTGGTGGCGCTTGCCAAGCCGATCCTGAAGCACCGCATGGCGCTGAACTTCGCCGCGCGGGCCGACGGGGTGACGCTGGACGACGTCATCGACCGCCTCTGTGCCCCCCTGATGTGACCCCTTCGGAGCGGAGCCGCGATGCCGCGCAGTCCAGCCCCACAGCAGAAGACCCCGGCGGCGGCGACGCTGCTCGCCCGGCACCGCGCGGAGGAGCTGGCCTCCGCCCTCCCCCCGCTTCTGGTGGCGGCGGAACGGGTGGCGGCCACCGTCGCCCAGGGCGTGCACGGCCGGCGCCGCGTCGGACTGGGCGAGACCTTCTGGCAGTTCCGGCGCTACCAGCCCGGCGACGCGCCGTCGATGATCGACTGGCGCCAGTCGGCCAAGACCCAGCCGGTCTATGTGCGCGAGAACGAATGGGAGGCGGCGCAGAGCGTCTGGCTGTGGCGCGACCGTTCGCCCTCCATGGATTTCCGCTCCGCCTCCGGCCTGCCGACCAAGCGCGAGCGGGCCGACCTGCTGACCCTCGCCACCGCAGTGCTGCTGGCGCGCGGCGGCGAGCGGGTGGCGCTGCTGAACAGCGGCGTGCGGCCCGACCATGGCAAGACCGCCATCGACCGCATTGCCCGGATGATGACCGACCCGCGCGCCGCCGCGTCGGCGGATCCCCTGCCGCAGGTGGAGCCCCTGCCCCGCCATGCCCAGACCGTGCTGTTCGGCGATCTGTTATCCCCCCTTCCCGAAATCCACGCCGCCGTCGCCGGACTGTCCGGGCGCGGCCTGCGCGGCCATCTTGTCCAGATCCTCGATCCGGCGGAAGAGACGCTGCCCTATGACGGGCGCGTCGATTTCCACGGCCTGGAGGGCGAACAGCATCTGCTGGTCCCCCGTGTCGAGGCGGTGCGCCAGGCCTACCGCGAACGCCTGAAGGCACAGCAGGACGGTCTGGCCGCGTTGGCCCGCACCGCGGGTTGGAGCTTCGCCGTCCACCGCACCGACCGCTCCCCGCAATCGGCGCTGCTCACCCTCTGGGGTGCGATGGCGATGGAGGCGGTGTGACGCGGCGGCCGGGGATCCCTTCCCCGCACCTTCCGTTATCCCCGCACCGGCGGGGCTCCAGGCTTGCCCGCGGCGCCATGCGGCCCAAGCTCTGGATCTCCGCCTGCGCCGGAATGACCATCGCTCGCGGCCGCAGGCCCTCGTGGCTCGTGCGGCCGATCCCCTCCCCCTCGTAAAGTCGCGCCAATGCTGGGTCTCGGACCGATCGCCTTCGCCGCCCCCTGGGTCTTGACCGCACTGGCTGCCCTGCCGGTCCTGTGGTGGCTGTTGCGCGTCACGCCGCCGGCGCCGCGCGCGGTCCAGTTCCCGGCCATCCGCCTGCTGCGGGACCTGACCGCGCAGGAGGAGACGCCGGCCCGCACGCCCTGGTGGCTTCTGCTGCTGCGCCTGATCGTGGCGGCGTTGATCATCCTGGCGCTGGCGGGGCCGCTGCTGAACCCGCGGGCGGCGCTGCCGGGCGGCGGGCCGCTCCTGCTGGTCGTCGACAATGGCTGGGCCGCCGGCCGCGACTGGCCGACGCGCAAGCGCATGATGGACGAACTGATCGCCCAGGCCGAGCGCCAGGAGCGCCCGGTCATCCTGCTGCCCACCGCGCCGGCGGCCGACGGCCAGCCGATCCATGCCAGCGCCGTCCTGCCCGCCGCCGAGGCCCGCCGGCTGGCCCAGGCGCTCGCCCCCCTGCCCTGGCCCACCGACCGCGCCGCGGCGCTGGAGGCGCTCAAGGCGGTCGAGGCGCAGGCGAACGGTCGCGGCTCCATCCATGCGGTGTGGCTGAGCGACGGTGTCGGCGACGGCCGTGCCGCGGCGCTCGCCGCCGGGCTGCAGCGCCTCGGCTCCGCCGACGTGCTCGACGATTCCACCGAACGCCCGCCGCACCTGCTGCTTCCGCCGTCGAGCGAGGGCACGGTGCTGACCGCCCGCGTCGTCCGCGCCGACCCGTCCAGGCCGGAGCCGGTGACCGTCCGCCTCACCGCCGCCGACGGCCGGCTGCTGACCCGCCAGACCGTGGCCTTCGAGCCCGGCCAGAAGATGCGGGAGGTGCGGCTGGACGTGCCCACCGAACTGCGCAATGACGCCGCGGCCCTGCGGGTGGAGGGAGACACCACCGCCGGCGCCACCGTGCTGCTGGACGAGCGCTGGCGCCGCCGCCCGGTCGGGCTGGTTTCCGGCCGGTCGGAGGGGGAAAGCCAGCCGCTGCTTTCGGACCTCTATTACCTCGAGCGTGCCCTGTCGCCCTACAACGAGGTGCGGCGCGGCGACACGCTGGACCTGCTGAAGCGCGATCTCGCGGTGCTGATCCTGTCCGACATCGGCGCCCTGACCGGCAGCGAGGTGCAGGACATCGAGGATTGGGTGAAGAAGGGCGGCGTGCTGCTGCGCTTCGCCGGGCCGCGTCTGGCCCAGCATGCCGACACGCTGGTGCCGGTGCGGCTGCGCATCGGCGACCGTGCGCTGGGCGGCGCCCTGTCCTGGTCGGAGCCGGCGCGGCTGCAGCCCTTCCCGGCCAAGTCGCCCTTCGAGGGGCTGGCGATTCCCGCCGATGTGCAGGTCAACCGGCAGGTCCTGGCCGAACCGGCGCTGGATCTGGCCGACCGCACCTGGGCGCGTCTGGCAGACGGCACGCCGCTCGTCACCTCGCAGAAGCGCGGGGACGGCTGGATCGTGCTGGTCCACACCACGGCCAACCCGGACTGGTCGAACCTGCCGCTATCGGGCCTGTATGTCGACATGCTGCGCCGGCTGGTGGCGCTCAGCGGCGGCGTGACGGGCACCGCGGCGACCACCTCGCTCGACCCGGTCGAGGTGCTGGACGGCACCGGCCGGCTGGTGCCGCCGCCGCCCACCGCCTTCCCCATTGCCGGCAATGCCGGCGCCGACGTGATCGGGCCGCGCCACCCGCCGGGCTTCTATGGGACCGACGACGCCCGCCGCGCCCTGAACCTGTCCTCCGCCGTCACCACCATCGACCCGCTGCCGCCCATGCCGGCCGGCATCGGCCGCGGCGGCTTCGGCAGCCGGGGCGAGGTTCCCTTGAAGCCGTTGCTGCTGGCCGCGGCGCTGGCCCTGCTGTCCATCGACCTGCTGATCGCGCTGGCGCTCCGCGGCCTGCTGCGCATGCCCAGCCTGCGCCGCGGGGCCGGCGGCGCGTCGGCCGCGATTCTGCTGGCGGCCGCAATCGCCGCCGCGCCGCAGCCGGTGAGGGCGCAGGATCAGGACAACGCGATCAAGGTGACGGCGGAAACCTATCTCGCCTATGTCCAGACCGGCGACAGCGGCGTCGACGACACCTCCCGCGCCGGGCTGGAGGGGCTGGTCAGTGTGCTCGGCCTGCGCACGGCGGTGGAGGCGGCGGGAGCGGTCGGCGTGGATCCCGAGCGGGACGAACTGGCCTTCTATCCCCTGCTCTACTGGCCCGTCTCGGACCGGCAGAGGCCGCTGTCGGATCAGGCGCGCCAGCGGGTGAACGAGTACATGCGCAATGGCGGCACCATCCTGTTCGACACCCGCGACCAGGCGCCGGGCGGTGGTTCCGGCGCCCTGCAGCGTCTGGTCGAGGGGCTGGACATCCCGCCGCTGGCTCCGGTGCCGCAGGACCATGTGCTGCGCAAGTCCTTTTACCTGCTGACCGATTTCCCCGGACGGCAGGCCGGCGGCCAGCTGTGGATCGAAGCGCGGGAGGGGCCGGCCAATGACGGCGTCTCCTCCGTCGTGATCGGCGGCAACGACTGGGCCTCCGCCTGGGCGGTCAGCCGCAACGGCCAGCCGATGTACGCGGTCATTCCCGGCGGCGAGCGCCAGCGCGAGATGGCCTATCGCTTCGGCGTGAATGTCGTGATGTACGCCCTGACCGGCAATTACAAGGCCGATCAGGTCCATGTGCCCGCCATCCTGGAAAGGTTCGGCCAGTAATGCCCGTCGATCTGCTCTCCGGACTTTCCGTGGCTCTGGCGCCGCTGCTGCCCTGGCCGGTGCTGGGCGCCCTGATCGGCTTCGCCCTGCTGGTGGTGCTGATCGCCGCATTGCGCCGGGCGCGCGGCACGCTGCTCCGCCTGCTGGCGGTGACCGTGCTGGCGCTGGCGCTGATCAACCCGTCGCTGGTGCAGGAAAAGCGCGACCCGATCAAGGATGTGGCCGTCGTGGTGGTGGACGATTCGCCCAGCCAGGCGATCGGCGACCGCCGCGCCCGCACCGACCGTGCGGTGGAGCAGCTGACCGAACGGCTGAAGCGCTTCGACGATCTCGAGGTGCGCGTGGTCCGTACCGCCGAAGGGGCGGAGGACGGCGGCGCCATCAACGAGACGCATCTGTTCGACGCGCTGAACCGGGCCATGGCCGACGTTCCGCGCCGCCGCATGGCCGGCGCCGTCTTCATCACCGACGGTCAGGTGCATGACGTTCCGCAGGTGCCGGACAAGCTGGCCGACATCGGCCCGGTCCACACCCTGCTGACCGGCGACCGCAACGAGGGCGACCGGCGCATCGCCATCGTGCAGGCGCCCAATTACGGCCTCGTCGGCAAGTCGGTGGAGTTGACCATCCGCGTCGACGACATGCCCGGACGCCAATCCCCCGATGCCGCGGTGACCCTGCGCCAGGACGGCGGCGCGCCGGGCACGCTCCGCATTCCGGTGGGCCAGGACGTGCGGATCGACCTGCCGGTCACCCATGGCGGGCAGAATGTCCTGGAACTGGAGGTGGAACCGGCGAAGCAGGAGTTGACGCTTGCCAACAACCGCGCCGCGGTGGTGGTGAACGGCGTGCGCGACCGGCTGCGCGTTCTGCTGGTTTCCGGCGAGCCCCATGCCGGCGAGCGCACCTGGCGCAACCTGCTGAAGGCCGACCCGGCGGTCGATCTGGTCCATTTCACCATCCTGCGCCCGCCCGAGAAGCAGGACGGCACGCCGATCCGAGAGCTGTCGCTGATCGCCTTCCCGATCCGCGAGCTGTTCGAGGTGAAGCTCGATGAGTTCGACCTCATCATCTTCGACCGCTACCGCCGCCGTGGCGTGCTGCCGCAGATGTATCTGGAGAACATCGCCGACTATGTCCGCAAGGGCGGCGCCCTGCTGGAGGCGTCGGGCCAGGGCTATGCCTCGCCGCTGTCGCTCTACCGCACGCCGCTGGGATCCATCCTCCCCGCCGCCCCCAGCGGGCAGACGGTGAATCAGCCCTTCCTGCCGACCGTCACCGAAATCGGCCGTCGCCATCCGGTGACCGCCGGCCTGCCCGGCGACCGGGTGGATGCGCCGCCGACCTGGGGCCGCTGGTTCCATCAGGTCGACGTCGCCCCCAACGGCGGCACCGTGGTGATGCAGGGGGCCGACAACCGCCCGCTTCTTCTGCTGGACCGCGTCGGCAAGGGCCGGGTGGCGCAGCTCGCCTCCGACCAGATCTGGCTGTGGAGCCGTGGCTTCGAAGGCGGCGGCCCGCAGGCGGAGCTTCTGCGCCGCCTTGCCCATTGGCTGATGAAGGAACCGGAGCTGGAGGAGAACGACCTGCGCGCCCGCGTGGACGGCAACCGCATCACGGTGGAACGCCGTTCCCTCACCCCGGACCCGCGCTCGGTCACGCTCACCGACCCATCCGACCAGACCAGCACGCTGCAGTTGGCGGACGACAATACCGGCCGCGCGGTCGCCACGGTGACGGCCAGCGCCCCCGGCATCTACCGCATCTCCGACGGGGAGCGGACGACGCTGGCCGTGGTGGGCGCGGTCAACACGCCGGAGCTGGCCGATGTGCGGTCCACCGGCGACCGGATGCAGCCGGTGTCCGAGGCGACCGGCGGCGGCATCCAGTGGATCACCGACACCGACAGCGGTCCCAATCCCGGCATCGAGGTGCGCCGCACCCAGGCCGACCGCAGCCAGAGCGGCTCCGGCTGGATCGGCCTGCGAGCCAATGGCGACTATACGGTGACCGGGGTGACGGAGGTGCCGCTGCTGCCGGTCGGTGCGGTGCTGGCCCTGGTGCTGGGCGGCCTTCTGATGGCGTGGCGCCGGGAGGGGCGCTGACCTTTCGCAAAGCCGGTTCCGCGGGGAGAATTTTCCGAAAACAGCCTGTTGCGTTCGGCGGGGCTTCCGATTATGGTGCCGCTCCTTCCGGCGACACGAGTTGATCGCCGCGCCGGTTGGGGCGTCGCCAAGTGGTAAGGCAGCGGTTTTTGGTACCGCCATTCGCAGGTTCGAATCCTGCCGCCCCAGCCAAATTTCCCAGAGCACCAGTACGTCGCCCTCGCGCACAGCAGCTCTATTGGGCCGGATCGGTCGACAAAGAAGCGACATCGACGCTGAATTGGCCGGGATGCGACACAGATCCATGCGTCCAGGCAAGCGATCAAGCCTTCTGCGACCGCTCATTCGTCAAAACGCGATATCCTTCCACAGGCTGCGTGTTGCCTTCGCTGGATCGGCGACGAGGCTCGACGTCGCATAGTTTACCGTCACCACTACGATGCCATCGGCTGCGAAACCCGTGCCGTCATAGGCCTGTTCGCCGGCATCTGCGCGAAAGAAGGCGCCGCCGGGAATCCGGCCATGACGGGCACCCCCTTGGCACTCGGCTCCGGCGTCCAGATATCCAGCGTCAGATCGTCGGGACCGCCGGTTAGCTTTAATCTTCTCCTGCTGTCGTAGCCCTGCCAGCCATCATGGTGAGCGCGGCGGACATCGCCGCGAGGGTTTCGTCCATGGCGGCGGCTCCGCCATGGCGGTCCTTAATCCAGGCGGGATCATTCCAGGCCAGCCACGTCTTTCCTGCATCGTCCTGCCAGACCAGCGCTTTCAGCGGCAGGTCAATGGCCAAGGTCGGGACGGCCTGCATCAGCGGGGTTCCCACCTTCGGGTTGCCAAACACCAGCACCTCGGTCGGGCGTAGCGCGAGCCCGGCCTTCTCAGCGGCGGCGGCGTGGTCAATACGCGCCATCACGGTCATGCCAGCGCGGGCGATTGCCGCAACCAGCCGGTCAATAGTTTCCTTCGGCCCAAATGAACTCGATTGAACAATCAGTCCGTTCGCTGCCGTCATGGGTGCCTCCAAAGTATGCTCTTTGACCGTCACCAGCGGGGGCGCTCGCCGCAGTGATCTTGCCCTGGTTCGGTGGACAAGGGTTCACGCAGATCTTAGCTCGGCCTGTTCGGGCGTGATGGTCGCGGAACTCGGCCCGGACGACCTGACCCACGGCCCCAGCGCGGTGGTCCTGGGCAACCCGCAGGGCGACGTGACGGTGATCGAGTTTTTCGACTACCAATGCCCGGTGTGCCGCAGGGTCCACCCCTTCCTCGAGCAGTTGGTCGCCGAGGACAAGAACGTCCGGGTGGTCCACAAGCACTGGCCGGTGTTCGGCGCGTCCTCGATCTACGCCGCCAAGATCGCGCTCGCCGCGCGCTGGCAGGACCGCTACGAGCAGGTCCATCACGCCTTCATGAGCATTTCCGGGCGCCTCGACGAGGAGAAGATCCGCAAGGCGGCCAGCGAGGCCGGTCTCGACCTGGCGCGGGCCGAGCGGGATTTGAAGGAGCGCGCTGCCCAGGTGGACCAAGCCTTCAAGCAGGCGTCCGCACAGGCGGCCATGCTGAAACTCCAGGGTACCCCGGCCTTCGTCATCGGCAGCTATCTCGTTCCCGGCGGCCTCGACCTGAAGGGTATGAAAGAGATCGTCGCCGATGTGCGCACCAAGAAGCGCAGCGGCGAGCAGGGCTGAACCGACATGGAGCGCTCGTCATGATTCCCGCCGACAATCCCTTGGCGCCGCCTCGTGTCCTGCGCGGTGTCACTGGGGCCGTCCTGACCTTCCTGGCGCTGGGGACCGTCACCGCCGTCTGGCCGAACCCCGTGTTCATCCGCATGACGCCGACCCAGGGGTTCGAGGTCTGGCTGCTTGCCATCCAGGCGGTGCTGGTCGGGGTCTATGTGGCCATCCGGCGGCCGATGTGCTCACTCCGCGGCGCCGGGCTGGGCAGTGTCGTCGCGTTCCTCGGGATTGCCTGTCCCACCTGCAACAAGCTCCTGCTGCTGGTCTTCGGGGCGGATCTGCTGCTCGCCTACTTCGAGCCGTACCGCCTTCATCTGGCCATGGTCGGCGCCGCCGTCACCGGGGCGGCGGTCGCGTGGGAGTGGAGGGAGCGCCGCCAAGCGGTGGTCTGCCCGGTCGGCATGTCGGACCAAGACCTCGGGGAACGCATCAGACCGTCCTGATGTTTTCAGGGCATGACGGCGCCGCGCCTGCCTGCGGCGCCGTCCACGCGCCGGGGCCAGGGGCGGCGCCGTGGCATGATCCACCCGACCTGCCCGCGGCTTGAGTTGTCGGGCCGGGCTCCAACCCCGCCCCCCACACCAACGGAGCATCGCATGACGGACCGCTTGAAGGTGGACGACCGCTTCACCATCGAAATGACGCCGCCGACCGCCGACCGTGTCGGGGAACTGGCCCGCGAGGGATTCCGCTCGCTCGTGAACCTGCGCGCCCCCGGCGAGAAGGACGAGGTGCTGTCGCCGGACAAGGAGGGGGAGATCGCCCGGAGCAACGGCCTCGCCTATCTGAGCATTCCCGTCTCCCCCCAGGACATGATGAACGAGGACAACGCCGAACGCTTCGACCGGGAGGTCGCGCGCCTGCCGGGTCCGGTCGCCGTCCACTGCGCGTCGGGGCGCCGCGCCGGTCTCCTCACCTTCCTGCATGTCGCCCGCGGCAAGGGACAGTCCGGCGACGAGGCGGCGGCCAAGGCCGAGGGGACGGGCTTCCAGTTCGGGACGCCGGAAACGAAGGCGAACTTCATACAGTCTGTGGACGCCAGGAAGACGTAGGAAGACAACCGCTGCTGCGGACCGCTTCCGCCCGACCGTCTCACAGGGCGTCGAGGGGGATCTTGAGGTAGCGTTTTCCGTTCCCTTCGGCCGGGGGCAACTGCCCGGCACGCACATTCACCTGGACCGAGGGCAGGATCAGCTTCGGCATGTCCAATGTCCGGTCGCGGGCCGTGCGGAGCGCCACGAACTCCTCCTCGCCGATACCGTCCCGGACGTGGACATTGCGCGCCCGCTGTTCCGCGACCGTGCTCTCCCAGGCGTATTCGTCGCGTCCCGGAGCCTTGTAGTCATGGCCGGTGAAGACCCGCGTTTCGGATGGCAGGGCGAGAATTCGCCGGATCGAGCGGAACAGGGCGTGGGCGTCGCCGCCCGGGAAGTCGCATCGCGCCGTGCCGTAGTCGGGCTGGAACAGGGTGTCGCCGACGAAGGCCGCGTCGCCGATCAGGTAGGTCATGTCCGCCGGGGTATGGCCGGGCGTGTGGATGGCCCGCGCCTCCAACCGGCCGATCCGGAACCGCTCGCCATCGGAGAACAGGTGGTCGAACTGCCGCCCGTCGGCCACGAAGCCGGGCTCCATGTTGAACAGGGCGCGGAACACCTTCTGGACCTCGCGGATATGTTCGCCGATGCCGATGCGGCCACCGACCTTTTCCTTCAGGTAGGGCGCCGCCGACAGGTGGTCGGCGTGGACATGCGTCTCCAGAATCCATTCCACGGCAAGGCTGCGCTCGCGTACGAGCGCGATCATGCGGTCGGCCGAGGCGGTCGCGGTGCGGCCGGACTTCGGGTCGAAGTCGAGCACGCTGTCGATCAGGGCAGCGGCGCGGGTGTCGGGATCGACGACGACATAGCTGACTGTGTTGGTCGCCTCGTCGAACAGCGGCAAGACGTCGGGCTTCATGGAAACCTCCTGGTTGGTCTGACGGGACCGTTCCCTTTACCGCTTGAACAGGTGGCCCGGCTCAATATATCAATTAAGCCTAAATTAGAAAATGGTGAAATATGTCGAACACGTCGCACGACGCGCCGCCTAACGACCTGCCGATGGATCCAGCCGAGTTGGAAGCCCGCGCAACCGAGGCCGAGGCGTTCCTGCGCTCGTTTGCGAGCCGCCATCGCTTGATGATTCTGTGCTCGCTGCTCGAAGGCGAACTGCCGGTCGGCGAACTCGTCCGGCGTCTCGGTCTTTCGCAGTCCAACCTGTCCCAGCACCTGGCGAGGCTGCGCGAGGAAGGACTTGTTGCGACCCGCCGGGACGGCACGGCCATTTTCTACCGAATCGGCTCAGACCGGGTCCGCCCCGTCCTTGCCGAACTCTACCGCCTGTTCTGCGCCGATCCTCGCCCCGAGTGACGGCCCAATCCGGACCTTTGACACCCATGGAAAACTTCACGCCTGCTTCGGCCGCCCTTGGCGGCCTTCTGATCGGATCCTCCGCGGCCCTCCTATGGGTCGCCAAAGGCCGGATCGCCGGGATTAGCGGCATTCTCGGCGGGCTCTTCGCCTTGCGGTCCGGCGACCTCGCCTGGCGCGCCGTCTTCCTGGCCGGCCTGATGGCGGCACCGCTGATCTACGGTGCGGTCGCCGGTGAACTGCCCGCCCCGACGGATGTCGGCAGTCCCGCCCTTCTGATCGCCGCAGGTCTGCTGGTCGGCTTCGGCACGCGCCTCGGCAGCGGCTGCACGAGCGGTCACGGCGTCTGCGGCTTGGCCCGGCTGTCGCTGCGCTCCCTGACTGCCACCGGCCTCTTCATGGCCAGCGCCGTCGTGACCGTCTTCGTCACCCGCCACCTGATCGGAGTTTGACCGTCATGCCCGCCCTGCTTGTCGCCCTCGCATCCGGCCTGCTGTTCGGCCTGGGCCTGACGGTGTCCTCCATGATCGACCCGGCCAAGGTGCTGGACTTCCTCGATGTGGCGGGCTCCTGGGATCCGAGCCTCGCCTTTGTGATGGCCGCGGCAATTCCCGTTGCGGCGATCGGCTACACCGTCGCACGCCGACGCGGGAGGCCGCTGGTCGCCCCCGCCTTCCAGGGCCCGACCGCGACGGCCGTTGATCGTCGGCTGGTGGCGGGAGCCATCCTGTTCGGCGTCGGCTGGGGGTTGGTCGGCTACTGCCCCGGCCCGGCGCTCGCCGCGCTCAGTTTGGGAACTTCCGGAGCGTGGCTGTTCGTGGCCGCCATGCTGGTTGGAATCGGCGCCCATGATCTGATGCAGGCCGTCCGCATGCGCCGCGTCACCGCCGCGTGACCTGGCCCAGACGGGAATGATTCCGATGTTCGAGTTTCTCACGGTCCTGTCCGGATCGCTGGTCGGCTTTTCCCTCGGGCTGATCGGGGGCGGCGGATCGATCCTGGCCGTGCCGCTGCTGCTCTACGTCGTGGGCGTGTCGGACCCGCACGCCGCCATCGGCACCAGCGCCCTGGCGGTCGCCGCGAACGCCTTCGCCAACCTGGCCCAGCACGCCCGGGCCGGGACGGTGAAGTGGCCGTGTGCGGCGACCTTCGCCGCGTCCGGGGTGGTCGGTGCGCTGGTCGGCTCGACGATCGGCAAGGCGGTCAACGGCGAGAGCCTGCTGTTCCTGTTCGCGCTGGTGATGATCGTCGTCGGCGTTTCCATGCTGAGGAAGCGCGGGAGCGAGGGCGACCCCGATGTGCATATCGACAAGACCATCGCCGCGCGGCTTGTCGTCATCGGTTTCCTGACCGGCGCGGTGTCGGGCTTTTTCGGGATCGGCGGCGGCTTCCTGATCGTCCCCGGCCTCCTGCTCGGCAGCGGCATGGCCATGCTCAACGCGATCGGCTCTTCGCTGTTCTCGGTCGGCGCCTTCGGCTTGACCACGGCGGCAAACTACGCGCTTTCGGGGCTGGTCGACTGGACGGTGGCGGCGCTGTTCATCGCCGGCGGCGTGGTCGGCGGATTCGCGGGCATGAAGGCCGCGGTGCGATTGTCCACACGCAAGGGCGCTTTGACCAACATCTTCGCCGGAGTGCTGTTCGCTGTGGCGGCCTACATGCTGTATCGCAACGCCGGCGCCCTCGGCCTGTTCTGATCCGATCCAACGTGATCGTCAGCAGTCGAGGGTTCGGTCGGAAGAAAAGCACGGCGTATGGACCGTTCAGGAGGGGAAGTCGCTCCCCCTCCATTACGATCATGCGGACCGGAAGCCGTGCCATTCTTTACCGGATTTCCCGGCAGGAAGCTCACAGGCGGAAAGAAACCATAGCCGGTGAACCGCGAAACCGGGAAGTCGTAGTGAACGCAAAGGCTTCAGGCAGGAAGCCTTGCACGACCGTCTTGGGCCGTTCTCAGAAGGGGATTTCGTCGTCGAGATCCTCGTGACGGGGCGGAGCGCCGCCGCCGCTGCGGCCGCCCGACGAACCACCGCCGTAATTGCCCCCGCCGCTGCCACCACCATAGCCGCCGCCGCCGCCGCTGCCGCCGCCACGCGATTCGTAGCCGCCACCGCCGCCGCCATAGCTGCCGCCGCCACCCTCTTCACGGGCGCCGCCGGTGAAGTCGATCTCGGCCACGCGGACCGACAGGCCGGCGCCGCGGGTGCCGTCGCGCTTCTCATACTCGCGCAGCGTCACTTCGCCCGACACGACGACGCTCTTGCCCTTGGTCAGGTGCGGAGCGAGCGACTCGGCGCGGCGGCCCCAGATGGAGCAATCGACCCACTGTGTCGTCTTGCGATCGCCGAAGCCGACGTCGTTGGCGACGCGGAAGCCCAGCACCTTCTCGCCGCTCTGGGTCGTGCGCAATTCGCCGTCCGCGCCCAGGCGTCCCGTAAACGTCCAAACATTCATCGCTCGTTGCTCCTAAGCGCGAGTGTCCCAGCATCCATGCCGACCCATCAGGATGCCCGGCGGAGGCATCCAGATGCCGAGGGTTCCCATTCGCAGGGCCGGCTGTTCAATGGCGACCATCCCCCCGGTCCCGCGCAACGAAGCACGAGGGACCGACGCCGGTCAACCGCCGTCGGAAATGCCCCGGCTATCTCCGGACAGGCGCACTCGCCCTGCCGTCCCGGACCAGAACACTCCATGAACAAATATAGCAGAGCAGCAGGCGCCGGAAAACCGTTTCCTTCGAGGTGGCGCCGGTATCCGGTCAGCGCAGACGCCGCGCCGCCAGATCGAGCGCCACTTTCAACTGGGCATGGGAGAAAGGCTTGTGGACGACGCCGAGCGGATAGGTCTCGGTGATGCGGGCCATGGTGCCGTGGTCGCTGTTGCCGGACAGGAAGATGCAGCGCAGGCCATGGTCCTGTTTCAGCCGCCGGGCCGCCGCGATGCCGTCGCCGCCGCCGAGCCGGACATCGAGCAGCGCCAGATCCGGCCGTTCGCGCAGTGCGAGTTCTGCGGCCTCCGCCTCGGTCCGAGCCATGCCGCACAGGGTGTGGCCAAGGTCGCTGACCACCGCCGCCAGAGCATCGGCGGCGGCCATGTCATGCTCCACCACCATCACGCGCAACGGCTGGCCGGGTGCGCGGGTGCGGTAGGTCGACTGCGGTTTGGCGATGGTGTCGATCCTGAGCATGCGACCGACCTCCGGATCCGTGGCGTTGAGCAATAAGCGGCGAATTTTGGTAAAATTATGTTTACCAATAGGCCGTTTGTACTACAACACCCCGAATTTGCAAGATCAATCGTTCAGAATCCGACCTTTTTCGCCAATGGGTGCAGAAACGCATCACCTCGAGTCGGTGAGCCTTGGGCGGCGATGCCAAGGAGATGGTCAGCGTCCTGCCGGGCCGAGCCAGTCGATGCCGCCGGACGGGCGCGGCCTGCCGGTTCCGGCACTGCGCGCCGCATTCGCCCTTGACGGCAGCGGCGGCGGAGCCGGTTCGCCGGCGAGCCATGCGGCCGGGGTGTCGGCCGGTGGGATGGGCGCCGCGGATGAAACTGCCGGCGGCGGTGTGGACGGGTCCGCTGCCGGTCGGAATGGCTCGACCATTGGCGCCGGCGCGGTCGGTGCCGCCAACGCCCTTTGAGACGGCCGGGCCGGCAGATCGGTCAGCCGATCCGGCGGTGGTGCGGCCGGCCGGTCGGCTGGCGGAACGGAGTCCATTGGCTGGGGCCGGGCCGGCGGCGTTTCCTCATCCCATGCCTCATCCCACTCCTCGTCCCAGGCGGGCGGCGACGTGGACGGGCGCAGGCGTGGCGCCTCTGCGGCCCCGAGCCAGGAGGGGCGTTCATCGTCGGCCAGCGGGCCGGTGCGGGTGTTGAGCTGCCGCGCCTGCTCGCGGATCTCCAGCAAGGTGGTCACCGCGAGTTGCAGCAGCGGGGCCAGGACCATGGGATCGGCCATTTCCTCCGCGCTCAGGGCGGCAAACCGGTCGCGGACATTCTCGACGGCCTGTTCCACACCGTCACGCAACGCGCCCGCCTCATGGGCCAGCCTTTCCAGATCTTCGCGCAACGCCGAGATCTCGCAGGCCTGCCGCAGCTCGTGGAAACCGATTCCCGCCCCCAGTGCGGGGCGCCGGTTCCGTGATGAACCAAAATCGTGAGGCATCCTGCCCAACCCCGGTTCCAAGCCCAGCCCAGTGACAACACACGCCGCGACGAAAACAGCCGGACGCCCGTACTGCAAACCGCGCAACCGGACGGCGGTTCCGAAAGCCGTGCTTCCAACTGCCGCTGTTCCAACTGCCTAACGTCATGGCGCGGTCCGCCGAGCGTCGGCGAAGTTGCCGCAACGTCACGGCCGGCGCCTCATGGCGGAGAGCGATGTTTAGCGCCGTTGATGTCGTTTGGAAACCGTTTGCGCGTGATGGCCGCTTGTACTATTTTTTCGGCCCCAGGGGAATGGATTCCTTGTGATCCAACGTCCAGGCGGCTCCCCGCCGCCATTTCATCTTGCCGGAATCCCATAAGGTGTCGATCGATCGCTCGGAACTTGAACGGCTCCTTGCCGATCGCCCGGCTGGCAACCGCAGCGCCATGCAGGCGGTGCGCGAAAGCTATGCCGATATCGGGCTGATGCGCGAACGCGGCCTGTCCTGGGCCGAAATCTCCGACCTGCTGGCGAAGCTGGGCATCACCGCCCGCGACAGCCAGCCGATTTCGCCGGTAACCCTGCGTTCGGCCTTCTTCCTGGTCGGGAACGAGGGGCGCGGCGAGGCGGCCGGCGACGATGGCGCTGCCGCCGCGGCAATGCCGGCCGAAACGCTTGCCGCCGTCCACGAGGCCGCCCTGTCGGCCGGGCTGAAGGGCGAGGACGAAGAGTCCGAAGAGGCTGCCGAAACCGCCGAGGCTGCCGACTCCGATCATGCCGACGAGGCCGCGGCGTCCGTTGACGCTGCTCCCGTCCAGGAGCCGGATGAGGAACCTGAAGACGAGCCGGCATCGGCTGACTCCGCCTCCGAACCCTCCTCCGAACCCCCCGCCCCTGCCCCGAGCCTGTTTGCTCCGGCGGCGGAGGCCGAGGATCAACCGGCGGCGGAAGCCGGCGCCCCGGAACCGGAAGCCGCTTCAGAGAACGAGGCGGAAGAGGCTCCGGCCCCCGAACCGATTCCCGAACCGGTGTCCGAGCCGATACCGGAACCAATACCCGAGCCGGCCCCGCGGCCGGCTCCCCAACCGACGTCCACGGCGGCCGCGCAGAACACCGGCACCCTGATGTCCCCCCCGATGCTTCAAGACGACTCAACAAACGTACACTGGAAAGGCGATCGCATGCTGGGCACGATCTTCGTCCTCAATGACCGCGGCGGCGTCGGCAAGACGCTGCTGTCCCATCACCTGATGGCGACCGCCATGCTGGAAGGCCTGCAGCTGAAGGTCGTCGAGTACGAGGTGAACGAGCGACTCGCCCGCCTGTTCGGCCCGGACGTGGTCGAACACCGCCGCATCACCCAGGACTTCATGAACATGATGGGGTCGGGCGACGGCTTCTACGAGTTCTGGGATCTGATCGGGCCGGAGTTGCAGCGCGGCGGCCGCCTGTATGATTTCGGCGGCAACATCTCGCAGTGGTTCTTCAACTGGGCCGAGGTGTCGGGCTTCGACTACTATGTCGGCGACGGCGAGCGGCTGACCTTCATGGTCCCGGTGACCGTCGATCTCGCCTCGCTGTCCACCGGCATGACCACGCTGGAGCGGGTGGCGACCATCGCACCCAAGGCCAAGCGCGTCCTGGTGGAGAACGGCTTCTCCGGCCCCTTCTCGCAGCTGGAGGACAGCCAGTACGCCCGCCGCAAGGCGGAGATGGTGGAGCGCGAGGGGCTGCAGGTGATCTCCATGTCGCCCTGCGCCGCACCCGCCTGGGCGCGCCTGACCGGCCACCGGCTGGATCAGGTGGCGACGATGACCCGCGAGGATCTGGTGAAGCTGGGCATGACCCCGCCCGTCGCCTCGCGGTCGCTGATCATCATCCATGAATGGCTGCGCAACATGCGTCTGGCGCTGTCGCCCTACCTGCACGACGCCTTCCGCCAGACCCCGGCGACCGCCAAGGCGCGCTGAGCCTTCCGGCCGAACCGTCCGCTCTCCAAGGCCCTTCTTCCCCCGCGGGAGAAGGGCTTTCTCTTTGCCGACCCGCTCCGGTCAGGCCGCCGCGTTGCGGGCGGCGCTTGCGCTGTAGAGGTCTTCCTTTGCCGCCGCCACCGACTTCACCTGATAGCCCGGCCTTGCGCTGAACCGCCGGCTGGCACGTTCGGCCGCCTCGCGCTCCGACTCCGCCCAGACCAGATACTCGCGCCCGCGTGCCCATTCGACGGCCAGCGGGTGGGCGGCGTCGATCTCGCCGATCTGCTGGTTCACCATGGTGACCAGCCATTCCCTGTCGCCGGGGTTGCGGCGGTCGGTCAGGATCAGGATCTGCGGGCGGCGGCGGTTCTGCGCCTCGGTCAGGCGGTGCTGCATCTCGACCTGCTTCCTGCGCAGTTCCACCATCTCGCGGACCAAATCCTCGATCTCGCCATGGAGGTTCTCCTCCTCGCGGTGCAGGCGGTGGATGGTCGCGTCCAGCTTGTCCAGCGTGTTGCGGACGCCGCGGACCCGCTGCCGGGCCTGCGACACCCGCTGTTCGACCGAAAGCAGCACGTTGCCGAGCCATGCGCCGATGGCGATGATGCCCAGGATGATGAGGAAGTTGATCATCATGTCGCGGCGCCGGATGTGGCCGACGCGGCCTTGGTCCGCGCCGTCGCCGGCGCCTGGGGCACGCCGCCCTTCCCGCCGCCCTTCATGCCGCCCTCCTTCAAGCCGCCGGACCGCGCGTCGCCGCGCATGAACGACTTCTGGAAGCCCAGCTTGAAGGGAAAGGCGACGTCGACCATCTGCTTGGCCTCGTCGAAGCTGGCAGCCCATACCTCCGCCACGTTGGCGCAGCGCCAGATGGGGTTGACCGGCCCCCGGTCGCCGGCGGCCCTTGCGGCGGCGGACGCCTTTTCCTGCGTGACGGTCGCGACGAATTTCATCAGGCCGGCCTGCGGATCGCCGACCTCATGCACGAACAGCGGCGGCTGATCCGTCAGATCCCTGATCTGCTTCTCCGCCTTGCGGATGTCGGCTTCCAGGCGGTGGCGTTCGGAAGACTGGCTGTTGCGGCGCTGGACCAGGTGATTGACGCGGTTCTGCAGCTCTTGCGTCTCGGCATGCAGCACATAGACGCGGTTCTCGATCTGCTCCAGACCGCTGCTCTTTTCCAGGATGTTCGGCAGGAAATCCTTCAGCATCATGGCGACCGGGACCGCGGCCAGCATGATGATGACGATGGCGATCAGGAACAGCGTCGTGTTCGACATCCGCCCGCCCGTTCTCCTACCGGATTCCGCGCCGCGCGACCTGCCGAAATCGGCGGGATCGGCACCCGTGCGGAACTTCGAGGATCAACGAACAATCCAATGCCGTCAACGAAACGTCGCGGCTTCGCTCGAAATCCGTCGACAATGAGTCAGGATGCCGCGATCTCCGCCACCCGCTTCACCGCGTCGCGCACCGGTCCCGGCCGCCGCAGGTCCGCCAGGGTGGTGAACCAGTGCTCCGGCGGGTTGCGGCCGGCGGCGCGGGTCCAGGTCAGGGCGCGCAGCACCGCCTCGGCCTCCCCGGTCGGCGACACGGCGGGGTCGAACCCGTTCATCACCGCCCAGATGCCGGCCCAGCAGCGCCCGACCGACCAGGGGTTATAGCCGCCGCCGCCGACCACCATCACCCGCGGCGCCAGCGGCAGCAGGGCGGCCACCGCCTCCCACAGCGCATGGTTGGACAGCTCCAGCCGGCTCAGGGGATCCTCGGCCAGGGCGTCGGCGCCGGTCTGGATCACCATCGCCTGCGGGCGGAAGGCGCGGGCCAGCGGCAGCACCGCCGCCTCCATCACATGCTCCATCTCGCTGTCGTTGAAGCCCGGCGGAACCGGCAGGTTGCGGGCCATGCCGCCGGCCCGGTCCTCCGCCTTGCCGGTATAGGGCCAGCGCCCGTCCTCGTGGATCGAGATGGTGAGCACCCGGTCGTCGTCGGCGAAGGCCTCCTCCACTCCGTCGCCGTGATGGGCGTCGAGATCGACATAGAGCACCCGCTCCAGCCCATGGTCGAGCAGTTCCAGGATGCCCAGCACCGGCGCGTTGAAATAGCAGAAGCCGCTGGCGCGGTCGCGCCGCGCGTGGTGGGTGCCGGCGGCCGGGGCATAGACCAGCCCGGCCGGACGGTCGCCCAGGATCCGCGCCGCCTGCAGGGCCGACCCGCTGCTGTGGGCGGGCCGCCGGTACATCTCGGCGAAGACGGGATTCTCCAGCTTGCCCAGATTGTGGCGGGCCGCCGTCGCCTCGTCCACCCGCTGCTCCGCCTCCGCCCGCTTCAGGGCGGCGATGTAGTCCGCCGTGTGGAAGCGCGCCAGCTCGCGTTCGCTCGCCACATGGGTGTCGAGATAGACCTCCTCCTGCAGCCACCCCATGGCGCGGCTCAGGTCGATGACCGTCGACACGCGCGGGATCGCCAGCGGATGCTTCGGACCATAGGTCGAGCCGCGATAGATCTCGCCGCCGATGAACAGGGGGATGCGGAGAGGCGTGGTCAGGGGATGATCTCCATCGGTCCCGTGAGAAACTAGGCGGTGCCGCGCGCCGGTCAAGCGGCACCCCTCCGCTTCCGCACTCTGGAATCGCCTGCGCCGATGCTTGCGGTCACGGATCATCCGCGCCTATAGTCGCCGTCTTCACTGGGGGGAGCCGATGGGCGGCTGAGAGGTCCCGTTGCGGGACGACCCCTGGAACCTGATCCGGTTCATGCCGGCGTAGGGATCAGTGATGGCAGACCGCAAGCGCACCTTCTCCGCATCATCGCCCTTCCCGCGCCCGTCCTCGCGTCCATGCCGGCGATGACGCCGCTTTCGGTGACCGTCTCGCGAGCGCGGCTGACCTTCGGCGGCACGCTGCTGTTCTCCGACCTGACGCTCGATCTGCCGGCGGGGCGGACCACCTGCCTGCTGGGGCCGAGCGGCGTCGGCAAGACCACGCTGCTGCGCATCCTCGCCGGCCTGGCGGAGCCGGAGCCTCCGACCCGCGTCACCACCGGCGACGGACACCCCCTGCCCGGCCGCATCGCCTACATGGCGCAGCAGGATCTGCTGCTGCCCTGGCTGACCGTTCTGGACAATGTCCTTCTGGGCGACCGTCTGCGCCACCGGCGTCCCGATGCCGCGCGGGTGGAGCGTGCCCGCGCGCTGCTCGACCGCGTCGGTCTGGCGGGGCGGGAGCGCGACCGTCCGGCCGCCCTGTCCGGCGGGCAGCGGCAGCGGGTGGCGCTGGCCCGCACGCTGATGGAGGACAAGCCGCTGGTCCTGATGGACGAGCCCTTCTCCGCGCTCGACGCCATCACGCGGCTGCGGCTGCAGGAAACGGCGGCGGAGACGCTGGCCGGCCGCACGGTGCTGATGGTCACCCACGACCCGCTGGAGGCGCTGCGCATCGGCGACCGCCTGCATGTGATGACCGGCCGCCCGGCCGTCATGGGGCCGGCTCTGGAACCGTCGGGCCCGGTGCCGCGCCGGGTCGACGACCCCGGATTGCTGGCGCTGCAGGCGGAGCTGTTGCGGAGGCTGGCGGAATGAGGGCGCTGCTGCGCGCCCTGGTCACGCTCGCCGTGCTGGTCGCCGGCTGGCAGGCGCTGGTCTGGGCCACCGGCTTGCCGCGCTATCTGCTGCCCGGTCCGCTGGCCGTGGCCGACGCAATGCGGCGGCAGGCGCCCCTGCTGTGGAGCCATGGGCTGACCACCCTGACCGAGATCCTGGTCGGGCTGGTGGCCGGCGTGGCTCTGGGCGGGGTCAGCGCGCTGCTGCTGGCGCGGTTCCGCACGGCGCGGCGCTGGCTGATGCCGCTTCTGCTGGTCAGCCAGGCCATTCCGGTCTTCGCGCTGGCGCCGCTGCTGGTTCTGTGGCTGGGCTACGGCATGGCGTCCAAGATCGCCATGGCGGTGCTGGTCATCTATTTCCCGGTCACGACCGCCCTGTTCGACGGGCTGCGCCGCACCGATCCCGGCTGGCTCGACCTTGCCCGCACCATGGGCGCCTCGCCCGCCGCCATCCTGTGGCGGATCCGCCTGCCGGCCGCCCTGCCCGCCTTCTGGTCCGGCGTTCGGGTTGCAGCTGCGGTGGCGCCCATCGGCGCGGTGATCGGCGAGTGGGTGGGGTCGTCCTCCGGCCTCGGCTATCTGATGCTGCACGCCAACGCCCGCATGCAGATCGACCTTCTCTTCGCCGCCGTGCTGGTGCTGGGGCTGTTCGCGGTGACGCTCTATGCCGCCGTCGATGCGCTGGCCCGCCGCGCCCTGCCCTGGCAACCCGATACCCAACCGGCCGAAGACGCCAATCCTTGAAGGGGGAGAAAACCCGATGAAGCACCTGTTCGCCGCCGGCCTGATGGCAGCCGGCCTGATGACCGCGCTTCCGGCATTGGCCCAGGACAAGCTGTCCGTGATGCTGGACTGGTTCGTCAACCCGGACCACGCCCCGCTGGTGGTGGCGCAGGAGAAGGGCTTCTTCAAGGATGCCGGGCTGGAGGTGACGCTGACCGCACCGGCCGACCCCAACGACCCGCCGAAGCTGGTCGCCGCCGGGGGCGCCGACCTTGCCGTGTCCTACCAGCCGCAGCTGATCCTGCAGGTGTCCGAAGGGCTGCCGCTGGTCCGCGTCGGCACGCTGGTGTCGACCCCGCTGAACTCCGTCGTCGTGCTGCGCGACGGGCCGGTGAAGACGCTGACGGACCTGAAGGGCCGCAAGATCGGCTTCTCCATCGCCGGCTTCGAGGATGCGCTGCTGGGCGCCATGCTGGAGAAGCACGGGCTGAGCCTGAAGGATGTGGAACTGGTGAACGTCAACTACTCGCTGTCGCCTTCGCTGCTGTCGGGCCAGGTCGATGCGGTGGTCGGCGCCTTCCGGAACTTCGAACTGAACCAGCTGGATATCGAGAAGCAGCCCGGCCGCGCCTTCTACCCGGAGGAGGAAGGGGTGCCGCCCTATGACGAGCTGATCCTGGTCGCCCACAAGGACAAGGCGAACGACCCGCGTTTCAAGCGATTCCTGGCGGCGGTGGAGCGTGCGACGCTCTACATCCTGAACCACCCGGAGGAATCGCAGGCGGCCTTCGTCAAGGGTCGGCCGGAACTGAACGACGAACTCAACCGCCGTGCCTGGGCCGATACGCTGCGGCGCTTCTCCCACAGCCCGACCGCCCTGGATGCCGAGCGCTACACCCGCTTCGCCGAGTTCCTGAAGGCGCGCGGCCTGATCAAGGAAGTGGCGCCGGTCGACCGGTATGCCGTGGTGGTGAAGTAATCCGCTACCGGACGACATTTGCTTTCCGGGCCGGCGGCGCGTTACCTAGAGAAAAACCACAACGCCGACCACCGATCGGCGGTTGCATGAATTGGGAGACGCAAGGCTATGCCGATCAAGACCATCCTGCTGCACATGGCAAATGACGACGCCCACGCTGGCCGGATGGCCGTTGCTGCGACGCTCGCCAAGCAATTCTCCGCCCATATCCAGGCGCTCTACGTCGCCACCCCGGTGTCGATGCCGGCGGGCGCCACCGGCCGGGCCGCATCATACGCCTTTATGGCGGAAGCCACCGCCATCGCCCATGAGAACGCCGAGCGGATCGAGCGGGAGGTGCGGCAGGCGCTGAACGGCCTGTCCTATGACTGGACGGTCGAGGAAGGCGATCACGTCGAATTGCTGGCCGAACGGGCCTCCTACGCCGATCTGGTCGTGGTGGCGCAATCGGCGGCGGTTCGGGCGGGCGATCGCATCTCCCTGCACAACATCCCCGACCGCCTGCCCCTGGAAACCGCCACCCCGGTTCTGGTCCTGCCGCCGGGCCAGCCCGCCACCGCAGCCATCGGCCGGCATGTGCTGGTCGCCTGGAAGAACTGCCGCGAAGCGGCCCGCGCCGTCCGCGCCGCCATGCCCTTCCTGGAGACGGCGCAGTCCGTCACCATCCTGACGGTGGAGTCGCCCGACCATCGCAGCGACGAAGCCGCCGCCCTGGTGGACTGGCTGCACCGCCACGGCATCGCCGCCCGTCCCCAGTCGGTCATCGCGTCGGGCGGCGATGTCGGCGACATGATCCTGTCCTGCTGCACCGACCAGGGCGCCGACATGCTGGTGATGGGCGCCTATGGCCACTCCCGCCTGCGCGAACTGGTGCTGGGCGGCGCCACCCGCACGGTGTTGGAAGGGCTGACCTTGCCGACGTTGCTGACCCATTGAGGGCGGAGGCGGGGGAACGTCGTTGCGGCGACCGTCCCCCGTAGCCGTAAATTCACCCGAACAGCTGCCCGTGCAACGCCTGCCAGCTGTCCCGGTCGGGCGCCAGCAGGATGCTGCCGTTCAGCAGCCCCGGCCGATAGGGCGTGCCGTCGATCAGCGCCGAATAGCCGCCGGCCTCGGCGTGCAGGAGCACGCCGGCCGCGTGGTCCCACGGCATCAGGCGGTGGTAGAGCGAATAATGCGCCCGCCCCTCCAGCAGCCGCAGATACTCCTGCGCGGCGCTCGACAGGCAAACGCGCTCGCCGAGTCCGGCGCTGCGCTCCTCCAACTGCCGTCTCATCTCTTCGCCGCAGAAGCGGGTGGACAGGGCGCCGACCATCTGCGGCAGCGGCACGGCGGGCGCGACATGGACCCGGCGGCCGTCGAGCCATGCCCCCCGCCCTTTCACCGCCGTCGCCGTCCGCCCGTCCACCGGATCGTGGATCCAGCCCGCGACCGTCTCGCCCTTGCAGGCGAGCGCCACGATCACCGCGAACAACGGGCGGCCCTGGGCGAAGTTGATGGTGCCGTCCACCGGATCGATGATCCAGACCGGATCGTCGCCATGGATGCGGTCGAGCACGCGCCCATCCTCGGACGCCGCTTCCTCGCCGATCACCCGGCTGCCCGGAAGCAAGGCCGACAGCGCCGGGGTCAGCGCGCGTTCCGCTGCTTCATCGGCCAGGGTGACGAGGTCGGTCGGCCCGGTCTTCTGCCGGATGCCTGCGGCGTCGAGCTTCTGGAAATAGGGCATGATTTCCGTCCGGGCGACTGAACGGATCAGGTCGGACACGCGGTCGATGTCGGGAAGCGGGAAACCAGTCATGATTGGGCGCTCTCACTGGCTTGGCGTGCGCTCGGCTCGGACGGAATCGCCCCAAACGCGAATCGCACGGAAATTCGAAAGGCGACGGACCGTCACGGCTTCGCCGCCGGCTTGGCGGGATTGCTGTCCCGCTTCAACGTCGGGTCGCCGCCATCGGGATTGGTCAGCAGAACCTTGCCGTCCAGCCCGCTGTCCTTCAGCGCCTTTGACAGCGCGTCGAGCGTGGCGCGGTCGGCGGCGATGGCTGCGGCCTCCCTGGCCGGATCGGGCGGCGGCGGAGTCACTGGTCCGCCCTGTGCCGGCAGTCGCGGCGCATTCGGATCGATCCGTGGCGGCGGCGGCGGGGGGCCGGCGGTTTCCTTCTCGGGCTCCGGCGGTGGAGGCGGCGGCTGCCAGAGGCGGAAACAGTCGGTGAAGGCCGGCTGCTTGCACTCCTTCAGCAATTCGACGGCATCCGGTGCGATGACCAGCGGTACATCGGGAGCCACCGGAAGGGGTTCCGGCGGGGGCGGAAGCGGATCTTCGGGAGGGATGTCCGGCTCTTCGACATAGCCGGGCGGAAGGGGCGTTCCGGGCCGCAAGGGCTCCGCCGCGAACAGCGCTGCCGACGGGAGGGCGAGCGCCAGAAGCACCGGCAAGGCCGGCAGCAGGCGACCGGCACCGGTCGGGACGGAACGGAAGGAGCGACGGAGCACGACAAAACCGCGGCGATGGCGAACGCTCCATTATGGCCCGCCATCACCCGCGCAGTCATCCATCAAGCGTGTGTCAAATCACCGTCATGCGGCGGCGCGGTGGTTCCCTTCGGGAAATCCGGCCGGACGCCGCCCCTCGCCATAACCCCAGGCCGAAAGCTCGCGGCAGATCGCGGCGATCTTCGCGGCCTCGTCGGCATTCGGCTCCCGCTGCGCGGCAGCGTCGATCAGGCGGATCAGTTTGGCTCGTCCTTCCGGGGTGCGCGACAGCTCCTGCAACCGCAGCAGCGCCGCACCCGGCGGCAATTTCTCTTCACGGGCCACCAGAGCGACCTGATCGGCGAGGAAAGCCGTGATTGAAAAACACGACGGATCGGTTTGCAACCGCATTGGCAGTCCTCCACCTGGGGGAGCGCGTTGCTCCGTTCCAATAATTGGAACTCCAATAATCGGACCCCAATGGGGAAATCGCCACTCCGCATTGGTCGTAAGACCGGAGTGGGGTGCAACAGGTCATAGCGGCCGTTGCACCCATTCCGTTTGGCTAGCGCCGCAACTCACCTCTTAGGGTTGTTCGTACGACGTAGCATTTACCGCAGCGTCAGGCCTGAGATTGCGGCTGGAACCGCTTCTCGAACCGGGCGAGGTCGGCCGGGTCGAGGGAGACGTGCAGATGCGCCCGCTCCTCGTCGTCCCGGCGTTCCAGAACCTCGCCCTTGGCATAGAGCCAGGCGAGCGCCGCGCCGTCGCCCAACTCGACCGACAGGTCGACCACCCGCCGGTTGACGTTCATCCGCTGGTCCAGCAGGCGGTCGAGGTCGTCGATCCCCTCGCCGGACAGCGCCGACACGGCGACCGCACGCGGATTGCGGCTGGTCTGCGCCAGGATCGCCGCGCGGCTTTCGCCGTCCAGCGCGTCGATCTTGTTCAGCACCTCGATCACCCGGTCGTCCGTTTCCGGATCGATGTCCATGTCGGACAGCACCTCATTGACGTCGGCCTTCTGGGCGTCGCTGTCGATGTGGGCGATGTCGCGGACATGCAGGATGATGTCGGCGGCGTCCACCTCCTCCAGCGTGGCGCGGAAGGCGGCGACGAGGCCGTGCGGCAGGTCGGAGATGAAGCCGACGGTGTCGGACAGGATCACCTTGCGCCCCGACGGCAGAGTCACCTGCCGCATGGTCGGATCGAGCGTGGCGAACAGCAGGTTCTGGGCGAAGACGTCGGCATTCGCCAGCCGGTTGAACAGCGTCGATTTGCCGGCGTTGGTGTAGCCGACCAGCGCCACCACCGGATAGGGCACCTTGGCGCGCGCCTTGCGGTGCAGGCCGCGGGTACGCCGCACCTCCTCCAGTTCCTTCTTGATCTTGATGATCCGGTCGCCGATCAGGCGGCGGTCAAGCTCAAGCTGGGATTCGCCGGGGCCGCCGAGAAAGCCGAAGCCGCCGCGCTGCCGTTCCAGGTGGGTCCAGGAGCGGACGAGCCGTGACTTCTGGTAGGTCAGCGACGCCAGTTCGACCTGCAGCATGCCCTCGCGCGTGCGGGCGCGGGCGCCGAAGATCTCCAGGATCAGGCCGGTCCGGTCGATGACCTTCGCCTTCAACGCCCGTTCGAGGTTGCGCTGCTGTACCGGCGACAGGGCGTGGTCGAGGATGACCAGCGTCGCCTCGTTCTCCTCCACGACCTGTGCCAGATGCTCCACCGTGCCGGAGCCGAGCAGGGTCGATGGCTGAGGCCGGTTCACCTTGGCGCATTCGGCATGGACGACGTCCAGCTGAATCGCCTGGGCAAGACCGATCGCCTCCTCCAGCCGTGATTCGGGAGGGCGCAAGTCCCCGTCCGCCTCGTTGCGGAGGACGGGGTGGACCACGATGGCCCGCGCGGCGCCTTCCGGGGCCGCGCCGTTACCATTGGTCAAGGGATCAGACGCTTTCACCTTCCTTGGGCGGCTCGAAAAGTTGAATGGGATGGGCAGGCATGACCGTCGAAATTGCGTGCTTGTAAACAAGCTGGGAATGCGCGTCGCGCCGCAACAGTACCGAGAAGTTGTCGAACCAAGTAATGATGCCCTGGAGTTTCACGCCGTTCACGAGAAAGACGGTTACGGGAGTCTTGTTCTTACGCACGTGGTTCAGAAACACGTCCTGCACGTTCTGGCTTTTTTCAGACATTTTTTATGCCCCCTTCTTCAATGTTCTTGGGACCCCTTGATTAAAGGCGGTCCGCTCCCCGTTTCACGGTGTAGGTTTGGTGCGCGCAGGTACCGTCTCGACAGCCGTTTGCAGGGATATGGTATCACCATTGCCATCCACCAAGCCACAGAGGACGCTCTGCAGCGCCGTGCAGTCGGAGTGGCGATGGGCGGGGGGAAAACGGTCGAAGCCGCTTCCCTCGCCGAGCCCTATTAGCACCGGAACGAGACCGGCGCCATGGGCGCATTCCATGTCGATGTCGGCGTCGCCGAGAAACCAGACGTCAGGGCCCGGTTCGATCCCCGCGGGCTCCAGCGCCATGCGCACCGGGGCGAGGTGCGGCTTGTCGAACTCCGCGTCCTGGGCGCCGACGAGCTTGCCGAAATAGCGCGTCCAGCCCAGCACCTCGGCCTCGGCCCGCAGGAACTTGCCGTTCTTGTTGGAGACGACGGCCTGATAGACGCCACGCTCGTGGAAATGGCGCAGCAGCGTCTCGGCGCCGGGCAGCGGCTTCAGCCCGTCAAGATGGTGGGCCTCGAAATAGCCATAGAAGAGGTCGCGCGCCTCGGTCCAGCGCTCGCCGAAGATTCGCGGAAAGCTGTCACGCAACGACGCCTTGATCCGCTCGCGCGCCTCCTCCGCACTCCAGGGGGCAAGGCCGAAGGATACCAGCGCATGGTTCAACGCCTCGCGCACGGTGTCCCAATTGCTGACCAGGGTGTTGTCCCAGTCATAGATGACGGCGCGTGGCAGGGTGATGGGGGGTGGACACACGGACAATCCAATTTCCTTTCCGCAGCTCTCGACGCCAGGGGATCCGTATATAGCTTATCAGGCCGCGACCGTCTGCAACCGGAGCAAATGCAACCTAAAAAAGAAATTATCGCTATTTATTCCCTTTTTATCGTTGTCTAGGATCTGTGGTTCCCGGAATTTACAATGCATATCCGGGTATTTCAATCATCGACGGGCAACGCAAATGCTAGCGCTTCTTTTTGTACTGGTTGCATTGCCATACGCCATCGTTGCAGGAATTATTCAGGAGGCTACGTATAATGAGGGCAAGCGAAAAGATATAAAGAAGAACATATTCATTTTCGCGGTTCCTGCCATATACACGACCTTAATAGACAGAAATGTTTTCATTGAGCAGTGGTTTTTCTCCATGAAGGATTTTGCGGAGATTTTTGGAGGTTTTCCGCTTATATACATAATATACCCAGCTAGCATTTATATGGCATTTCAATTTATTTCCATTTCATTCTTTAACAAATCTGGAAATTTTAACATTATAAAATTTGCAGTATTCACGTTAATATTTTACGGGTTATTTATATATGGATTGACCAATCTTGATAAGGGTCTCCTTGGATATCAGTTTATAGTAATTTTGACGATTGCAGTCGGGTTTATGTACTTTGTTTTTATTGCTGGAATGCACTCTGTTTTTCCAAAAATAATCCTCGCGTCGAATGTCCTGGGGTTTTTGGCGAGTTATTTTTCTGGAGAAAAATTATTCATCGACGACTATTTTGTCGTTCTAGAGCTATTCCCAGAGGTGCCGGGAGTTATCGGGTTGATTATTGTGTTGGCCTCAACGATCTGCTCCGCCTACAGCTTCGGTGTTGAAAAGGGTTGGTTCAATCACTTGGGATGAGTGGCTGAATGGCGGCGCAAGAGCGTTGATGGAACAACGCTCTTGCGTGCTGTGCCTTGTAAGGGAGGTGGCGACGGAGAGGGCGCCCGTCACTCGATGAACATCTTCCCCTTTTCGCTGCCATGGACGCCCAGCGACTTCAGCTTGCGGTGAAGGGCCGAGCGTTCCATGCCGACGAAGGACGCGGTGCGGGAGATGTTGCCGCCGAAGCGGGTGACCTGGGCCAGCAGGTATTCGCGCTCGAACACCTCGCGCGCCTCACGCAGCGGCAGGCCCATGATCTCGCCGCCCTTGTCCCATTTCAGGACGGTCGGGGTTATGGCGCCGATCTCCGGCGGCAGGGTGTCGGCGCGGATCGGCTCCTTCGCGTCGCCCTGCGCCATGATCAGCAGCCAGTCCACCACGTTGCGCAGCTGGCGCACGTTGCCCGGCCAGTCATAGGCCTGGAGCGCCGCCATCGCGTCCTCGCCGAACTCGCGGATCGGCAGGCCCGACGCCTCGGCGGAGCGCTGCATGAAATGGCGGGCCAGCACCGGAATGTCCTCGCGCCGCTCGGCCAGGGAGGGCACGCGGATCGGCACCACCGACAGGCGGTAGAACAGGTCCTGGCGGAAGCGGCCCTGCTCGATCTCCGCCTGAAGGTCGCGGTTCGAGGTGGCGATGACGCGCACGTCGACCTCGACCCGCTGGCCGCCGCCGACGCGCTCGAACACCTGTTCCTGCAGGGCGCGGACGATCTTGCCCTGGGTTTCCAGCGGCATGTCGGCGACCTCGTCCAGCAGCAGCGTGCCGCCATGGGCCTGCTCGAAGGTGCCGATCTTGCGGCCGGGGCCGTCGACGCCGGCCTCGGTGCCGAACAGCTCCATCTCCAGACGTTCCGGCCGCATGGTGGCGCAGTTCAACCCGACGAAGGGGCCGCCCGCCCGGCGCGACCGGGTATGGATCAGGCGCGCGACCACCTCCTTGCCGGCGCCGGGCGGGCCGGAGATCAGCACGCGGCTGCCGGTGGGGGCCACCTTGTCGATCGACTGGCGCACCTGGTTGACCGCGGAGGACCGGCCGATCAGTTCGGCGTCGCCGCCGGCGCGCAGCTTCAGTTCCTGGTTCTCGCGCTTCAGCCGCGCCGCCTCGATGGCACGGTCCACCATCAGCAGCAGGCGGTCGGCCTTGAACGGCTTCTCGATGAAGTCGTAGGCGCCGATCTTGATCGCCTGCACCGCGGTCTCGATGTTGCCGTGGCCGGAAATCATGATGACCGGCAGATTCGCATGGTCGCGCATCAGCTGTTCCAGGATCTGCAGGCCGTCCAGCCTGCTGCCCTGCAGCCAGATGTCGAGCACGACGAGGCTCGGACGGCGCGCCGCCACCTGGGCGAAGGCCTGATCGGCGTCGGCGGCCTCGCGGGTCTTGATGCCTTCGTCGTTCAGGATGCCGGCGATCAGCATCCGGATATCAGCTTCGTCGTCGACGATCAGAATGTCATGCGCCATGGGCTTCGTGCCTCATCTCTCCGCCGGTCTCCGCCGGCCTGTCGTCACGGCCGTCCGCGTCGTTCGCGGCCGTAACCGGGTGCGGGATGACCAGGGTCACGCGCGCCCCGGTCCCGCCTTCGCGGTCCTCCAGGGTCAGCACGCCGCCATGGTCCTCCATGATCTTCTTGACGATCGCGAGCCCCAGCCCGGTGCCCTTGGCCCGCGTCGTCACATAGGGCTCGGTCAACCGGTCGCGCTGCTCGCCGCCGGGAAGGCCCTTGCCATTGTCCTCGATGGTGACGACGACCTTTTCGCCGTCGTCCTCCACCGCGATCGACACCTCGCCGGGCGGCAGTTCCGACCCGTCGGCGGGCGGGCTGCGGCCTTCGATGGCGTCGGCCGCGTTCTGCAGCAGGTTGGTCAGCGCCTGGGAAATCTGCCGGTTGTCGCAGGCCACCGTCAGCGGTCCCGCCGGCAGCCGCGTCTCGAACCGGATCCTGCCGCTGTGCGCGCTGGATTGCAGGAACACCGCCTGCCGGACGAGATCGTTGATGTTGGCCGGCTTCATCACCGGCTGCGGCATGCGCGCGAAGGCGGAGAACTCGTCCACCATGCGGCGGATATCGTCCACCTGCCGGACGATGGTGTCCGTGCACATGGTGAAGACCTCCGTATCGCTGGAGATCTCCTTCAGGTATTTGCGGCGCAGACGTTCGGCCGAAAGCTGGATCGGCGTCAGCGGATTCTTGATCTCATGGGCGATGCGCCGCGCCACGTCGGCCCAGGCCGCCTTGCGCTGCGCCGAAACCAGTTCGGTGATGTCGTCGAAGGTGACGACATAGCCGCGCACGTTGCCGTCCCGCACCTCGGCGGCGATGCGGACCAGCAGGGTCAGCATCGGCTTGCCCGGTCGGCGGACATGGATCTGGTCCTGCACGACGCGGCCGGGCCGCTTCGGCGCGTTCTCCAGCAGTTCGGCCATGTCCGGCAGCAGTTCGACCAGCGGCAGGCCGACCATCCGCTCCGGATCGTCCTCGCCCAGCAGCCGCGCGGCGGACAGGTTCGGCAGATTGATGACCCCGTCGGCATCCAGGCCCAGCACGCCGGCCGACACGCCGGACAGCACCGTCTCGGTGAAGCGGCGGCGCTCGTCCAGCAGGCGGTTGGTCGACAGCAACTCCCGCCGCTGCCCCTCGATCTCGGTGGTCATGCGGTTGAAGGCGCGGGACAGCAGGACGAACTCGTCCTCGCCCGGCGGTTCCGACACGCGGACGGTCAGGTCGCCGGCGCGCACCCGCTCGGCGGCGCCGATCAGCGCGCTGATCGGACGGACCAGCCGGGTGGCGAAGTTCAGGCCGGCCCACACCGCCGCCAGCAGCAGCAGCATGGCGACGACCAGGAAGATCAGGGTGAAGGTGATCTGCAGGCTGCCGCGCTGGCTTTCCAGCGCGCTGTATTCCTTCACCGCCCCCTCGGCCGCCGCCATATGCTGCAGAACCCGCGGCTCCACCATGCGGCCGACATAGAGGAAGGTGTCGGACATCCGGTCCAGGCTGACCAGGGCGCGCACGCGGTCGTCGGATTCCTTGACGATCAGCGCGACCTCGCCATTGCGGGCCTGCTGGAGCTTCTCTTCCGGGATCGGTTCGAATTCCAGGGTGAAGGTGTAGCCGACGCGGGCGACGATGGCGCCGGTGGTGCCGTTGAAGACGATGGCCTCCGACAGGGCGCGCAGCATCGCCTGGGTGGCGACGACCTGCTCGAACCGCTGCGGATCGCTGGAGAAGCGCGCCTCCTGCGACAGGTCGTTGGCCATGGCCAGGGCGTCGGCGCGGATGTTCTGCTGGTGCTCGTGGAGATAGGCGCTGGCGACCACCAGGGATTCGTTCACCGCCGTGCGCACGCGGTCGCTGAACCAGCTCTGCACCCCGACATAGAAGAACAGGGTCGAGAAGACGGTCATGATGATGGCGGGCGCCACCGCCAGCACGCTGAACACCAGGACCAGCCGGGTGTGCAGCCGTGACCCCGCCAGCCCGCGCCGCCGGCCGATCAGGATCGCCACGATCCGCCGCGCGATCAGCACGCCGAGCGTCAGCAGGATCGCAAGATCGAGCGTCAGCAGAAGCGTGACCGTACGCGGGTTGGCCTGCCCGAACGGCGCGCTTTCGGTCATCGCCGCATAGGTGGCGAATCCGGCCGCGAGCGCCGCCAGCGACAGGGCAAAGGCCAGCCGCTTGCCCAGGCCGACCCGCCGGGACCATTGGAGGAACTTCTGCCAAACCGGCATCTGGCCGGCCGCAGGGGTGTCGGTTGTCAGGGGCATGTTCCGGCGCTAATCTGTTGCCGGAAAGATACACCTCTGTTGCGGCCCTGCCAAGACGCAATGGCTCTGCCTTTCGGACAGGGCGCCAATAGGCCGGCCGATATGGGCGGTGCGGACAGTTGTGTGCCGTTGGAAGGGCATCCGTCCGTGCCAAGGCTGTGTCACAAATTTGGCACGGACCGGTTGTGGCGGCGCGGCGGGACCGCTACTTGATCCCGCGCATCACCTGAATGTCGAGGTCACGGATCTTCTTGCGCAGGGTGTTGCGGTTCAGCCCCAGCAATTGGGCCGCCTTGATCTGGTTTCCGCGGGTCGCCGACAGGCTCAGCGAGATCAGCGGCCGTTCGATCTCGCGCAGGACGCGGTCATACAGGCCGTTGGACGGCATGCCGTCCTTATGCGCGGCGAAATAGTCCTTCAGATGGCGTTCGACCGCGGAGGACAGACCTTCGCTCTGCGGTTCCTCGACCGGCTGGGCAACCGGGGTGGCGTCGGCAAGCTCGGCCTCCACCACGTCCAGGCCGATGACCTCCTGCGAATAGAGCGCGGCCAACCGGCGGACGAGGTTTTCCAGTTCACGGACATTGCCCGGCCAGCGGTAGCGCTTCAGCCGGTCCATCGCCGCCTGATCGATGCTCTTGGCCGGGAGCCCCTGGCTGATGCCGATGTTCAGGAAATGGCGGACCAGCAGCGGGATGTCTTCGGTGCGCTCGCGCAGAGGCGGCAGGCGGATCGGCACCACGCACAGGCGGTAGAACAGATCCTCGCGGAACAGGCCCTGGCGGATCAGCGTGCGCAGGTCGCGGTGGGTGGCGGCGATGATGCGGACGTCGGTCTTGATCGAGGTGCGTCCGCCGACCGTGGTGTATTCGCCTTCCTGCAGCACGCGCAGCAGGCGGGTCTGGGCGTCGAGCGGCATGTCGCCGATCTCGTCCAGGAACAGGGTGCCGCCCTGCGCCTGTTCGAACCGGCCGGTCGACCGGTTGGTGGCGCCGGTGAAGGCCCCCTTCTCGTGGCCGAACAGCTCGGATTCGATCAGTTCGCGCGGGATGGCCGCCATGTTGATGGCGACGAAGGCGCCGTTGCGCCGCTTGCCGTAATCGTGCAGCGCGCGGGCGACCAGCTCCTTGCCGGTGCCGGACTCGCCGGTGATCATCACCGTCAGGTCGGTGCCCATCAGGCGGGCCAGCACCCGGTAGATTTCCTGCATCGCCGGCGACCGGCCGATCAGGGGAAGCTGCTCCTCGCTCTCCTGGTCGCCGCCGGGCATGGCGACCGGCGCGTTGTTGGCGTTCAGAGCACGTTCGACGACCGAAACCAGTTCCTTCAGGTCGAAGGGCTTGGGCAGGTACTCGAAGGCCCCGCGCTCCGCCGCCTTCACCGCGGTGATCAGCGTGTTCTGCGCGCTCATCACGACGACGCGCAGTTCCGGCCTCAGCTTCTTGATGCGCGGGATCAGGTCCAGGCCGTTCTCGTCCGGCATCACCACGTCGGTGATGACCAGATCCCCCTGCCCGTCCGCCACCCAGCGCCACAGGGTCGCGGCGTTGCCGGTGGTCCTCACCTCGTGGCCCAGCCGGGCGAGGGCCTGCGTCAGGACGGTGCGGATGGCGCGGTCGTCATCCGCGATGAGAATGGTCGCCGCGCTCATCAACGACTCCCCCGGCCGCCCTTGGACCGCGAACCAGCGTCAGAAATCTTCGAATTCCCGGTCAGTTTCGAGCCTTCGTGTTTCGAATCATCGTACATCGGCAGCGACACCTTGAAGACTGTCCGGCGAGGCTGGCTGTCGAACTCGATGGTTCCGCCATGGTCGCCTATGAGTTTCGCCACCAATGCAAGACCAAGGCCAGTCCCGTTCACCTTGCTGGTCACGAAGGGGTCGAACAGGTTCGACTGCAGGTCCTCCGGGATGCCGTCGCCATTATCCTGAACCGTCACCAGCAGCGGCAGATGCCTGCGCACGTCGCCGCCCGGCAGGGCCATGCGGACACCATGCTGGTAGGAGGTGGTCAGAGTGATCTCGCCGCCTGATTCCGGTGCAGCTTCTGCCGCATTTTTAATCAGATTCAGGAAAACCTGCACAAGTTGATCGCGATTGCCGTAAACGGGAGGCAGTGACGGGTCGTAACGCTCGACAAAGCGTATTTTTCGGGCAAACCCGCTCTGGGCGACCTTGCGCACATGCTCCAGCACGGTGTGGATGTTCACCGCGGCCCGCTCCAGCGGCCGTTCGTCGGAGAACACCTCCATCCGGTTGACCAGCGCCACGATGCGGTCGGCCTCGTCGCAGATCAGGCGGGTCAGCACGCGGTCCTGCTCGCCGGCATTCTCCTCCAGCAGCTGGGCGGCGCCGCGGATGCCCGACAGCGGGTTCTTCACCTCATGCGCCAGCATCGCCGCCATGGCGGTGACGGAGCGCGCGGCATGGCGGTGGGTCAGCGAATGGTCGATCTTGCGGGCCAGCGACCGTTCATGGATGGTCAGCACCACATGGTCGGGCGGATCGCCCATGGCCGCCACCTGGACCGTCACATGGTGCGGGCCGATGCGGGGCGTGTCGATGACGACGCCGTCCTGCGACACCCGGCGGCTGCCGCGGCGCACCTGCTCGATCAGCCCCATCACCGGGCTGTCCGGCGGCAGCAGGTCGGGCAGCGGCATGCCCTCCATGGCGTTGGCGGACAGGTCGAAGAACTCCTGCCCTTCCAGGTTGACGAAGCGGATTTCCCCTTTGCCGTCCACCACCAGCACCGGATCGGGCAGGCTGTTCAGCACCACCAGGGATTCCAGCCGCGGCGCCCGCGAGGCGCCCGACCGGTTGCGGCCACGCTGGCCCGGTGCGGTCATCGGTACGGGCTCCATCAGGCGGCCATCCTTTCGATTGCCGGTTCGTAGAAGGCGCGGATGCGGTCGCGCACCGCTGCGGGGTCGCCCAGACGGTTGACCTCCTGCCGGAACTCGTTGGACTCGCGCAGGCCCGTCGAATACCAGGACACATGCTTGCGGGCGACCTTGATGCCGCCGTCCGTGCCGTAATGGCTCAGCATGCTGTCGAAATGCTCCAGCAGCGTTTCCATCTGCTCATGCAGCGGCGGGTCGGGCAGCCTTTCGCCGGTGCGCAGGTAATGCATGACCTGCGACGGGAACCAGGGCCGGCCGTAGCTGCCGCGGCCGATCATCACGCCGTCGGCGCCGCTTTCAGCCAAGGCGCGGTCCACCGCCTCGAAACTGTTGATGTCGCCGTTGACCACGACGGGGATCGACACCGCGTCCTTCACATGGCGGACATAGGTCCAGTCGGCGGTGCCGGTGTAGAACTGCATGCGGGTGCGGCCATGGACCGTCACCATCCTGATGCCGCACTGTTCGGCGATGCGGGCGAGGTTGGGAGCGTTGCGGTTGGTCTCGTCCCAGCCCAGCCGCATCTTCAGCGTCACCGGGATGCGGACGGCCTTCACCACCGCCTCCAGGATGCGGCCGGCCAACGCCTCGTCCCGCATCAGGGAGGAGCCGGCATGGCCGTTGACCACCTTCTTCACCGGACAGCCGAAATTGATGTCGACGACCGCGGCGCCGCGATCCTCGTTCAGCTTCGCCGCCTCGGCCATCACCTCGGGCTCGCAGCCGGCGAGCTGGACGGCCATCGGGAATTCCTCGGGCTCGGTCTCCACCATGCGCAGGGTCTGGCGGTTCTCGCGGATCATCGCCTGGCTGGCGATCATCTCCGACACCACGAGACCGCAGCCCGCCCGTTTCACCAGCCGGCGGAACGGCAGGTCGGACACGCCCGACATGGGCGCCAGGATCACCGGTCCGGCAAGCGTGATGGGCCCGATTTTTATGGTCATTCTCACCTGCCCGTTTGATGGGCAAAAATACGAATTGCCAACATTTTAAGCAAGTTATCACGCGGCCAGGGCTTTCTGCAAGTGCGAAGCCCGGGGCGGCGGTCAGGCATCCCCTACCAGGCCCATTGCCGGATCAGCACATTCGACACGAATTTGACGCCGGGATAGGCGAGCGTCGCCAGCAGATAGACGATCAGCATCGTCCGCGCCGCCGTCCGCCCGCGCACGCCGGTGCGGTATTCCGCCAGCAGCAGCAGGCCGATCACCACGAAGGTCGCGAGCGACAGCAGGCTCTTGTGGTCGGTGCGGAACAGCAGCCCCTGCTCGAAATACAGCACCGCCATGCCGGTGGCGAGGCCGGCGCCGAGAATCACCTCCGACGCGATCAGCAGGCGCAGCTGCAGCCGTTCGCTCTCCGCCACCGGCGGCAGGAAACGGCTGAGGGGCGTCGGCCGCTTGGTCTTCAAGGCCCGCGTCTGCAGCACCGCGGCCAGCGACGCCACGGCGCTGAGCGTCAGCAGGGCATAGGTGAAGACCGACACGGCGATGTGCAGGTCGATCCACACGCCGGGAGCGTTGCCGCGCATGACCGGACCCGGCGCATCCTCGGTCAGGGTGGCGAACAGGCAGACGACCAGAAGATAGGGCAGCAGCAGCGGCGCCAGCCTCCAGGCCGTGCCATGGAACAGGCAGAGCCCGATGAACAGCGCCATGCAGGCGGCGGTCGTCACCCACAGCGCGGTTGAAAAGCCGGTGTGCCACTGCCCCGCGACCTGCAGGACCGCCCAGATGCCCGGACCGGCGGCGGCGAGCAGCAGGGCGCCCCAGAAGGACCAGCCGCGCCCCTCCACCCCCTGCCCCGCGATGCGCCGGTAGGGATAGAAGGCCGCCGGCACCAGGGTCACCAGGGCCGTCAGGCTCAAGAGGATGTTCTGCGACATGGACCCGAACGCACTCCCGTCTTTCCGCCCCGACATGCCGCCGCCGTCATGTGGCCCCGTCATGTGGCCATTGACCCGCCGGGAACCGTCCGGCGATGAAACAGGCAGGCTCGGCACTTGGCGGAACCACGGCGACAGGCTAGGCTCCGCGACGTTTCCGTCAAGTGGCTATCATATCTTACGGTTTGCCTCATGCCCACCCGCATCGCGCCCACCTGCATCGCTCTGATCGTCGCCGGAGGATCCGGCCAGCGGTTCGGGTCCGAACGGCCGAAGCAATATCTCGACCTCGCCGGCAAGCCGGTGCTGCGCCGGACGGTGGAGGCCTTCCTGCGCCATCCGCAGGTCGGCGGCATCCGCGTCGTCATCGACCCGGCCTGGCGCGACGCCTATGACGCCGCGGTCGCGGGTCTGGGCCTGCCCGACCCGGTGGCCGGCGGAGCCAGCCGGCAGGACTCGGTGCGCAACGGGCTGGAGGCGCTGGCCGCCGACGGTGCCCCCGAGCTCGTGCTGATCCATGACGCCGCCCGCCCCCTGATCGACGACTCCACCATCGCCGCGGTGATCGAATCCCTGCGCGACAAACCCGGCGCCATCGCCGCGGTTCCGGTGGCCGACACGCTGAAGCGCGGCAACGGCGGCACCATCTGCGCGACGGTGGACCGCGAGGGGCTGTGGCGGGCGCAGACCCCGCAGGGCTTCCGTTTCCCCGCCATCCTGGAGGCGCACCGCTCCGCCGCCGGGCTGTCGCTGACCGACGATGCCGCGGTGGCGGAGCGCGCCGGGCTGGCCATCGCCCTGGTGCCGTCCAAGGAGGACAATTTCAAGGTGACCACCCCCGACGACCTGACCCACGCCACCCGCGCGATCATGAGCAGCCTGTGGGACGTGCGGACCGGCAGCGGGTTCGATGTCCATCGCTTCACCGACGGCGATTTCGTGACGCTTTGCGGCCTGCGCGTGCCGCACAGCCATGGGCTGGAAGGCCATTCGGACGCCGATGTCGGCCTGCACGCGCTGACCGACGCGATCCTGGGCGCGCTGGCCGCCGGCGATATCGGCAGCCACTTCCCGCCCAGCGATCCGCGCTGGCGCGGCGCCGACAGCGCCAAGTTCCTGCGCCATGCCGCCGATCTGGTGGCGGAGCGTGGCGGCGTCATCGCCCATGCCGACGTGACGATCATCTGCGAGCGGCCCAAAATCGGTCCCCACCGCGCCGCGATGGCCGAGCGGATCGCCGAGATCCTGGGTATCGAACTCGGGCGGGTCAGCGTCAAGGCGACCACCACCGAAGAGCTGGGTTTCACCGGCCGGCGCGAGGGCATCGCCGCGCAGGCGGTGGCGACCATCCGGCTTCCCGGATAAAATCCAACTCCGACGACGCCACCAAGCGGGAGAGGCCGCCATGTTTCCCGAGACCATCCGCGAGCTTGCAGCCCAGACTCTGGCCGAATACGGCCTTGCCGGCCACATGATCGCCACCGCCGAGTCCTGCACCGGCGGGCTGATCGCCGGTGCGCTGACCGACATCGCCGGATCGTCCAAGGTGGTGGACCGCGGCTTCGTCACCTACACCAACATCGCCAAGACCGAGATGCTCGGCGTTCCGGCCAGCCTGCTGCATGCCCATGGCGCCGTCAGCCCGGAGGTCGCGGTCGCGATGGCGGTGGGCGCGCTGGCGAAGTCGCGGGCGGACGTGACCGTGGCGGTGACGGGAATCGCCGGCCCCGGCGGCGCCACCGAGACCAAGCCGGTCGGCCGCGTCTATATCGCCACCGCGGTGCGCGGCGGTGCGGCCAAGGCCAAGGAATACACCTTCCCCGGCGACCGTGACGCCGTGCGGATGGCGACCGTCCAGTCGGCGTTGGAGCGGCTGCGGTCGGCCCGTCCGGCTGAAAGCCTGCGCTGAAGAATCACGTACAAACTCTTCATGAATAAGGAAAAATTTGGATGCCGACCATCAATATCCAGCTTTTCGAAGGCCGCACGACCGAGCAGAAGCGCGAATACGCCAAGGCGCTGACCGAGGCGACCGTGAAGGTGCTCGGCTGCTCGCCCGCGGCGGTGGACATCATCTTCCAGGATGTGAAGAAGAGCGACTGGGCCAGCGGCGGGGAGCTGTGGTCGGACAAGACCTGACCCGGCCGCTTTCATCAGGCCCGCAGGGCGTCACGCCGGTTGCGTCGCCCTGCCCGGCCCATACAGCTGCGCCGCCCGCGTCTCGAAGGCCTGCACCATGCGGCGCACCGCTTCGTTGAACAGCAGGCCCATGATCTTCTGCAGCATCTTCGAGCGGAACTCGAAATCGACGAAGAAGTCGACGCAGCAGCCGCCGGGATGGTCGTTGAAGATCCAGTGGTTGTTCAGGTACTGGAACGGCCCGTCGGTGTACTGCACGTCGATGCGGCAGGCGGATTCGTTCAGCTCCACCCGCGAGGTGAAGCGTTCGCGGACCATCTTGAAGCCGATGATCAGGTCCGCGAACATGACGTTGTCTTCGCGCTTGCGGATTCGGGCCGCCAGGCACCAGGGCAGAAACTCCGGATACTTCTCCACGTCGGCGACAAGGTCGTACATCTGCCGGGGCGTGTAGGGAAGAACCTTCTTTTCCGCGTGCGTGGGCATGCCCGTACCATATCCTTTCTTATTGAGCCGCCTGCATCAGGCGGCCGCGACCCCCAGCTTGCGCAGCCGGGCTTCGCGCAGCTTCTCGAAATCGGCGCCCGCATGATAGGACGAGCGCGTCAGTGGCGACGAGGCCACCAGCAGGAAGCCCTTGCCGCGGCCGACAGTGGAATAACCGTCGAACTCCTCGGGAGTCACGAAGCGATCCACCGCCGCATGCTTGGGCGTCGGCTGGAGATACTGCCCAATCGTCAGAAAGTCCACATCGGCGGAGCGCAGATCATCCATCACCTGCCCGATCTCCTCCTTCGTCTCGCCCAGCCCGACCATCAGGCCGGACTTGGTGAAGATGGTCGGGTCGAGTTCCTTCACCCGCGCCAGCAGCTGCAGCGAGGCGAAATAGCGCGCGCCCGGACGGATGTTGGGGTACAGGCGGGGAACCGTCTCCAGATTGTGGTTGAAGACGTCGGGCTTGGCCTCCACCACCACCTCGACCGCACCCTTCTTCTTCTGGAAGTCGGGGGTGAGGATCTCGATGGTCGTTTCCGGCGAGGCGGCGCGGACGGCGCGGATGGTGCGGGCGAAATGCTCGGCGCCGCCGTCGGCCAGATCGTCGCGGTCGACCGAGGTGATGACCACATGGCTGAGCTTGAGCTTGCCGACCGCCTCGGCCACATTGTCCGGCTCATGCGGGTCCAGCAGGTCCGGCCGCCCGGTCTCGACATTGCAGAAGGCGCAGCCGCGCGTGCAGATCGAGCCCAGGATCATGAAGGTGGCGTGCTTGTGCTTCCAGCACTCCCCGATGTTCGGGCAGGCGGCCTCTTCGCACACGGTGTTCAGCTTCAGCCCGCGCATCAGTTGGCGGGTTTCGTTGTATTCCTGGCTCATCGGCGCTTTGACCCGGATCCAGGCCGGTTTGCGCTGGATCGGGTTGTCGGGCTTATGGGCCTTTTCGGGGTGGCGCAGCTTCTCGGTCTGGTCGACGAGGGTCATGGTCTAAAGCTCCCGACGGCCGACGCGATGCCCCGGCCCCGACAAATAGATGCGATGAGGGTGTCAAACCCGCCATTCCGGCGGAAACAGTTCGGCCGGATAGGCCGGATCGAGCGCCTGGTCAAGCGTGAAAGGCGACTTGACCGGGAAATGGCCGTCCGGGGTATCCGCCTCGTCGGCGGCATCCAGCCGGGCCTTTCGGTAGGTCTTGTCGAACATCGAGGCGATGTGGGGCCGCAAGCTGGGACTGGCGGCGATCTCATCCACCAGCCGGTCACGCTGCTCGCGGATCGTCCGCCGCCAGCCGCGCTCGCACCGCTCGCGCAGGTCCGGGCAGAACAGCCATTTCAACAGATGGGTCAGGAGAACCCGCAAACGGCTGTCGATCTCGGATTTCTGGCTGCGGCCCATGCTCTCGATCTCCTCGGCGACGTTCTCCCAATCGACCGGGGCATTGTTCCGCTCGGCGCCGGCACGGCGAAGCTCCTGCGCCTGGGCTTGGGTCCAGGCGTAGAAATCCTCGTCATAAGCGGCGCTGCTGCGGTCCATGGCTCCGTCCAAAGGGGAAAAACGTCACCTCGGAAAATCTTATTTAAAAGTGGATCGCACGGCCATAGGCATCAAGGACCGACTCATGCATCATTTCCGACAGGGTCGGGTGCGGGAACACCGTATGCATCAGTTCGGCCTCGGTCAGCTCCGAAGACTTGGCGATGCCGTAGCCCTGGATCAGCTCGGTCACTTCCGCGCCGATCATGTGGGCGCCCAGCATCTCGCCGGTCTTGGCGTCGAAGATGGTCTTGATCATGCCTTCCGGCTCGCCGAGCGCGATGGCCTTGCCGTTGCCGATGAAGGGGAAGCGGCCGACCTTGATCTCGTAGCCGGCTTCCCGAGCCTTCTTCTCCGTCAGGCCGACCGACGCGATCTGCGGGTGCGAGTAGGTGCAGCCCGGGATGTTGCGGACGTTCAGCGCATGCGGATGCTTGCCGGCAATGTGTTCGGCCACGATCACGCCTTCGTGGCTGGCCTTGTGGGCGAGCCAGGGGGCGCCGGTCACGTCGCCGATGGCGTACACGCCCGGCTCGTCGGTCTCGCACATGGCGTTGGTCTGGATGTGGCCGCGGTCGGTCTTGACCTTGGTGTTCTCCAGCCCCAGCCCCTCGGTGTTCGGGCTGATGCCGACGGCGACGATGACGCGGTCGACCGTGATGTCCTCGGTCTTGCCGCCGGCCTCGACGGCCACGGTCACGCTGTCGGCGGCCTTGCGCAGGTTGCCGGCCTTGCCGCCGGTGATGATGCGCATGCCCTGCTTTTCGAAGGCTTTACGGGCCATTGCGGAGATTTCCTCATCCTCCACCGGAAGGATGCGGTCCATCACCTCGACCACGGTGACCTTGGCGCCCAAAGCGTTGTAGAAGCTGGCGAATTCGATGCCGATGGCGCCGGAGCCGATGACCAGCAGCGACTTCGGCATGGAATCCGGGGTCATCGCCTTGCGATAGGTCCAGACCAGCTTGCCGTCATCCTCCAGCCCCGGCAGCGTGCGGGCGCGGGCCCCGGTGGCGATGATGATGTGCTTGGCGCCGAAGGTGCCGACCGGGGCCTCGCCCTTGGTGACCGCGACCTGACCCTTGCCGATCAGCTTGGCCGTGCCTTCGATCACCGCGACCTTGTTCTTCTTCAGCAGGTGCTTGACGCCGCTGTTCAATTGCCCGGCGACCTTGCGCGAGCGGGCGACGACCTTGTCCAGGTCGAAGGACGGGTTCTGGATCACCAGACCGTAGTCGGCGGCGTGCTTGGCGAGATGCAGCACCTCGGCCGAGCGCAGCAGCGCCTTGGTCGGGATGCAGCCCCAGTTCAGGCAGATGCCGCCCAGGTTCTCACGCTCGATGACCGCGGTGTGCAGGCCCAGCTGCGCGGCGCGGATCGCCGCCACGTAACCGCCCGGCCCGCCGCCGATGACGATGACGTCGTAATTCATGTCGGCCAAGGGTGTTCTCCCCATTCAGGAGCGAGGCGCATCCTCGGGGCCGGCGGCAAAGATGCCTTCCTCGACCCGGCCCGCCTCGTCGATGATCGTCTGGTACAGGGTGGCCATGAAGTCCGGATCCAGGCCGTAGGCCAGGCCCGCCTCGGCCGCCCGCCGCTTGACCGCTTCCACGCGGTCGGGCAGGACGGCCGGCAGGTTCTCCGCCATCTTCACCGCTGCAACGCGGTGGACGACGGACAGGCGCTTGCCCAGCAGGGCGACGATCTCGTCGTCGATGGCGTCGATCTCGGCGCGGAGCGGGGCAAGGCTTTTCGACATGGAACCGGATCCTCAAACCATCAGAGCAGCATCGAGAGCGGATCCTCGAGCAGCTTCTTCACTGCCGCAAGGAATTCCGCACCGACGGCGCCATCGGCCACGCGGTGGTCGAAGGTGCCGGTCAGGCTCATCACCGTGGCGATGGCCAGGGCGCCGTCCTTCACCACCGGACGCTGTTCGCTGGCGCCGACGGCCAGGATGCAGGCCTGCGGCGGGTTGATGATCGCCGCGAACTGCTTGATCCCCATCATGCCCAGGTTGGAGATGGAGATGGTGCCGCCCTGATACTCTTCCGGCTTCAGCGCGTTGTCGCGCGCCTTCTTGGCCAGAGCCTTCATCTCGTTGGAGATGTCGGCCAGCCCCTTGGTCTCCGCCTTCTTGACGATCGGGGTGATCAGCCCGGTCGGGGTGGCGACGGCGACCGAGATGTCGGCATGCTGGAACTGCAGCATCGCCTCGTCGGTCCAGGCGGCGTTCAGCGCCGGGACCTTCTTCAGCGCCAGCGCCACGGCGCGGATGATGAAGTCGTTCACCGACAGCTTGTAGGCGTCCGACCGGCCGTTCAGCTCGGCACGGACCTTCATCAGCGCATCGATCTCGACATCCACCGTCAGGTAATAGTCGGGGACCGTGCGCGTCACCTCGCTCAGGCGCTTGGCGATGGTCTTGCGCATGCCGCTGTTCGGCACGGCGGTGTAGGCCATGCCCAGCTTGTCGGCGAGCGCCTTCGCGTCCACGCCCTCGGCCTTCGCCGGGGCCGGAGCGGCGGCGGGAGCCGGCGCGGCGGTGGCCGGAGCAGCCGTCGAAGCCTGGGCCGGAGCAGCGGCGGCCTTGGCGGGGCCGGCGGCCTTGGCGGCTTCCACGTCGGCCTTGACGATGCGGCCGTGCGGGCCGCTGCCCTTGACGGTCTTCAGGTCCACGCCGGCCTGTTCGGCGATGCGGCGGGCCAGCGGGCTGGCGAACACGCGCTGGCCGGAAGCCGCCGGGGCCGGAGCGGCGGCGGGAGCCGCGGCAGGAGCCGGGGCCGGAGCCGCTGTGGCCGGGGCGGCCGCCGGAGCGGGAGCCGCAGCCGGTGCGGCGGCGGGAGCCGGGGCGGGAGACGAGCCGGCCGAGGCCAGCGCGCTCTCGTCCTCGCCCTCTTCCAGCAGGATGGCGATGGGGGTATTCACCGCCACGCCCTGGCTGCCGGCCGGGACCAGGATCTTGCCGATGCGGCCTTCATCGACCGCTTCGACTTCCATGGTGGCCTTGTCGGTCTCGATCTCGGCGAGCACGTCGCCGGACTTCACCGTGTCGCCTTCCTTCTTCAGCCACTTGGCGAGGTTGCCCTCGGTCATCGTGGGCGAGAGGGCGGGCATCAGAATCTGAACGGTCATCCTATCAGCCCTCCTCTCAGCGATAGCAGGCTTGCTTGGCGGCCATGACGATGTCGGCGACCTGCGGCAGCGCCAGCTTTTCCAGGTTGGCGGCGTAGGGCATCGGCACGTCCTTGCCGGCCACGCGGGCCACCGGCGCGTCGAGGTAGTCGAACGCCTGCTCCATCATCAGCGCGCACATTTCCGAACCGATGCCGGCGAAGGGCCAGCCCTCCTCGACGGAGACGAGGCGGTTGGTCTTCTTGACGCTGTTGACGATGGTGGCGGTGTCCAGCGGACGGATCGTGCGCAGGTTGATGACCTCCGCGTCGATGCCTTCCTTCGCCAGTTCCTCGGCGGCGGCCAGCGCATGGCCGACCATGATCGAGAAGGCGGTGATCGTCACGTCCTTGCCGGCGCGCTCGATCTTGGCCTTGCCGATCGGCAGGACGAATTCCTCGTCCTCCGGCACCTCGAAGCTCTGGCCGTAGAGAATCTCGTTCTCCAGGAAGACGACCGGGTTCGGATCGCGGATCGCCGCCTTCAGCAGGCCCTTGGCGTCGGCCGCCGACCAGGGCGAGACGACCTTCAGGCCCGGGCAGTGGGCGTACCACGAGGCATAGCACTGCGAGTGCTGGGCGGCGACGCGGGCGGCGGCGCCGTTCGGGCCGCGGAAGACGATCGGGCTGCCCATCTGGCCGCCGGACATGTACAGCGTCTTGGCGGCGGAGTTGATGATGTGGTCGATCGCCTGCATGGCGAAGTTGAAGGTCATGAACTCGACGATCGGCTTCAGCCCCTTGAAGGAGGCGCCGACGCCCAGACCGGCGAAGCCGATCTCGGTGATGGGCGTGTCGATGACGCGACGCTCGCCGAACTCCTGCAGCAGGCCCTGGGTCACCTTGTAGGCGCCCTGGTACTGCGCGACCTCCTCGCCCATGACGAAGACCTTGTCGTCGCGGCGCATTTCCTCGGCCATCGCGTCGCGCAGCGCCTCGCGGACCGTCTTCTTCACGGTCTTGGCGAAGAACTTGTCCTCGTCCGAATCCGGGACCGACGCCGGGGCGGCCGGCACGGTCGGAGCCGGGGCGGCCGCCGGAGCCTGCACCGCCGACGGGGCGGCCAGGGTCTCTTCGGAGGCCGGGACGGCGTTGGTCGGGCCGGGCGTTGCCGGAGCGTTGCCGCCCTTGGTCAGCGCGCTCTCGTCCTCGCCTTCTTCCAGCAGGATGGCGATGGGGGTGTTCACCGCGACGTTGTCGGTGCCTTCCGGCACCAGGATGCGGCCGACGCGGCCTTCATCGACCGCCTCGACTTCCATGGTGGCCTTGTCGGTCTCGATCTCGGCGAGCACGTCGCCGGACTTCACCGAATCGCCTTCCTTCTTCAGCCATTTCGCCAGCTTGCCCTCGGTCATGGTGGGCGACAGGGCCGGCATCAGCACTTCGATCGGCATTCCTCAACCTCCGGCGGCGCGGGGGAATCCGGTTGCCGCTCCCAATCCGGGGGCAACCCGTTCCGGCCGGCGCCGCTCCTGCTTTTCGTTGACGTCAGGACCAGACGGTGGATTCGACGATCAGGTCTCGACCAGGATGTCGGTCCACAGTTCCGACGGATCGGGCTCGGGGCTCTGCTGCGCGAACTCGGCCGATTCGATGACGATCGCCTTCACCTCGCGATCGATCTCCTTCAGCTTGTCCTCGTCGGCGTGGCCGCCGCCCAGCAGCTTGGCCTTCAGCTGGTCGATGGGATCGGACTCCGACCGCATCTTCTCGACCTCCTCCTTCGTCCGGTACTTGGCCGGATCGGACATGGAGTGGCCGCGGTAGCGGTAGGTCTTCATCTCCAGGATGACCGGGCCGTTGCCCTCGCGGATGTAGTTCACCCACTGGTCGGCGGCGGCCTTGACCTCGAGCACGTCCATCCCGTTGACCTGATAGCCGGGGATGCCGTAGGCGGCGCCGCGCTGGTGCAGTTCACCGGCCGAGGCGCGCTCCTGCGAGGTGCCCATGGCATACTTGTTGTTTTCGATGACGAACAGCACCGGCAGCTTCCACAGCGCCGCCATGTTGAAGCTCTCGTACACCTGGCCCTGGTTGATCGCGCCGTCGCCGCAATAGACCGCGGAGACGCCGCCGTCATTCAGGTACTTGTGAGCGAAGGCCAGGCCGGTGCCGAGCGGAACCTGGCCGCCGACGATGCCGTGGCCGCCGTAGAAGTTCTTCTCGCGGCTGAACATGTGCATCGAGCCGCCCTTGCCCTTGGAGTAGCCTCCGATGCGGCCGGTCAGCTCGGCCATCACGCCCTTGGCTTCCATGCCGCAGGCCAGCATGTGGCCGTGGTCGCGGTAGCTGGTGATGACGGTGTCGCCCTGCTTCAGCGCGGCCTGCACGCCGACCACGACGGCTTCCTGGCCGATGTAGAGATGGCAGAAGCCGCCGATCAGGCCCATGCCGTACAGCTGGCCCGCCTTCTCTTCGAAGCGGCGGATCAGCAGCATCTCGCGGTAGTAATGAAGAAGTTCTTCGGAAGAGACGGCTTGAGCGGGCGCGGTGTCGGTCTGCGCCTTGGTCGGACGGCGTCGGGACGCGGCCATGATTCCTCCCCAGGGTTCAAGCGGCATTGGGCCTTACAACAGCCCTTGCCGCCGCGCGTTGCGGGCGTGCGAAAGCCCGCACCGGAAGCGAATATGGCGCGCACACTACACGAGCTTTGAAGCTCGCGCAAATATCTGTTTTTGCAGCGCTATTTTCGATTAACCGGAATTCGGTTAATCTGCTGATTTCCCCTACTTCTGTGCCGCGCCCCCTTCAGGCTCGACCAGTTTCGGCAGCTTGACGATGACGTCGCGCGGGTTGGAGAAGTTCAGCATCAGCCGCGCCCGCTCCTCCAGCATGTCGGGATCGAGCCCGTCGCTGCGCAGAAGCTGGGCGCGCCTCTCCATCTCCTCCCGTTCGGTGCGGAGTTGGGTCAGGACCTCTTCGGCCTGGGCGATCTCCCCCTGGATCTGCTTCATCGCCACCAGCCCGCGATCGCCATGGATCGCGTAGTAGGCGAAGTAGGCGACCACACAGGCGCACAGCGCCGGCATGATTGCTTGGCGAATCGCGCTTTTGGCGGCGCGGGCGAGCGTGTCGGTGAAGTCGGCGAACATCGTCATGGTCCGAGGATGGAATCACAGCGGCTTTCCACCGGTCAAACGAAAAAGATGGAACAGGCAAGTCGCAAAAGTGTCGTGTTCTTTGCGCAACCCAGTAATGGGTACCTACCACGGCCACGCCACAAGTTTTCAGAACGTATCGTGAAAGTTTCCGTGCCTGCCGGTGGGGGAATGCGTGGGGGAATGCGTGGAGGATTCCGGCCGCCCGGCCGGTGCGCCCGGGGCCGTCGCTGCACGGCACCCACTCGACATAGTGCTAAGGACGAATGGAATGAAACCGGCGGTGGCGTGTTTGGACCGGCACGGCGTTGCCGGAGCCGCACCGGGCTAGCGAATGCGCTTTCGGTTGCCGGATTCCAGAGCGGCGCCGCCCAATGGCTGAGGAGATACACTCCATGCGCAGCAAGTTTCTGATCGCGGCCCTCCCCGCCCTGCTTCTGGGGCTGGCGGCCTGCGACGACCAGAACGCCCAGAACTCCAACGCGACGAACCAGAGCAGCCCGACCACGAGCAGCGGGTCCAGCAGCGGCTCCACCACGACCCCGCCGCCCTCCACCGGAGTTCCGGTTCAGGGCGGAACCTCCGGCAACTCGATGAACGAGAGGAGCGGCGCCACCACCACGGTGCCGGGCGGCTCCACGGCCGGCGGGTCGGCCGGCGGCGGCGCCAGCACCGGCGGCTCGTCCACCTCGTCGGGCACCCAGTAAAGTCGGGCCTTCGTCAAGCCCGCGGAACACCCCCTCTCCCATTCCGGGAGAGGGGCGTTTTCAACCGCCGTGCTTAAAACCGCCGTGTTTCCAACGGCCATGCTTCCAACGGCCATGTTTCCAATGGCCGGACCGGGTCACACATCCACCACCCGCCGCCCTTCCGCGGGCGCGCCGGTGCCGCCCGGTTCGAAGGCGATGCCCTTCACCAGCGCCACCACGGGCCGTCCGGGACTCAAATCCAGCTCCCGGACGGCCGCACGGGTAATGCGCGCGATCAGGAATGAACCGCCAACCGCCAGCCGCACGTCTGCGGAGGACGGTCCCGACTCGGCGACCTCCACCACGGTCGCCGCCAGCGCGTTGCGCACGCTCATGCCGGACGGCTGCTGCAGGGCGACGATGACGTCGCGGGCATGGATGTGCAGGCGCACCGGTGCGCCCGGCGCACGTTCCACCCGCGGGACGGTCAGATGCCCGCCGTCGAAGGCCAGCACGCTCAGCCCGTCGTCGGGAATGTGACGCTCCACCGTCAGGTCCAGCACCGCGCCGGCATCCTGCGCACCGGTCGACGCCGACAGGTCGAGCCGGCCCATCACCGTGCCCACCGGCCCTACGGCGCGCACCCTGCCCTCCCCGATCAGCACCATCGTGGTGGCGAGCCGCACCACCTCGTCCAGCGCGTGGCTGACCATGACGATGGGGATGTTCATCTCGTCGCGCAGCCGCTCGATATAGGGCATGATCTCCCCCTTGCGGGCGGCGTCGAGCGACGCCATCGGCTCGTCCATCAGCAGCAGGCGCGGCTGTGCCAGCAGGGCGCGGCCGAAGGCGACACGCTGCTTCTCCCCGCCCGACAGCCCGCGCGGACGGCGGTCCAGCAGATGGCCCAGCCCCAGCAGTTCCACCACCGGATCGAAGGCGATGCGCCGCTCCGCCGCCGGAACCCGGCGCAGGCCGAACTCCAGATTGCTGCGCACGGTCATGTGCGGGAACAGCCGCGCATCCTGGAAGACATAGCCGATGCGCCGCTTTTCCACCGGCACGTCGATGCGCCGCGCGCTGTCGAAGAAGACGGTGCCGCCGATGCGGATGTGTCCGGCATCGGGCCGCGTCAGACCGGCGATGGCGTTGATGACGGATGTCTTGCCGGAGCCGGAGCGGCCGAACAGGGCGGTCACCCCGCGCTCCTCGGCGGTGAAGGCGATGTCGAGCGTGAAGGCGCCGAGCGTCTGGCGGATCGAAAGGTCAAGCATGGTCGGTCACGTCTGCCCGATCAGCCGGCGGACGCGGTGCGCCAGGAATTCCGACAGCATCAGCGCGATCAGGGCGACACCGAAGGAGATGGCCGCCAGCCGCGCCGCCACCGCGTCGCCGCCCGGCTCCTGGGTCGCGGCATAGATCGCCAGCGGCAGGGTCTGCGTCTGGCCGGGGATGTTGGACACGAAGGTGATGACCGCCCCGAACTCGCCCATCGCCGCGGCGAAGGCGACGATGGCGCCGGACAGCAGGCCGGGAGCCATCAGCGGCAGCAGGATGGTGAAGAAGCGGTCGACCGGCCCGGCGCCCAGCGTGCGCGCCGCCGCCTCCAGCCCGCCGTCGATCGCCTCCACCGACAGGCGGATGGCGCGCACCATCAGCGGGAATGACGTCACGGCGACCGCCAGCGACGCGCCTTCCGCCGTGAAGATCAGCTTGATGCCGAAGGTCTGGTACAGCCAGCCGCCGACCACCCCCTTGGTTCCCATGGTCACCAGCAGGATATAGCCGGTGACCACCGGCGGCAGGACCAGCGGAAGATGGACCAGCCCATCGACCAGCGTCTTGCCTGGAAAGTTATAGCGCCCGAGAACCCAGGCGGCGAGCACGGCAGCAGGCAACCCCAATGCGATGGCGACGCCCGCGACACGCAGGCTCAGCAGCAACGCGGTGGTCTCCATCGGCGTCAGGATATCCATGCCGCGGAGCTTACGGTGCTTTGGGGGCCGGAACGAAGCCGAATTCCTTCCACACCGCCATGCCCTCCGGCGATTTCATGTAGTCGAGGAAGGCGGCGGCGGCGGAGCTTTTGGATGCCGCCACCAGCGCTGCCGGATAGGTGATGGGCGGATAACTGTCCGGCGGGAACACGGCCGCCACCTCCACCCCCGGATCGATGGCGGCATCGGTGCGATAGACGATGCCCATAGGCACCTCACCCCGGCTGACCAGCATCAGCGCCGCCCGCACGCTGTCTGCCCGCGCCAGCCTCGGCTCGACCGCCTGCCACTGGCCGAGAGACTCCAACGCCGCCTTGGCGTACTTCCCGACCGGAACGTTCGACGGGTCGCCGGTGGCGAGCCGCCCGTCGCCCAGCTGTTCCGCGAGCTTGCCGCCCTTGGACAGATCCGGCTTCAGCGCCGTCCCCTTCGGCACCACCACAACCAGTTCGTTCCCCAGCAGGTTCGTCCGGCTGCCGGTCTTGATCAGATCGCGCTTCTGCAAATAATCCATCCAGTCGAGATCGGCCGAGATGAAGATGTCGGCCGGCGCATCGTTCTCGATCTGCTTGGCGAGGGCGGAGGATGCGGCGAAGGACGAGGTGACCGAAAGGCCGGACTTCGCCTTGAACTGGGCCGCAAGCTTGTCCACCGCATTCTTGGTGGAGGCGGCGGCCAGGACCAGCACATCCTGCGCCATCGCCGCCGGGGCCGCGAGGGTGAGGCCGAAGCCCAGAACCGCCGCCGAAACCGCCTGCCTGACCCTGCTCCGCCCCAGGATCGAACGCATATCAACCATCGCCACCTCCTGCCGTGCTTGACGCTCAAGCTATATCCAAATGAATACAACGCTTCGCGGTTGCGGTAAAGGGCAAACGGCCGGGTTCGCGCTGCCGGTTCCGTGCCGGGGGGCCTTTCGCGGCCGCCATTTCCGGACTGCAAAGGGGGTTTCACATCATGTCATGACTTGCCGCGCCGCGCCGTGATAGGAAGTGCGGCGACTCGGACCCGGTCCCAGCCCCCCATCTGCTTCAGGAACCTCCCATGCGCGCCGTGAAGATTTCCCCCTCTATTCTCTCCGCCGACTTCGCCCGGCTGGGCGAGGAGGTCCGCGCGGTCGACGCCGCCGGCGCCGACTACATCCACATCGACGTGATGGACGGGCATTTCGTCCCGAACCTCACCATCGGGCCGGGCGTGGTGAAGGCGCTGCGGCCGCATTCGGCCAAAGTCTTCGACGTCCATCTGATGATCTCGCCGGTGGACCTGTTCGTTCCGGAATTCGCCAAGGCCGGCGCCGACATCATCACCGTCCATCCCGAAGCCGGGCCGCACCTGCACCGGACGATCCAGCTGATCAAGTCGCTGGGCAAGAAGGCCGGCGTGTCGCTGAACCCGGCGACGCCGGTGGACGCCATCCAGCATGTGCTTGAGGACATCGACCTCGTCCTGGTGATGACGGTCAACCCCGGCTTCGGCGGTCAGAGCTTCATCAAGAGCCAGCTGCCGAAGATCCGCGACCTGCGCGCCCGCATCGACGCGCTGGGCAAGCAGATCGACCTTGAGGTCGACGGCGGCATCAACCCGGAGACCGCCCGTCTTGCGATCGAGGCCGGCGCCGACGTTCTGGTCGCCGGCACCGCCACCTTCACCGGCGGACCGGAGCAGTACGCCGCCAACATCCGCGCGCTGCGCTGATACGCCCCAACCGGCAGCGGCCAAACGACAGCGGCCCCGCAGCGCCTCCTCCTCGAAGGCGTTGCGGGGCCGCTTCGCTTCAGGCCGGATCGGTCACGCCGGCCGGCCGGTCCAATCAGCGCCGCTCAAATCAGCGGGTGGGCGGAGTGTAGGGCGCACCGCCGTCCATACCGCGGGTGCTCATGTTGCCGTCGGTCTGGGAACCGGATCGCGAATAGCTGGACCCGGTGCTGTCATAGCCATAGGTCCCGGTGCTGGAACCAGAGTATCCGCCGGAGCGCATCTGCTCCATCCGCTGCTGCTCGGCAAGCTGGCGCTCGCCGATTCCCTCGCCCAGCACCACGACCTTGCCGCCCTGCGGCGTGTCGGTCACCGGCAGGCCGCGGGCCGGCGCGGTCATCGGCGGCGTGCCGGCCGTCGAGCCCATGGTATAGCTGGAACCGGCCTGCGGCGTCGTCGCGGAACCGGCCACCTGGGCCATCGCGCCGGTCGACAGCAGAACGGCACCCACAGCGGTGAAAACGAAAGTCTTGTTCATATCGGTTCTCCCAAGCAATCGTCCGTGGCGGCACCGAAGTGCGGCGCCTGAAACGTGATGCGGAGAACATCGCGGACACCCGAAAGGTTCCCGAATGGATGTAGGCATCCGAAACCGTCCTACCCGAAAAGATCGCACAGCGCAGAGAACCATTCGCCGATTTACCCGTTATTGGGCATGGGAAGACGGTCCCGCAACGGAAGGGAAATCACCATGGGCATTCTCTGGACGATCATCATCGGCTTTCTCGCCGGCATCGTCGCCAAGTTCCTGATGCCGGGTCGCGATCCGGGTGGCTTCATCATCACCACGCTGCTGGGCATCGCCGGCGCCTTCGTGGCGACATATCTGGGCGCCGCCGTCGGCTGGTACCGGCCGGGTGAAGGCGCGGGCTTCATCGGCGCCATCGTCGGCGCGGTCATCATCCTGGCCATCTACCGCATGATCGCCGGCCGCCGGCACACTGTGTGACGAACACGGCTTGCGAGGCGGCTTGGCTGAAAAGCCGGCCTACGGAAAAAGGGGCCAACGCACCGGCGGAGGTCCCTTTTTTCATGAGGTTGGCCGGACGGGACCGGTCAAGCCAGCGCCACCGGCTGCGGCATGAAGATGGCGCGGGAGATGGCGGCCTGGATGCCGGCGTTGGTGAAGGGCTTGCGCACGATCTGCCCGAGATGGCGGGCGTCCAACGCGCGGATGTCGTCGTCGAAGGCGGTGACGAAGATGGTGCGCAGGTCGCGCACGCGCTTCAGCCGGCGGGCGATCTCGATCCCGCTGCCGCCATCCGCCAGCCTTACGTCCAGCAGAGCCAGCGTCGGCTTTTCCGACTTCAGAAGGGCCAGCGCTTCCGTCTCGTTGCCGGCGGTGCCGCAGACGACATGGCCCATGTCTTCCACCAGCTCGCCCAACTCCATCGCCAGCAGGGCGTTGTCCTCGACCACCATCACCCGCTGCACCATCGCGGCGCGCACGCGGGCGCGGGCGGCCTTCAGCCGGTCGATGGAGTCCCCCGCCGTCAGCTGCAGCACCTTCGCCGCCTGCCGGATGCTCAGCCCTTCCAGCGCGGTCAGCAGATACAGGCGGCGGTCTGCCTCAGGCAGTTCGGCCAGGGCGCGCTCGATGGGATGGGGCGACGGCAGCGGCCGGCCGGGCGGGCCGAACTCCTCCGGAGAACGGTCGAACAGCAGGTTCAGCAGCGCATACATCGACAGCCGCGTCCCTTCGCCGCCGCGGTCGAGTCCGAAGCGGGACGGCGCCATCACCGCCGCCTCGACGCAACGGGTCACCAGCGCGTCGCCACGGTCGGTGGCGCCCGTCAGTGCCCGCGCATAGCGGCGCAGGATCGGCACCACTTCGAAAAGTTCACATTCGTAAACCAGCATACCCGTGACTCCGCTCCCCTCCGGGAGTTGACGCTCTGGGATTCAACCTCTCCGATCGTTCACCGGGCAAATCTGCCGGCCTGTGGAGATCATTATTCAACTTTGCGGAATCTTAGCATGCCATCCCGAGCGGTCGAATGGGAAATGGGGGTGTGGAACGCCAACGAAGGACCACAGCCCGTCGGTCACCTCCAACGTCGGCCACTGCCGAAGGGCCGGAACCGAACGAAGAACTCCGGCTGTCCGAAAGGCGGTCCGCTCACTTTGCCCGTTCGCGCAATTGGCGCGAGCGCCACTGCCAAGGCTTCTCCACCTGCCCGGCCCACAGCCCCATCCGCTTGCTCTGGGCATAGGCCTCGCTCTTCTGGTAGGCGGGCGACAGGCTGGCATACTGGAAAGCCCAGCCGCGCGACACCATCGCCGCCCCCAGATCGACTCCGCGCACCCGGCATTCGCCCTTCTTCTCACCGGTGCGATCCTGTTCGGTGATCGTGCAGGTCACCTCCTCACCCTTCACCATGTTGGCGAGGACGGCGGTGGCGACCTTGAAGCAGTCGAGTTCATGTCCGTAGCGGTTCTTGCACTTCTGTCCCGGATCCGGCGCGTCGATGCCCATCAGCCGCACGGCCGTGCCGTTGACGGTCAGCAGATCCCCCTCCACCGCCATGGCGGCGCCCTTGATGGTCTGGTCCGGCGTGTTCGCGATAGGGCCGCGCCCCTTGGCGGCCTGATTGGTCTGCGCCGCGGCGGGACCGCAGAAGACCAGACTGCCGAGAACCAGACAGCCGAGCGCGGCCGGTGCGAGTTTCCTCCCCCTCATCGGCTCAGAACAGGCTGGGCTGTTTATCGTCGGGCTTCGCCTTGGCCGGCTTCCCCGTGGCGGGCTTTTCCGTATCGGCCGCCGCCACTTCCGGCGGATCCAGGCAGGAGCAATCGTCGTTGCGCACGCTGTTCACCCGCGGCCCCACCGGAACCACGTCCAGCCAGTCGTCGGGCGCCGAGCGGATCAGCCCTTCCACCACCGGCAGCGGGGTCGCCGGGTCGAGCCATGCGTCCCAGTCGGCGGGATCGAGCACCACCGGCATGCGGTCGTGCAGGAAGGACAGGGTGGCGTTGGTCGCCGTCGTCACCACCGTCGCGGTTTCCAGCGGCGGGTCCAGCGGTGCGGCGCCCTTCGGTCCGCGCCAGCGCTCCCACAGCCCGGCCAGCGCGAACAGGCCGCGGTCGCGGCGGCGGATGACGTGCCCCTGCTTGCGCGGCTTCGCCCCCTCCTCCACGCTGGTCCATTCATAGAACCCGTCGAGCGGGATCAGGCAGCGGCGCTTGCGGAAGGCGTCGCGGAAGGCCGGCTTGTCCGCCACCGATTCGCCGCGCGCGTTGATCATCCGCCCGCCGATGGACGGATCGTCGGCCCAGGGCGGCACCAGCCCCCAACGGACCATCGCCAGATGGCGGCCGTCCTCATCGCGCCGGATCACGGGGATGTCCTGCGTCGGGGCGATGTTCCAGCGCGGCATCAGGTTCGGCCGTTCGGGCACGCCGAACAGGCGCTGGACCTCGCTGACCGGGGTGGTGAGTAGCATGCGTCCACACATGCCCCTGAATATGGTCCCTGCGGCTTGCAGGCGCCAGTCCGCAATGGTGCGCGCCGCCTGGCGTCACCAGGGGTTTCCCTGACGCTTCAGCCGGCCTATCTTCGCGGAGCACAACAATCGCATCGAACCGGAAGTCGGGAGTTCACCCATGAAGTTCGGCATCGGACAGGCGGTTCCGCGCACCGAGGACGCCCGGCTGCTGACCGGCGGCGGCCGCTACACCGACGACGTGTCCCTTTCCGGCCAGGCCTATGCGGCCTTCGTCCGCTCCCCCCATGCCTTTGCGGCGATCGGCTCGGTCGACGCCTCGGACGCGCTGGCGCAGCCGGGTGTGCTGGCGGTCTACACCGTCGCCGATCTGGACGCCGAGAATATCGGCATGATCCCCTGCCAGGCGGTGCTGAAGCAGCGGGACGGATCGAATTATGTCCGCACCCCGCGTCCGGCGCTGGCCCGCGGCGTCGTCCGCCATGTCGGCGATCCGGTCGCCATGGTGGTGGCGGAGACGCTGGAGGCCGCGCGCGAGGCGGCCGAACTGGTGATGGTCGATTACGAGGATCGCGACTCCGTCACCGGAACGCTGGAGGCGCTGGAGCCCGGCCGTCCGCAGGTCTGGGACGCGGCGCCGAACAACCTCTGCTTCGACTGGGACACCGGCGACGAGGCGGCGGTGGAGGCGGCGCTGGCCGGCGCCCACCGCGTGGTGGAACTGGAACTGATCAACAACCGCGTCGTCGCCAACCCGATGGAAGGCCGCGCCTGCGTCGCCGGTGTCGAATCCGGCGCCGACGGCGGGCCCGGCCGCCTGCTGATCTACGTCACCAGCCAGGGCGTCCACGCCCTGCAGAAGCAGTTCGCCAAGATCCTGAACGAGCCGGATGAGCGCATCCGCGTGCTGACCACCGATGTCGGCGGCGGCTTCGGCATGAAGCTGTTCAACTACCCGGAATATGTCGCCTGCCTGTTCGCCGCCCGCCGGCTGAACCGCGCGGTGAAATGGGCCGCCGACCGGATCGAGGGCTTCATCAGCGACGACCATGGCCGCGACCATGTCAGCAAGGCGCGCCTCGCGCTCGACGCCGACGGCCGCTTCCTGGGGCTGCGGGTGGACACCGTCGCCAATCTCGGCGCCTATCTGTCCAACTACGGTCCCTTCATCCCGACCGACGCCGGATCGGCGATGCTGGTCGGCTCCTACCGCACTCCGGCGGTCTATGTGCGGGTGAAGGGCGTCTTCACCAACACCCAGCCTGTGGACGCCTATCGCGGCGCCGGACGGCCGGAAGCCGCCTATCTGCTGGAACGGCTGATCGACCATGCCGGCCGCGTCACCGGCCTCGGCCCGGCGGAGATCCGGCGGCGCAACTTCATCCCGCCCGGCGCCATGCCCTATGCCACGCCGATGGGGCAGGTCTACGACACCGGCGACTTCGCGCAGAATCTGGAGGACGGGCTGATCCTCGCCGACATGGCCTGCCTGCCCGCCCGCAAGGCGGAGGCCAAGGCGCGCGGCAGGCTGCGCGGCGCCGGCCTGTCCACCTATATCGAGGCCTGTTCGGGCGGCGGGCCGGAGCAGGCGACCGTCCAGGTCAACGGCGACGGCAAGGTGGTTCTGCTGATCGGCACCCAGACCAACGGCCAGGGCCACGAGACCGCCTACAAGCAGATCCTCGCCGACCGGCTGGGCGTGCCGCCGGAGGATGTCGAGGTGGTCCAGGGCGACACCGACTGCGTCACCTGGGGCGCCGGCACCGGCGGCTCCCGCTCCGTGCCGGTCGGCGGCTCGGCGCTGGCGGAGGGGGCGGCCAAGGTGGTGAAGGCGGCCACGGCGGTCGCCGCCGACCTGCTGGAAACCGCCGAGGTCGATGTCGAGTTCGTCGACGGCCGCTTCGCCGTCGTCGGCACCGACCGCGCGGTGTCGCTGAAGGAGGTGGCGGCCAAGGCGGCGGAGGGCGGCGCCGGCGGCATCGCCTTCTCCGAGATGGCGCGCTGGACCCCGCCGGCCAGCACCTTCCCCAATGGCTGCCACGTCGCGGAGGTGGAGATCGACCCCGCCACCGGCGTGATCGAGGTGGTGCGCTACAGCGTCGTCGACGATTTCGGCACGGTCATCAACCCGATGCTTGTGATCGGCCAGATCCACGGCGGCGTCGCGCAGGGGCTGGGACAGGCGTTGCAGGAGCGGGTGGTGTTCGATCCCGACAGCGGGCAGCTGCTGTCCGGGTCCTTCATGGACTACCAGATGCCGCGGGCGGTCGACATGCCGCCGATCGAGGTGAAGCTGAACAGCGTTCCCAGCACCACCAACATGCTGGGCATGAAGGGTGCCGGCGAGGCCGGGGCCATCGGCGCGCCGCCGGCGATCATCAATGCGGTGGTCGACGCGCTGTCCGATCTCGGCATCACCCACATCGACATGCCGGCGACGCCGGAAGCCGTGTGGGCGGCGATCCGCGCCGCCGAGACCCGCATGGCCGCGGAATAGGCGGTCACCACCGTCTTGCCGCGGTCATAAGGGAAAGTCCTAGTCGGAAGGTGCGGCACTTGCCGCACCTCAGTCTGATGGAATCCATGGCATTGTTCCTTACCTGAAAGTGGTGTTCTCTGGTCTGGCGGGGGTAGGACGATGGCGTTTGGCGAAGGCGGTTGCGGCGGGCAATGCGCGGACAGGCTCGATCTGGATTTCACGATGGCGTTCCAGCCCATCGTCGATGTCGCCGCCGGGTCTGTCTGGGCACATGAGGCATTGGTTCGCGGCACCGCCGGCCAGGGTGCCGGCTGGGTTCTCGGGCAGGTGACCGATGCCACCCGCTATGCCTTCGACCAGTCCTGCCGCATCAAGGCGATCGAGCTGGCCTCGACCCTGCCGATGAACGGCGCCCGGCTGTCGATCAACTTCCTGCCGAACGCCGTCTACAAGGCGGAGGCCTGCATCCGCGCGACTCTGGCCGCCGCGCGCCGCACCGGCTTCCCCACCGACCGCATCATCTTCGAGGTGACGGAGAACGAGCGGGTGGTGGACCACGACCACCTGAAGAGCATCTTCAACGAATACAAGCGCCAGGGCTTCCTGACCGCCATCGACGATTTCGGCTCCGGCTATTCCGGCCTGAACCTGCTGGCGGAATTCCAGCCGGACATCATCAAGCTGGACATGGAGCTGACCCGCAGCATCGACACCGAGCGGGCGCGGCGCAGCATCGTCAAGGCGATCCTCGCGGTGTGCGAGGATCTCGCCATCACCCCCATCGCCGAAGGCATCGAGACGGCGGACGAAGCGAAGGCCCTGCGCGATCTCGGCGTCACGCTGATGCAGGGCTACCTGTTCGCCAAGCCGGCCTTCGAGGCGGTGGTGACGGAACCGAATTTGGCGATGCTGGCGCCCTGATCAGGACCGCACCGGCGCCGTCATGTAGCTCATCCCGCCGCCGTAGCTCTCCAGCTTGGCGGCCAATGCCGGTCCGCCGTCCCGGTAGGGCGTGAAGCCGACCCGGTCCCAATAGCTCCGCGCGCCCGGCGTCGAGGTCAGGGCGAGCCACCGCCATCCCTCGCGCGCCGCCAGCCCATGGGCGTAGTCCAGCACCGCCGCGCCCAGCCCCGTGCCGCGGGCTTCCGGCAGCAGCGCGATGTCGTGCAGGTAGAGACAATCCGGATCCGGCGGCAGCGCCCCCAGCGGCGCGTCGAGCGGCGGCGGAAAGCCCAGCTTGCCGGGATGCATGACGCCGTAGCCGATGACCTCGCCGCGGCATTCCGCCACGCGGCAGCCGTCCGGGTAGAGCGCGAGCCTCTCCTCGAACACGCTGCGGTCTTCCGGGTAGTCCGGATGCACGATGTCCGCAATGGCAAGCAGCCGGTCCAGATCGGCCGCGGTCATAGCACGCCATAGGGCCGATGCGTCCGCACCGACCACACGCCCACCCTCCGACCGCTCATCCATCGTCATCCGCCTTCTCCGTTCCACACCCGTTCAAGAGCTTCCGGCCCGCTGGCGGGCGCGGTATGCTGGTCATTCATACCAAAGGGAGTTCACCCCATGCCCGATGCCGCTGTGGCGAGCCTGCTGCCGACGGTCCGCACCATCGCCCATGAGGCTGGTCAGGTCATCCTGCGCTTTTACAACGACGGCATCGACGTCGCCACCAAGGTCGACGGCAGCCCTGTCACGCAGGCCGATCAGGCGGCGGAGGCGGTGATCATCCCGGCCCTGCACCATCTTCTGCCCGGCGTGCCTGTGGTCGCGGAGGAAGCGGTGTCGGCCGGCCACCGGCCCGACATCTCCGGCGGCCGGTTCTGGCTGGTCGATCCGCTCGACGGCACCAAGGAGTTCATTTCCCGCAACGGCGAGTTCACGGTGAACATTGCCCTGATCGAGCATGGCGTGCCGGTGCTCGGCGTGGTCTATGCTCCGGCCACCGGCGACATGTACACGGCGGCCGGTCCCGGCACCGCGGTGCACTGCGCCGAGGGGCGGCACGACCATGCGATCGTCGTCCGCAACCCGCCGCCCGACGGGCTGACCGTCGTCGCCAGCCGCTCGCATGGCAGCGGCTCGGTCCTCGAGGATTTCCTCGGCCGGTTCACCGTCAAGGACCGGGTATCCTGCGGCAGCTCGCTGAAGTTCTGCACGGTGGCCAGCGGCAAGGCCGACCTCTACCCGCGCTTCGGCCCGACCAGCGAGTGGGACACCGCCGCCGGCCATGCCGTGCTGATCGGCGCCGGCGGCCGGGTGGAGCAGCCGGACGGCTCGCCGCTCGTCTACGGCAAGGACGACATCCTCAACCCGAACTTCGTCGCTTACGGCTGGAAATGACATCTTCCGTTACCTGCCTGGGCGAAGCGGCGACCGCGGTTCTGACCACCGCGGCGCCGCTGGAGAAAGTGCGCCTCACCCGTGACTACGCCGCCGCCTGGCGCGACGGCCTGCTGTCCACCGACGTGCCGGTCCCGCCGCCCGACCGCCCTGCCCGCCCCGACCGGCCCGAATTGAAGCTGCCGCGCGACATGCCCAAGCGCGGGCGCGGCGGCAGCGCGCAGAACCGCATCGCCCTGCTGCACGCGCTGGCGCATATCGAACTGAACGCCATCGACCTCGCCTGGGACATCGTCGCCCGATTCGCCCCTCTCGGCCTGCCCAAGGGCTTCACCGACGATTGGGTCCAGGTGGCCGACGACGAGGCGCGGCACTTCCAGATGCTGGAGACGCGGCTGAACGCGCTCGGCTCCTCCTACGGCGACCTGCCGGCCCATGACGGGCTGTGGCAGGCGGCGACCGAGACCGCCCACGACCTTGCCGCCCGGCTGGCCGTGGTGCCGATGGTGCTGGAGGCGCGCGGGCTGGACGTCACGCCCGAAACCGTGCGCCGCCTGCGCGACTTCGGCGATGCGGAGAGCGCCGACCTGCTGCAGACCATCCATGACGAGGAGATCAGCCACGTCGCCGCCGGCCGCCGCTGGTTCGTCCATCTCTGCGCCGAGCGGGGAGCGGAGCCGGTGGCCCTTTGGCAGGAACTGGTCGGACGCCATTTCCGCGGCGGGCTGAAGCGCCCCTTCAATGTCGGCAGCCGGAAACTCGCCGGCTTCGGCCCGGAATATTACGAGCCGATCACGCCGGAAATTGACCGGAAGCCGGAAACCCGGTAAGGCGCTGCACATCATGGCCGTATACACCGAAGTTACCGACGAGGATCTCAGCACCTTCGCCGCCCAGTACGATCTGGGCGCGGTGCTGTCGTGCAAGGGCATCGCGGAGGGGGTGGAGAATTCCAACTTCCTGCTGGTGACCGAAAGCGGCCCCTACATCCTGACGCTCTACGAAAAGCGCACGCGGAAGGAGGATTTGCCCTTCTTCCTGGGCCTGATGGAGCATCTGGCGGAAAAGGGCATCGCCTGTCCGCTGCCGGTGCCGGCGCGCGACGGCGTGGCGTTGCGCGAGCTGTGCGGCCGACCGGCGGTGATCGTCACCTTCCTGGCCGGCATGTGGCCGCGCCGGATCATGCCGCAGCATTGCGCCCAGCTTGGCGAGGCTCTCGCCCGCCTGCATCTGGCGGTCGGCGATTTCCGCATGGAACGGCCGAACGCGCTGGCCCTGCCCGGCTGGAAGGACCTGTTCGCCAAGTCGGCCGAGCGTGCCGACGAGGTGGCCCCCGGCCTGCGGGCGACGCTGGAGGCCGAACTGGCGGCGCTGGAGGCCGACTGGCCGGCCGGCCTGCCGGCCGGCGTCATCCATGCCGACCTGTTCCCGGACAATGTCTTCTTCCGCGGCGACAGCCTGTCCGGGCTGATCGACTTCTATTTCGCCTGCAACGACTTCTTCGCCTACGACGTGGCGATCTGCATCAACGCCTGGTGCTTCGAGATCGACGGCTCGTTCAACGCCACCAAGGCGCGGCTGCTGCTGTCCAACTACCGCAAGGTCCGGCCGTTGTCGCGGGCGGAGCTGGACGCCCTGCCCTGGCTGTGCCGCGGCAGCGCGGTGCGCTTCCTGCTGACCCGTCTCTATGACTGGCTGAACCATCCGCCGGGCGCCTTCGTGCGGCCGAAGGATCCGCTGGAATATCTGCGCAAGCTGCGCTTCCACCAGACCGTCCGCGGCCTGGGCGACTATTTCCTCGACGACTCGGAAGCGGGCGGGAACTGAGCGGATGACGGACGACGCCACCCAGACCGAATCCCGTGGGAAAACGGTCGACATCTTCACCGACGGCGCCTGCAGCGGCAACCCCGGTCCCGGCGGCTGGGGCGCCATCCTGCGCTATGGCGAGGTGGAGAAGGAGCTGTACGGCGGCGAGCCGGCGACCACCAACAACCGCATGGAGCTGATGGCCGCCATCATGGCGCTTGAGGCCTTGAAGAAGCCGGTGACCGTCCGCCTCTTCACCGACAGCGAGTATGTGAAGAACGGCATCACCAAGTGGATCCATGGCTGGAAGGCCAAGGGCTGGATGACCGCCGACCGCAAGCCGGTGAAGAACGTCGACCTGTGGCAGCGCCTGGAGGAGGCGAAAAGGCAGCACCAGATCGAATTCCACTGGGTCCGCGGCCATGCCGGTCACCCGGAGAACGAACGCGCCGACGAACTGGCCCGTCGCGGCGTGGCCGACGTGCGGACACGGACGTAACGGAAACCCTCTCCCGGGGCGGGAGAGGGAGAACCTCCGATCAAACCTTCTCCAGCACCGCTTCGGCCGAAGACACCTCGAACTTGCCGGGGGCCTCGACGGCGACATGCGTGACCTTGCCGTCTTCAGCCACCAGGGCGAAGCGCTGCCCGCGGGTGCCCAGTCCGTAGCCCGAGCCGTCCATGGTCAGGCCGAGAGCCGTGGTGAAGGTGGCGTTGCCGTCCGGCAGCATCTTCACCTTGTCGCCGACGCCGCCCTTTTCGCCCCAGGCGCGCATCACGAACGGGTCGTTGACCGCGAGGCAGATGATGCTGTCGACGCCCTTGGCCTTCAGCGCGTCGGCCTGCTGGACGAAGCCCGGCAGATGCTTGGCCGAGCAGGTCGGGGTGAAGGCGCCGGGGACGGAGAACAGGACGACCTTCTTGCCCTTGAACAGCTCGTCCGTCGTCACTTCCTGCATGCCGTTGTCGGTCAGCCACTTCAGCGTGACGGACGGAATGGTATCGCCAACCTGGATGCTCATCGTCTCTAACCCTTCCCGTTTTTCCGGGCCTTTCCCGTTTTTGGGTTTGGCCCTTTGGGGCGGGCCGGACCCTCTTGGCGGGGTCCGGCCCTGCATCCCTTCTATCCCCCGCGGCGAATGGCCGCAAGGCACGGTTCGCGCTCCAGGCGGGTGGCGTCAGGCCTTTTTCACGAACTCCGATTTCAGGTTCATGGCGCCGATGCCGTCGATCTTGCAGGCGATGTTGTGTCCATCCGCGCCATCCACCAGGCGGATGTTCTTCACCTTGGTCCCGCCCTTCACCACCAGGGACGATCCCTTGACCTTCAGATCCTTGATGACGGTCACGCTGTCGCCGTCGGTCAACGGGTTGCCGTTTGCGTCCCGCACGCCCTGCCCGGCCTCGGCGTCCGCAACGGCCGCGTCCGTGTCGGGGTTCCACTCGTGACCGCAATCGGGGCAGTTCCACAGGCTGCCGTCATGGTAGGCGTTTTCGGAGCCGCACTGCGGGCAATTGATCTGATCGTCCATCTTCGTCCTCATGGGCGCGGGAGAATCTCCCGGGGGCGCCCTGTTAGCGCAGAATAGCCGCAACGGCCATAGGCCTTTTCCGGGTGCCCGGTATCAGGCGCCCTTGCCCGGCTCCCCGCCGGCCGCCCGGTTCAGCGCGTCCAGCACCGCGCCGTCGCTCAACAGTTCCGGCAGGGCGATGCCGTCCGGTGCGCCGGGACCGTAGACGAGGTTGAAGGGAATGCCGTAGCGGCCATGGTCGGCCAGGAACTTGGCGATTGCAGCGTCAGGCCGGGTCCAGTCGGCCCGCATCGCCACCAGGGACGGATGCTCCATCCGCTCGGCGACCTCGCCGCGGTCCAGAACCAGCTTCTTGTTGGCCTGGCAGGTGATGCACCAATCCGCCGTGACGTCGACGAAGACGGTGCGGCCGGCCGCCACATGGTCGCGGATCGCGGATTCCGCGAAGGATACCCAGCGGGTCTCGGCGCCGCCGGCCACCGGCGCGGCGCCTGCGGAGGGGCCGACCGCCGCAGGCATGGCGAAGGCGGCGACCGCCAGCACGCCGGCGAGCGCCGGTCCGGCGATCCGCGCCGCACCTCTGGCGCTGCGCCCGATCCACAGCGCCAGCACCAGCCCCGCCATCAGCAGCCCGACCGTGGCGGCGGCGACCTCGCCGATCTGCACGGTCAGCACCGACAGCAGCCAGACCGCCGTCAGCATCAACGCGAAGCCCAGAACCGTCTTCAGCGTCGCCATCCAGCGCCCCGGCCGCGGCAGCCAGCCGGCCACCCGCGGCCATGCCGCCACCGCCAGATAGGGCAAGGCCAGCCCGACGCCCAGCGCCGCGAAGATGGCATAGACCTCCACCGGCCCCTTGGACAGCGCGAAGCCGACCGCCGTGCCCAGGAATGGCGCCGAGCACGGGGTTGCCAGCAGGGTGGCGAACATGCCGGTGGCGAAGGGGCCGGCCAACCCCTCCCCGCCCAGCCGGTCGGCCAGGACGCGCGGCAGCGGCACCTCGAACAATCCCCATAGATTGGCCGAGAACAGGGTGACCAGCACGACCATGAAGACCAGGAACAGCGGCTGCTGGAACTGGATGCCCCAGCCGACCGCCCCGCCCGCCGCCTTCACGCCGACCAGAACCGACGCCATTAGCAGGAAGGATGTCAGGATGCCGGCGGCACTCGCCAGGAATCCGGCGCGCACCGCGGCCGGGGTCCGTCCGCCATGCTTGACCACCGACATCAGCTTCAGCGACAGCACCGGCAGCACGCAGGGCATCAGGTTCAGGATCAACCCGCCGAGCAGCGCCACGCCCAGCATCGCCGCCATTCCCGCACCGGCGGGAACCGACAGGACGCCGCCGGCGGATGCCGTCGCCGGCGCTTCCACCGCCTTCTCGCCGTCGACCAGCGTCAGGGTCATCGCGCGGCCGGCGAGATCCAGGCCCGGCTGCGGGTCCGTCACCGTCAGGGTCAGGCGGACATGGCGGTCATTGTCCGAAAAGACGGTCTTGGGCGCGGAGAAGCTCAGCGGCGGCTCGGTCTCGACGAACAGGTCCGGGGTGACGAAGCCGTCGGCGGCGGTCGCCTCCACCTCCAGCGTCCCGCCGCTCGCGCGCACCGCATCGATGCGCAGCAACCCGGTCGGCTCCCGCGGCACCAGCGCCTGGGCACGGGCCACGTCGTTCGCGGCGTCGCTCGGATCCGCCGGTCCGGCCGGCAGGGCAAGGGCGAGGTTCAGCGTCTGCGGCACGCAGATTTCCGAACAGACCAGCAGCTCCGCCGTCAGCGCCAGATCGACCGGCTTGCCGGGCTCGACGGGCTTGCCCTGGATCGGGAACAGAACCGCGTTGTCATAGCCGGCCGTCTCGAATCCCAGGACGGAGAAGCGGTGCGGGGCGGGATAGGACAGCGTCGCCTCTGCCAGATTCTCTGACCCGCTCCAGTCCAGCCGCGGGGCGAATCCCGCATCGCCGGGGGAGCGCCAGTAGGTCTTCCATCCCGGCTCCAGCTGCAATTCCAGACCCAGGGGCAGCGCCGTCAGGTCACCGGTGCCGCGCACGGCGGAGACGAGACGCGCCTCGACCTGCCCGGCCTTGATCCAGGACCCGACGCCGTCCTGCGCGGCAGCGGGAAAGGCGCCGCCCGCCAGAACGGCAAGCAGCAGAAGGAGGGAGGCATATCTTTTCATCGCGCGCACTGTTCTCTTCCCGGGTAGGGGCGCAACCGCGTCCCCGACGCCCTATATGATAGCTCATATACAGGTGACAAAGTTCGACCGGTGCTGTCACACTCCGGTGAAAGCGTCGCCAGAGCGCCAACCACAACCGACCGTACGGACGGAGGCGGTTCACCGCACCGGACCGACGACAAGGATAATCGACCATGCCGCGCCTGACCAAGTCTCCGGACTCCAAGACCACGGAATCGCTGACCGGCCAGTTGCTGATCGCCATGCCCGGAATGGAGGATCCGCGTTTCCAGCGCACGGTCATCTATGTCTGCGCCCACAACGAGGATGGCGCGATGGGGCTGGTGGTGAACCGGCTGTTCGGATCGATCACGTTCGAAGACCTCTTGGAACAGCTCGACATGAACATCCCGCAGCCCATGAACAACCTGCCGGTCCATTACGGCGGGCCGGTGGAATCGGGCCGCGGCTTCGTCCTGCACTCCACCGACTATGTCCGTGACGGCACGCTGGTGGTGAACGACGACGTGGCGCTGACCGCCACCATCGACATCCTGCGCGCCATCTCCGAAGACCGCGGCCCGCGCCGCAACATCCTGCTTCTGGGCTATGCCGGCTGGGGACCGGGCCAGCTGGACGCCGAATTCCAGGCCAACGGCTGGCTGAACGTGCCCTGCGACGAACAGCTTCTGTTCGACACCGACCTGGACGCCAAATGGGAACGCGCCATCGGCAAGCTGGGCGTCAGCGTCTCCATGCTGTCGGGCGAAGCCGGGCACGCGTAAGCGGCCCCGCCCGACCCCGCACCGCTCGGAGCCCTACTCGGCCCACCGCGCCGCCGCGGCATCGTCGCTGTCCTTCGCCTCCACCCAGCGTTCGCCCTCGGGAGTGGCCTCCAGCTTCCAGAAAGGGGCCTTCGTCTTCAGCCAGTCCATCAGGAAGCGGCAGGAGTCGAAGGCTGCGTCGCGGTGGGCCGACGCGGTGGCCACCATCACGATGCGGTCGCCCGGCTCCAGCCGGCCATGGCGGTGGATCACCAGCACGTCGTCCAGCGGCCAGCGCCTGCGCGCCTGCTCCTCGATCGTTTCCAGCTGCTTTTCGGTCATGCCGGGATAGTGTTCCAGCGTCATCGCACTGACCGCCTCGCCGCCGGCGATGTCGCGCACCAGCCCGACGAACATCGCCACCCCGCCGACGCTGGTGCGGCCGGCGGTGAAGGCGGCATATTCGGCGCCGACGTCGAAATCCTCGGCCTGGACGCGGATAGCCATGGCGTCAGCCCCCCGTCACCGGCGGGAACAGGGCCACCTCGTCGGTCGCCGAGATCGGGTGGTCGTAGGGCACATGCTCCTGGTTCACCGCCACCTTGACCACCTTGCTGTTGGCCAGCGCCTCGGCATGGCGCGGGCTGCGGGTCTTCAGCCACTCGACGAGTTCGCCTGCGGTGGCGACCTCCGCCGGCAGCTCCACCGTCTCCGTCGGCACGCCGATCTTGCTGCGCAGCCAGGCGAAATAGAGAATCTTCATCACGCGTCCCCTAGAGGAATTCTTTGAAAGGCACGAAGTTGACGATCATGCCGGGTTCGACCCGGGCAAGATCCTCCGGCAGTTCGATCAGACCTTCGGACTCGACCAGCGACGACAGGACGCCCGCCCCGTCACGCGGGTATTTGGTGGCGGAGAGCGCGCCATCCTGCTCCCGCGCCAGCGTCCCGCGCAGGAACTCGCGCCGGCCCGGCTTTTTCTTGTGGGCGAAGGCGGCGCGCACCGGGATCGGCCGCGGCGTCTCGTCCATCGCCCCCATCAGCCGCAGCAGGATGGGCCGGGCGATGCGCAGGAAGGTGACCACCACCGCGACCGGATTGCCGGGCAGCCCGACGAAGACGGCGTCGCGGACCCGGCCGAGTGCCACCGGGCGCCCCGGCTTTATCGCCAGCCGCCAGAAATCCAGCCGCCCGTTCGCCTCCACCGCCGGCTTGACGTGATCCTCCTCGCCGGTGGACATGCCGCCGGAGGTGATCAGCGCGTCATGGCCGGCCGCGGCCTCCGCCAGCGCGTCGCGGATCGCCTCGAAACGGTCGGGCAGGATGCCGAGATCGGTGACGGCGCAGCCCAGCCGGGTCAGCAGCGCGATCAGCGCGTAGCGGTTGGCGTCATAGACGGCGCCCGGCTCCAGCGGCTGTCCCGGCTGCCGCAGCTCGTCGCCGGTGGAAAAGACCGCCACCCGCAGGCGGCAGCGCACCGGAAGCGCCGCATGGCCGAGCGACGCGGCGAGCGCGATGTCCTCCGGCCGCAGGCGGCGCCCGGCGGACAGCACGACCGATCCCTCGCGCACATCCTCGCCGGCCAGCCGGCGGTTCAGGCCGCGGCGGCTGCCGGCCGGCAGCGTGACGGTGGAGCCGCCTTCGCCGTCACTGCTGCGGCAATCCTCCTGCATGAAGACGGTGTCCATCCCCGCCGGCATCGGCGCGCCGGTGAAGATGCGCACCGCCTCCCCCCGCACCGCCGGCCGGCCGAGCCATTGCCCGGCGGCGACACGCGCGGTGACCGGCAGGACCGTCGGCCCATCGGCGGACAGGTCGTCGAAGAACACGGCATAGCCGTCCACCGCCGCGTTGTCGTGCGGCGGCACGCTGAAGGGCGCCACCACATCGGCGGCCAGCACCCGGCCCAGCGCGTCGGTCAGCGGAACCGTCTCGGTCGCCGTCACCGGCCCGACCCGTCCGGCCAGCAGCGCCAGCGCCGGCTCCACCGCCATCATCGGCCCGCCGAAGGCGAAGCAGTCATTGTCGAGTTGCACCATGGCCGCCACTCTAGTCCGTCGCGACGCCGGCTGCGAAGAGGGAAAAGGCGTGCTTTCCAGGACATGGCACTCAGCCGCCGAAAAGCCCGGCAATCTCCTCCACCCGGCTCAGCAGCCGATCCGGCCGCCGCGCCGCCAGCGCATCGCCGCGGGCATAGCCCCAGGTCACCGCGGCACAGCCGATTCCCGCCTTCCGCGCCGCGTCGATGTCCCGCACCTCGTCACCGATGGCGATCGCCCGGTCGGCCGGAACGCCCGTCACCTGTAGCATCCTGCGGAACTTCGCCGCCTTGCCGAACAGCGAGGCGCCGCAGCCGTAATGGGCCACCTGTCCCGCCGCGTCCGGTCCCAGGATGGCGCGGATGTTCGCGGCCGAGTTGGAACTGACGATGGCGACGGTCACGCCCCGGCCGTCCAGCGCGCGCAGCATGTCCGGCACCCCGTCGAACAGCCGGATGCCGTGGATATCGCGCGCCATCAGGCGGCGCATGTGGTTGGCGATGAAGGGCAGCTTCCAGGACGGCACGCGCAGGTGCCGCATGATCTGCCGCGCGTCGTATCCGCGCAGCTGTTCGACCTCGTCCGGCCGTACCCGGTTGAAGCCGTAGCGGTCGGCGACACCGTTCAGAACGCCGATGAACCAGGGAAAGGAATCGGCCAGCGTGCCGTCGAAATCGAAGATCGCGAGTTCGTAGCCGCGGCGATCGAGCGCCTGCGGCCGGTTGGAAGGTGCGTCGTCCATGTCGTCCTGCAAATGCGGCAATCGCGGAAAGCCGCTTCAGATCACCCCAGCCCGCAACGCTTCACCACAAAGGCGGCGACCGCCTCCGCGTCGTTCAGGTCGAGGACCGGCACCGGACAGCCGGGGACAGGGCCGTCGCTCGCCACGGCGACGATGGTGGGGTCGTCCGGCGCGATCAGCGGCTTGTCCACTTCCGCCCGCCAGATCTCGATCTTCTCGTGCCGGTCGCGCTTGAATCCCTCGATCAGCAGCAGGTCCACCGGGGTGACCTTGCCGATCAGCTGGTCCAGCGTCAGTTCCGGCTCGCCGTCGCGCAGTTCGTGCATCAGGGCCCAGCGGCGGGGGGAGCTGACCAGCACCTCCGTCGCGCCGGCGACGCGGTGGTTGTGGCTGTCCTTGCCGGGATGGTCGATGTCGAAGCCCTTATGGGCATGCTTGACCGTCGAAACCCGCAGTCCCCGCCCGGTCAGCGCCGGGATCAGACGAACCATGAGCGAGGTCTTGCCGCTGCCGCTCCAGCCGGTCAGCCCGAAAATCTTCATCTTGGAAACTCTCAACCGGCGCTGCGGGCGGAACGGGCGGAGCCGGGCTTCGCCGGCTGTTGGGCCATCATGTGAGTCAGTCCGGCACGCATGTAATCCCACCCGGTGTAGAAGGTCAGGGCCGCGGCGATCCACAGACCCACCGTGCCGATGATGGTCACCGGCACTTCGGCCGGACCATAATCGCCGACGATCAGGAAGCCCAGCGCGATCATCTGGATCGTCGTCTTCCATTTCGCCAGCCATGTCACCGGCACGCCGACATGCAGGCCGGCCAGATACTCGCGCAGGCCCGAAACCAGCACCTCGCGCAGCAGAATCACCACGGCCGGCAGGATCGACAGGCCGGTCAGCCGGTGGAACCCCGCCAGCATGATCAGCGTCGCCGCGACCAGCAGCTTGTCGGCGATGGGGTCCAGGAACTTGCCGATCACGCTTTCCTGCGCCCAGGCGCGCGCGAGATAGCCGTCGAACCAGTCGGTGATGCAGGCGGCGGCATAGAGCGAGCAGGCGGTATAGGCGGCCCAGGCCTCCGGCACATAGAACAGCCCGACCACCACCGGGATCACCGCGATGCGCGACAGGGTCAGCAGGTTGGGCAGGCTGGTCAGCATGACGGAAAACTCGAACCGCTGGAGGATGTCGCCGCACGGCGCCCGTGAGGAAGCCGGCCGTTTGAAGGTGCCCGCATTCTAACCATCGGGATGGAAGTGATCGTATATCTTTTTCGCAACGGCACGATTGATCCCTTCCACCTCTTCAAGATCGGCCAATCCGGCCCGCGCAACCGCCGCTCCGCTGCCGAAATGGTGCAGCAGGGCCTTCTTCCGGGCGGGGCCGATTCCCGCGATTTCGTCGATCGGCGACTTGCCGATGGCTTTCGTCCGCTTCGCCCGGTGGGTGCCGATGGCGAAGCGGTGCGCCTCGTCGCGCAGCCGCTGCAGGAAATACAACACCGGGTCGCGCGGTTCCATCTGGAAGGGCGGACGATTCTCCATGAAGAAATGCTCCCGCCCGGCGTCGCGGTCCGGCCCCTTGGCGATGCCGACCAGCGTCACGTCGTCGATTCCCAACTCCGCGAACACCTCCAGCGCCACGTTCAGCTGGCCCAGCCCGCCGTCGATCAGCACCAGATCGGGCCAGCTTCCCTGGCTGCGCTCCGGGTCTTCCTTCACCGCCCGGCCGAATCGGCGGGTCAGCACCTCGCGCATCATGGCGAAGTCGTCGCCGGCCGCGCCCTGCTCCCGGATGTTGAACTTGCGGTAGGCGTTCTTGATGAATCCGTCCGGTCCGGCGACGATCATCGCGCCGATGGCGTGCGCCCCCTGGATGTGGGAGTTGTCGTAGACCTCGACCCGCTCCGGCGGCGCATCCATGCCGAAGGCGGCGGCCACCCCTTCCAGCAGACGCGCCTGGCTGGAGCTTTCGGCCAGACGCCGCCCATGCGCCTCGCGCGCGTTGGTCAGGGCGTGCTCGACGATCCGGCGCTTCTCGCCGCGCTTGGGCTCCGCCAGTTCGACCTTGTGGCCGGCGCGCACCGCCATCGCCTCGCTCAGCAGGTCCAGTTCCGGCAGGGCGTGGCTGACCAGTACCAGCGGCGGCGCGGCTTTGTTCTCGTAGAACTGGGCGATGAAGGCGGCCAGCACCTCTTCGGTCTCCGCGGCCTTGTCGTGGCTGGGGAAATAGGCGCGGTTGCCGTAGTTGCGCCCGCCGCGGAAGAAGAACACCTGGATGCAGGTCACGCCGCCTTCGGCATAGGCCGCGATGACGTCGGCATCCTCCACCACCCCCTCGACATTGATGTCCTGGTGGGCCTGGATGGCGGTCAGCGCGCGGATACGGTCGCGGTAGCGCGCCGCCGTCTCGAAATCCATGGCGTCGGAGGCGGCCATCATCCGGTCGGCGAATTCCGTCTGGATGTCGCGGCTCTTGCCCGACAGGAAGGCGCGCGCCTGATTCACCTGCGCCTGGTATTCCGCCGGCGTGACCCGGCCGACGCAGGGCGCCGTGCAGCGCTTGATCTGGTATTGCAGGCAGGGCCGCGTGCGGCTGGCGAACACGGTGTCGGCGCAGTTGCGCAGCAGGAAGGCGCGCTGCAGCGCCGTGATCGTCCGGTTCACCGCCCCTGCCGAGGCGAAGGGACCGAAATAGTCGGCGTCGCGCCCGCGGGCGCCGCGATGCTTGGTCAGCTGCGGATAGTCGTGGTCCCTGGTTATCATGATGTGCGGAAACGTCTTGTCGTCCCGCAACAGCACGTTGTACCGGGGCATCAGCTTCTTGATCAGGTTCGATTCGAGAAGCAGCGCCTCCACCTCGGTGTGGGTGTTGACGAACTCCATCGTCTCGGTCTCCGCGACCATGCGCTGGAGCCTGACCGGCAGCTTTGCCACCTGGGTGTAGTTGGTCACCCGGCGCTTCAGGTTGCGCGCCTTGCCCACATACAGGACCGCCCCGTCGCCCGCCAGCATGCGGTAGACGCCCGGCGTCTGCGGCAGCGTCTTCAGATGCTCACGAATGATCTCGACGCCCCGGGTGATGTCGGCCGGGCGCCGCTTCGGCCTTGCGGCAGCGCTTTCGCCGGCCGCCGCATCGGCGGAGGGCATGGCGTCGGCGGCGTCTGCCGGCTCTGTGGCGACAGGAGCCAGGGGGTCGGAGGAATGCGTTTCGGACATGACGAGAATGTCGTCGAGCGGCCGTCGCCGGTCAACCGTTGGGCACAAGGCGGGAACAGATGGAGCGACTCACTGCTCCGAAAGAATATCCACCGAACCTGTGGATAAGTTTGTCGATAACGGAGGGGGTAGCACGTCCGAAGCTAGGCGCCGCAAGGGGTCTCATGCATCCGCCTATTTTTTGGGCATTTTTGCCAACCCATTGATTTCCTTAGGTCTGCCCCAAGTCAAGGCAGGGAATTGGCACGCAGCCGTAAAATTGTCGCGGGGGCGCAGGCGCCTCTTGCGCGGGGTTGGGCACCTGTGTAAAACGCGCGGTCATTTTCCCGGCGGCACCCAGGCGGCAGGGAGGCCGGGGTCCATGATCCGGCCCAGCCCGCCCCCCGCTCGATTTGACCCGGCGCTGTTTCCGACCTGTAACGGGCCTCTATTCGGTGGGGACGAAGCCATGCGCCGGCTGCGCCCATCCCAGATGCTCCCCACCGTCCAGCGCGATCATCTGGCCGGTCACCGCCGGGGCGGCGATCAGGAAGCGGATGGCGGCGCAGATTTCCTCCGGCGTGGTGCCGCGGTTCAGCGGGGTGGAGTCCCACTGGGCGGCAAACTCGTCCTCGGTCTGCCGGTCGTTGCGCAGGGTCGGGCCGGGACCGATGCCGTTGACGCGGATGCGCGGGGCGAGCGCCAGCGCCATCGTGCGGGTCAGCGCCCACAATCCCATCTTGGACAGGGTGTAGGAAACGAAATGCGGAGTGGGATTCCACACCCGCTGGTCGATCACGTTGACGATCAACCCCCGTTCGTCCTCCGGCAACCGTGACGCGAAATCCTGCGACAGCACGAAGGGCGCCCGCAGGTTCGCCTCCATGTGGGCATCCCACGATTCGCGGGTCACGTCGGCGACCTCGTCGCGCTCGAACCGGGAGGCGTTGTTGACCAGCAGGGTCAGCGGACCGAGCTGCTCGGTGACTGCCGGCACCAGCGCCTTCACCTCCGCCTCGCGGTCGAGGTCGGCGGCGAAGGCCATGGCCCGCCCGCCCGCCCGTCCGATCTCCGCGACGACGGCGTCGGCCTCCTCGCGGGAGCTTCGGTAATGGACGGCGACGTCCCATCCCTGCCCCGCCAGATCGAGCGCGATGGCCCGTCCGATGCGCTTGCCGGCCCCGGTGACGAGGGCCGCTTTCCTCTTGATCTCGACCATGCCGCCATAGGTACCTTGCCACCGCCGCGGGTCAAGGGGGGAGAAGCGACCGGCCATGCTGCGCGAAGCGATCGAATACCTGACCACGCCCTGCCCGCCGCTGGCCCGCCGCTTCGGCTATCTGGGGGAGATGGTGGCGCTCGGCGCCCGTTATCGGCGCCAGAAGCGGGGCTGGGCGCCGCATGTCGCCGCCTGCCACCGCTTCGTCGAGCAGGCGATCCAGCGGGTGGAGCCGGGCGGCCGGATCCTGGTCGCCGGATCGGGGCTGCTGATAGAAGTCCCCCTGGAAACACTGACCGCGCGTTTCGATGAGGTGGTGCTGGCGGACATGCTGCACAGCCGGGCGGTCCGCCGCCGCGCCGCCGGCCTGCCGAATGTCCGGCTGCTCGAACTCGATGTCAGCGGCGCCCTCGCCCCGCTCGCCGCCGCGCTCGACAACGGCGCCCCCCTGCCCACCGGCTTCGAGCCGCCGCCGATCGACGGCGAGCCCTTCCGCTTCGCCCTGTCCTGCAACCTGTTGTCTCAATTGCCGCTTCTGCCGCTGGAGGCGGTTGAGCGCCGCGCCCCGCACACGCCGGATGCCGAACGACTGTCCTTCGCCCTGTGCATGGTGCAGGGGCATCTCCGCTGGTTGTCCGATATCGCCGAGCGGGCGGCACTGTTCACCGACATCGACAGTTCCTGGCTGCACCGCGGCACCGTCACGGAGGTGGAGGATTCGACCTGGGGCCTTCCCCTGCCCGCGCCCGACGTGTCCTGGCTGTGGGACATCGCCCCGGCGCCGGAACAGCACCGTCGGCATGACCTGCGCCACAGCGTCGGCGGCTGGTTCGACTTGCAAGAGGTGACGAGCGCGCTTCCGCCCTGTTGAGGAAGACCGAGACCCCACACAGCAGACGGGAGAGCGCTTATGGCCTCCAACGACCGCGACATCGACAGCCGCAACGCCGCCAGCCACATCGGCGCCAACCGCACCGGTACGGGCCAGCCGCGTGACGCCGGCAACGCCACCGGACCCAGCGACAACGGCGGCATCGACGAACGTCCCATTCCGCTCGACATCCGCGAAACGCGCGACCATCTGGGCGTGGACGAGGAGATCGAGGGCTTCCAGCACATCATCGGCCCCGGCGCTGGCGGCCCCCTCGACCAGCCGGACGAGGATTTCGGTATTCCCGGCAGCGAGGAGGCCGGCGGCCTCGGCACCGGCCCGCTGCCGCCGCGCCTGCCCGATCACCCAATGGGCCAAAAGGCTGGGCATACGGCGGGGCAGCGGCAGGGAGCGCCCGACGACCGGATCGTCTCCGACCGCAATGTCGCCGTGGATGGCGCCCGGGACCGCAAATAATCGGAAAGGCGAACTATTGTCGAGGGCTGTCCGACCGCAGCCTGCGGCAATAGTTCGCACTTCGGTTGATTGGGGAAGCTGATACGGAAAACGTCCGGCGGCATTGCGTGGACCGCGCTTCTTGGGGCAACGGCTCTGCCCTATCGTGATTCCCACAAGGCAAACAAATCCCAGGGGAGTGGACGTCTCTCACCTTACGTGGAGATTCCCAGAGCCATGAACACGCATTTCAATGAAGTCCGCGATCCTCGCAGCCAGGAGGAAATCATGCTGGCGGCCCGCCGGATGCGCGCCGATTTTCTGCGCGACCTGTACCTCAAGCTGCGCGCCACCCTGTCCGGCGGCAGCGATCATCGCGGCCCGGCGGCGTTGAGCCCGAGCGCGCGCTGACCGATACCTTCCCGCCGGTTGGCGCTCAGGCCTGCCGGCGCTCAGGCCCGTTCCGACCCCGGTGCGCCGGTGCTCCACAGCAGTCCCAGCACCAAGCCCTTGCAGCGCGGCAGCAGGATCAGCGTCAGCACGAGCGTCAGCAGCGGCCAAACCGCCAGATGCACCCAGGTCGGCGGCTCATAGCTCTGTTCGACCGACAGCAGGGCCGGGATGACGATGTGCCCGACGATCAGGATCGTCATCCAGGGCGGCGCGTCGTCGGCGCGCAGATGCCCGAAGGCCTCGCCGCAGGCGGCGCAGCGGTCGACCGGCTTCAGGAAGTTCCGCAGCAGCCGGCCTTGCCCGCAGTTGGGGCAGCAGCCGATCAGGCCGCGGAAGGAGGCGAGAAACTTCGACGGGGCCGCTTCGGTTCCAACGGACATGACCACTCCTTCAGTGCTGCCCACAATATAGGCTCTTTCCGGCCGCAACGACACCCACGATTGCGGGCGGGTCGGCCCTGCCAAGGCGCCACTCTTCGCAAGCGGGGCCTTTTCGAGCCTGACCTTATCGCGCTTCCCGCCTCGTGCTATGAGGGTAAGGACCGTCTGCGGCTGTGCGGGACACGTTCGAACGAGCATCGGATGAAACAGTGGAACAGACTGCGGACCATGTTTCATAGCGTTCCAAATGTCCCAGCGCCGGCCGACTGCCCCTGCTGCCGAGTTGACGGCAGGGCCGCCGCGGTCTAGGGGGAAAGCCTTCCGAGTCCTGGAGAACCGCAGCCATGTCCTTCACCCGTCTGTTGTGCGCCGCCGCGGCACTCGCCGCCTTCGTCGGTCCGTTCGCCGCCCCGGTCGAGGCGCTGGCGCAGAGCAAGACCGTCGCTATCACCGCCATCGTGCAGCACCCGGCGCTCGACGCGACACGCGACGGCGTGGTGGAGGCGCTGAAGGAGGCCGGCTTCGACCAGGGCCAGAACCTGAAGGTCGAATACCAGAGCGCGCAGGGCAACCCGGCCACCGCCGCCCAGATCGCCCGCCAGTTCGCCGGATCGCGCCCCGACGTGATCGTGCCGATCTCCACCCCCTCGGCCCAGGCCGTGGCGGCGGCGACCCGCGACATCCCGGTGGTCTTCACCGCGGTGACCGATCCGGTTTCGGCCCAGCTGGTGAAGTCGATGGACAAGCCCGGCGCCAACATCACCGGCCTGTCCGACATGGCCCCGGTGGCCGAGCATGTCGCGCTGATCCGCGAGATCCTGCCGCAGGCCAAGCGCATCGGCGTGCTCTACAACCCCGGCGAACCGAACTCCGTCGTGCTGGTCAAGGCGCTGAAGGACGAGGCGGCGAAGGCCGGCCTGACGGTGGTCGAGGCCTCCGTTCCGAAATCCTCGGACGCCCAGCAGGCCGTGCGCAGCCTCGTCGGCAAGGCCGATGCCGTCTATATCCCGTTGGACAACACGGTCGTCTCGGCCCTGGAGAGCGTGATCGCGGTCGGCCAGCAGGCCAAGCTGCCGATCTTCTCCGCCGACACCGACAGCGTCGCCCGCGGCACGGCGGCGTCCATCGGCTTCGACTATTTCCAGGTCGGCAAGCAGACCGGCGCCGTCGTCGCCCGCGTCCTGAAGGGCGAGAAACCCGGCGACCTGCCGGTGGAGCTGGCCAAGGGCACCGACCTGTTCGTCAACCCGAAGTCCGCCGCCGCCATGGGCGTCACCCTGCCCGAATCGGTGATGAAGCGCGCGACGAAGGTGGTCGGGCAGTAATATTTCCGGTTCCGAAAGCCCCCACCCAACCTCCCCCTGCTCTCGGCCGGCCTAAGCCGGTCCGACGGCGGGGAGGGTTCGAGTGGGGGCAAAGTGCCTGCACCTATCAAAAGCACCGCAATGACCGAAATCGCCCTCTTCGGCGCCATCGAGATCGGCCTCGTCTATGCGCTGGTCGCCATCGGCGTCTATCTGTCCTTCCGCATCCTGGACTTTCCCGACCTGACGGTCGACGGAAGCTTCCCGCTGGGCGCGGCCGTCTGCGCGGTGCTGCTGATCGCCGGCGTCAATCCCTGGCTCGCCAGCCTCGCCGCGGCGCTGGCCGGCGCGGCGGCCGGGCTGGTGACGGCGACGCTGAACGTGCGCTTCAAGATCCTGCACCTGCTCGCCAGCATCCTGACGATGATCGCGCTGTTCTCGATCAATCTGCGGGTGATGGGGCGGCCCAACGTGGCGCTGCTGATGCAGGACACCGTGCTGACGCCCTTCTACGGGCTGGGGATCCCGGACCACATCGTCCGGCCGCTGGTGGTCGGCGCCATCGTGGCCGTGGTGGTTCTGCTGCTGGCCCGCTTCCTGGCGAGCGAGTTCGGGCTGGCGATGCGGGCGACCGGCGTGAATGCCCGGATGGCGCGCGCCCAGGGCGTCAACACCGACGCCCATGTCTATGCCGGCATCGCCCTGTCCAACGCGCTGACCGCCCTCGCCGGCGCGCTGTTCGCGCAGACCAACGGCTTTGCCGACGTCACCACCGGCATCGGCACCATCGTGGTCGGTCTTGCCGCGGTGATCGTCGGCGAGACGGTGCTGCCCGCCCGAGCCCTGGCGCTGGCGCTGATCGGCTGCGTCGTCGGGTCGATCCTCTACCGTCTGGCGGTGCAGGTGGCGCTGTCCGCCGACAGCATCGGCCTGCAGGCCTCCGACCTCAATCTGGTCACCGCGGTGCTGGTCGCCGTCGCCCTGATCCTGCCGCGCCTGAAGGCCAAGGCATCCCGCGGCGCCATCCGCAATCCGAAAGTCGTCAAATGATCGTCGTCGAGGACATCCATGTCACCTTCGGCCGCGGCACGCCGCTGGAGAAGCATGCGCTGCGCGGCATCGACCTGACCATCCCGGAGGGCGAGTTCGTCACCGTCATCGGCTCCAACGGCGCCGGCAAGTCGACCTTCCTCGGCTCGCTCGCCGGCGACGTGCTGGCGGAGCAGGGGTGCATCTCCATCGACGGCATCGACGTCACCCGCTGGGACACGCCGCGCCGGGCCGGGCTGGTCGCCCGCGTCTTCCAGGATCCGATGGCCGGCAGCTGCGCCGCCCTGACCATCGAAGAGAACATGGCGCTCGCCGCCGCACGCGGGCGCCGCCGCGGCCTGGGCCTCGCGCTGAGCGGCGACCGGCGCCGGAGCTTCCGCGACCGCATCGCGGCGCTCGGCCTCGGGCTGGAGAACCGGCTGCAGGACCGCATGGGCCTGCTGTCCGGCGGCCAGCGTCAGGCGGTCAGCCTGCTGATGGCGACGCTGGCCGGATCCAAGATTCTGCTTCTGGACGAACACACCGCCGCGCTCGATCCCGCCACCGCCGATTTCGTGCTGGACCTTACCCGCCGCATCGTCCGCGACAACCGGCTGACGACGCTGATGGTCACCCATTCCATGCGTCAGGCGCTCGACTTCGGCGACCGCACGCTGATGCTGCACGAGGGCCGCGTCGTGCTGGACGTGGCCGGCGAGGAGCGCGCCGGCCTGGACGTCCCGCATCTGCTGGCGCTGTTCGCCAAGCAGCGCGGCGGGGTGGAGATCAGCGACGACAGCCTGCTGATCGGCTAAGCCTTGGCCTCCGAGCCGGCTTCGCCGTCCACACCGTCATCCCGGTCCGCCTCGAACAGCGACAACAGCTCCGCGGCGGCGTCGCGGGAACTCTGGATCAGCTTCGCCTCGTCGTTGTGGACGGCATGCTGGCGGATCAGGGTGCGTTCGTCATGGACGCGGAAGGTGTCGAGCGTCCGTGTCACCTCCCCTTCCGCCAACCCCATCTGCCGCAGCACGTCGCCGGTCAGGCGCAGGCTGGAATCGAAGGTCTCGCGCACGATGTGGGTGACGCCACGGTCCATCAGATGGTGGACATGGCGGCGGTTGCGGGCACGGGCGAAGATGGTCAGGTTGGGAAAATGCCGCTTCGCCACCTCCACCACGCGCAGCGACTGCTCCATGTCCTCCAGCGCCACCACCAGCACCTCGGCCTTGTCCGCCCCGGCGGCGCGCAGAAGCTCCACCCTGGCCGGATCGCCGTAATAGGCCTGGCTGCCGAACTTGCGGACGAAATCGACCTGGGCGGCGCTCTGCTCCAGCGCGGTGAAGGGAATGCCGCGCATCCGCAGGACGCGGCCGACCACCTGCCCCACCCGGCCGAAGCCGCAGATGATGATCCGCGGATTGTCGTCGGGCATCGCATCGAAGGACCGCTTGGGCTTCGCCGCCAACAGGCGCGGGGCGAGCCAGCGCTCCTCCGCCGCGAACAGGAAGGGGGTCGCCAGCATGGACAGGGTGACCACCAGCATGGCAGCCGATGCCTGTTCTCCGGCCATCGTCCCGCCGGTGACCGCCAGCCCGAACAGCACGAAGCCGAACTCGCCGCCCTGGCTCAGCACCGTCGCCATCCGCATCGCGCCGGCCCAGGGCACCCCGGCGATGCGGGCGAGCACCAGCATGGCCAGCGCCTTCACCGCCAGAAGCGCCAGGGCGAGGCCGAGGAAGTAGACCGGTTTCTGAAGCAGAGCCGGAATATTCGCGCCCATCCCCACCGAAACGAAGAACAGGCCGAGCAGAAGCCCTTCGAACGGTTCGATATCGGCCTGCACCTCGTGCCGGTATTCGGAATCGGACAGCAGCACGCCGGCCATGAAGGCGCCCAGCGACATGGATAGTCCGGCCTCCTGTATCAGCACGGCGGTGCCGATAACGATCAGCAGCGCGGTCGCGGTGAAGATCTCGGGAGCGCCGGCCCGGTCGACCGCGCGGAAAATCGGACGCAGCAGATAACGCCCGCCGATCAGCACGACGGCCACGGCGGCGGCGGCCTTGCCGACCGCCAGCCACGGCCCGTCGGCCTGCGGCACACTGCCCTTGCCCAGCAAGGGCAGCAGGGCCACGGCGGGGATGATGGCGAGATCCTGGAACAGCAGGACGGAAAAGGCGTTGCGCCCCGACTGGTTGGCCAGCAGTCCGCGCTCCGCCATCATCGGCAGGGCCATCGCGGTCGAGGACAGGGCGAGGCCGAAACCGAGCACCACCGCCGTGGGCCAGCCCAGCCCCAGCCCCCAGCCGCACAATCCGGCGATGACGGCACCGGTGATCGCCACCTGCGCCCCGCCCAGCCCCAGCACCGACTTGCGCATCACCCAAAGGCGGGCCGGTCTCAGCTCCAGCCCGATCAGGAACAGCAGCATCACGACGCCGAGTTCCGAGGCATGGGAGATCGCCGATACATTGATGACGAGCCCCAAACCTGCCGGCCCCACCGCCAGACCGGCGGCCAGATATCCGAGCGGCGCGCCGAACCCGAATCTTTTCGCCACCGGCACCGCGATCACCATCGCCGCCAGCAGCACGACCAACGTCACCAGTTCCGCCATGTGCCCGCCGTCCGTCCGTCTCATGACGACTATGGCGTGATTTCAAGCGCCCGCACCAGACGCTTAACCGGCAGGCCGGCTATACCTTGTGTCTATTGGATTGTGTCTATTGGATCACTCTGCCTGTCGAGCCAGCGGGCGAGGCCGCCCAGCGGGGCATCCGTGACGCCGTATCGTCATTCGGACTCGGACGAGCCGGGAAACCGCTCCAGACCGTCGGTGATCTCATAGTAATCGGCCTTGCCCGCGACATAGCCGTGGCGGAGCGTCTTCAGCCCGGTCGGTTGATCCAGGCTGCCGGCGGTGATTTCGATCTCCGACTTGCCGTCGCCCTTCCAGAACAGGGAGGACCCGCAACGGCCGCAGAAGCCCCGCTCCGCGAAGTCGGACGAGCGGTACCAGGTCAATGTTTCGGCCGCATCGAAGATGACGGTGTCGCGGGGAACGGTGATGTAGGCGCCGATATGGCCGTGGAAGCGTCGGCATTGCCCGCAATGGCAGGTGACGACTCCGTCCGGCCGCTCGGCCAGCAGGAAGCGAACGCCGCTGCACAGGCAGCCCCCGGACAGCGCCGGCCCCTGTCCACCGCCGCTTTCCCGTCCGTTTGCGCTGCCGTTCATGCCACGACCTCCCCCGTGCTGGTCCGGCGTTCGACTCCGTCGTCGCCGATGTCGTAATAGGGCCCCTTGTGGTCGACGAAGATGTGTCGTTCCACCCGTAGACCCGATGCATCGTCCAGGCTTCCGGCGGTCACGGTGATGCGTGGTTCGCCGTCCGCCCGATCCTGGTCCAGCGCCTCCCAGAACAGTCCTGCACCGCAACACACACAGAAGCCGCGGCGTGCCCGGCTTGAAGAGACGTACCACGTCAGCGTAGCGTCGTTGAGCAGACGCAACGCCGCACGCGGCGCGCCGGCATAGGCCCCCACATGGCTGTGCTGGCGGCGGCACTGACCGCAGTGGCAGAAGGAGATCGGTTCCGGCTGGACATCTATGGCATAGCGCACGCCGCCGCACAGGCATCCGCCGGTCCAGATCCGATTCTCCCCGCTGCCATGCTCCGTCATCGAATTTGAAGCGCCGGCCATGGGATCAGCCTTGCCAGAAGGGCTTGTGGGCCTCCTGCTCCGCATCGGCGCGGGAGATGCCGATGTCGGACAGCAGATGGTCGGGCAGTGCCTCCAGCGCCCGACGCTGGCGCCGCCGCTCGCTCCAGGTCGCGAAGCGGTCGAACATGGTCGTCAACCAGTGACCGGCGCCCCTGCCCACAGCGGCCGGAGTGCGGTGGGACAGGTTGGTGCGGGAGAGGAACGACTGCGTAGCCTTTGCCATGATCCGATCTCCTCCGGGGAAAGGGAGCGGGGCATCCGCCTCGCCGCTCCGGTTCGTGTGTTCGCTTGTGGAGTTGAGGATGGTGCAGAGGCCGCTTGCCGACAAACGACGGTTTCTCATAGAATCGATTAGCTCACCTAATCCGAACCCACTCTCCGGTCCCTCCCCCGCATGTCCCGCCGCCTTCCCCCGCTGAATGCGCTCCGCGCCTTCGAAGCCGCCGCGCGCCACCTGTCCTTTACGAAAGCCGCGGACGAGCTGCATGTGACGCAAGCCGCCGTCAGCCACCAGATCAAGGCGCTGGAGCAATGGCTCGGATTACCGCTGTTTCGCCGAATGAACCGGGCGCTGGCCCTGACGGAGGCCGGGCAGAGCTACCTGCCGCCGGTGCGCGAGGCGATGGACACCCTGTCCCAGGCCACCGACCGGCTGATCCGCGCCGACAGCAGCGGGACGCTGACCATCTCCACCATGCCGAGCTTCGCGTCGAAATGGCTGGTGCCACGGCTGATGCGCTTCCAGAAACGCCATCCGGAAATGGATGTGCGGGTTCACAGCACGTCGCAGATGGTGGATTTCGCCCGCCACGACGTCGATCTGGCCATCCGCTTCGGCAACGGGCTGTGGCCCGACCTGCGGGTGGAGCGCCTGCTGACGGAGGACATCTTTCCCGTCGGCCACCCGTCGCTGCTGGCCGGCGACCGCCCGCTGGTGAATCCCGAGGATCTGCGGCACCACACGCTTCTGCATGACGATTACAACATCTCCTGGGCGGTGTGGTGCCGGGCGGCGGGCATCGACGGGGTGGACACCGAGCGCGGCCTGCGATTCGACGATTCGTCCTTCACCCTGCAGGCGGCGATCAATGGACACGGCATCGCGCTTGCCCGCGGGGTGCTGGTGGCGGACGACATCGCCGCCGGACGGCTGGTCCGCCTGTTCGAGGTGCGGCTGCCGGGAAGCCTCGCCTATTACGTGGTGGCGCCGCCGCATTACTTTTCCCGGCCCAAGGTTAAGGCCTTCCGCGACTGGCTGTTCGAAGAGGCCGGAACGGGCTGAAAGTCGCGGCGAAAGTCCTGCATCGGGCCATCATCCTGAACGGCTTGCGGGCGTGCCGGACCGCTCCTATAGTCCGCGCCCATGAGCGCGAACCCGTCCCCCGACACGGTCTTCCCGCACCGCCATCTCCTCGGTATCGAGGGGCTGCGGGCCGGCGAGATCACCCAGATTCTCGACCTCGCCGACGGCTATGTCGAGCAGAACCGCCGCCCCGTGAAGAAGTCCACGCTGTTGGACGGCCGCACGCAGGTGAACCTGTTCTTCGAGAACTCCACCCGCACCCGCACCAGCTTCGAGCTGGCCGGAAAGCGGCTGGGCGCCGACGTGATCAACATGTCGACCGACAGCAGTTCGGTGAAGAAGGGCGAGACCCTGATCGACACGGCGATGACGCTGAACGCCATGCACCTCGACGCGCTGGTGGTTCGCCACGCCGATTCGGGCGCGGTGAAGCTGCTGGCCGACAAGGTCAACTGCTCCGTCATCAATGCCGGCGACGGCCACCACGAACACCCGACCCAGGCCCTGCTCGACGCGCTGGCGATCCGCCGCCGCCTGGGCCGGCTGGACGGGCTGATCGTGGCGATCTGCGGCGACATCCTCCACAGCCGCGTCGCGCGCTCCAACATCCACCTGCTGAACGCCATGGGCGCGCGGGTGCGCTGCGTGGCGCCGCCGACGCTGCTGCCCTCGCAGATCGAGCGGCTGGGCGTCGAGGTGCATCATTCGATGAAGACCGGCCTGCGCGACGCCGACGTGGTGATGATGCTGCGCCTGCAGACCGAGCGGATGAGCGGCCAGTACGTCCCGTCCACCCGCGAGTATTTCTACTTCTACGGTCTCGACTACGAGAAGCTGGAGGTGGCGAAGCCCGATGCGGTCATCATGCATCCGGGCCCGATGAACCGCGGCGTCGAGATCGACTCGGAGGTCGCCGACGATCTCAAGCGCTCGATGATCCTCGATCAGGTGGAGTTGGGCGTGGCCGTGCGCATGGCCGTGCTCGACCTGCTGACCCGCGAACGCCGCCAGTCCGACCTTGCGGGAGCCGCCCGATGAGTGCGCCGACGAAAACCCGTACCGTCTACCGCAACGCCCGCCTGCTGGATCCGGCGACCGGGCTGGACCAGCGCGCCGACCTGCTGATCGACGGCGAGACCATCGCCGATTTCGGTCCCGGCCTGTTCAGCGACTCCACGCCCGAGGGGGCCGAGGTCGTCGATCTCGCCGGCCAGTGCCTCGCCCCCGGCCTTGTCGACATGCGTGTGCTGATCGGTGAGCCGGGCGAGGAAGAGAAGGACACGATCAAGAGCGCCTCCCGCGCCGCGGCGGCCGGCGGCATCACCGCCATGGCGCTGCTGCCCAACACCGACCCGGTGCTGGACGAGGTCGCCGGTCTGGAGTTCATCGCGCGGCGCGCCCGCGAGGTGAAGCTGGTGAAGGTCTTCGCCTACGGCTCCGCCACGCGCGGCACCGAAGGCAAGGAAATCACCGAGATGGGGCTGCTGAGCCATGCCGGCGCGGTGGCCTTCACCGACGGCACCAAGGCCATCGTCAGCGCCAAGACGATGCGCCGCGCGCTGAGCTATGCCAAGACCTTCGGCAAGCTGATCGTCCAGCACCCTGAGGAGCCGTCGCTGGCCTCCGGCGGCATGATGAACTCCGGTGAGATCGCCACCCGCCTCGGCCTTGTCGGCATTCCGCGCGAAGCCGAGATCATCATGATCGAGCGCGACCTGCGGCTGGCCGAGCTGACCGGCGGGCGCCTGCATTTCGCCCACATCACCACCTCTGAGTCGGTCGATCTGATCCGCCGCGCCAAGGCACGGGGGCTGAAGGTGACCTGCGATACCGCCCCGCATTATTTTGCCCTGACCGAGACCGACGTCGGCGATTACCGAACCTACGCCAAGGTGTCGCCGCCGCTGCGCGGCGAGATGGACCGCCGCGCCATCGTCGAGGGGCTGGCCGACGGCACCATCGACGCCATCGCGTCGGACCATGTGCCGCAGGACCAGGACCAGAAGCGCCTGCCCTTCGCCCAGGCCGCGCCCGGCGTGATCGGATTGGAGACGCTGTTCCCGATGACGCTGGAACTGGTGCACAAGGGCAAGATGCCGCTGCTGAAGGCGCTGGCCTGCGTCACGTCGAACCCGGCCGCGATTCTCGATCTCGCCGTCGGCCGCATCGTGAAGGGTGGACCGGCGGATCTGGTGGCCTTCGACCTGGATGTTCCCTGGCAGATCGACGTCGGCCGCTTCAAGTCGAAGTCGAAGAACTCGCCCTTCGAGAACCGTCCGGTTCAGGGCCGGCCGTTGCGCACCATCGTGGATGGCCGCACCGTCTGGCAGGCGGAGGACTGATCCGGTGCTCACCCTCGTGCTTGCCGCCCTGCTGGGCTACCTGCTGGGCTCGATCCCCTTCGGGCTGGTGCTGACCCGGCTGGCCGGGCTTGGCGACATCCGCCAGATCGGTTCCGGCAACATCGGCGCCACCAATGTGCTGCGCACCGGCAACAAGCCGCTGGCCCTGGCGACCCTGCTGCTGGACAGCGGCAAGGGCGCCATCGCGGCCCTGCTGGCCCTGTGGTGGGCCGGGCCGGAGGCGGCGGTGCTGGCCGCCGGCGGCGCCATGCTGGGCCACAGCTTTCCGGTCTGGCTTGGCTTCAAGGGCGGCAAGGGCGTGGCGACGGCGATCGGCGTCCTGCTGGCGATATCCTGGCCGGTCGGCCTGCTCGCCTGCCTGACCTGGCTGGTGATGGCGGCGCTGTTCCGAATTTCGTCGCTGTCGGCTCTGACGGCGCTGGGGATCAGCCCGCTGACCGGATGGTATTTCGGCGGACCTCTGGTCGCCGGCCTCTGCCTGTTCATCGCCATCCTGGTCTTCATCCGGCACGAGGCGAATATCCGCCGCCTGCTGAAGGGCGAGGAACCGAAAATCGGCGCCGGCAAGAAGAAAGCGGCCTGATCGGACGGACCGCGCGACGCGAACTGCAAACGACAGCGGCGGGGAGGAAACTCTCCGCCGTTTTTGTTGGCGGTTCTCGTTGATAGCGCGTTGATTTCGTTCCGCTTGGCACTGGTCCGTCCCAAGCGATTTCGTTCAACCTGGAAAAGACAATCGGTGCGGCCATGCGTTATGCTGCACGGCAATCCGGGATACGAACCAACAACCCGGCAGGCGAGCCGGCCGCTGACGCCGGTGGATAACGAGACGCTGAGGGAATCGAGAATGGACACTCCGCTATGGAGCCCGAGTGAGGAACGCATCGCGCAGGCCAACCTGACCGCCTTCCGCGAGGCGGCGAATGCGCGCTTCGGACTGCGGCTGGACGATTACGACGCGCTCTACAACTGGTCGATCGCGGAGAAGGAGCGGTTCTGGCGCTTTCTGTGGGAGTGGGCCGGGCTGACCGGCGACCTCGGCAGTGTCGATCTGCTGGACGGCGACAAGATGCCGGGCGCCCGCTGGTTCCCGGAGGCCAGACTCAGCTATGCCGAGAATCTGTTGGCCGGCGCTCCCGACGGTACCGCCGTCGTCTTCTGGGGCGAGGACAAGGTGAAGTATCGCTGGAGCGGGGCGGAACTGAAGGCCACCGTCTCCCGTCTGCAGCAGGCGCTGAAGGCCAAGGGCGTCGGCAAGGGCGACCGTGTCGCCGCCATCATGCCGAACATGCCGGAAACCCTGGCGGCGATGATCGCCACCACCAGCCTGGGCGCGGTCTGGTCCTCCTGCTCGCCCGACTTCGGCATCCAGGGCATCACCGACCGCTTCGGCCAGATCGAGCCGAAGGTGGTCTTCGCTCCCGACGCCTACTGGTACAACGGCAAGAGCCACGACGTCCGCGCCAAGCTGGCCGAAGTCCTGAAGGACCTGCCCACCGTGGTCGCCACCGTGGTCGTGCCCTATGTCGATGAGGCGCCGGACGTCTCGGGGATCCCGGGTGCCGTCGGCCTGCGGGATTTCGTGGCGCCCTTCCCCGCGGCCGAGCCGACCTTCGAGCGGGTGGCCTTCGACCATCCGCTGTTCATCCTCTATTCCTCCGGCACCACCGGAAAGCCGAAATGCATCGTCCATGGGACCGGCGGCAGCATCCTTCAGCATGTGAAGGAACACCGGCTGCACTGCGACCTGAAGCGCGGCGACCGGCTGTTCTATTTCACCACCTGCGGCTGGATGATGTGGAACTGGCTGGTGAGCGGTCTGGCCAGCGGCACGACGCTGGTCCTCTATGACGGCTCGCCCTTCGCCCCCACCGGCAACATCCTGTTCGACTATGCGGACGCGGAGCAGGTGACGCTCTTCGGCACCTCGGCCAAGTTCATCCAGTCGCTGGAGAAATCCGGGCTGGAACCGGCGAAGACCCACTCGCTCGCAAGCGTCCGCGCCCTGGCCTCCACCGGTTCGCCGCTGATGCCGGAGAATTTCGAGTTCGTTTATCGCTCCATCAAGCAGGACATCCATCTCGCCTCGATCAGCGGCGGCACCGACATCATGTCCTGCTTCGTGCTGGGCAACCCGATCCTTCCGGTCTGGAAGGGCGAGATCCAGACGCGCGGACTCGGCATGGCGGTGGAGGCGTTCGACGACAACGGAGTCGCTGTGCGCGGCGAGAAGGGCGAACTGGTCTGCACCCGCCCCTTCCCCGCCATGCCCATCGGCTTCTGGGCCGATCCCGACGGTTCGAAATACCGCTCGGCCTATTTCGACCGCTTCCCCAACATCTGGGTCCATGGTGATTTCATCGAGCAGACCGAACATGGCGGCTGGGTGATCTACGGCCGGTCGGACGCGGTGCTGAACCCCGGCGGCGTGCGCATCGGCACGGCTGAGATCTATCGCCAGGTCGAACAGTTGCCGGAGATCATGGAGGCGGTCTGCATCGGTCAGGAATGGGACGGCGACGTGCGCGTCGTTCTGTTCGTCGTCCTGCGCGAAGGCATGACGCTGGACGAGGGGCTGGAGGCCACCATCCGCAAGCGGATCAAGGACAACTGCTCGCCCCGCCATGTGCCGGCGAAGATCGTGCAGGTCTCCGACATTCCCCGCACCCGGTCCGGCAAGATCACCGAGCTTGCGGTGCGCGACGCCGTGCATGGCCGGCCGATCAAGAACACGGAAGCGCTGTCCAACCCGCAGGCTCTCGACGAGTTCCGCGAGCGTTCGGAACTGAGCGGGGCGTGACGTGGCGGTGAAGCTGTTCCTCGACCTGGACGGGGTCCTGGCCGATTTCGACCGCGGCGTCGTCGCTGTCACCGGCAAGCGGCCGGAACAGCTGCCGATGAGGGAGATGTGGCGGGCCTTGTCCCGCCACTCCGACTTCTTCGGGACGCTGGAGTTCATGCATGACGCGCAGGAACTGTGGCAGTTCTGCGCCCCCCATCGGCCGACCATCCTCACCGGCCTGCCGCTGGGCAGTTGGGCGCCCGACCAGAAGAAGCGCTGGGTGGCCCGCATGCTGGGGGCCGACGTGCCGGTCATCACCTGCATGGCCCGCGACAAGGCCCGTTATGCCAGCCCCGGCGCCGTCCTCGTCGATGACCGCGAGAAGGCCCGCGATCCCTGGGAGACGGCCGGTGGCCGTTTCATCCTCCACCGCAATGCGGAGGACAGCATCGCGGAACTGGTCAGGCTGGGGTTCTGAAAAAGAAAAAAGGGGCGGCACCCGCGTGCCAGCCCCTCTTCCCGTGAATTTACCCGGCCAGTTTAACCGGTGCCGGTTTACTCGGCAGCCGCCGCCTTGTTCTCGCGGCTGGTCTTCCACAGAGATACCAGCACGCCGCCACCGATCAGGGCGAAGGTCACGCCCAGCGCGATCAGCGGATCGGGCTTGCCGAAGAACTGCGTGTAGAAGATCTTGCCGCCGATGAACACCAGCACCAGAGCCAGCGCGTATTTCAGGTAGCGGAAGCGATGAACCATCGCCGCAAGCGCGAAATACAGGGCGCGCAGGCCCAGGACGGCGAAGATGTTGCTGGTGTAGACCAGATACGGATCGGTGGTGATGGCGAAGATCGCCGGCACGCTGTCGACCGCGAAGACGAGGTCGGCCAGCTCCACCATGATCAGCGCCAGCAGAAGCGGGGTCGCGGCCCAGCGCATCGCGCCACCGGGGCCGGAAGCCTCCTTGACGACGAAGCGAGGGCCATGGAAGCGGTCGGTGACACGCAGGCGACGCTTCAGGAACCGGAGTACGGCGTTCTCGCCGATGTTGGTTTCCTCATCCTTCGCGAACAGCATCTTGATGCCGGTCAGCACCAGGAAGGCACCGAAGATATAGAGGATCCAATGGAATTCCGAAACGAGGGCGGCACCAGCGCCGATCATCAGGCCGCGCAGCACGATCACGCCCAGGATGCCCCAGAACAGCACGCGGTGCTGCAATTCGCGCGGTACGGCGAAGTAGCTGAAGATCAACGATATGACGAAGACGTTGTCCAGTGACAGGCTCTTCTCGACGAAGAAGCCCGTGTAGTACTGAAGGCCTGCCTCCGACCCCATCGAGTACCAGACCCAGCCGCCGAACAGCATGGCGACCGCGATGTAGAAAGCCGAAAGCTTCAGGCTTTCGCCTACGCCGATGACATGGTCGCGGCGGTTGAGAACACCCAGATCAAGAACCAGAAGCGTCAGGACGACGCCTATGAAAATCAGCCAAATCCATATGGGTTTTCCCAGAAATTCCAGGAAAACCATTGAAAGCATACCATCCATGGAAAGTCCCACTTGATGACGCTGCGTAGCGGTGAAATCAAGCGGTTCCGACATCACGACCGACGCCTCGGTCGCCAGAGGGGCCCGGACCCGAACTGTCCGGCAGATGGTGTCGCCGTGGCTATGGTCAAGATGGTGGAAGACTGGGATTTTGCATTTTAAGCAAAGCCGGACTGAGCACTCTTTGACGACATTGAAACTCAACGGATGCGAACCTTGCGAGTCGCGGCGGCCATGCCGCGCCCATGGGCGCCGCACAGCGGCGCGGACGTGGAAAACCGCGGCTGCAAAGGCTTTTGCGGCTCCGGGACGCGCCGCTTGATGCAATGCCGCCACAGATCGCGAACGATTGTCGCCCAAGAAAAACACCAACGGTTGCCCAGTCTGTGTTCGCTCTTGTGCGGATGGTGCCGTTCTGCCAATAACTCCGAAAAACCGAAACCAATCAGATCAAATGGAGTTTTGCATGAACCAGGCCGAGCTGATCGAAACCGTCGCCACCAACGCCGGCGTCAAGAAGGCCGACGCGGCCAAGGTTGTTCAGGCGGTGTTCGAGGGCATCTCCGGCGCGCTGGGGCGCGGCGAGGATGTGCGCCTGGCCGGTTTCGGCATTTTCGAGGTGGCCGAGCGCGCCGCCCGTGAGGGCCGCAACCCCCGCACCGGCGAAGTCGTGGCGATCGCCGCGTCCAAGGCTCCGAAGTTCAAGCCGGCCAAGCAGCTGCGCGATCTGGTGAACGGCTGATACGCACGCAACCACGTCCAAGGGGGAGCGCAGCCATGACCATCGATCAAGCCGAACTGCAATCGCTGACCGCCAGGGTCGTTGCCGCCTATGTCGGCAACAACTCGGTGCCGGTCAACGACCTGCCGATGCTGATCAACAACGTCCAGACGGCTTTCCGGGGTCTGGGCGAGGACAAGCCGGCCCAGGCGAAGGCCGAGTTGATCCCGGCGGTCGCGATCAAGAAATCGGTCACGCCGGAGTATATCGTCTGCCTGGAAGACGGGAAGAAGCTGAAGATGCTGAAGCGGCATCTGAAGACCGTCTATGACATGACGCCGGACGAGTACCGCGCCAAGTGGAGCCTGCCGGCCGAATATCCCATGGTCGCGCCGAACTATGCCAAGGCGCGTTCGGAGATGGCGACCAAGCTCGGCCTCGGCCGCAAGCGTGCGGCGGCCGAATAACCGGTCTTCATCCGCATTGCTGCTGAAAAGGGCGCGCTCGACCGGGCGTGCCTTTTTTGTATGTGCCGGTTTCATATACGCCGGTTCCGGGCCGATCTTGGGTGGCCAATCGAACCGCCAGCTTTGAAGCGCCGGCACGCCTTCCCCCGGTTTACCTCCGACTGAACTTGATGGCCTATGACCAATGTCCGGGTAGCGAAGCGGATCGGCCTTCCCATCTAGGGTTCCGGTATGGTTGAACGACCACGGGCGGTCCTATCACCATCCTCACCGTAGAGGCATAGTTGCCTCCCGCTCCGTCGGCTGACTTGAAGCCGATCCGTTTCGCGGTTGCGGCATATCGACGGCAGTCCGCCCGGACATATATCGGTCGATCGGAAGAGAAGAGATCGCCCGAAAGATACTCGGCTGAACGTCATGGGTCATAGGATTGCCTCCTCTCCCAGACTGCCGGTGCGGGTGGAAGAAGAGCTTGGGTATACGCCGAAAAACACCCGGAACATGCCCTTTCCCGGCTTGATCCGCCGCAAATCCGCGGCCACATTAATATTGTCAAAAGGACGCTGTTCCTTGTGACACCGGGCAAAAATACAAACCCCACAACAGCTAAGGTCGGATCGGCGGACGTTATTCCTACGTTCGCACCATAGTCCGCCGTTGGTTCATCGCCTCAAAGGCGATCCCTGCCATGGGTCCCGACAGGGGCCGGCCCCGATTGCAGGCCGTCCCGTGAAGCGTTGGAGAGGAGGCATTCGCGTGCTGAAGAAACTGCTGACCGGTGAAAACGCCAGCCTGACCCGCTACATCGAGGAATCCAAGCGTTTCCCCATCCTGGCGCCGGACGTGGAACGCGACCTCGCCATCGCTTGGCGGGAGCGCGGCAGCCCCCAGGCGCTGGAGCAGCTCGTAGGGAGCCATCTCCGCCTTGTGATCAAGATCGCCCGCGGCTTCGGAGGCTACGGCCTGCCGCTGGTCGATCTGGTGGCCGAGGGGAATGTCGGCCTGATGCAGGCCGCTCAGAAATTCGACCCGCAGCGCGGCTTCCGCTTCGCCACCTACGCCACCTGGTGGATCCGGGCCGCGATCCAGGAATACATCCTGCACAGCTGGTCGCTGGTGAAGATGGGCACCACCGCCGCCCAGAAGAAGCTGTTCTTCAACCTGCGCCGGCTGAAGAGCCAGATGGCCGAACTGGAACAGGGAGACCTGTCGCCGGAGACGGTGGCCACCATCGCCGCCGAGCTGGACGTTCCGGAAACCGAAGTGGTGGAGATGAACCGCCGCCTCGCCGCAAACGACAGCTCGCTCGACGCAACCCTGTCGACCGATGGCGAGACCAACTGGCTGGAACTGCTGGCGGACGACCGCCCCACGCAGGACACCATGCTGGCGGAAGCGGACGAACTCGCGTTGCGCCGCCGGCTCGTCGGCCAGGCCCTGGACCGGCTGGACGCGCGTGAACGCCGCATCCTGTTCGAGCGCCGGCTGAAGGACGATCCGTCGACCCTCGAAGCGTTGAGCCAGCAATTCTCGGTATCGCGCGAACGCGTCCGCCAGATCGAGGTGCGGGCCTTCGAGAAGCTCCAGAAAGCCGTGCTCAGCGCCGCCCAGGCTCTGCGCCGGCCGGCCACTCCGATGATCGCCTGATCCTACCCGGTATCCCGTCCGGCGCGGGCTCCGCTCCGGACGGGCCTCATGCGGCACCGGCCACCCGGACGGACCTCGCCGCATCGTTCCCGCGGGCCGCGGCCCGCCTGTTGCCTCCAGACCTGTCAACCTGCAAGCCGGCGGCGCCTTCGGGCTCCGCCGGCTTTTTCTTTCCGAAGTCGAGCAATAGAGTTTCGAGCGTTTAATCTGACGCATATCCTGCATGTTTGAGGTAGTTCCAGCATTCGTCTGGTGTGTAGAGGTCGCAGATAGAGCCGACAGCCCTCCACAACTCCTCGATGGTACGGGCGCCGATGCGGCGGAGATGAGCTTTGAGCTTGGCGAACGCCATTTCGATAGGGTTGAGGTCGGGACTGTAGGGCGGCAGGAAGAGGAACCAAGCGCCACGTTCCTTGAGGATGGCCTTGGCCTTTTCACTCTTATGGCTGGATAGGTTGTCGAGGATGACGACATCGCCCGGCCGCAGGGTCGGGGCGAGTTGTGTCTCGACATAGGTCTCGAAGAGCGTCCGGTTCATCGCGCCCTTGATGATCCACGGGGCGGTCAGCCCGTCGCAGCGCAGGGCAGCGATGAAGGTCTGGGTGCCCCAATGGCCAAACGGCGCCGTGGCCTTGAACCGCTGGCCGCGCTTGGCCCGTCCGCGCAGTCGGGTCATCTTCGTGGTGGTTGCGGTCTCGTCGAGAAACACCAGCCGATCCGGCTCCTCGCGCATCCGGGGCTGACGGTGGCTGCGCCAACTCCGGCGGTCCTCAGCAACGTCAGCGCGACCGGCCTCGCTCGCCAGCACCGTTTTTTTTGACAGTGAAGCCGCGGGCGAGCAGGAAGCGCGACAGCGAGGCGGGGTGGACCGTGACCCCGCGCTCGGCCTTCAGCTTGGCCGCCAGTTCGGGCATGGTGATGTCGCCTTGCTTCTCCACCCAGCCGATCAGAAGTTCGGCATGCGGGGCCAGCTTGCCACCGCCCGGTGGGCGCCCCTGCCGGGCCGGGTCCAGCGAGCCCGTTGCCGCCATGCGCTGAGCAAGCCGCACGCCCGTGCTCGCGCTCACATCGAACCGGCGCGCCGCCGCCCGACGCGAACCGCCTTTCTCGACCTCTCCGTAAATCCGAACCCGAAGGTCCGACGAATAGCTGCGCCCCATGATCCACCTCCAACAACGGTGAATCACGTCAACGGCCCAAGCGCAACTGTCGATTCAGATTTCAGGCGCGATGCTCTAAACAAATTGATGCGGAGCTCAGGACAACGCTTGATTGCTCTCAGTAGAGGTTCTGCGACAATGTGACCGATTAAAAGATGCGGGTGCCTGCGCATCATGTGCCGCTCGCGGGAAGTTTACATTTGTCGCAATTCTTAGTACGCTCGTCATATCTCAAATTGGGGATAGCTCCATGTCGAACGCTGCCCAGACTCAGTCGATCATTGACCGCATTACCTTCCTGCGCATCGACGAGGCGACGAAGGCAACGCTTCGTGAATTCCAGCCTTATCTGGCGCAACGGATCGACCAGATTCTGGAGGAGTTCTACGGCTATCTCCGGACGGTCCCGCAGGTCTCCCCCATGCTGGTGAACCCGGCGGTGACCGGCCGTGCGCGGGATCTGCAGAAGCAGCACTGGCTGCGCAACGTCTTCACCGGCACCTTCGACGAGGCCTATGTCAATCAGGTCCTGAAGATCGGCCAGACGCACCAGCGCATCGGGCTGGAGCCGCGCTGGTACACCGGCGCCTACTGCTTCACCCTGAACAAGCTGATCGAACTGGCGAGCCAGATTTACCGCAAGAAGCCGGAAAAGCTGGCGCAGCTGCTTCAGGCCATCAACAAGGCGGTGTTCCTGGACATGGATCTCGCCACCTCGGTCTATATCGACCTGAACACCGCGGCCATCATCTCGCGGGAGCTGGGCAGCACCGCCGACAGCTTCGAGCGTGAGGTGAAGAGCGTCGTCCAAGGCGTGGCGAGCGCCGCGCAGCAGCTTCAGAGCACCGCCCAGGCGATGAGCCGCACCGCGGAAACCACCAGCGAGCAATCCACCCAGGTGGCCGCCGCCGCGGAAGAAGCGTCGGTCAACATCCAGACCGTCGCCGCGGCGGCGGAGGAACTGACCGCCTCCATCAGCGAGATCAGCCATCAGGTGACGCAGTCCGCCGCCATCGCCAACGCCGCGATGACCGAGGCCGAGCGGACAAACGCCACGGTGCAGGGGCTTGCCGACGCGGCCAGCCGCATCGGTCAGGTGGTGAAGCTGATTCACGACATCGCCAGCCAGACCAACCTGCTCGCCCTGAACGCCACGATCGAGGCCGCACGCGCCGGCGAGGCGGGCAAGGGCTTCGCCGTGGTGGCGAGCGAGGTCAAGAGCCTCGCCAACCAGACCGCCAAGGCGACCGAGGAGATCAATTCCCAGATCGGCGCCGTCCAGGGCGCGACGCAGGAAGCGGTTGGCGCCATCCGCTCCATCTCCGGCACCATCGCGCGTATCAACGAGATCTCCACCTCCATCGCCACCGCGATGGAGGAACAGGGCGCGGCCACGACGGAAATCGCCCGCAACGTCCAGCAGGCCTCCATCGGCACCCGCGAGGTCAGCGAGACGATCGTCTCCGTCAATGCCTCCGCCAACAATGCCGGTGAAGAGGCCAGGCAGGTTCTGGAAGCGACCAATGAATTGTCGCGCCAGTCCACCACCCTGCGGTCGGAGGTCGACCGCTTCCTTGCCCGGGTCCGCGCGGGCTGATCGGTTCCGGTTCAGCCGGATCACTCAAGCCCGGATTAATCAAAGCAGGATTAATCAAGCAGTAATGGAAAGGGCGCGTTCGGCCGAACGCGCCCTTTTCTCGTATCTTCAAGCCATTCCGGCGAAAACGCCGGCTGGTTACCCCCAGGCGGCCACCGTCCGTCAGGGCAGCGTGCGGACAACGAAATCGCTCACTGCGATGTTCTCGGCCTGGGCTGCGCGCCGAACCTCTTCGGCACTGCGCCAATGGGTGCGCCCGCCGAGGCTGGTCAGAACGCCGCCGCGCATCGCGACGAAAATCCCGGTACGTCCCAAATTCACAATTCTCATCATGGCCATCCCCCGTCCGATAGCGTGCATTTTAGAGAAAAACAATCCAGTTCTTATTTTGAACGGAAATTGTGTTAACTCCCAATCGTTATCAAAGAATGCCGCGTCGCGTCAATAAGACTTCTGTCACTCAACTTCTCACCGCACTCATAAACCTCCCTTCACCAGAAAGTTCCAATACCGTCCAGCGGCCTCGCATAACCGGACAAAGCTATTTTTGTAAAATTTTATATTTATTCTTTTCGTGTTGCCTCGAATGTCTACATGGGCGGTACCACCGAAAGCCCTATCCCGACCGCACAGCGTCGGAACGACGGCACGCCGTGTAGGGTTGTTACCGAAGCCGCGAACGGTGCGGCTGCGAAGGGCGGGATAAACCTGCGAGGCATCGGCAATGGCAACAGCAAATCGCCGCACCGGAACGAGCGGCACAGGCGGCGGGCGATACGGTACGGAGGCCGAGGAGGAGGACGGACATGCGACGATCCCCCTGCCGGTGACCATCAGGCCGGCAAGGCCGGATGACCTGCCGAAGCTGGAATGGTTTGGTTTGCATACCCCCCACCGCGAGATCCTCGCCGGAGCCTTCCGCCTTCAGGAACGCGGTGACGGCGCCATGATTCTGGCGGAGGTCAACGGCTTTCCCGTCGGGCAGATCTGCATCGATTTTCTGCGCAAGCGGCCGAGCGGCCGGGCCACGCTGTGGGCGTTGCGTGTGTTCCAGCCTTTCCGGAAGCTCGGGCTCGGCGTCCGGCTGGTTCGGGCGGCGGAGCGGCTGGTGCTCCAGCGCGGCGTGCCCTTCGCGGAGTTGGGGGTGGACCGCGACAATGCCGGGGTTCTGCCCTTCTACGAGAGGCTGGGCTACGAACATTGCGGGCGGGAGCGCGGACAGTTCCTCTACCACACGCCGGAAGGCAGGCTGGTCCGCGTCGCCATCGACCAGTGGCTTCTGCACAAGCGCATGGCCGAAGCCGCGAAGCCGGACATTGGCCGCGGCCTGCGCCTCGCCGCCGAATAGGATAGACGCGCTATTCCGCTGCCAGCACCGCGCCGGGCGGAAGGGGCACCAGCCGTGCCGATCGCCGCCGCGGCAGATAGATGCGGGCGCTGTCCAGGATGGCGCCCAGCTCTCGCATGGCGTCGGTTGCCATACACAGCACGACCAGCGGAAGCCAGCGGTCGAGATGCTGTGCCGCGACCTCCGCGTCGCCGTTCTGCACCGCTGCCAGGGAGTCGAGCAATGCCGCCTCGTCCGCGCTGATGCGGCTACAGGCCGGACAGCGGATCTCGGGCTTGCGGGCGCCCGACACGGCGAAGGTGCCGAGCAGCGCGAACAGCGGCAGCAGGGCGGTGTTCGGAACCCCGGCAACGTTCAGACCGATGCGCATCGACGCCATCGCGCCCGCAGTGCCGGCACGGAACCATTGCCGCACGCCGGTCAACAGCGCCCGTTCGGCCGAGGTGAGGTCCGCCACCGTCCAGGGCGACGGCCGTCCTTCTTCCACCGTCCCGCACATGCCGATGCTCCTTCATTCGGTTGCGTGCGCATCCTATCGCCAACCCCGATACATTGCGAGTCATTCTTAGTTGCAGGCCCGCGCTGTGATAAAAAACGGTTTCCGGGAAGAGTCGGGAACTTTGGAAAGGACGCGTTAACCACCGGAGCGAATCCTTGACCGACTCGCAGCGCATGGGGATCGGTGGGGATGATGCGGACGATTCGGGGGGCGGTGCTTGGGCTGATCGCGATTGTCGGAATGGGCATCGGCGGGGGCCTGACGGAGGTCCGCCCCGCGGCGGCCCATATCGTTCTGAAGCCCGCCTATGGCGAGGCATCGCTGTACGGCCCGGCCAGGGCACGCGGCGCGGTGGTGTGGAGCCACGGCCGTTCGGTGGATTCGGAGGATTCCGAGGCCCCTACCCCGCTCTATATGAAGATGCTGCGCGACGCCGGATGGGACGTCTTCCGGCTCGACCGCATGCGTGTCAGCGACACTCTGCCCAACAGCGCCCGCGCGCTTGCCGGCTATTCGGACATGCTGAAGACCAAGGGGTACCACCGTGTCGCGCTGACAGGGCAGTCCTTCGGGGCCTTCATCTCGCTGATCGCGGCGGGCCAGACCAACGCCATCGATGCCGTCATCGCCACCGCGCCGGCCGCTTTCGGCAACTTCACCGATGCCTATGACACCTACCGGGAGAACGCCGCACAGCTCTGGCCGATCCTGCGGGAGGTTCGCCGCGCCCGGGTGATGATGTTCTTCTTCCACGGCGACGATTTCGACCCGGGCGGACGCGCGGAGCCGGCGCGCAACATCCTGGCGCAGCGCGGTCTGAGCAGCCTGATCGTCGACCAACCTGCGCTGTTGCCCGGCCATGGCGCCGCCAACACCGGATTGTTCGTCCGCCGCTTCGGCGCCTGCATCGTCCGCTTCGCCGAGGCGCCGCCGGCCGCGAATGATCCGCCCTGTGACGAATCCTGGGGCCGCAATCCCAGCGCCGAACTCCTGCAGGCCGCCCTGCCCGCCAACGCCTCCGGCTCGGCAAATGGAGATGTGGACACCACCGCCGCCCTGCGCCCCTACATGGGCATGTGGTACGGCAGCTACATCAATGGTCGCGAAGTCGCCCTGTCGGTAGAAAGGGCGGAAGGCGACGCCGTCTATGCCGACTATCTGCTGGGCGCCGGCATGGAGGCCGACCAGCCATTCGAGCGGGTGCGCCGCAAGGGCCGGATCGAGAACGGCGAACTGGTCTTCGACGAGAGGGGGCGCAACATGCTGCGCTATCGCCTGCGGCCGGATGGGCGCATCTCCGCAACATGGCTGGACAAGGACGGCCGCGGCCGGCTGGACACGGTGCTGCGCCGGATGAACTGAGGCGGCCCCCTCCCCGTCCTGGACCCTCAGCCCTGGGCCAGGAAGTTGCGGACGATGGCGATCTGATCGTCGGTCATCAGCGACGGGGCATGGCCGGTGTTGGGGATTTCCACCACCTGCACCAGCCCGGACGCCCCCGGACCGCGCTCCGCCATCCGTTCCGCCGTCTCGGCGCTCAGCAGGTCGGACTCCGCGCCGCGCAGCACCAGCACCGGGCAGCGCACGCGGTCCCACAGCGCCCAGAGATCGACGTCGCCGATCGGGGCGGTCTTGAACGCCTCCCCGATGCCGGGATCGTAGGCGAGGCGGAAGCGGCCATCCGGCAGCGGGCGGGCGCTGTGCTCCGCCATATGGCGCCAGCATTCATCGCCGATCGTGCCGAATCCCATCAGGACGAAACGCAGATAGGATTCGAGCGCCGGCAGATCCTCGAACACCGGATCCTTGCCGACATAGTCGGCGATGCGCTGCAGGCCGGCCTGGGCGATGAAGGGACCGACATCGTTGATGACCATGCGGCGGATCGGGCTGTTGGCCTGGGCCGCCAGCGTCATGCCGATCAGTCCGCCCATCGAGGTGCCGACCCAGTCCACCGTCTCCACCTCCATGCGGGCGATCAGCGCCACCATGTCGGAGCAGTATTGCGGATAGCCGTAGAGCGCCGGCACCGGCAGCCAATCGCTGCGCCCGCGCCCGACCACATCCGGACAGGCGACCCGCCAGCGGTCCGACAGCCCCAATGCCAGCCGGTCGAAGTCGCGGCCGTTGCGCGTCAGGCCATGGACGCAGATCGCCGTCCGCGCGGCATCGTCACGCCCCCACTGGGTATAGGCGACCTTGTGAAAGCCGGCGGCGCTGAGGCCGAGAACACTGCGTTCGGACATCGGCACGGGAGGGCACTCCTGTTCAGCGGTGTGGGGGCTCATCCCTTTTTCGGCGATTTGACGCCGCGTGGCAACTCCGCCTCGACCTCACCCACGGCCGCATCGCGGATGGCGGGGAGCGCGGGGGACGGGGTCGCCACCGAACGGTCGAAGGGATGGCGGATGGCGTCGTAGTTCCGCCGGATGATGCGGACGTAATTGCGCGTCTCCTCATAGGGCGGGACGCCCTTGTAGCGGTCCACCGCACCTTCTCCGGCATTGTAGCCGGCCAGCGCCAGCGTCACGTCGCCCTGGAAATAGGCCAGCAGCCAGCGCAGGTACTTCACGCCGCCGGTGATGTTCTCCCTGGGATCAAAGACATTGCCGACGCCGAACCGGTCGGCGGTGTCGGGGATCAACTGCATCAGCCCGGCGGCCTCCTTCGGCGATACCGCGTCGGTGCGGAAGGCGCTCTCGGCCTGGATGACCGCCAGCACCAACCCCGGATCGACGCCGTATCTCGGCGCGATGGAATTGACCAGAGACACGATTTCGGCCGGGGGCGGTCCGACTTCGCGCACAGGCCCGGCACCCGGGCGGCACCAGGGGCGGATGCGTCCCATGCGGCCGGGAACATAATTGACCAGACGGCGCGCTTCCGGATGCCCGCGCGAGGCCGCCGCGCGCAGCCAGGCGGTGCCGAGGCGCCGGTCCTTGCGCACGCCCTTGCCGAACAGGTAGCGGCGGGCCAGCCGGAAGGCGGCATCGGCGTCGCCCTGCTCCGCCAGTTCGCAATCGCCGGATTTCGCCTTGAGGGGCGGTGGCAGTGCGGCAACCGACGCCGGCTTTTCCGAGGAGTTGGCAGTCGCCGCAGCGGCCATTGGTGCCGATGCCGACCCGGCGCCGGACAGCGCCAGTGCCATCAGCGGCACCATCACGACACGACGAAACGGCAAACCCGGACCCTCCTGCGAACCCACGTCATCATACGGGAAGCGGGAGTATGGTGATGCAACCTGTTTGGGACAAGGGCGGGCCAAACTCTTGGTTCAGGGCACCATCGTCTCGGTCAGGGGCCGCGTCGGCGCCGTCCCTGCTTCTTCGGTGCGCCTTCGGGAATGCCGCGGCCCTGGCGGGCGCTGCTGATGCCGATGCTGCCGGGTGTTTCCAGGCCGAGCTCCATCGCCTCCAGCCGGCGCAGCTCGTCGCGCAGGCGGGCGGCTTCCTCGAACTCCAGATCGGCGGCGGCGGCGCGCATGCGCTTTTCCAGATCGGCGATGACGCTCTTGAGGTTGTGGCCCACCAGTTCGTTGGCGCTCAGGCCGGTCTTCACCGTCACATGGTCGCCGCGCTCGAACACGCTTTCCAGGATGTCGCCGATGGCCTTCTTGACCGATTCCGGCGTGATCCCGTGTTCCAGATTATAGGCCATCTGCTTCTCGCGGCGACGGGCCGTCTCGTCGATGGCGTATTTCATGCTGTCGGTGATCTTGTCGGCATAGAGGATCGCCCGCCCATCGACGTTGCGCGCCGCGCGGCCGATGGTCTGGATCAGCGAGGTCCTGGAGCGCAGATAGCCTTCCTTGTCGGCGTCCAGGATCGCCACCAGCGCGCATTCCGGGATGTCCAAGCCCTCGCGCAGCAGGTTGATGCCGACCAGCACGTCATAGGCGCCGAGCCGCAGGTCGCGGATGATCTCGATACGCTCCAGCGTTTCCACGTCGGAGTGGATGTAGCGCACGCGCAATCCCGCCTCGTGCATGTATTCGGTCAGCGCCTCCGCCATCTTCTTGGTGAGCGTCGTGACCAGCACGCGATAGCCCTTGGCGACCACCTCCTTGCACTCGCCGATCAGGTCGTCGACCTGGGTCTCGGTCGGACGGACGATCACCGGCGGGTCGATCAGGCCGGTCGGGCGGACCAGCTGTTCGGTGAAGACGCCGCCGGTGCGCTCCAATTCCCAGGGGCCGGGGGTGGCCGAGACGAAGACCGTCTGCGGCCTCATGCCCTCCCATTCCTCGAACTTCAGCGGGCGGTTGTCCTTGGCGCTGGGCAGGCGGAATCCGTAATCGGACAGCGTCGATTTGCGCACAAGGTCGCCGCGGTACATGCCGCCGATCTGCGGCACCATGACGTGGCTTTCGTCGACGATCAGCAAGGCGTCGCCCGGCAGATACTCGAAGAGGGTCGGCGGCGGCTCGCCCGGTGCGCGGCCGGTCAGATAGCGGGAGTAATTCTCGATGCCGGCGCAGGAGCCGGTGGCCGCCATCATCTCGATGTCGAAGGTGGTGCGCTGTTCCAGCCGTTGCGCCTCCAGCAGCTTGCCCTCGGCGGCGAACTCCTCCAGCCGGTCCTTCAGGTCCTTCTTGATCTGGTTGATCGCCTGGTTCAGCGTCGGCTTCGGCGTCACATAGTGGCTGTTCGGATAGACGCGCACCGCCTCCAGAGCCGCGAGCTTTTCGCCGGTCAGCGGGTCGATCTCATGGATACCCTCGATCTCGTCGCCGAACAGCGAGATGCGCCACGCCCGGTCTTCCATATGGGCGGGGAACAGTTCCACGGTATCGCCGCGGACGCGGAACAGGCCGCGGCCGAATGCGGCGTCGTTGCGCTTGTATTGCAGTTCGGTCAGCTTGCGCAGCAACTCGGGCTGGGCGATCACCTCCCCCTTGCGCAGGTCGACCGTCATTTCCGAATAGGTTTCGACCGAACCGATACCGTAGATGCAGGACACCGACGCCACGATGATGACGTCATCCCGTTCCAGCAGAGCCCGCGTCGCCGAGTGGCGCATGCGGTCGATCTGCTCGTTGATCGAGGATTCCTTCTCGATGTAGGTGTCGGTGCGCGGGACGTAGGCTTCCGGCTGGTAATAATCGTAGTAGGAGACGAAGTATTCGACCGCATTGTTCGGGAAGAATGACTTCATCTCGCCATACAGCTGCGCCGCCAGAGTCTTGTTCGGCGCCAGGATCAGCGTCGGGCGCTGCACCGTCTGTATGACGTGCGCGATGGTGAAGGTCTTGCCCGAACCGGTGACGCCCAGCAGCACCTGATCCTTCTCGCCCTGCCGCAGCCCGGCCGTCAACTCCGCGATCGCGTTCGGCTGGTCGCCCGACGGCGTGAAATCCGAAGAAATGACGAACTGCTTTCCGGCTTCCAGCTTCGCGAGCGGCTTCGCGGGAATGGCGGACAGGACGGGGCTTGCCATGGGACGGCGATCCGATCAGAGGAGGGGTACGGAACGGGAACCGATTATATGGCCGCAACGCCCCCGTCTGTCGAGCGCAGGCTGAGCGGCACTGCGCTCCGCGCAGAGCGGAACGCAGCGCCGCCCGGCCCCCGCCTCACTATTGTCCCAGCGCCTTCGGGTTGGAGATTCCCAGCCGCGCCTGGACGATGGCCTCCAGCGCGTCCATCAGCACCTCCCGGCCCTCATGATCGAAGTCGCCGGCGGCGATCTCGATGCACAGGCGGTGCTGCAGTGCCTCCACCCGCTTGCGCAGGTCCTCGCCGGACAGGGCGTCGTCGGCGTCTTCGCCATAGAGTAGGGCGAGCGCGCCGAGCATCGAGTGGCCGGCGGTATCCAGCCCCTTCAACTCCCGCTCGGCGATCTCCAGCGCGTTGGCGACCATCAGCGCGGCGAAGCGGGCTTCCGGGGCGACATGGGGAAGCACGTCCGCCCGAAAGGTGGAGGCGGCGATCTGCAGCAGGCCGCGGGCGTCGGGATTGGCGCGCATCAGGCCACCTTCTCCACCGCTTCTGAGGCCACGCTGCCGATGGTGCGGAGATGGCGCAGCATGTCCATCTCGATCTCCGGCAGCATCCGTCCGGTCAACGCCAACTCAAGCGAGGGCTGCGCGCCGGAGCTGTGGCGCAGCCCCTGCTCCACAGCGATCGCCGCCCAGCGGAGATAGGCCGCCGTCTCCCAATAGGCGACGCGCGCCGGATCGACGCGGCGGCCGGAGGTTTCCTCATAGCCCGCATAGAAATCCGCCCGGTCGGCGATGCCGCCGGCTTCACGGTCCGGCCGCCGGAAGCGCCAGGAGCGGGAGCAGAACCAGCCCAGATCCTCCATCGGATCGCTGAATCCGGCGAACTCCCAATCGAGGATCGCGGTCAGCGTGCCGTTCTTGACCAGATAGTTGCCCGTGCGGAAGTCACGGTGGCACAGCACCACCGCGTCCGGCGGCGGCGCGTTGACCTCCATCCAGCGCAGGCCCCAGGCGATCACCGGGTCGCGGCTGCCCAGATCGCCGAACCAGCGGCGGAATTGCGCCAGCGTTTCCTGCGCCGGACAGCCCGGCGCCTCGCCCAGCCGTTCGAGCCCTTCCGTATCCGGGGTGATCCGGTGCAGAAGTCCAAGTTGCCGGCCAAGCTCGCGCGCCAGTTCCGGCTGCGCCGGCTCCGACCGTGTCACCGCATGGCCGGCGCCCAGCCCTTCGGCCCGGCGCATGATGTAGAAGTCGTGGCCCAAGATGGCGGGGTCGTCGCAGGCGAGGAGCGGTTCCGGCGCCAGCACTCCGGCCGCATAGGCGGCGCGCAGCACCACGAACTCCCGCAGCTTGCCGATGCTGGCGGAGATGCGCCCGCCGCCTTCGGCGCGCAGCACGCAGGCATGGTGCCCGGCCAGCGGCCCGCCGTCGATGTCCAGGGTCACGGCGAGATTCAGGGAGATCGCTCCGCCGCCGAGCCGTCCATCCTCCGTCACCGTGACGCGGGAGGCGCCGGCCTGAATGGCCAGCCAGCTTTCCAGGCGGGCGCGGTTGTCATCGGACAGAAGCGACGGCGGCGGCTGGTCGGTCGCTTTCACGACGTGCATGGCGTTTCTCCCTCGGAGGATTGCTGGGCGCGCTGGTTCGCGCGTCTTGGTCGGTTATGGCCGCCGATGGTAGGCACGAAGCGATGTTGCCGGCAAGTTACACCTTGGTGGGAAAATCGGCTTCCCTGAAATAAAAAATGGACGGCCCCTCCCCCGCCGGACAGGCGGGAAAGGGGCCGTTCGTCTCAAACGGACGGATAGGAGACCTTATGCGGTGATCGGCTGGTTCGCCCCCTGATCCTGGCCGGCCGACTTGGCCTGCGGAATGGCCGGGACCGGCGCCGGCTTGGTCTCGCGGACCGGCAGCATGTCGCCGATGCCGAAGGCGACGGCCATCAGGTTCGGCACCGCCATGGCGGCAAGCAGCCACGACCACAGTTCCAGCGACAGGGTGCCCAGCGGGTTCGCCATGGCGGCAGTGGCGGAGGCGGCGACCAGGGCGGCGGACAGCCAGGCCTCGGGCTTGGCGCAGAAGCGGCCGGCGGTGCGCTTGCCGCCCTTGGCGGTCACCCGGAAGGCGTCGTGCTTGCGGAACAGGCCGCGGAAGACGGCCAGGGCGACGGTGGTGGACAGGGCCATGCCGACGGCGCAGGCACCCAGGCTCTGCTTCCAGCTGTTGCCGGAGGCGTAGCGCGAGGCCAGCAGGCTGGAGGCCGCACGCAGGACCAGGGCGCCCAGCACGGCGGCGGTGGCGGCCACCGGCGGCAGGTGCAGCGGCAGAACCAGCGAGGCGAAGGTCCAGATCACGGCGGCGACGGCGGCGAACATGCCGACGGCGTCGGACCACCAGCGGATCCAGTTGGCGGCATAGCCAAGCTTCTGACGCGCGCTCAACTCGGCCGCACCCGGCAGGAACTTCCTCCAATGGGCGCGGACGATCTGGGTCGAGCCGAACACCCAGCGGTCGCGCTGCTTGCGGAACTGCATGAAGTTGTCCGGAGCCAGACCGGCACCCAGCCGCTCGTCGGTGTAGGCGGCGCGATAGCCGGCCGACAGGATGCGCAGGCCCAGTTCGGTGTCCTCGCAGATGCCGGCTTCCGACCAGCCGCCGACCTGATCCATCGCCGACCGGCGCAGCATGATCATCGTGCCGTGGCAGATGAAGGCCTGGGACGACACGCCCTCCTGCATGCCGACGTCGAAGAAGGGGCGGTACTCGGCGGTCATCGCCGCCTTCAGCGCCGTCTCGTGGCCGTCGCGGTGCTCCTGCGGAGCCTGGACGATGCCGACAGACGGATCGGCGAAGGCCGGGGCCAGCTTCGACAGCCAGTCGGGCGACACGGTGTAGTCGGCGTCCAGTACGGCGACGATCTCGGCGGCCGGGTCGGTGTGGCGCATCGCGGCGTTCAGGGCGCCGGCCTTGAAGCCGGAGATCTTCTTGTACCAGTGGAACTTGAACTTCGGACCCAGCGCCCGGCACATCTCCTCCACCGGGCGGACCAGATGTTCCTCCTCGGTGTTGTTGATCAGGACGACGACCTCGTAGTTCGGGTAGTCCAGCCGCGACAGCGAAGCCAGCGTGGCGTTCAGCACGTCCGGCTGCTCACGGCAGGCGGCGACGTGGACGGAAACCATCGGCTTGTGATCGACCGCCGGCACGGCCTGCGGCAGCAGGGCCGGAGCGCGGCCGGTCAGCAGCCGGCGGGCGACGTCCACCAGATCGGCGAAGGTGACGCTCATCATCAGGGCGCCCAGCGCGAAGGCGGAGCCCCAGGTGGTGACCGCACCGAAGGTCAGATACTCGGCATAGGCGCCGGCAACCGCCGAGCCGATGGCGAAACCGATGATGTTGGCGCCCATGGACGCGGCCAGCGCGAAGCCGGCGTTGGTCCGGCGGCGGAACACCACGAAGGCGGACAGGGCGAGACCGACGGCCAGAGCGACGCCGGCGGCGACACGCTCGCCATAGGGGGCGGCGACCGCGCCGGTCATCGACCATTTCGGCTGACGGTCGGCATCCAGCACGCCCCAGGTCGGGCCGGGCGACCCTTCGATGGTCGACTTCCAGATGCCGTCGAAGGCCTCGACGACGTTGTAGGACAGGCCGAGCGCGTTGGCTTCCGCCGCGAAACCGCGGACGACGGCGGCCTGGGCCTCCGGCGTCGGATAGGCGTCGTGGAAGTTCTCGCCGCCCGACGGCCAGCCGACCTCGCCCACATACAGCGGCTTGCCCGGATGCGCCTTGCGCACGGTGTCGAGCCGGTCACGGATCCAGGTCAGCGCGTTTTCGGCCGGGACGCCTTCCCAGTAGGGCAGAACGTGGACGCCCATGAAGTCCGACGCCTTCACCGTGGCATCGGCCTTGATCATCTCCGACCACACATCGGCGGTGCCGACCTTGACGGAGGCGGGAACGGCGGCGCGCACGCGCTTGATGTAGGCGGCCAGCTCGGCGTCGGTCAGTTCGGCGCGCAGCAGCGTCTCGTTGCCGACGATGATGCGCTTGATGCCGCGGAACTCCTTGGCGAGAGCGACGGCGTGCAGGATCTCGCGCTCGTTCCGGGCCTTGTCCTCGCTCAGCCAGATGCCGAGCGTGACGTCCAGCCCCTTGGAGATCGCGATTTCCGGGACTTCGCCCTGGGAGCCCAGGGTGGAATAGGTGCGGACGCCATCGGCGAAGCCGACGATGGCGGCCATGTCCCTCTCGAGCTCCTTGCGCGGCACCACCGGCTGATCGTTGGGATCGTAGCTGCGGCCCGATGGAGAATAGGACACGGATTCGATACGGCCGGGCTCCGCCTCCACCGGCGTCGGCGCATTGCGCCAGGACCAGAAGGACGCGTGGCCGGCGGTCACGGCCAGCAGTGCGGCGGCGATGGCTGCGCGCCGGATCGAGTTCTTCGGGTTGTTCATGGGGAGTTCGCGTTGCCCTGTTGCAGGGTGGCCGTTCGCCACCGGACATCCGCACAAACGGGCAGACCGACTTCCCTATTCCACGCACCCCGAAAAAAATTTGTGCGCTGCGGCGGCCGGGAACCGGGCCGGACAGAGCCTGTTGGACCGGGATCCGTTGGACAACAAACCTTATGAACCGCTCAGGAGTACCCCCATGGCAACCCGCCACGAAGACAGCCCGGAACACAAGAAGGCCCATGAACTGGCCGAGCAGGCCCTGGACAAGGCCGCCGGCGGCGATGCCCGCAAGGCGCGCGACCTGATGGAGGAAGCCAAGAGCATCGATCCCAAGATCGGCGAGGAAATGGCCCGCGAGGCCGCCGAGGATCAGAAGAAGGCCGACAAATACGTCGACAAGAGCGACAAGTGAACGGTGCCCCCTCCCTCTCCCGCGGTCGCCCGACCGAAGGTGGACTGATCGCGGGAGAGGGAGGGAGCAACCGCATCGGCTCCTTACTCCGCCACCCCTTACTCCGCCGCTACGGCCTCCGCCGCCACCGGCGGCGTCCAGCGCAGGACCGGCTTGCGCGCCGCGGCGGTCTCGTCCAGCCGGCGGCGCGGGGTCAGGCGCGGCGCGGCCTGGAAATAGGCGACGTCGCCCGACTTCGCCCGCTCGGCCAGGGCGCGCAGGGCATCGACGAACTGGTCGAGGCTGGCCTTGCTTTCCGTCTCGGTCGGCTCGATCAGCAGGGCGCCGTGGACGACCAGCGGGAAATACATGGTCATCGGGTGGAAGCCCTCGTCGATCAGCGCCTTCGCCATGTCGAGCGTGGTGACCCCGGTCCCCTTCAGGAAGCGGTCGTCGAACAGGCACTCGTGCATGCACGGTCCCTCGAAGGACGCGGTCATCACGTCTTCCAGCCGCGCCATGACGTAGTTGGCGTTCAGCACCGCATCGCCCGACGCCTGCCACAGCCCGTCGGCGCCATGGCTCAGCATGTAGGACAGCGCGCGGACGAACATGCCCATCTGGCCGTGGAAGGCCTTCATGCGGCCGAAGGCCGGACCGTCGCCGGCATTCTCCACCAGCGCGAAGCCATCGGCGCCATGGGTGACATAGGGTACTGGGATGAAGGGCGCCAGCGACTCCGCGAACACCACAGGACCGGACCCCGGCCCGCCGCCGCCATGCGGGGTGGAGAAGGTCTTGTGCAGGTTGATGTGCATGACGTCGATGCCGAGGTCGGCCGGACGCACCCGCCCGACGATGGCGTTGAAGTTGGCGCCGTCGCAGTAGAAATAGCCGCCCGCCTCGTGGACCGCGTCGGCGATGGCGATGATGTCGCGCTCGAACAGGCCGCAGGTGTTGGGATTGGTCAGCATCAGGCCGGCCACGTCGGGACCGAGCTTGGCCTTCAGCGCCTCCAGATCGACGCGCCCGTCGGCGGTCGCAGGAATGGCCTCGACGCTGTATCCGCAGGCGGCGGCGGTCGCCGGATTGGTGCCGTGGGCGCTTTCCGGCACCAGGATCTTGGTGCGGCCACTGTCGCCCTTGGCCTCATGGGCGGCGCGGATCGCCATGATGCCGCACATCTCGCCATGGGCGCCGGCGGCGGGCGCCAGCGTCACGGCGGCCATGCCGGTCAGCGTCTTCAACCAATGGGCCAACTGATCCATCAGTTCCAGCGCGCCCTGCACCGTGCTGACCGGCTGCAGCGGATGCACGTCGGAGAAGCCGGGAAGCCGCGCCATCTTCTCGTTCAGGCGCGGGTTGTGCTTCATCGTGCAGGAGCCCAGCGGGTAGAATCCGCTGTCGATGGCGTAGTTCTTCTGCGACAGCCGGGTGTAGTGGCGGACCACCTGCGGCTCGGCGAGGCCCGGCAGCCCGACCTTGGCGCGCGGCTTCACCGCACCCAGGCGAGTGGCCGCCTTCGGCACCTCCGGCAGGTCGACGCCGGTGCGGCCGGCGCTGTCCTGTTCGAAGGTCAGCGGTTCTTCGATCTGCAGGCCGCGGTTGCCGGTGACGGTGCCGGTCACGCCGTCGAAAGCGCCCGAGTTCGCGGGGATGGCCGACGGACGGCCCTGGTTGTTCATGCTCATGCCAGAACCTCGGTCAAGGCTGCCGCGAAGGCGTCCATGTCGGCGTCGGTGTTGGTCTCGGTGACGGCGACCAGCAGCAAATCCTCCATCTCGCCCGGATACAGGCGCGATACGGGCACGCCGCCCAGGATGCGGCGCTTGGCAAGCTCCTCGACCACCGCGGCGGCCGGCTTCGGCAGCTTCACGGTGAATTCGTTGAAGAAGCCGTCGTTCAGCACCTCGACGCCCGGAACCGCCGCCAGCTTGTCGGCCATCCGGACCGCCTTGGCGTGGTTCAACTGGGCCAGCTGCGTGATCCCAGCCTCGCCCAGCAGGCTGACATGGATCGAGAAGGCCAGCGCGCACAGGCCGGAATTGGTGCAGATGTTGGACGTCGCCTTCTCGCGGCGGATGTGCTGCTCGCGGGTGGAGAGCGTCAGCACGAAGCCGCGGCGGCCGTCGGCGTCGACCGTCTCGCCGCACAGGCGGCCCGGCATCTGGCGGACATACTTGTCCTTCACCGCGAACAGCCCGACATAGGGGCCGCCGAAATTCAGAGCGTTGCCAAAGGACTGGCCTTCCGCCGCGACGATGTCGGCGCCCATGTCGCCCGGCGGGGTCAGCAGGCCGAGCGACAGGGCCTCCGTCACCACGACGATCAGCAGGGCGCCCTTGGCCTGGCAGGCGGCGGCCAGATCGGTGTAGTCGCGGACATGGCCGAACACGTCCGGGTTCTGCACGACGACGCAGGAGGTCTTGTCGTCGACCAGCGCCAGCAGATCCTCGCCGCCGGTCGGGGCGGCCGGGAGGGCCACCGCCTCGAACCCGATGAAGCGGGCGTCGGTGGTGGTCACGTCGCGGTAATGCGGGTGCAGGCCGCCGGACAGGATCGCCTTCTTCCGCCGGGTGATGCGGTTGGCCATCATCACCGCCTCGGCGCAGGAGGTGGCGCCGTCATACATCGACGCGTTGGCCACATCCATGCCGGTCAGCAGCGCGACCTGGGTCTGGAATTCGAACAGGACCTGCAGCGTGCCCTGGCTCACCTCCGGCTGATACGGGGTGTAGGCGGTCAGGAACTCGCCGCGCTGGACCAGGTGATCGACGGTGGCCGGCACATGGTGGCGGTAGGCGCCGGCACCGAGGAAGCTCGGCACCGATCCGGCCGGGACATTCTTCGCCGCCATGGCGCCGAGCAGCCGCTCGACCTCGAGCTCGCCCATATGGTTGGGCAGGCCCCCGATCGGACCGGCCAGACGGGCCGACTTTGGAACGTCGCGGAACAGGTCTTCGACCGATGTTGCGCGGATGGCCTCCAGCATCGACTGCCGGTCGGCCTCGGTCAGGGGCAGATAGCGCATGTTAGTGGGATTCCTCCACGAAGGCCTTGTAGGCCGCTTCGTCCATCAGGGCATCCAGTTCGGAGGCGTCCTTCAACTGGATCCTGAAGAACCAGCCGTCGGTCTCGGCGGCGCTGTTGACCATCGACGGGTCGTCCACCAGGGACTGGTTGGCCTCCACCACGGTGCCCGACACCGGCGCGTACACGTCGCTGGCGGCCTTCACCGATTCGACGACGGCGGCTTCCTTGCCCTGTTCCAGCTCGCGCCCGGCCTCGGGCAGTTCGACGAACACGACGTCGCCCAGCTGGCTCTGCGCGAAGTCGGTGACGCCGACCGTGGCGACGTCGCCGTCGACCTGAACCCACTCATGGTCCTTGGTGAATTTCTTGGTCATTCGAAGGGTTCCCTGTTCAAAACGGTTGCTTGTGGTTGGAAATGCCGAAGCGTCAGCCCCGGTAATAGCGTTGCGGCACGAAGGGCGTGGCGGCGACGCGGGCGGGCAGCGGCTTGCCGCGCACCAGCAGCGTCAGCGGCGTATCCACCGCGGAATTCGCGATGTCGACATAGCCCATGGCGACCGGCGCCCCGGCGGTCGGGCCGAAGCCGCCGCTGGTGACCTCGCCGATGCGGTTGCCGTTCGCGTCCTGGATTTCGGTGTGCTCGCGGGCCGGCTGGCGGCCTTCCGGCTGGATGCCGACGCGGCGGCGCGCAGCGCCTTCGGTCAGCTGCCGGTGGATGATTTCGTAGCCGGGAAAACCGCCCTCGGCGCGGCGGCGCTTCGGCAGCGTCCATTCCAGCGCGGCCTCGACCGGCGTGGTGGTGGTGTCGATGTCGTGGCCGTAGAGGCAGAGCCCGGCCTCCAGCCGCAGCGAGTCGCGCGCACCCAGCCCGATCGCCTCGACCTCCGATTCGGCCAGCAGGGCGCGGGCGATCATCTCCGCATCGGCCTTGTCGCAGGAGATCTCGTAGCCGTCCTCGCCGGTGTAGCCGGAGCGGGTCAGGATCACCGGCACGCCCTTGAAGGTGGCGGACAGACAGGTCATGAACTTCATGGTGGCGGCTTCCGGCACGAAGCGGGCCATCATCTCGGCCGCCATCGGACCCTGGAGCGCCATCAGCGCCAGATCGTCCAGCAGTTCGACCTCGGCCTTGCCAGCCAGCTTCTCGCGCAGATGGGCGACGTCCTGCTCCTTGCAGGCGGCGTTCACCACCAGGAACAGATGGTCGCCGGCATTCGTCACCATCAGGTCGTCGAGAATGCCGCCCTGCTCGTTCAGGAACAGCGTGTAGCGCATGCGGCCCTGCGCCAGCCCCTTGATGTCGCCGGGAACCAGCGTTTCCAGGGCGGCGGCGGGATCGTCGCCGGTCAGGCGGACCTGCCCCATGTGGGACACGTCGAACAGCCCTGCCTTCTCGCGGGTGTGCTGGTGCTCCTTCAGGATGCCCAGCGGATACTGCACCGGCATGTCATAGCCGGCGAAAGGCACCATGCGGGCGCCAAGCTCGACATGGAGCGCGTGCAGCGGAGTGGTCTTGAGAGCGGTTGCGGCCTCGGTCACGCGGGTCCTCCGACAAGGTTTCAGCGCCCGCACCGGAATTGATGCAGGAAGCTGCCCCCTCTGTCTTGGACCTGAGAGATTCACCGCCGTCCGGTCGAGCCGGGCACCCGGTTTACTCCTTCGGTGAGTCGCGGCGGTTGAGCGCCGAGGCTGCTTTCCAGAGTTGCCTTATCCCCTTGCGGTCCTTTTGCCTGAGAGTTTCCGGGGGCGGTTGCTCCTTCGGCGCCGCCTGCGAGGCTACCCGTTGCCGGATGTCTCGAAAGCGATCTCTCCCGCGAGGGATCATCGGCGTGATCGCGGCAGACTGTCGCGAATGGTCAGGTTTGTCAATCGACGGATCCGGCGCCAAGGCCGCACCATCGTCGACCGTCATCCCCGTGAAAGCGGAGATGACGGTCGAAAGCGGGACGGTTCCGCTCCGGCGGACGGCAGCCTTACTTCCTCATCTGCGTCCGGTTGAAGTCCAGCTGCTCCGGCGTCAGCTGGAAGCCGAGATAGATCTTCCAGTCCTTGGCGTTGGCATCCTTGGGCAGCGGGATCCGCGGGGCCAGTTCCTCCCTCGTGCCGGCGCGCGGCTGGCCGGTGACGAAGGTCACGTCGGTGTCGAAATAGGCTTTCGACACCAGCGTGTCGTCCGGTTGGGCCAGCGCGACGAAATACTGGTACTTGGCGGTGTTGCCCGGCAAGGCCGGACCGCGTTCGGCCACCAGGAAGACGTTCACGTTCACTGTGACGCCGTTGCTGGTGTATTCGCAATTGCCGGTGTAATCGACCAGCGCCGCGCGCGACTCCAGATCGGTGAGATCCCTGCCGCCGGGACGGAAGACCGTCACCTCCTGCAGGTCGCGCACGATGTTGACCTTGGGGCAGGCCAGCGCCGCGTCCGCCGGATCGGTCTGTCCCAGACCCATGCCGGAACAGCCGGACAGCACCGCGACGGCCCCGGCGGCGAGCAGCGCAGGGCGGCTCTTACGCATCAGGGACGCCAGCAGGCTTTTCCGGGCGGGGGTTCCTATATTACGGTCGCGGCGGTCCATCGGTTCGGCCTGATCGGTTAACGGGCTGTTGGACCGCGACTTTAGTGTCCCAGCTTGACCGGCACAAGACCGCGCGGCGGTTCTATCCCTTGCGACGGTTCGGCACAGGACCACCTTAGGGCACGTCTTCCACGCAAGGGCGGAACAGCGCATATGACCACCACCAATTCCCCGACCATCCAGCCCTTGACGATTCTGCTGGCGGCTCCCCGCGGCTTCTGCGCCGGCGTGGATCGGGCGATCCAGATCGTCGAGACGGCGCTGGACCGTTTCGGGGCGCCGGTTTATGTCCGGCACGAGATCGTCCACAACCGATTCGTGGTCGAAAGCCTGGAAGCCAAGGGCGCCGTCTTCGTCGATGAACTGACCGAGGTGCCGGACGGCCGCCCGGTGGTGTTCTCCGCCCATGGCGTGCCGAAATCGGTGCCGCAGGCGGCGGAGGCGCGCGGCCTGTTCTATCTCGACGCCACCTGTCCGCTCGTCAGCAAGGTCCACCGCGAGGCCGAACGCCATTTCGAGGACGGCCGCCAGATCGTGCTGATCGGCCATGCCGGACACCCGGAGGTGATCGGCACCATGGGCCAGCTGCCCGAGGGGGCCGTCGTGCTGGTGGAGAGTGTGGCCGACGTCGCCAAGCTGGAGGTCCGGGATCCGGAGAACCTCGCCTACGCCACCCAGACCACGCTGTCGGTGGACGAGACGACGGAGATCCTGGCCGCGCTCCAGGCCCGCTTCCCCGCCATCGCCGGGCCGAAGAAGGAGGACATCTGCTATGCCACCACCAACCGTCAGGCGGCGGTGAAGGCCATCGCGCCGAAGGTGGACGCGCTGCTGGTTCTCGGCGCGCCGAACTCGTCGAACTCCAAGCGCCTGGTCGAGGTGGCGAAGCTCCATGGCTGCCCGGCCGCCCAGCTGGTCCAGCGCGCCGCCGAGATCGACTGGAGCGCACTGGCCGGCGTCGGGCGGCTCGGCATCACCGCCGGCGCGTCGGCCCCGGAAGTGCTGGTGGAGGAGGTCATCGAAGCCGCCCGCGCGCGATTCGACGTGACGGTGGAGGAACTGCGCACGGCCACCGAGAACATCGTCTTCAAGCTGCCGCGCGCGTTATCGGTGGAGCGGGAGACGGTTTGAGAGGCGGCAATACCGCGATTGCGAGGTTAGTCCCCCCACCTTGCTCCTCCCCCGCCCGGCGGGGGAGGAGACAAGTGCCGATGGGAAAAACTCGCGGCAGTTCTTCACGCCCCCGCCGCCACAGCCAACAGTCCGTCCACATCCACCACGCTCTCCAGCCGATCCGCGACCGCGTCGAGCGCGCGCTCCACCGCCACCCCATAGGCCAAATCCGACCCGCCGCCCATCGCCCGCAGATAGGCCGCTCGAAAGCCGTCGGCCCCGAAAAGCCCGTGCAGGTAGCAGCCGGCGACCCTGCCATCCGCCGATTCCGCGCCGTCGGTCACGCCGCCCGCAAGCTCCAGCATCGGCCGCGCCCGGTCAGGCCCCTCGGTCCGCCCCATGTGCATCTCGTAACCCGCCACCGCCGCGCCGGTACGGCGCTCCCGGCCTTGGGCTTCCTCCAGCACCTTCGGGCCTTTCAGCACCGTCTCGACATCCAGCAGGCCAAGCCCCGCGGCCTCGCCCGCCGGTCCTTCGATGCCCTCGGGATCGGCGATGCGCCGCCCCAGCATCTGGTATCCGCCGCAGATCCCCAACACCCGCCCGCCACGCCGCCAGTGAGCCAGCAGGTCGATGTCCCAGCCCTGCGCCCGCAAGAAGGCAAGGTCGGCGATGGTCGCCTTGGTGCCGGGCAGGATCACCAGATCGGCATCGCCCGGCAGCGGCCGGCCCGGACGCACCATGGTCAGCGCGACGCCGGGTTCCTGCGCCAGCGGATCGAAATCGTCGAAATTGGCGATCCGCGACAGCATCGGCACGGCCACGCGCAACGCCCCGTCGCCCGCGCTACGCGGCCGGTCGAGCGCAACCGCATCCTCCGCCGGCAGGGTCGCCGCCTCCGGCAGCCAGGGCACCACGCCGAACCCGCGCCAGCCGGTGTGGCTCTCGATGATCCGCAGCCCTTCATCGAACAGGCGAACATCACCGCGGAACTTGTTGATAAGAAAGCCCTTGATCCGCTCCTGTTCAGATTCTGGTAGAAGTGCGTGGGTGCCGACCAGACTGGCGATCACGCCGCCGCGGTCGATGTCGCCGACCAGCAGCACCGGCACGTCGGCGGCGGTCGCGAAGCCCATGTTGGCGATGTCGCCGGCCCGCAGATTGACCTCGGCCGGGCTGCCGGCGCCCTCCACAACCACAATGTCGGCGTCCGACCGTAGCCGCTCGAAGCTGTCCAGCACGGTGCCCAGCAGTTCGCGCTTGCGGGCCTGATAGTCGGCGGCGCGCGCGGTTCCCACCACCACGCCGCGCACCACCACCTGGGCGCCGACGTCCGACTGCGGCTTCAGCAGCACCGGGTTCATATGGACGCTGGGCGCCGCGCCGCAGGCCCGTGCCTGGAGCGCCTGCGCGCGGCCGATCTCGCCGCCGTCCGCAGTGACCGCGGCGTTGTTGGACATGTTCTGCGGCTTGAACGGCCGGACGGTCAGCCCGCGCCGCACCAGCGCCCGGCACAGCCCCGCCACCAGCAGCGACTTGCCGACGTCGGAGCCGGTGCCCTGCAGCATGATCGCCCGAGACCGCATCGCTCAGAACTCGATGCCGGCCTGGGCCTTCACCCCGGCCTCGAACGGGTGCTTCACCAGCGTCATCTCGGTGACGAGGTCGGCGGCGGCGATCAGTTCCGGCCTGGCGTTGCGGCCGGTGATGCAGACATGCAGATCGGGCCGGCGGGCGGCCAGCGTCGCCAGCACCTCGTCCATCGGCAGGTACTCCATGCGCAGCACGATGTTCAACTCGTCCAGCACGATCAGACGGTAACGCGGATCGGCCATCAGTTCCCTGGCCTTGGCCCAGGCGGCTTCGGCGGCGGCGATGTCGCGGGCGCGGTCCTGGGTGTCCCAGGTGAACCCCTCGCCCATCGTGTGGAAATCGACCAGATCCTCGAAACGCTCCAGCGCCACCGTCTCGCCGGTGGACCAGGCGCCCTTGACGAACTGCACCATGCCCACGCGCATGCCGTGGCCGACGGCGCGCATCATCAGGCCGAAGGCCGCGGTCGATTTGCCCTTGCCCTTGCCGGTGTGGACCATCAGCAGGCCCTTCTCCACCGTCTTGGAGGCGAGCGTCCGCTCCTGAAGCGCCTTGCGCCGCTTCATCTTCTCGGCATGGCGGCGGTTCAGTTCCTCGGCGTCGGTCGCGGCGTCCGTCATGCGGGGGTTCCTTTCACGAACATCGGCAGACCGGCGACGGTCAGCACGACGCGCGGCGCAACGGCCGCGATGGATTGGTGCAGGCGGCCGGCATGGTCTCGGAAGCGGCGCGCCAACGCGTTGTCGGGCACGATGCCGAGCCCGACCTCGTTGGAAACCAGGACCACCCGTCCGGGCAGCGTCGGCAGAAGTTCCACCAGCGCAGAGGTTTCGGCGGCGACGTCGGCCTCCGCCATCATAAGGTTGCTCAGCCACAGCGTCAGGCAATCGACCAGCACGCCGGTGCCGGCGGCAGCGTGGCGGCGGAGAGCGCCGGTCAGATCCCGCGGTTCTTCCACCGTCGTCCAATCGGGTCCGCGGTCGTCGCGGTGCCTCGCCACCCGCTCCGCCATCTCCGCGTCCCAGATCTGCGAGGTGGCGATGTAGACGCGCGGCCCGCCCGGCGCCGTCACCAGCCCCTCGGCATAGCGGCTCTTGCCGGAACGGGCGCCGCCCAGCACCAGGGTCAGGTCCGCACCCATTCCCCCGCCGATCCTTCCCGGGGCCGTCATTTCCAGGGCGTCCCGTCGCGGTGGTGGTAGGCGCCGTCGCGCCAAACCATGTCCTCGTCGGAATAATCGATCTCGTCACCGCCGCTGCGGTCGCCGACTTCCAGGTAGCTTGCCGGCCTGTCGCTGCGGTTGATCAGCCGGTGGCCGTCGGCGACGCCATGTGGGAAACCGGCGCACATGCCGGCGGTCAGCAAGGTTTCGCCCGCGTCGGTGACCAGGGTCAATTCGCCCTCCACCACATAGACGAACTCGTCCTGCCGGCTGTGCCAGTGGCGCAGCGCGGACGACGCGCCGGGCGCCAGCCGGGTGAGGTTGACGCCGAAATTCGTGAGCCCCAGAGGATCGCCAAGCGCAACCCGGTGCCGCCCGGCCACCTGCGCCCGGAAGGGCTGCGGGTAGTCGGTGGCGCCGGTGTCTGCTGTCAGGGCGGCTGGATCGATGACCGGCGGATTCGGCACGGGCGGTCTCCGGATTGGCTTTGCGGGTCCGGACTGTCGCAAACCGGGTGGGCTGCGTCAAACGGCGCAAATCCCTCGCCAATTCAGGGCTGCGGATCATGAGTGCAGATCAGGGCTGCGGATCAGGGTTGAAGGGGGCGCGGCTGGACAGGCGCCCCCACGCCCACCATGCTTACCGCACTGCGAAATCACAACCAGCGATCCTATGCCCAGCCTTGAGATCATCAGCCGCCGTCCCGCAGGCACGCCTAAGGCGCCGCCGCTCCTGTTCGTTCACGGTGCCTTCAGCGGCGCCTGGATCTGGGATGCCAAGTTCCTGCCCTGGTTCGCCGCGCACGGGTGGGAGGCGCATGCCGTCTCGCTGCGCGGCCATGGCAACAGCGAGGGGCGCGACCGGCTGCATGGGTTCGGCATCGCCGATTATGTGGAGGACGTGCTGCAGGCGGCCGACGGGCTGTCGGCGCCGCCGGTTCTGATCGGCCACTCCATGGGCGGCATGGTGGTGCAGCGCGCGCTGGCCAGGCGCCGTTTCGCCGGCGGCGTGCTGATGGCGTCGGCCCCGCCCTACGGCCTGTGGTCCTCCACCATGGGGCTGGCCTGGCGGTCGCCCTATGTGTTCCAGCAGATGGCGATGCTGACCAGCTTCGGCGAGAAGGCCATCGACCCGGAAGCGATCCGCCGGGCGATGTTCTCCGACAAGATGCCGCGCGAGGAGGCCGCCAAGTACGAGGCCTATCTGCAGGAGGAGTCGTGCCGGGTGTTGCTGGACATCGGCGGCTGGATCCCCTTCCCCGTGCTGCCGCCGCGCGGCACGCCGCTGATGGTGATGGGTGCGGAGGAGGATCTGCTGTTCCCGCGCGCGGAGGTGATCGCCACCGCCATGATGTTGGGCACCCAGCCGGTGTTCATGCCGGGAATGGGGCACGCGATGATGCTGGAACAGGACTGGCAATCGGTCGCCGGGCGGATCGGGCAATGGGTCTCGGCGACGGTGATGGCGGAGGCGGGCTGAGGGAGAGAGTTGAGGGAGAGGGCTTGAGGGGGCGCATGCGCCCCCTCGCTTCCTTTACGCCGTGGTCGGGTTCGGCATGCCCGGCATCGGCTCGTCGGCCGGCGGCGGGACTTCCGGCAGCACGTCGGGGTTGTCGGGCACCGGATAGGGATCGGGCGTGGTCGGCCGGCCGGGCTGCGGCGGGTTCGGGTTGGAGGGCGGCGGAACCTCGCCGGGGGTCGAAGGATTCTGCTGATCGCTCATTCGGAAACTCCTAGCTCGGGGGGACGGCCCTGGGATAACGCCTCAATCGACCGTCCGTTCAATCGCCCGGCCGCCGGCCTTCACATCCTGTCCGACGCCCTCCACCGTGTTGCAGCCGCTCAGCATGGCCGCCAGCGCCATCAGGAAGGTCAGGATCACCAGTTCACGCGCGGGGAACGGGATCGCGCGGGCGACGGCGCGCTGCCGGCGGTTCTTGGCGTGGTGCATGGCGTCTCTCCGGTGTGAAGGGGGAATGGCTGTCCAGGCGTCGTTCGTCTCTGTTTCTGACAACGGGGCGGCTGCTGCTTGGTTCCGCGTATGCCTCTCCGGCCATGCAGGGAATGCAACGGTCCTTTCGAGGCCCTTGAAAACCTTGACGCGGTACGCCCACCGGGCAAGATGACCGGCTTTTGCGCAGCCTGCCCGCTTTCCGGCCAGCCGGTACGGTCCGGCGGCACGGCCAAGGCCGCATTCCCTATGCCGACACAGGTTCCACCATGAGCACCGCCACCCTGCCCACGCCCGAGCCGTTGCGCGCGCGCCTCGCCGTCCACATCGGCGAACTGCTGCGGCTGGCGGCGCCGGTCATCATCTCCCGCACCGGGCTGATGGTGATGATGGCGGTCGATACGGCCATCGTCGGCCGGTATTCGGCGCAGGAACTGGCCTATTACGGGCTGGCCCATCTGCCGGCCAACATCATGGTCGGCACCGGCGTCGGCCTGCTGATGGGCACGGTGATGATCACCGCCCACGCCTTCGGCGCCGGCAACGATGCGGAGTGCGGGCGGTCATGGCGCCGCTCGATCCCCTATGCGTTGCTGCTGGGGGTGCTGTTCGCGCTGCTCTCCCTGCTGGGCGATCCGCTGTTCCAGGCGGGCGGCCAGACGCCGGACATGGCGGCGGGCGGCGCCCATGTCCTGGCGGTGCTCGGCCTCGGCGCGCCCGGCATGATGCTGTACATCACCACCGGCTTTTTCCTGGAGGGCATCAAGCGGCCGTTGCCGGGCATGGTCGCCATGGTGATCGGCAACATCGTCAACGCGGCGCTCGCCTGGGCGCTCGTCTGGGGCCATCTCGGGCTGGAACCGCTGGGCGCGGTCGGCTCGGCCTGGGCGACCACCATCGTGCGCTGGGGCATGGGGCTGAGCCTGGTCGCCTATGTCTGGTGGATGCGCGACCATGACCGCTGGCAGGTCCGCCTGCCGGTGTCCGACTGGTGGCGCGGCGCGGCGCGGCAGCGCCATCTCGGCTATGCCGCCGGGCTCAGCATCGGGGTGGAGAGCGGCGCCTTCGCCGCGCTCGGCCTGTTCGCCGGCATGATCTCCCCGCTGGCGCTGGCCGCCTACACGATCGGCCTGAACCTGACCGCCCTGCCCTTCATGGCGGCGGTCGGGCTGGCCTCGGCGACGGCGGTGCGGGTGGGCGTGGCCTATGGCCGCGGCGACCGCAGCGACATGGTGCTGGCGGGCTGGACCGGCCTCGGCGTGACCAGCGCCATCCTGGCCTGCGTCGGCATCCTCTACCGCAGCCTGCCCGAGGCGCTGGGCACCATCTACACCAACGACCCCGAGCTGCTGGCGGCGGTGGTGCCGCTGATCGCCTTCACCGCCTGGGTCCTGATCGCCGACGGCGGCCAGACGGTGATGGCGAACGCGCTGCGCGGCCGGCATGACGCCTGGGTTCCGACCGCGCTGCATTTCTTTTCCTATGCGGTGGTGATGATACCGGTGTCGGCATTCCTCGCTTTCGGTCTCGGCCACGGCGTCCGAGGGCTTTTCGAGGGAATCCTGATCGCCAGCCTGGTATCGGTGACGATCCTGTCCCTGCGATTCGCCCGTTTGAGCCGGCGCTGAGCCGGCTTTCCGGCCCCGAATCATTGTGTGCAATTGCGAGAGTTGCTATATTTCTTGGGCAAAACCTTCGGCCCGCAAGGCCAGTGACTGCCGCGGATTCCTGTAGCGGCGGCGCATTCGAAGAATGAGTGTCCTGCTTGAGCAATACGCCCCTTCCTCCCGCCTCCGACATCGCGCCGATCAACATCGAAGACGAGATGCGGAAATCGTATCTCGACTACGCGATGAGCGTGATCGTGAGCCGTGCCCTGCCCGACGTCCGCGACGGGCTGAAGCCGGTGCACCGGCGCATCCTCTACGCGATGAAGGAGGGCGGGTACGACTCGACCAAGCCCTATAAGAAGTCGGCGCGCATCGTCGGCGACGTGATGGGTAAATACCACCCGCACGGCGACAGCGCGATCTACGACGCCATGGTCCGCATGGCGCAGGACTTCTCCATGCGCCTGCCGCTGATCGACGGCCAGGGCAATTTCGGTTCGATGGACGGCGACCCGCCGGCGGCCATGCGCTACACCGAGGCGCGTCTGGCCAAGGCGGCGGAAGCGCTGCTCGACGACATCGACAAGGACACCATCGATTTCCAGGCCAGCTACGACGATTCGGGCCGCGAGCCCACGGTCGTCCCGGCGCGCTTCCCCAACCTGCTGGTGAACGGCGCCGGCGGCATCGCCGTCGGCATGGCGACCAACATCCCGACCCACAATCTGGGCGAGGTGATCGACGCCTGCTGCGCCTACATCGACAACCCCGACATCACGCTCGAAGAGTTGATGGAGCATGTGCCCGGTCCCGATTTCCCGACGGGCGGCCTGATCCTCGGCCGGTCGGGCAGCCGGGCGGCGCTGCAGACCGGGCGCGGCTCGATCATCCTGCGCGCCAAGACGCATTTCGAGGAGGTGCGCAAGGACCGCACCGCCATCGTCGCGACCGAGATTCCCTATCAGGTCAACAAGGCCAAGCTGATGGAACGCATCGGCGAGGTCGTGAACGACAAGATCATCGAGGGCATCTCCGACCTGCGCGACGAATCCGACCGCGACGGCGTGCGCGTGGTGATCGAGCTGAAGCGCGACGCGGTTCCCGACGTGGTGCTGGCCCAGCTGTTCCGCCATACCCAGCTCCAGACCTCCTTCGGCGTCAACATGCTGGCTCTGAACGGCGGCCGTCCGGAGCTGATGAATCTCCTGCAGATCATCACCGCCTTCATCCGCTTCCGCGAACAGGTCATCACCCGCCGGACCGAGTTCCTGCTGGGCAAGGCCCGCGAGCGGGCGCACACCTTGGTCGGTCTGGCGGTCGCCGTCGCCAACCTGGATGCGATGATCGAGCTGATCCGCAGCGCCCCCGATCCGGTCTGGGCGCGCGAGGAGATGATGAACCGCGAATGGCCGGTCCATGACGTCGGCCCGCTGATCGAGCTGATCGACGAACCGGGCCGCGGCGTCAGCCCGCAGAACACCTACCGCCTGTCGGAAGTCCAGGCCCGCGCCATCCTCGACCTGCGTCTGCACCGCCTGACCGGGCTGGAGCGCGACAGGATCGGCGCCGAGCTGACCGACGTCACCGACCAGATCGCCGATTTCCTCGCCACGCTCGCCAACCGGCCGAAGCTGATGGGGATCCTGCGCGACGAGCTGGTGGAGATGAAGGAGCGGTTCGGCAACCCGCGCCGCACCGAGATCCAGGATCTGGAGTTCGAGGCCGACATCGAGGACCTGATCCAGCGCGAGGACATGGTCGTCACCGTCAGCCAGTCCGGCTATGTGAAGCGGGTGCCGCTGTCGACCTACCGGGCGCAGAAGCGCGGCGGCAAGGGCCGCGCCGGCATGTCGATGAAGGCGGAGGATGCGGTCAGCGACCTGTTCGTCGCCAACACCCACACGCCGCTGCTGCTCTTCTCGAACCGCGGCATGGTCTACAAGCTGAAGGTCTACCGCCTGCCGCTGGGCAACCCGCAGGCGCGCGGCAAGGCCTTCGTCAACCTGCTGCCGCTGATCGACGGGGAGACCATCACCACCGTCCTGCCGCTGCCGGAGGACGAGGCCGCCTGGTCCGATCTGCACGTCGTCTTCGCCACGTCGAAGGGCAACGTGCGCCGCAACCGCATGTCCGACTTCGCCAACATCCGCTCCAACGGCCTGATCGCCATGAAGCTGGAGGAGGAAGGCGAGCGGCTGATCGGCGTCCACACCTGCTCCGAGGCCGAACACGACGTCCTTCTGGCGACCCGCGGCGGCAAGTGCATCCGCTTCCCGGTCGACGACGTGCGCGTCTTCGCCGGCCGCACCTCCACCGGCGTCCGCGGCATCAAGCTGGCCGACGGGGACGAGGTGGTGTCGCTGTCGATCCTGACCCATGTCGACGCCACGCCCGAGGAACGCGCCGCCTTCTTCAAGATGAAGCGCGACGAAGGGCTGGAGATGGAGGGCGAGGCCGCGCCGGAAGCCGACGACGTGCCGGCGGACAGCGTCACCCTGACGCAGGAGCGGTACGAAGAACTGAAACAGAAGGAACAGTATATTCTGACCGTCTCCGACCGCGGCTATGGCAAGCGCAGCTCGTCCTACGAGTATCGCATCGCCGGTCGCGGGGGCCAGGGCATCTGGAACATGGAGATGGGCGAGCGCAACGGGTCCATCGTCGCCGCCTTCCCGGTCGAATCGAACCATCAGGTGATGATGGTGACCAACGGCGGCCAGGTGATCCGCATGCCCCTGCACGACGTGCGGGTGGCCGGCCGGAAGACGCTGGGCGTCACGCTGTTCCGCGTGGGGGCGGAAGAGCGGGTGGTCTCCGTCGCCACCATCGCCGAGGAAGAGGGCGAGAACGGCATGGATGCGGGCGTTGAGACTGGCGATGACGCCAACGGTTCGGTCGAGTCCGGCGGTGATGCCGGCAGCTCCGCCGCGCCGAACGAGTAACGGAAGGGCGTAAGGGGGAACTTCCATGGCGACCAGCCAGACCGAGACCAGCAAGGCGCGTCGAATCGGTGTCTATCCCGGCACCTTCGATCCGATCACCAACGGTCACATGGACATCATCCAGCGCGCCGCCCGTCAGGTCGACCACCTGATCATCGGCGTCGCCCGGAATGCCGGCAAGGGGCCGCTCTACTCCACGGACGAGCGGGTCGCCATGGTTCGCGAGGACGTGGCCGCGCTGAACGCCGCCGGGGCCAGCATCGAGGTGCGGGCGTTCGACAATCTGCTGATGCATTTCGCCATCGAGATGGACGCCAGGGTCATCATCCGCGGGCTGCGCGCCGTCTCGGACTTCGAATACGAGTTCCAGATGGCGGGCATGAACGCGCGGCTGAACCCGAAGGTCGAGACGATCTTCCTGATGTCGTCGGAGAAGCACCAGTTCATCTCCTCCCGCTTCGTGAAGGAGATCGGGCGCTTGGGCGGCGACATCCGCCACTTCGTCTCGGCCCGTGTCGCCGAACGGCTGGCCGAACGCTTCGCGCTGGAGGCCGGCAACGGCGCCACCCCGACGACCAATCAGACCTGACCCCGAAACCATGGGCTTGATGAGCGGGCTGGATCGCAAAATCCTGCATTTTCTATCAAGCCCATGGTTGACCTTTCAGGCGCGTCTTTCTATGGTGCGCCCACTTCCGGCGGGGGCCAGTTTCCCACCGCCGCGCTGGATGATCCGGTAGCTCAGTCGGTAGAGCACGTGACTTTTAATCATGTGGCCGTGGGTTCGAATCCCACCCGGATCACCATTCTTTCCAAGGCTTCCAGCTTCCCCCAAGGACCGCCACGACGGTCCTTTTCGGTTATGGGGCACATTCCAGGGCACCGGATTCCGGTGGTGCCGATCCTATTAAGAGACTAACTGCGCCCCTCGCCCGCAACGGGATCATCGGCTCCATCCTGGTGGCGATGTTGGCCGTCGGCGTGCCGGAATTTGAGCGGATCAGGGTACGGTGACGCACCCATCTCTTGCGGGACGCACGCAAAGAAAAAGCCCCGCCGGAGCGGGGCTTTTTCCTGTTCTGCATCGGCTTGCCGAGATGGCGACCCCAGCTGGATTCGAACCAGCGACCTGCCGCTTAGAAGGCGGCTGCTCTATCCAACTGAGCTATGGGGCCTTATCTCGGATCCCGAACTCCGCCGGTCAGAAGCGCGGACGGTCGGTGCGGAAATTGTCGGCGTAGTTGCGCGGGCGAACGCGGCGGACCGGCGCTTCCTGAACGGTGTAGTTCCAGCCCTCGCGCTCCGCGAACGCAATCGCCTCTTCCTTCGTCTCGAAGGACAGGCGCACCTGGTTCAGCGTGTCGCCGGAGCTTGTCCAGCCCATCAGGGGCTCCGGACGGCGCGGGGTCTCGATCTCGTAATCCAGCATCCAACGGTGAGTCTTGGCCCGGCCGGACTGCATGGCCGTCTTGCTCGGCTGATAGATCCGGACGTTCATGGCTTGCTCGTCTCCCCAATGCTGCGGTTACGTCCTGGCGCACATGGCTTGGACGCGGTTTTGTTCCTCGGCGATGGTCGGGGCGCCCGGATTCGAACCGGGGGCCTCCAGTACCCAAAACTGGCGCGCTGACCAGACTGCGCTACGCCCCGTCGCCGCGATGTGAGATACACGAACGCCACGCCTACGGCAAGCGGACGGCGCATCGCTTTCACGCTTTCTCCATCCCGCCTGCTAGACCCGGCCTCCAATGCGGCGTTCGGTCGCTAAACTCCATCCCCTCAACACATTTCCCCTTCAACAGATTTCCGGATCCATTCGTTGCCGTCGCTCACCCCTGCCCCGCTCGCCGTCGCCCTCTTCCTGCCCGACCTGGGCGACCGGCCGGGCCGGCGGGTGGCGGTCGACCTCGCCCATCGCCTGCTTCGCGCCGGAGCGGCGGTGGATGTCGTCGCGCCGATGGGCGGCGGCCCCTTGCGCGCGGCGCTCGATCCCGCCATCGGCCAGATCGACCTCGCCAAACGGCACGCCGCGACCTCCGTCCTGGCGCTGGCGCGGGTGGTTGCAGAACGGCAGCACGGGCTGCTCGCCGCACCGCGGGAGGCGGGATGGATCGCCCGCGCGGCGCTGTGGCTGGCGCGCAGCGATGCACCGATGGTGGCGCTGGCCGGCGACGCGGCGGCGGACTTCGCGGCTATTCGTGCCGCAGCGCCTCGATGGGATTGAGAAGCGCTGCCCGCCGCGCCGGGTAGAGGCCGAAGAAGACGCCGATCAATCCGCTGACCACCACCGCCAGCACCACCGAATCGATCTGGATCAGCGTCGGCCAGCCGGCAAGGGCAGCCACCCCCATTGCCGTCGCGATCCCCAGCGCCACCCCCACCGTGGCGCCGATCAGGGACAGGGTGGTCGATTCGATCAGGAACTGGACCAGGATGTCGCGCCGCCGCGCCCCGATGGCGAGCCGCAGCCCGATCTCCCGCGTGCGCTCGGTCACCGACACCAGCATGATGTTCATGATCCCGATCCCGCCGACCAGCAGCGACACCGCCGCCACCGCCGCCAGCAGGAAGGACAGGGCGCGCGACGAGGCGTCGCGGGTCGCCGACACCTCCGACAGGTCGCGCATCCAGAAATCGTCGTCCTGACCGGGGATCAGCCGGTGACGCTGGCGCAGCAGGTCGCGGATCTGGGCCTGCGCCTTCGCCATGTCGGCGCCGTCCCGCATCTTCACCACCATGGTGTGGATGAAGCGCGGGTTGCTCTTCGCCATGCCCGGAATGTTGCGCTTGGCGGTGGACAGCGGAACGAAGATGACGTCGTCCTGGTCCTGCCCCTGGGTGTTCTGACCCTTCTCCGCCAGCACGCCGACGACGGTCAGCGGCGTGGAAAAGACGCGGACCGGCTCGCCGATGGGATCGCCGCCGCCGAAGAGGTTGCGCACCACCGTCTGGCCCAGCACGACCACCTTGTTGGCCTGCGCCACATCCTCGTCCGACAAGCCCCGGCCGGTCGCCACGGTCCAGTCCCGGGCGTCCATATAGTCGGGCGTGATGCCGAACAGCACCGTGCCCCAATTCTGGTTTCCGGCGACGATCTGCAGACCCCAGCGCACCGAAGGCGCCGTCACCACGACGCCGGGGATCTCGGTGAGCACGGCCAGCGCGTCGTCCTCCGTCAGGGTGGATGCGGTGCCGGCGCCCAGCTTCACCCCGCTGCGGACGATGCTGCCCTGCCCCACCATGATCAGATTGGTGCCGAGGCTGGCGATCTGGCGCAGCACCTGATCCCTTGCGCCGGCCCCGACCGCGACCATGGCGATCACCGCGGCGACACCGATGACGATGCCCAGCATGGTCAGCGCACTGCGCAACGGATTGGCCCGCAGCGAATCGAGCGCCGCGCGCAGGGCATCCCATGCCGTCATGCCGCCGCCTCCGGCTCCCGGCGCAGGTCGTCGATCAGCCGGCCGTCGCGGAACTGCAGGACACGGGCGGCAAAGCGCGCCACCTCCGGCTCGTGGGTGACCAGCACCACGGTGATGCCGCGGCGATTCAGCCGCTGGAACAGGGCGATGATCTCCAGGCTGGTGGCGGTGTCGAGCGCCCCCGTCGGCTCGTCGGCCAGAAGCAGGAGCGGGTCGTTGACCAGGGCGCGGGCGATGGCCACGCGCTGCTGCTGGCCGCCGGAAAGCTGGGTCGGCCGATGCCCCGCCCGCTCCCGCAAGCCAACCGCGTCGAGGGTCGCCAGTGCCCGCTCCACCCGCTCGGCATGACCGACGCCGGCATAGACCATCGGCAGCATGACATTGGCGAGCGCCGTCTGCCGCGGCAGCAGGTTGAAGGATTGGAAGACGAAGCCGATGCTGCGGTTCCGCACCGCCGCCAGCGCATCGGAGGAGAGACCGGCGACCTCCCGCCCGTCCAGGCGGTAACGGCCGGCATCGGGACGGTCCAGGCATCCCAGCAGGTTCATGAAGGTGGATTTGCCGGAGCCGGACGGACCCATAACGGCCACGAACTCGCCGCGCCCGATGGAGACGGTGACGTCGTCCAGCGCATGGACGGTCTGCGGTCCCATGCGGTAGCGGCGGGATAGATTCTCCACGGCGATCAGCGGCGCCCGATGTTCCCTCTCCCCGTCCGGGATAGGGCTGGGGTGAGGGGGCGGCACGGCGAGGGAATCGTATTCAGAAGCCAAGGCGCGGTCCCCGGCGGGTGTCGCGATCGGGGGAAAGGATGGCGGTGATGACCTCCTGCCCGGCGCGCAACTCACCTGACACGACTTCGGTAAAGCTGCCATCACCGATGCCGAGTCGGACCGGCACGCCGACCGGGCTGCCGTTGCCGGGACCGGGCACCCAGACGGTGCGCATCGCCTCCGCCGCCAGGCCGGGCTCCACCAGCGCATCGAAGCGCTCACGCTGCGCCGGCTCCAGCAGTGCGGCCATCCGTTCCAGGGTCGCCGACCTGATGGCGTTCGCCTCGACCCGGCGGCGCTCGGGATCACCGCCTTCGGCGTCCAGCGCGGTGAAACGCTCGCGCGCCTCGGCGACCAGGGCGGAGATGTCGCGGCGCTTGCCCTCGTCCAGCTTCAGCCCGTCCATCACCCGCTTGGCCGAGGCCTCCAGAGCCGCGGCGCCGCGGCCGCCGTTCGGGCCGCCGGTGGTGGAGGCCGGCGCCTCACCCGGCAACTCGGCGCCCGGCGGGCGAAAGCGCAGGGCGGCGTTGGGCAGCTTCACCGCCGAGGGACGCTCGTCCACCGTGATGCGCAGGTTGGCGGTCATGCCCGGCAACAGCCGCAAATCCGGGTTCTCGACGGTGATGACGACGATGTAGGTGACGACGGTCAGATCCTCCTTCGGCGCCAGCCGCACCTGGGCCACCCGGCCGGTGAAGCTGTCGCCGGGGAAGGCGTTCACGGTGAAGCGCACCGGCATGCCTTCGCGCACCCGGCCGATGTCGGCCTCGTCGATGTTGGCCAGCACCTCCATCTGCCGCAGATCCTGGGCGATGGTGAACAGGGTGGGAGCGGACAGGCTGGCCGCCACGGTTTGTCCGGTGCTGACCGCGCGGTTCACCACCACCCCGTCGATGGGGGAGCGGATGACGGAGCGGTTCAGGTCGACGCGGACCAATTGCAGGGCGGCCTCGCGCTGGGCCACCTGGGCGCGGGCGACCTCCACCTGGGCGGCGGCGACGGCGAGCGAGGCGTTGGCGGAGGATTCCGCCGCCTCGGCCTGCCGCTTCTGCGCACGGGCGGCGACCAGCTGGGCCTGGGCGCTGTGAGCGGCGGTTTCCGCCTTTTCGAGGTCTGTTGCGGCCACCACCCCGCGGCCCTGCAGGTCGCGCCGGCGCCGCAGATCCCGCTCCGCATCGCGCTGGGCAAGGTCGGCACGCAGGATCTGGGCGTCGGCATTGGCGACGCTGGCTTGGGCGCTGGCGAGGTCGGCCTGCGCCTTGTCATGCAAGGCCTGTTGTTGGATGAGCCCCGCCTTGGCGGAATCGACGTCGGCGCCGGCCTGGGCCAGCCTTGCGGCGAGCTGGTCGCCGTTCAGGCGGGCGAGGATCTGGCCGCTGGTGACGCGGCTGTTGAAATCGGCGTAGAGCTCGGCGATCTGGCCGGAGAGCTGCGAGCTGACCTCCACTGTCACCAGGGCGCTCATGGTGCCGGTGGCGGTGATGGCGCTGACCAGGGGGCCCTGTTCGACCCGGGCCAGCCGGTAGGACGGTCCCGGCTCGGCGCGCGCAAGCATGACATAAGCGGACAGGCCGGCCGCGGCGCAGAGCGCCACCCCGACCATGATCACCGCCCGCCTGCCCGCTCCACTCGCCATGCATGCCCTCCGCGCCGCACCCCGCCCGATCAATCTGGGGGGAGTTTAAGCGAAAGCCATGGGCGGGGACCGTCTTTCCGCATAAAGCGGACTGCAATCCGCCTTGGACCGCGACGGCGGCCCCGGCCGCTCATGCGGCCGAAGCCCGACTGGCGAATGAGGTCATAGAAATCTAAAGCGAATGCAAATTCGCTCTAGGGCTTCGCGATGTCGGGCGACACCACGCGGTCGCCGGGACGGATGCCCAAGCGCGCAGCCATGCCGCCATTCAACTCCAGGATGGCCTTGACCGGGCCGTCGGAACTGACGGAGTCCAGCGATCCCGGCACCGCGCGCTCGTGGATGTTCACGATGCGGCCGTCGGAGGCGATGAACAGCATGTCCAGCGGGATCAGGGTGTTCTTCATCCAGAAGCTGGCCGGCTGCTCACGGTCGTAGACGAACAGCATTCCGGCGTCGGCCGGCATCGATTGGCGGAACATCAGGCCCTGTGCCTGCTGGCCCGGGGTCAGGGCCAATTCGACGTTGAAGCGGAACTTGCCGCCGCCCGCCGTCTCGACGGTCAGCTTGGACTTCTGGAAGGTCTCCAGAGCCGCCGCCGGAAGGGCGGCCACCAGCAGCAGGAGCGCCATGACGGCACCCCGAAAACCCCGACCGAACATCATGCACGTTCCCTCATGCTCGCCCGCGAAGGTCTGAAGCGGAAGAGGCGCCAGTCAACCACGACGCCCCTTCCCTGCCAAACTAAGACTTCGCCAGACGGTCGAAGGCCTGCAGCTTCGCCAGAAGTGCCGGCATGTCCTTCAACGGGACCATGTTGGGGCCGTCGCTGGGCGCGCAGTCCGGGTTCTCGTGCGTCTCCATGAAGACGGCGGCGACGCCGACCGCGATGGCCGCACGCGCCAGCACCGGCACGAATTCGCGCTGCCCGCCCGAGGTGGTGCCCTGCCCGCCGGGCTGCTGGACGGAGTGGGTGGCGTCGAACACCACCGGGAAGCCGGTTTCGGCCATGATCGGCAGGGCGCGCATGTCCGACACCAGCGTGTTGTAGCCGAAGCTGACGCCGCGCTCGCACAGCAGCACGCGCTCGTTGCCGGAGGCGACCAGCTTGGCGGCGACATTCTTCATGTCCCACGGCGCCAGGAACTGGCCCTTCTTGACGTTCACCGCCCGGCCGGTCACCGCGGCGGCGATCAGCAGGTCGGTCTGGCGGCAGAGGAAGGCCGGGATCTGCAGCACGTCCACCGTCTCGGCGACGGGGGCGCACTGGGTCGATTCATGCACGTCGGTGATGACGGGGCAGCCGAAGCGCTCGCGGATTTCCGCGAAGATCGGCAGGGCCTTGTCCATGCCCAGGCCGCGCGCGGTGGTGATGGAGGTGCGGTTGGCCTTGTCGAAGCTCGACTTGTAGATCAGCCCCATGCCCAGCGCCCTGGTCATCTCCACCAGCGCGGACGCGGTCTCCAGCGCATGGTCGCGGCTCTCCATCTGGCAGGGGCCGGCGATCAGGACGAAGGGGCGGTCGTTGGCAATGGTCAGGTCGCCGATCTGGACGGCGCGCGGCGTGGTCATCGGAGTGCTCCAAAACGAAAACGGGCGAATCGGCGCCCGTGGGCCTTTGCATCCCATTAAATGGAGGGATGGTCAATGGCGGGCGGCACCTCGGGCTGCAAGCCACTCAGCCGCCCGCCGAATGGCCCCCTAACCTTCCCCGCCGAGGGGGAGTTTAGGGGGCCGGGACATTCAGGAAGCTATCGCCTCACCCCAGATGCGTCCGGAAGAACTCCACCGTCAGGCGGTTCGCCTCTTCGGCCGCATCCGCGTCGTAATGCTCGCCGCCCAGCCGGGCGAAGGCGTGGTCCATGCCGGGATAGACCTTGGCGGTCACCCACTTGTTGTCCTTCACCCCGGCCAGCAGGGCGTCGCGCTTGTCAGGGCTGGAGAACTTGTCCTTCTCGGCGATATGCAGAAGCAGCGGTTTGCCGATCTTGCCGGCCTCGCCCAGCAGCCCTTCCAGCCCGACGCCGTAATAGCCGACATTGGCGTCCGAATCCGACCGCTCCGCCATCAGGAAGGCCAGCCGGCCGCCCAGGCAATAGCCGACGCTGCCGGCCTTGCCGGTGCAGCCCTTCTGTCCCCGCACCCAGGCGAGCGTTGCCTTCAGATCCTCGACGGCCTTGTCCTGGTCCATGCCGTTCATCAGGGCGAAAGCCTGGTTCCACTCGGCTTCGGTCTTGTCGGTCAACTGTACGTCCGGCTGCTGGCGCCAGAACAGGTCGGGGCACACCGCGAGGAAGCCCTGCGAGGCGTACCAGTCGCACAACTCGCGCATCACCGCGTTGACGCCGAAGATCTCCTGGATCACCACCAGCCCGCCGGCCGGAGTAACCTTGGGCTCGGCGGCATAAGCCGAGAAGCGGCCGCCATCGGCGGCATCGATCATCACCTCGGACATGGCGTTCTTATCCTCCCGTTGCCAATCCGACCCTGATATGGAGCGGACTCGGCTCCGGTCACCCCGCCTTTCGTCAGAACCCGACGCCGACGGCGACGAAACCGTCATGCTCGCGGCAGTTCTCGCCGCCTGAATGCGTAGGATAACGGACATGGAAACGCCCCGCCTTTTGGGGGCGGGGCGGTATTCAAGTGCAAAATCCCAAACGTCGCCGCTTCTTCCCCGACCCTCCCGCGCTCTCGGCCGGCAAAAGGCCGGTCCGTATCTTGGGGAGGGTCAGGGAGGGGCAGATACGTCCTCAGACCAACCGGCTCTGGTCGATCGCCGCCTTGATGAAGGAGGTGAACAGTGGGTGCGGCTCGAAGGGCTTGGACTTCAGTTCCGGGTGGAACTGCACGCCGATGAACCAGGGATGGTCGGGGATCTCGACGATCTCCGGCAGTTCCCCGTCCGGCGACAGGCCGCTGAACTTCATGCCGCAGCGCTCCAGACTCTCCTTGTAGTACACGTTCACCTCATAGCGGTGACGGTGCCGTTCGGAGATGTCGGTGGTGCCATAGACCTCGGCGACCTTGCTGCCTTCCAGCAGCTTGGCCGGGTAGGCGCCCAGGCGCATGGTGCCGCCCAAGTCGCCGGCCTCGCCGCGGCGCTCCAGCGTGTTGCCGCGCATCCACTCCGTCATCAGGCCGACGACCGGGTTGCCCGGCTTGCCCAGCTCGGTGGATCCGGCATCGGCGATCTTCGCCATGTTGCGGGCGGCTTCGATCACTGCCATCTGCATGCCGAAGCAGATGCCGAAATAGGGCACCTTGCGCTCGCGGGCGAATTTGGCCGCACGGATCTTGCCTTCCGTCCCGCGCGAGCCGAAGCCGCCCGGAACCAGGATGCCGTGGACGTTCTCCAGCCGCTTCACCGCCGCGTCGTCATCCTCGAAGATCTCCGAATCGATCCAGTCGAGGTTGACCTTGACGTTGTTGGCGATGCCGCCGTGGGTCAGCGCCTCGGCCAGCGACTTGTAGCTGTCGAGCAGGCTGATGTACTTGCCGACCACCGCGATGGTGACCTCGCCCTGCGGCTTGCGCACCCGCTCCATGATGCGGGTCCAGCGCGACAGGTCCGGCTCCTTGTCGACCGGCAGGCCGAAATAGCTCAGCACCTGGGTGTCGAACCCTTCCTCGTGGTAGCTGATCGGCACCTGATAGATCGAATCGACGTCGAGCGCCGCGATCACCCGCTCCGGGCGGATGTTGCAGAACAGCGCGATCTTCTTGCGCTCGTTCTCCGGGATCGGACGGTCGGCGCGGCACAGCAGGATGTTGGCCTGGATGCCGACGCTCAGCAGCTCCTTCACCGAATGCTGGGTCGGCTTGGTCTTCAGCTCGCCGGCGGTCGGGATGTAGGGCAGCAGGGTCAGGTGGATGTAGAGGACATTCTCCTGACCGACCTCGTTGCCGAACTGGCGGATCGCCTCCAGGAAGGGCAGCGACTCGATGTCGCCCACCGTGCCGCCGATCTCGATCAGGACGAAGTCCTCGTCGGTGGCGTCGGCGCGGATGAACTCCTTGATCTCGTCGGTGATGTGCGGAATGACCTGGACGGTGCCGCCCAGGTAATCGCCGCGACGCTCCTTCGCGATCACGGTGGAATAGATGCGGCCGGTGGTGATGTTGTCGCCCTTGCGGGCCGACACGCCGGTAAAGCGCTCGTAATGGCCGAGATCCAGGTCCGTCTCAGCCCCGTCGTCGGTCACGAAGACCTCGCCGTGCTGGTAGGGGCTCATCGTTCCGGGGTCGACGTTCAGGTACGGGTCCAGCTTGCGCAGGCGCACCTTGTAGCCGCGCGCCTGGAGAAGCGCCCCAAGCGCCGCCGACGCCAGACCTTTGCCCAGCGAAGAAACGACGCCACCGGTGATGAAGATGTAGCGAGTCATGTCCGTCCGAAGAGCTTGAGAGCTGTTCCATGTCCCCGTGGGGGACGGATTGCCGATGTCCCCAGAGGGGACGGAATTGTCCTGGTCCCCCAGAGGGGACGGAATAGTCCTTCTCCCCAAAGGGAAGGGAATGTCCGCCTCCCCATAGGGGAGAGATGTTCAACGTCCCCCGAAGGGTCGCCGCCGAGACATGGCGTCGCGAACGTCGGCCCTCAAAAGAAAGAGGCGGCTTCGGGGAGGCCGCCTCGCTGTTCGCTCGTACCCGTGCGCTGCTGGGATGGACCCTTTACTGGGCCACCGGCGGCGCGGGTTGGGCCGGAGCGGCAGGCTGCGCCGGGGCGGCCGGAGCGTTCGACTGCGACGGAGCCGCGGGAGCGGGAGCCGTCGGCAGGCTGTCGATGATCGACGTCGGGCGGGAATGCCCGCCGGCCAGGATCGCCAGCAAGATGCTGGTGGCGAAGAAGCAGGCCGCCAGGATGGCGGTGGTCCGCGTCAGCAGATTGGCCGTTCCACGGGTGCTCATCATGCCGCCCATGGTGCCGCCGCCGATACCGAGCCCGCCGCCTTCCGACCGCTGGATCAGGATCACGCCGACCAGTCCGATGGCGATCAGCAGGTGAATTACCAGAATCACCGATTCCATGCGATGCTCACCCCACACCCATCCCAAAAATCGAATAGCGCGCCACAGGCCGTCTTATGGGCCCGTGGCGCGCGCCCATTGTTTGTACCGCGGAGCCGCGCGATATGCCAGCGCCAAAATACCTAGGCCGTATCCTTTGGCGGCATGGCTGGCACCGTATGGTGCCATGTCGCATGCGACCGGGGTATCAGCGGCAGGCGGTGGCGATGGCCCAGAAGTCGTCGGCCTTCAGCGACGCGCCGCCGACCAGCGCGCCGTCGACATTGTCCACCGCCATCAACTCCGCCGCGTTGCCCGGCTTGACCGAGCCGCCGTAGAGGATGCGCACCTTGTCCGGATCGGCGATCTTGCCGGCCAGCTCGGCCCGGATATGGGCATGCATGGCCTTCACGTCGTCCGGAGTCGCGGTCTTGCCGGTGCCGATGGCCCAGACCGGCTCATAGGCGATGACGGTGTTCCCGGCATTCGCACCGGCGGGGATGGAACCGGCGAGCTGGCCCAACACCACGGCGTTCGCCTGGCCGGAATCGCGCTGCGCCTCGGTCTCGCCGACGCAGATGATGGCGACCAGACCCTCCTTATGGGCGGCGGCGGCCTTGGCGTTGACCACGGCGTCGCTCTCGCCATGGTCGGCTCGGCGCTCGGAATGGCCGAGGATGACGAAGCGGCAGCCGGCGTCCTTCAGCATGGTCGGGGCCACGTCGCCGGTGTGGGCGCCGGAGGTCTTCGGCGCGCAATCCTGGCCGCCCAGCGCCAGCGGGCTGTCGGCGATCGCCTCCCCCACCGGGAACAGCAACGGGAAGGGCGGGCAGACCAGCATGTCGAAGGCGACCGGTCCGGCGCCCTTCAGCCGCCCGGCGAGGTCGGAGGCGAGTTCCAGCCCGTCGGCCTTCAACCCGTTCATCTTCCAGTTTCCGGCGATCAGCTTCCGGCGTGCGGTCATGGTCGTTTCCTTCTTGTCTCGGCTTTATATGGGAGCTTGTGGAACGTTCTTGGCCTCTCGTGACCACAGCCCATAGCAAGCCTGCCGCCGAATTTCCACCCGCCCGACCGGCGCATCCGCCCGCGCTGGCCTTAAGGGACATCGTGTGGCATCCCGCCTATGCCCTGCACACCGATCTGCAGCCGCATCGGCAACTCCCGAGCGGCGGAGGAAAAGCCGCTTTCGTGAATGAGCTTGTTCTTGTAACCGGACGTACGATTGTTTATGTCTGAGCCGCTGTCCTAATTAGAATAAATCGAACCAACCGCGTCGCCATGGCTGACCTGAAAGCAGGCGTGAACCAGCTCTTCCTCCGCGAGGAGGAACTCCGTACGGGAATGGAGCTGCTTTTCTACGCCTATCGCGAATTCACTGCCGAACCGGATGAAATTCTGGCGGAGATCGGCTTCGGCCGCGCGCACCACCGCGTGATCTATTTCGTCGGCCGCTATCCCAAGATCACCGTTTCGGAACTGCTGGCGATTCTGAAGATCACCAAGCAGAGCCTTTCGCGCGTGCTGGGCGAACTGGTGCGCCAGGGCTTCATCGACCAGCAGACCGGCGCCCGCGACCGGCGGCAGCGTCTGCTGGAACTGACGGAAAAGGGCGTGGAGCTGGAGCGGCAACTGTCCGAGACCCAGCGCCAGCGCATCGCCCGCGCCTACCGCATGGCCGGCGCGGAGGCGGTGGAGGGATTCCGCAAGGTGATGATGGGCATGCTGGACGAGGAGGACCGGGCTAAATTCGCACCGCCCGTTCCCCCTGCCCGTCTTGCCGCGAAACGCTGAAAACGAAACGCTGCAACAGCTTCAGACGGCGCTCGGCTCCGTCGTCGTTTCCGGCGCCGCCGGTCCGGCTTCCTTGGAACCGGCCTCAGCGGTGCCGGCCTCCGGGGCATTGACGTCCGCCGGCTTGTCGGCGGCGGCCTTCGCGTCGTTGGGGGCGCGGCGGCGGAAGCCGCCCTTGCGGTACACCACGTTTTCGGAAGCACCCGGCGGACATTGAACGATGTTGCCGCCCTTCGCCAGGAAGTTGCGGGTCATTTCGGCGAGGTCTTGGGCGTCCAGGTCCCGGGGGTCGTTGGACCTGTGGTCGTAGGCCATCGTGATCGCTCCTGTGTCTCTCGGCCCTCAGAGGAGGGCATATGGAGGTTAACACGGAACGAGGACGAAACGGCCAACCGCTTACACGCCTGCCCGCCATGCGCACCCACGAAGTGTCACGCATGGTGCCGCTATGTCGATTGCGGGGACAGGCGTTATAGTCGGCGCCATGACCGAAGATCAGCCCCACATCCTGGTCGTCGACGACGACACCCGCCTGCGCGAGCTATTGCGCAAGTACCTCGCCAGCAACGGCTTTCTGGTCAGCACCGCGCGCGACGCCGCGGATGCCCGCGCGCAGCTGGGCGGGCTGGCCTTCGACCTGCTGGTGCTCGACATCATGATGCCGGGTGAATCCGGGCTGTCGCTCACCGAATCGCTGCGGCGCGAGCGCGACCTGCCGATCCTGCTGCTGACCGCCCGCGACGAGCCGGACGACCGGATCGCCGGGCTGGAGGCCGGGGCCGATGACTATCTCGCCAAGCCCTTCAACCCGCGCGAGCTTCTGCTGCGCATCAACTCCATCCTGCGACGGCAGGCCGCCCGCGCGCCGGAACCGGCGGCTCCGCCCGCCGCCCCGGTGCGGCTCGGCCCCCTGACCTATCTGCCCGACCGGGACGAGCTGCGCCACGGTGACGAGGTGATCCGCCTGACCACGGCGGAGGCCAGCCTGCTGCGCATCCTCGCCGCCTCCCCCGGCGTCACCTTCACGCGCGAGGAGCTGACGGAGCGCAGCAAGGTCGCCGGAAACGCCCGTACCGTGGACGTGCAGGTCACCCGCCTGCGCCGCAAGATCGAGGCCGATCCGCGTGAGCCGCGCTACCTCCACACCGTCCGGGGCGAGGGCTATGTGCTGAGGCCCGATCCTTGACGGCGGCATCGGACCGCGGCGTCGCGGCCCGGCGGGCCGAACGGCGGCGGCGCACGCCGTTCCTGAAACGGTTCCTGCCGCGCACCCTGTTCGGCCGGACGCTGCTGATCATCGTCACGCCGGTGATCCTAGCCCAGGCGGTGGCGACCTGGATCTTCTACGACCGCCATTGGGACACGGTGACCAACCGGCTGGCCTATGCCGTGGCCGGCGACATCGCCACCGTGATCGCCATGATCGAGCACGATCCCTCGCAGGAAGGGCGTGACTGGACGCTGGCCACCGTCGCCCGCACCACCGACCTGATCGTCACGCTGGAGCCGGGGCAGACCCTGCCGGATGAACGCCGCCGGCTGAGCGGCCTGCTGGAGCGCACGCTCGGCAAGGCGCTGGACGAACGGATCGGCCGCCCCTTCGCCATCAACACCCGCGTCGCGCGGGAGTGGTACGAGATCCGGGTGCAGATGGCCGACGGGGTGCTGTCGGTGATGTCACCGGAGAGGCGCCTGTTCACGCCGACCAGCTACATCTTCATCCTGTGGATGGTCGGGTCGGCCGTGGTGCTGTTCGCCGTGGCGATCCTGTTCATGCGCAACCAGATCCGCCCGATCAAGCGGCTGGCCATCGCCGCCGACGCGCTGGGCAAGGGCCGCGACGTCTCCAACTTCAAGATGGAAGGGGCGACGGAGGTGCGGCAGGCGGCCTCGGCCTTCCTGCTGATGCGCGAACGCATCCAGCGCCAGATGAACCAGCGGACGGAGATGCTGGCCGGCGTCAGCCACGACCTGCGCACCCCGCTGACCAGGATGAAGCTGGCGCTGGACATGATCGAGCATCCCGACCTCGACCCCGAGGTGGAGGAGCTGAAGGCCGACGTCGCCGAGATGGAGCAGATGATCGAGGGCTATCTCGCCTTCGCCCGCGGGGAGGGGACGGAGGCGGTGCAGCCGACCGACATGACCCGCCTCCTGAAAGAGGTCGCCGCCGGTGCGCGGCGCGACGGGACGGAGGTGACGCTGACGGCGCCGGAGGGTCTGGTGGTGCCCTTGCGCCCCAACGCAATCCGGCGCTGCATCGCCAACCTGCTGGTCAATGCCGGCCGCCATGCCGGCACCGCCTGGGTCAAGGCCGAGCGGAAGGAGGGGGTGATCGAGATCACCATCGACGACGACGGCCCCGGCATCCCCGACTATCTGCGCGAAGACGTGTTCAAGCCCTTCTTCCGGGTCGACAGCAGCCGCAACCTGGATACCGGCGGCTCGGGCCTGGGGCTGACCATCGCCCGCGATGTGGCGCGCAGCCATGGCGGCGACATCACGCTGGACGACAGCCCCTATGGCGGCCTGCGCGCGGTGATCCGTCTGCCGGTCTGAGCGAGCCGGGGGCACGGGACGGCGCCGCGTTCCCCCGGCCTTCCTCTTTCAGGCCGCCGCCTCCCTGTCCGGCTGCGCGCCGCCACGCCGGGCCAGCCTCGCCATCACGGTGTCGATCAGCGCCAGCCCATGACCGCCGTCGAGCGTCAGGATCGATTCGGGGTGGAACTGCACGGCGGCCAGCGGCAGCGTCCGGTGCTCGATCGCCATCACCGTTCCGTCCGCCGTCTCCGCCGTCACACGCAACTCGGACGGCAGGCTGTCGCGCTTCGCCACCAGCGAATGGTAGCGGCCCACCCGCATCCCCTGCGGCAACCCCTCGAACAGCCCGCAGCCCTGGTGGACCAGGGAGGACGCCTTGCCATGCATCGGCTCCGGCAAGCGGTCGAGCGTCGCGCCGAAGCTCTCCGCCATACCCTGCAGGCCCAGGCAGACGCCGAACACCGGGACGCCGAGGTCCAGCGCCGCGCCTATGCTGCCGCCGACGTCGAAATCGGCGGGACGCCCCGGCCCCGGCGAGAGAACCAGCAGGTCGGGCGGGTCGTCGCGCAGCGCCGTCCGCGCATGGGTGTGGCGCAGGGTCGTCACCGTCGCGCCGGTCCGGCGGAAATAGTCGGCCAGCGTGTGGACGAAGCTGTCGTCATGGTCGACCAGCAGCACGCGCCGCCCCTCCCCGCTCCGCGGGACGGCCGACGCCGCCGCGGCGGCAACCAGCGTCAGGTGCGGCGACGCCCTCTCCCCCCGCACCGCGTCGAGGAAGGCGGAGGCCTTCAGGCGGCATTCGGCGTCCTCCGCCTCCGGGTCGCTGTCGGACAGCAGCGTCGCGCCGGCACGGACGAAGGCGACCCCGTCCTTCATGCGGATGGTGCGCAGGGTCAGGCCGGTGTCCATGCCGCCGTCGAAGCCGATGCGGCCGAAGGCTCCGCCGTACCAGCGGCGCGGCGACCGCTCGGTGTCCTCCAGGAACTGCATGGCCCAGCGCTTCGGCGCGCCGGTCACCGTGACCGCCCAGCTGTGGGTCAGGAAGGCGTCCAGAGCGTCGAAGCCGTCGCGCAGCCGCCCTTCCACATGGTCCACCGTGTGGATCAGGCGCGAGTACAGCTCGATCATCCGCCGGCCGACCACGCGGACCGAGCCGGGCTCGCACACCCGCGCCTTGTCGTTGCGGTCGACATCGGTGCACATGGTCAGCTCCGCCGCATCCTTGGCGGAGTTCAGCAGCGTCAGGATCTGCGCCGCATCGCCCAGCGCGTCGGCGCCGCGCGCCACCGTGCCGGAGATCGGGCAGGTCTCCACCCGGCCGGCCGCGGGGCCGGCGCCGACGCGGACATACATCTCCGGGCTGGCGGCGACCAGGAACTCGCCGTCGCCCAGATTGATCAACGCCTCGTAGGGCGCCGGATTGGCGGCGCGCAGGCGGCGGAAGATGGTGGAGGGAGTGTCGGCGCAGGGCTCGGCAAAGGTCTGGCCGGGCACCACCTCGAACAGGTCGCCGCGACGGAAGGCCTCCTTCGCCGCCCGCACCACCTGCTGGTACTCGCCGGGCGCATGGTCGCAGTCCGCGGCGGCGTTGGTATCCGGGCGATAAGCATGGACCCGGCCGCCGCCGGCGGCTCCCTCGGTGGAAACGCCATTCACGACGAATTCATAGGCGAAGCGGCGCGCAACCCCGGCACCGTGATCGACGACCAGAAGCCGGTCCGGCAGATACAGCACGAGGTCGCGCTGGTCGTCGGGCCGCTCAAGCCGGCGCCGGACCGGCTCGAACTGGAAGGCGAGGTCGTAGCCGAAGGCGCCGTAGAGGCCGAGAAACGGTTCGTCCGGGCAGTCGAACAGCGCCATCAGCGCCCGCAGCACGCTGAACACCGACGGTTGCCGGCTGCGCTCCTCTTCCGCGAAGACGCCGGCCGGGCGGCGGACCAGCGCGGTGATGCGGCCGGCCGTCACCTCCAGCCCGGCCAGCGCCTCATGCCCGTCCAATGCCCCGGCGATGGCGGGCAGCAGAAGGCGTCCGCGCGGATTCAGCGCGTCGATCCGCACCGTCCGGCCGCGGGCGGTCACCGACAGGGGCGGATCGACGAAGCCCATGGCCTGGCGGCGATAGCGGCCGGGCGCCTCAACCCCACCCGACAGCAACAGGCCGCGCCGCTCGTCCAGCGCGGTGGCGAGCGTGTCGAGCGCGTCGGCGATCCCCACCGGCTCTGAGGTGCGGCGCAGCCCCAGCCCGCCGCCGGTGAGGGCGGAAAACGGGTCGAGGAATGCAGGATCGGCCAGGAAGATATGGGAGGGATACAGGTGGGAGGGCGTCATGGCGGCGGGGCTCCGGTTCGGGCGTCTTGTCGGTGACGCCGCACGGTGCTTCCGCCTGCCTGTCCGTCTTTTCCGTTCGACGACCCGCTGCCGGGTCAGGAAAAAGGCCGCTCCGGATGCACCGGGCGGCCTTTTGTCGTCAATCCACGTTCACACGCGTCGCCAGGCCGGCCCGTTGGAGACGGGCCGCCACCAATGCTGCGACAGGAGGGGCGAGGACATGTTCATGCCCCAAGCGCACCACATGCCGCCACCGGCTGTCAAGCCCCGGCGTTCACGTTCCTTCCGGCGGCGGAGCGACGGCGTAGCTGCTGTGGTCCTCCTTGCGGCGCTCGTCCGACGGCAAGCGGCCCTTGACCAGGAAGCTGACATTCTCCGCCACGTTGGTGGCATGGTCGCCGATGCGCTCGATCGACTTGGCGGCGAACAGCAGATGGGTGCAGCCGGTGATCTGGGCCGGCGATTCCATCATGTAGGTCAGGAATTCCCGGAACAGCGCGGTATAGGCCGCATCGACCTCTCCGTCGCAGTCGCGGACGGCGGCGGCCAGATCGGCGTCCTGTTCGATGTAGGCGCGGCGCATGTCGCCGATCATCACCTGCACCATGCGGCCCATCCGGACCAGCGAGGCGACCGGCGGCGCAACCGGCAGGGTGGACAGCGTGACCGCCCGCTTGGCGACGGATCTGGCGAAATCGCCCATCCGCTCCAGGTTGGAGGCGATCTTCAACGCCGCGACGATCTCGCGCAGATCCTTGGCCATCGGCTGGCGCAGAGCGATCAGGCGGACGGTCATCGCCTCCACCTCCATCTCCAGCCGGTCGATTTCGGCGTCGCCCTTCAGCACCTCGCCCGCGATTTCGGCATCCAGACCGGCCAGCGAATCGAGGGCAAGCCCGACCTGCCGCTCCACCAGTTCGCCCATGCGGTCGATGGCGGTGCGCAGCGCCTCCAGTTCGGTGTCGAAAGCCGCAAGCGTGTGTCCACCCGACATATTCCCAAACTCCTTGCTGTGACAGGCGGTCCGGCGCCCGACGCCTTCGCAGATGGGGCGTGGGCGCCGCCGTGCCAAGCCGCCGGCGCACCGGACGTGCACTGGTGGTGGCCTTAACCTTTGGCATAGATTATTTCCGGACACTGGTCTATCGATTGACCACGCAACCAGACAGACCGGACAGGACCGATGACGCCGCACGAGTTGGTTGCCGTGCTGGAAAAGCACGAACGCTGGCTGAAGAACAAGTCGGGCGGTTCGCGCGCCAACCTGACCATGGCGAACATGGAGGGTTCCAACCTGTCCGGGGTGAACCTGGCTCAGGGCAAGCTGTCCGGCGCCAACCTGTCCCATTGCGACCTGTCCAACGCCAATCTCAGCACCGCGGACCTGTTCGCCGCCCATCTGACCAAGGCCGATCTGTCGGGCTGCAACCTGTACCGCGCCGACCTGCGCGGCGCCCATATGCGCGGCGCCAAGATGAAGCGCGCCATCCTGAAGGAGGCCGACCTGCGCGGCGGCGCCCTGCTCTATGGCGGGCAAGGCGGCGGCAAGGGGCTGGATTTCGTCCGCTCCGATCTGGCCGGCAGCGATTTCGACGATGCGTCGCTGACGAACGCCAACCTGTCGGGCGCCGATCTGACCGATGTGTCGATGAACGGCGCCGATTGCGAGGGCGCGCTGCTGACCGGCGCCACGTTGATGCGCGCCAGCATGAAGAGCTGCAATCTCGCACGCGCCGACCTGCGCGGCAGCAACCTGTCCGGCGTGAACCTGCAGGGCGCGGTTCTGCGCGACGCCAATCTGACCGGCGCGATGCTGGCCGGCGCCAACCTGCGCAACGCCGACCTGCAGGGCGCCAAACTGGAGGGGGCCGATCTGGCCGGCGCCGACACCACCGGCGCCAATCTGGCGCGGTCGGCCGACAATTTCTCCGTCCAGATCCAGCAGGCCCTGCACAGCCACTACACCTGGATCAACACCAACGGCACGATGGGCGCCCGCGCCGACCTGACCGGCGCCGATCTCAGCCACATCGACCTATCGGGCGTGAATCTGTCCGGCGCCAACCTGAAGCGCGCCAACCTCAGCGGCGCCAAGCTGCGCGAGGCGCTGCTGATCATGTGCGACATCTCCGAGGCGGTGCTGGCCGGCGCCGACCTCGGCGGCGCGATCCTGGATGGCGCCACCTTGCGCGGCGCCAACATGGACGGGGTGCGGCTGGACGGGGCCGGCATCGGCTGGGTCGACATCAAGGGGCCGGACGGCCAGCCGACCGGCCGGCTATGGGCGGCGAATTTGACCGGCGCGCGGCTGACCAACGCGTCCTGCATCCGTACCAACCTGCGCGGCGCCAACCTGTCCGGCTGCGATTTCGCCAACGCCAACCTGACCGGCGCGATCCTGAGCGACGCGAACATCCGCGACGCCAAATTCACCGGAGCCAACCTGACCGGCGCCAGCCTGCCGCCGCCGCCCGACCCGGACGACGATTGAAGCCGCCGGGGGTAAGGTCCGACTTACGCCCGGCGGTATTACTCGTCCGCGCCGCCGCGGGTGGGCGCCGCGGCGGCGGCGTTGAGGTTCGCACCGACGCGGCGCAGCACGTCCAGCGTCAGTTCCAACTCGTCCGGCGAGATGCCCTGAATGGCGAGCTGCCCGATTTCCGACGCGCTGGGCATCATCGAATTGCGGAGCGCTCGGCCCTTGTCGGTCAGGAAGATGTTCATCTTACGGCGGTCATGGCAGTTGCGCACCCGCTGGACCAGCCCCTGCCCTTCCATCACGTTGACGGCGGTGACGGTGGTCGGCTCCATCATGCCGACGCGGTGGCTGAGTTCGCGTTGGGTCAGGCCGTCTTCCTCCCACAGGGCGCGCAGGAAAAACCACTGTCCCATGCTGACGCCCGACCGTGCGATGCGCGTCTGCAGAGCGCGGGCGAATGCGCGGTTCACTTCACGGACGACGAACGATAATGCACCGTCGGACGCATCGGCTGCATCCTCCGAACCGTCGGGGCGCTCCGGCTCCCACCCCTTGACAGACGCCTCCATACCGACAATCTCTCTGCCGTCGTTACCGATCCAACAACCATTCCCGCCCACCGGGTGCAAGCGCCGGGCGGTTGCCCGTCGGGATACCTGACGCCATAGCGTCGGCCGGATCCGTGCCGTCCTGGCGATACCACCTTGACACGAATGGTCTTGGCTGTGTCATCCAATCATAACGTGCTGTGTGCAAAGCGCAAATCAATTGCGTGGCCGTCGACCGCAGGCATGCAATGATATGTCTGTCATGGGATCGGCGAATCCCGTTCGACTTAAGCAGAACGGCGGACCGTATACGGTGCATAGCCGCTTTGTGTGCAGTCGAACTTTTCAGATGAGGCGCGGATTGCCATATCCCCATATGGTGAAGAGCACGAAGTTTGCTTTTTAGATCGGTTTTATTTGCAAGATCGAATTGCCGCGCCGATGAAATGTGAACATTTCGCTAAAATCCAACAAACTCCCTCTCCGCCGCTTGTGTCCGCCGCGACCTTCGGTCACACAGACGTCAATCGCCTCAGTTGCCGCAACAGGAGCCAGCGACCGCAATGACCGCTTCGCCGACCGTCCCCTCGTCCCGTACCGTCACCGTCGCCGCCACCCAGATGGCCTGCAGTTGGGACCGTGCCGCCAACGTAGACGGCGTCGAATCGCTGATTCGCGAGGCGGCCGCCAAGGGCGCGCAGATCATCCTGCCGCAGGAACTGTTCGAGACGCCCTATTTCTGCAAGGACCAGAAGCAGTCGCTGTTCGAACTCGCCGCCCCGGCCGAAGGCCATCCGGTGATCGAGCGGATGCGGTCGCTGGCGCGCGAGTTGTCGGTGGTGATCCCCGTCAGCTTCTTCGAAAAGGCGCGCAACGCCTATTACAACTCCATGGCCATGGTCGATGCGGACGGCAGCCTGCTGGGCATCTACCGCAAGTCCCACATTCCCGACGGGCCGGGCTATCAGGAGAAGTTCTATTTCAGCCCCGGCGACACCGGCATTCCGGTGTTCAAGACCCGTTACGCGACGGTCGGCTGCGCCATCTGCTGGGACCAGTGGTTCCCGGAGACCGCCCGCATCATGGCGTTGAAGGGGGCGGAAATCCTTTTCTATCCGACCGCCATCGGGTCGGAGCCGCAGGATAGCTCGATTGACAGCCAGGGCCATTGGACCCGGGTGATGCAGGGTCATGCCGGCGCCAACCTGATGCCGCTGGTCGCGTCCAACCGCGTCGGGGTTGAGCAGGGGGAAAGCTGCGCGCTGACCTTCTACGGCTCGTCCTTCATCGCCGGGCCGCAGGGCGAGATCGTGGCGCAGGCCGACCGCGAGAGCCGTACGGTGCTGACCGCGACCTTCGACCTCGACCGCATCGCGGCCCAGCGTGCCTCCTGGGGCGTCTTCCGCGACCGCCGTCCGGAACTGTACGGCGCCCTGCTGACGCTGGATGGAGAAACCACGCCGCGGCGCTGATCGTCGCGGCGGCATTCCCATTGCGCCGCCGCCGTCAATGACCGCCGGAATCAGATGGTCAATCCCGTGCCGGACTGGGCATAGCCCAGGGACTGTGCCGCTCCGTAGGCCGCGGCGGCACGTCCGGCCGGGGAGTCCCCCTCTTGCCGGCGCTGCTCCGCCTGCGCCTGCAACTTCGCCGCATCGGCCTGGGCGGCGACGCGCATGTCCTGTGGCGACGGGTCGGCGGGAGCGAGGGCGGCGGCCTTCACCTGCTCCATCTTGGCGACGGTGTCGGCCGGCTCCGATTCGGTGCTGACGTCGATCGGCACCTCGCCCGCGGTGGCGTAGGTCTTGCCGTCCGGCCCGCGCGTGTAGGTGAAGGACGCGCCGCCGGCATGGCTGCCGCCGGCCGCCTGATGCGCCGCCTCGTGCTGGCGGACATTCGCGTCGATCTGCTTGAGCTTCTGGACCTGCTGCCGGGCCGCATCGGACAGGGCGACCGTGTCGGTCGGCCCGGCGGAGCCGCCCTCCTTCGCGCCGGACGCACCCGTCCCCTGGCCCCGCGACGGCTGGTTGCGCGGGGGGATGGCGCTGGTCCCGATGGACAGGCTGGAGATGGAAAGGTCGGCGGCCACCGTCCACATCCTCAAGAAGGGTCCGGTCTTCCGCTCAATTTAGGACGAATCGGCCGCACCGGCAACGGTAAGGCCGTTTCGTTCCCCGCTGTTCCGCTCAAGCCCGCGCGAAGCCGGTCAGCACATTGGCGACGTTCACGCCCAGGTCGTCGACGGCATAACCGCCCTCCATCACGAACAGCGTCGGCAGGCCGATGCCGGCGATGGCGGCCCCCATGCGCAGGAAATCCTCCGACAGCAGCCGGAAGCGGGAGATCGGATCGCCGCCATAGGTGTCCGCCCCAAGCGACAGCACCAGGGCATCCGCCCCGAACTCCCGGATTCGGTCCGCAGCGGCGGCCAGCGCCTGGGCGTAGCCGGCCCAGTCGGTGCCCCAGGGCAGCGTCAGGTTCAGGTTCGCCCCCTCGCCCGCCCCGGTCCCGGTCTCGTCGGCATGACCGCAGAAATAGGGGAACTCGTCGAGCGGATCGGCGTGGATCGACACGAACAGCACATCGCCGCGTTCCCAGAAGATTTCCTGCGTGCCGTTGCCGTGATGGTAATCGACGTCCAGCACCGCCACCCGCGCGGCCCCGCCGTCGCGCAGGGACTGCGCCGCGACGGCCGCATTGTTCAGGAAGCAGTAGCCGCCGTAGAAGGCATGCCCGGCATGGTGCCCCGGCGGGCGGCAGAGCGCGAAGGCGCTGCGGTCGCCGCCCCGCAGCCGGTCGGCGCCGGTCAGCGCGCAGTCCGCCGCCGCGGTCGCCGCCCGCCAGGTGCCGGCGGTGATCGGCGTTCCGGCATCGAAGGAATAGAAGCCGAGTCGCCCGTCGATCGACCGCGGCACCCGCCGCCGTGACATGCCCGGCGCCACCCAGTTCAGCGGCAGCGCGTCGATGTCCTCGCCATGCTCCTTCACCCAATCGTCCCAGGCGGTTTGGAGGAAGGCGAGATAGCCGGCGTCATGCACCCGCTCCAATGGGGCGAGGCCGTGACGGGTGGGTTCGACGATGGGGCCGAGCCCCACCGCCTCGATCCGCGCCCGCACGATGTCGGCACGCGCCGGCTTCTCGTAGCAGGGGACGAGTTGTCCGTCGTTAAGTTCGGACCGACCGGCCTGCAGCCGGTGCTCTTCGCTGTGGATGACGATCACGGCACTGACATCCTTGTGTTTTCCGGCCATCTGCCGGTGATTTGCCGTTCCACGGTCTCGCCGCGGCGGCGCGACTGACGGACGGCTCATCATATCCCCACCCGCCGGTGCAGGGAGGCCGCCCTTTCGCATGGCGCCCCGAATGCTGACCATTGCCATCAGACCGATTGCCCCCGATAGTGTTATTCGGTTTTTTCTCGCCTATAGCGAGTGAATCGCGGGATATTCATCATCGATGCTGGCCTCTGTGTGCAGGATATTCGTCCGGTTGGCACCGGGGACGGTGCTTTTGCTGTGGGCGTGCGCCGTGTTGGCTGCCGGGCCGACGCGAAGCGATCCTCATTCGCCGCCTTCCGCCTCTCCTCTGGAAGCCGCCTTTTCCGCCCGCGCCGGCGAACCGCTGCGTCAGTTCGGCTACGACCTGTTCACCCCCGCCCGCGAGCCGGTGGCGACCGGCGAGAGTGCGCCCGGTGCCGTGCAGGGCGACTATGTGCTGAATACCGGCGATGCCGTGACGGTGACCCTCCGCGGCCAGAAGTCATCCAGCAAGCGATTCGCCATCGACCGCAACGGCCAGCTCGTGGTGGACGACCTGCGCCCGCTCACCGCCGCGGGCCTGTCGCTGGACGCCCTCCGGCGGGAGCTTGCCTCTGCGGTCGCCGCGACCTGGCCCAACACCGAGGCTTTCGCCACCCTGGCGGAGGTGCGGCGGATCGGCGTGGTGGTCACCGGCGCCGTGGGGCGTCCCGGACGGCAGGAGGTCAGCGCGTTCGCCACCGCTCTCGACGCCCTGTCGGCGGCCGGCGGGGTGGAGCGGAGCGGCAGCTTGCGTGCCATCCGACTGATGCGTGCCGGCGGCGGCATCATCGTGGACCTGTATGCCCTGCAACTTGCCGGGGATGCCGGCAACGCCGACCAGCCGCTGCGCGACGGCGACCGCCTGTTCGTTCCCCCGCTGGGCGCCACGGTCGGGATCGCCGGACCGGTCAAGCGGCCGGGCATCTACGAACTGCCGCCCGGCGGCGCTCGGTTGTCGGCCACCGAACTGCGCGATCTGGCCGGCGGCGCGTTGCGGCCCGGCCGCGCCCGGCTGCTGCGATTCGGCATCGGTCCGTCCGGCGAGGAAACGACAGAGGAGATCGCGGACGCCAATGCCCGCCGCTTCGGCGACGGCGACCTGCTGCTGCTTTCGCCGCTGCGCGAGGACCGCCGGAATGACGTGCGGCTGGAGGGACATGTCCTGCGCCCCGGCGCGCGCGCCCTTCCCCCGGCGGGGACGCTCGGCGGATTGCTCTCCCGCAGCGACCTGCGCCCCGCCCCCTATTTGCCTTTCGCTGCGCTGGAGACCAGCGACCCCGGCACGGGCTCGCGGACCCTCCGTCCGGTCGATCTCTCCGCCGTGCTGAACGGGCGCGACCGCCGCCGGCTGGCCGAGGGCGACATCCTCTATGTGCTGGGAGCGGAGGATATCGATTTCCTGACTGCGGAGCCGGTGCTGGCCTTGCTTCGTGGCGAGCGGCAGCCGCCGGAGGACGCCTGCCTCGGTCTGGTCGCGCTGGCCCGCCACCTTGCCGCGGAACCCGCCGGTCGGCTCGCCACCGGTCCGCAGGCGCGCGCCGCCGCCGGTCTGACCGGCTCACGCACGCCCTGCCCGCCGCTGTTCGTCGCGGTGCCCGACCTGCTTCCCCTGGCCCTCCGCCACGCCGTGCTCCGGCTGTCCGGCGTCCCGCGTCCCGGTTTCTATCCGGTCGCGGGCGCCGCCAACGAGGCTGGCGCGGGCGCCCGCGAGACCATCGTCGAATCGGATGCGCCGCAATACGAATTGATGGGCCATGTCCGACGCCCCGGCACGCGCCGCCTGACCGCGGGAACGACCTTGCGCGGCGCTCTGGCCGAGGGCAAGGCCCTGAAGCGCGACGTCTATCCGCTGCTGGGGATCGTCGAGCGCTATGACCGGCGCAGCCTGACCCGGGCCTATCTGCCATTCTCCCCGCAGGAGGTGGCCGCCGGGCGCGCCGACCGTGGGCTTGCCGACGGCGACCGCATCCACCTGTTTGCCATCGACGACATTCGCAGCCTGGTGAAACCGGCCGACGCCGGCACGATCGCCAATTCCGCCGAATCGGCCGAGGGAGAGGAGGCGGACGAACCGCCGATGCTGGCGGCATTGCTCGATCCCGCCATCGTCGCGCTGATCGGCGAGCGGTCGGTGCAGGTGCGCGGCGCCGTCCGCGATCCCGGCGGCTATCCCGTCGCCGACCGCACGCCGTTGTCCGCGCTGGTCGCCGTCGCCGGCGGGCTGTCGGCCGATGCCGATCCGGCCGCGGCGGAACTGACGGCCGCGACCGGCAGCCGCAGCATCGTCGATCTCGGCCGCGACGGAGCACGCATGGCCGGCATCGGCGACGCGTTGCGGATCAATCCGCGGCCCCAGGCGCTGGAGTCGCGCGCCGTCGCCATCGAAGGGGCGGTGCGCCGGCCCGGCCGGTACGACATCGGCCGCAACGAGACGCTGTCCTCCCTGATCGCACGGGCCGGCGGCCTGCTGGAGGATGCCTATCCCGCCGGAGCCGTCCTGACCCGCGAGAGCGAGCGCCGCCGCGAGAAGGAGCAGTTCCAGCGTCAGGCGCGGGAACTGGAACGCACGCTGGCGCTGGAGGTGGAAAAGGGCGAGCCGGTGAAGGCGGAGAATGTCGCGCTGGCCCGGCAGCTCGCCGCCCAGCTTCGCGGTGCGGAACCGCTCGGCCGCGTGGTGGTGGAGGCGGATCCCGCGGTTCTGCGCCAGCGACCCGAGTTGGATCCGCTGCTGGAGCCCGACGACCGGATCGTGATCCCAAAGCGCCCGCTGACTGTCGCCGTCGCCGGCGAGGTCCTGCACCCCACCGCCGCACAATTCGTCAGCGGCAAGAGCGCGGAAGATTACCTGAGCGAGGCCGGAGGGCCGACCCGCGATGCCGATACCGGCCGCAGCTTCCTGATTCTGCCCGACGGCCGGGCGCGTCCGCTGGCCGTGTCGTCCTGGAACCATCGGGTGGAGACGATTCCGCCCGGCTCCATCCTGGTGGTGCCGCGCGACCCGCGGCCCTATGACGGACTCGACGTCGCCAAGACCTTCGGCAACATCCTGAGCCAGCTCGCCATCACCGCCGCTTCCGTTTCGGTGATCGCGCGATGACCACGGCTCCCCCTCACCGCCTCGCCATCCTGACCGTTGTCCGCAACGACCTCGCCGGCTTGATCGACACCCATGACAGCTTGCGGGGGCAGTTGGGACCGCGAATCGCCTGGCTGGTCGCCGATGGCGGGTCCACCGACGGAACCGCGGAATGGCTGGCGGAGCGCGGCGATCCGCCGGTCTGGTGGCGGTCCGCCCCGGATCTCGGGATCTATGCGGCGATGAACGACGGGCTCGATGCCGCCCGGCGCCTCGGCTTCAGCCATGTGCTGTTCCTGAATGCCGGCGACCGGCTGGCCGCGGCGGACTGCGCCGTCCGGTTGCTGCAGGCCGCCGGCCGCCGTCCCGACGCCGCCCTTTTCTACGGCGATGCGCTGGAACGACAGGGCGACGGACGTATCCTGTTGAAACGCGCGCGATCCCATCGTTGGGCAGCCTTCGGCATGTTCACGCACCATCAGGCCATGATCTACAGCGTATCGGCCCTCGCGGGTCTTCACTTCGATCCCGCTTTCAGGATCGCGTCGGACTACGCCTTCACGCTCGCCACCCTGGGTCGCGGTCCTGCGGTCCGGCTGCGCTGGCCCGTATGCCTGTTCGCCCCCGGCGGCCTGTCGCAACGCAACGCCGCCACGGGCCGGCGAGAACAGGAGTCGATCCGACGCATGCATTTGGGGCAGAGCCCAATGCGCGCGGCGGCGATTTCCGCACTACAATGGATCGCGCTGGCAGTGCGCCATCATTTTCCCACGGCCTACGCGAAATTACGTTTCCGGCGCCCGGAAATTTAATGTCTTTCGCTTCCGACTTCCCACTTCCACCCAAACGGACCGTTGATGCGCACAAATGGTTGCATAGAATTTACTTTCTGAACTAAGCATTCTCGCGGCGCCTTCCCCACGGCTTTCCCTTTGAGGTACGACCCATGAGCGCGACCAAGACCAAACTCGCCCCCGCCCACACCCTGTCGCGCCGCGGCGAAGGTCCCAACCCCATCGATATCCATGTCGGTGCCCGCCTGCGGCTTCGCCGCACCCTGCTCGGCCTGAGCCAGGAGAAGCTGGGCGAGGCGGTCGGGATCACCTTTCAGCAGTTGCAGAAGTACGAGCGCGGGTCGAACCGAATCAGCGCCAGCCGGCTCTACAACCTCTCCCAGGTTCTGGGCGTGCCGGTCAGCTACTTCTTCGACGACATGCCGACTCCCGACCAGATCGCCGCCGAAGTGCCGGCCGAAAGCGCGGGCGAGACCGACGAATTCGAATCGCTGGCCCGCCGCGAAACGCTGGAACTGGTCCGTGCCTATTACCGGATCGAGGATCCGGGCGTGCGCAAGCGCACTTTCGACCTGCTGAAGGCGCTGGGCGGCGACCGCATCGTGTTGGTCGAGGAATAAGGACTCGAAGACGGGGAGCAGTCCGACGAAAGGCGCGCGGCGGAAGCCTGCGCCTGAACGACAGCCCGCATCTTGAGCCCGACCTGCCAGTAGTAGAACGCGCGTCCCAAGGCGTGATCGAGTCCCGCAGCGCCGTCGAGAACACCCAAGCGCAGCACATAGGCATGCAGGAAGGCCCAGAGCGGACGGCCGGGCAAGCGCTGAAACAACCGCTTCAACGCCCGCCGGCCCAGGACACCGCCGTCTTCCGGCTCGCCGTCGATCAGCCGCTCCATCCGGCCGTCGACCCGCAAGGCCGCCTCCCAGTCGGAATAGCGGTTGTGCCGGTCGAACCAGGCGGAAGGCGGCTTGGCGTCGCCATGGTCCATCGGGTGCCGCAGCCGTCCCGTCGTGCCGGCGACCAGCGGCTGGTAATGCCCCTCCACCTCCCACATGGCGGCGACATCCAGGTCCGGCTGATCGGGAAAGCGGACCCGGCGGCGGTCGAGCAAGGCCAGCTTGCGGTTCCAGCAGCCGAAGCGCAGGGCGCGGCCGCGCAGGATGGGGCGGCCATCGATCCAATAGGCGGCATGGCGCGGCCCGCCGGCCATCAGCACCGCGATCTCATCGACCAGCGCCGCGGTCGGCCGTTCGTCCGCGTCGACGAACAGCACCCAGTCATGGGCCAGCGGCAGACTGTCCAGGCACCATTGCTTCTTCTTGGGATAGCGCCCGTTCCAGCGGAAGGGCACCACCCGCGCGCCGAGGGATCGGGCGAGGTCCGGCGTGCCGTCGCCGCTGCCGCTGTCGACGACCAGGCATTCGGCAAAACCGGTCAGCGCCACAAGGCAGGGACCGATGTTCGCGGCCTCGTTGCGGGTCATCACCACCACGGAAACGGGGATTCCGGTCATCGCGCCGCCTCCCCCGCGTGCCCCTCCCGCAGGGCATGGCAAACGGAAAGGCCGAAACAGGCGGCGATCAATCCGGCCATCCCCGCCAGCGGCACCACCGCCGCCGGGTTCGGCCAGTCCGGCAGGGCGGCGGCGGCGGGCGGCTGGATCGTGTCGGCGGCGAAGGGCAGTTCCACCCCGATCATCATCGCCACTCGCTCCTGATCCAGCAGCAGGTCGCTCAGTGCCTGCCGGTGCTCGGCCACGGTGACGGCACCCAGCCTGTCCTTGATGTGGGCGATCTGGGCGGCGCTGCGCCGTGCCGCCTCGGCCCGCAGATGGGCATCGGTGGCCGCGGCGACGCGGCCCAGCAGGTCGAGCGCCGTCGCGCGGTCGGAATGGCGCAAGGTGATCCGACGCATCGGCCCCGAGCGCAGCATGTCGATCACCAGCCGGTCGCGCAGAGCGCGCGCCACCCGTTCCCCGTCCGGTTCCAGCCAATCCTGCCGGCCGACCAGCGCCAGCAGGGCGCGCTTCACCGCCGGAACCATCCCGGAGGGCGGGCGCCAGCGCTGCGTCTCCACATCCCAGCGCTCGGGGAACAGGGCCTGCAGCAGCCTGGAATCGCTCGCCAACTGCTCCGCCACCGGGCCGGACCCGAACAGTTCCAGATAGCGGGCGAAGTCCGACAGAGATTCGTCGCCCGCGCCCGGTTCGGCCATCGCAGCGGAGTCGCGCCCGCTCAGCATGGGCACGCGCGCGCCCATGGCGGCGGAGCCGACCCGGGCTGTCGGGCCGATCACCATCGCCGCCGTATAGGCCGGCGTAACCAGCCACAGGGCGCAGATGGCAAGGGCGATACCGCCGATCCCTCCGGCCAGCAGCCAGCGCCAGCCCTGCCGCAACAGGCGGACAAGGCCGCGGAGATCGCCCTCCCCACCCGTCGCGGAAAGCCGCAGAGTCATGGCGTCGGGTTGGGCCAGCGCGCCGTCAGGCATGGGGCATCGGCCTTGCCGTCATCGGGCGGGCGATTCGCCGCGCCGGCAGAAGGCCTTCGGCGATCGCGGCGAAAGCGGTGGCGGCTCGATCGGCCGTCCAGACCGCCGATCGGCCGGCTGCATGTGCGCCTTCCGCCGCGCAACGCACCGGATCGGCGGCATAGGAGCGGACCGCATCGGCGATGGCAGCACCGTCGAACGGGTCGATGACCAGTCCGCAGCCGGCAACCCGCGCGGCGGCCTCGCTCCCCCGCGGACCGAGGAACAGGCAGGGACGCCCCGCCGCCTGGACGCCGGCCAGCTTGCTCGGCACCAGCATGCCTTCCGCCGCCGGGTGCATCGTCACCAGATGCAGATCGGCGGCCGACAGGCTCTCCGCCAATCGGTCGGCCGGCTGCCAGGGCAGGCGCCGCAGGTTGCGCAGGCCACGGCGTCGCGCCTCCCCCTCCGCCGCCGCAAATCCCCGCCCCTCCCCGGTCAGCAGGAACAGAATATCAGGGTCGCTGTCCTGCAGCCGCGCCGCCGCCTCCAGCACGCCGTCCATCGGATGGGCGAGGCCGAGCGTGCCGGAATAGGCGACGACGAATCGGCCTTCCCCATCCTCCACCCCCAGAGAGCGGCGGATCATGCTTCCTTCCTCGGACCGAGGGCGGATGGCGGGATCGGGCCAATTGGGCAGAAGACGCAGCCGTTCACCCTTCACGCCCATGGCGGCGATCCGGTCGCGCATGCAGCGTCCGATGGCGATCACGGCGTCATGACGGCAAAGGGAGCGGGCCATGCCCCGTCCAGCAAAGCGACGGACCATCGACGGCATCCGCACCCCCAGCACCGGCAGCAGATCGGGATAGAGATCCTGGCACCAATGCAGCGATGCCGCGCCATGGCGCGCCGCCAGCATAGGCCCGGCGAGCGCCAGCATCGGCGGATCGGTCATGGTCACCACCACATCGTGACGCGGCAGGCATAGGGCACGTCCGGCGAGACGGCACAGCGACCTGAGATACGCACGGGCGTCCGGCCTCTCCCCGTCCGGCACGCTGCCGCCGGTCCGGTGGAGCGCGATGCCGTCCGGCGCATGGCTCCGCGACGCCTTTCCGTCCGCGACCACCGTGACCCGCCAGCCTGCATCCACCATGCGGGTGGCCAGATCATGGAGGCAGCGCCCGGTTGCCCCGCGGTCAGGCGGAAACACCCTGTTGACGAAAATTATGGAAGGCATGCTTAGATTCACAGCCCACCGAAACCTGAATTGCACGCGAAAGTATGCTTATCGTTTAAGGCTTGGACAACCCTTTCCTAGGTTCGGACGCCAAAAGCATCAGCGACAGGATGACGCCGGTGTCGAGATACTTGAAACTGGTGTGGAGGCAGAGCGCCATGAGCAGCGGCGGCACCACCGCCATGGCCAGCGGCGGATCCTCCGCCAACAGGCGGCGCCAGGGACGAAGCAGGGCGCACAGATAGGCTCCAAGCGCCAGCACGCCCAGAATCCCGGTCTTCAACAGGCTGTAGCTGACCAGCGTGTGGGTGTAGCTGACCCGCCATCCGCCGACGGCCGGATTGGCGATGCGTGCCCCCCAGCCATCGCCGAACAGCAGGGTCCAAGGCGACGAGGCGGCATGGTCGATCACCGCCGCCGCTTCCTCCCAGCGCGTGTTGGCCCCGGTCAGCCGGGTCTTCTCCGCCACCTGCTGCCAGGCGCCGACCAGTGCATCCCCGGCGGGCAGGACGACGAAACCGGCTGCCAGCAGCAACGGCACCGCCAGCCAGGGGCGCCGCCGCACCCACCACAGGGCCACCATCGCCAGGGACAGCGCCGCCAGCCCCAGGGCCGTGCGGTGGACCGCTCCCGCAAGGGCGCCGAGGCAGAGCGCTCCCCCGGCCGCGCAGGCGAATGCCGCGATCCAGCGCCGGAACGATCCCCCGGCCGCCACCAGCGAAAGCGCCAAAGCCGGCAATGCCACCGCGGCGAACAGGACCGATGGGGCATTCAGCAGATAGGTGCCACCATCCGCCATCGCCCGCCTGCCGACGGCGCCGAATCCCCAGTCCGACTGTTTCCACCAGCGCAAGGCGAGAAGAAGCCCGGCAAGCGCCAGCCCGGCGGCCGGAAGGCGCACACCCCAGACTCCGGCGCGCCGCAACGCGGGAACCAGCAGAACGGGCAGGAACAGATAGAACAGCGGCACCACGTCGCGCAGGATCTCCGCCGCCTCCCAACCCAGCGCAGCCCCGCGCAGCAGCGGCACCCACAGCAGCCAGCCCAGCGCCGCGACGGCGACAATCATCCACTCCGATTCGTCCGTTCCGCGCAGGGCATGGCCGGTCGCGACCATCAGGGGCCGCCTCCAGCCGATGGACAGCAGGATCAGCAGGCCGATGGCGGCCTCGCCCCAACGCAGCGACGGTGGCGCCGGAACGCTGACACCGCCATACAGCAACAGCGCCGCCGCCGAAGTCGGGGCCGAAGTCAGGGCCGAAGCCAAGCGCGGCCCGGTCGCGGCGGTCATCGCCGCACCGGCGGTGAAGCGTCGGCGCCGGTCAGGCCCAGCGCTGCTCGGCGCGATCCAAGCGGTAGAACAGCCCTTCCTGCGGACGCAGACGCAGGGTTCCGGTGAGGGTCACCGGCTCGCGCGTCGCAGACAGCGCGATGGAGGAGTGGACATAGATCATGCCGGCCGGACCGGGGCTTTCGCAGGCGGGACAACCCATGGGGTTGGCGGACAGGATGAAGCGGTGGTGGGTGGCGCCGCCGGTCAATGGAACCATGAAGCCGCGGACGGTGACGGCACGGCCGTCCAGGGCGGAAACCTTGACCGGAAACTGCGGATCGCCGCCGAGGCCCCCCAGCCGGACCGCGCCAAGGTCGCGCCAGAGCGCCGTGCTTTCGTCCAGCGGCAGGTGAAAGGGGCCTGCGGGGTGACTGGGCGCATCGGGCGTGCCGGCGGCCCATACGGCCCAGCCGGCGACGGGCGCCAGCGCAAGCGGCAACAGGATCTGGCGCCGGCCGGGCATGGCCGCGCCGAGACGGGTGGCAGTGCTCATGGTCGCTTCTCCCCTGCTGCGTTGCTTCGTCACCGGGGCTGCGAAATCGGGGCGCCGTGTGCTTTGGAAGTCTTCGATCCGGTCGCCGGGGAACAGCTTTATCCAGTGTTGGGCGCCGCCTTCTGCCGGGCGGTCGCGGATTTCGTGGGAGTGTCCGGCAAGTCGAGCGTCCGGTCAACGGCCAATTCGGTGCGCCTGGGTAGGGAATACAGCGCGGAAGGACCGGGCCGCCCTGTGAAGCATCGCTGCGGATTTCAATAAAACGTAATGTGTTTGACGGAATACGGCAGCGCACTCCATAGTCCTCCGGCTGTCCATGCTGCACCGCACACAGCCCTGAGCCAGCCGTTCCCGTAACGAGACGAGCCATGGAAACCTTCCGCTTCCAGCCAGGCGAAACGCCGGTCCTGCTCAGCATTCCGCATGTCGGGACCATGATTGCGCCGGACATCGCCGCGACGATGACGGAACACGGGCTGGCGCAGCCCGACGTCGACCGGCACTTGGACCGGTTGTATCACTTCGCGCCGGCGCTCGGAATCGGTTTCCTGACCGCGCTCTGTTCGCGCTATGTGGTGGACCTGAACCGCGATCCCGACGGTCTGGTTGCCCAGACCGGCCCCGATCCGACGGAGATCTGTCCGCTCACCACCTTCGACCGCGCGCCCATCTACCAAGCCGGGCAGGAGCCCGACCGTGCGGAGATCGAACGGCGGGTCGGCGCCTACTGGCGTCCCTATCACGAACAGCTGCACAGCGAGTTGCGCGCCCTGCGCGACCGCTTCGGGGTCGCGGTGCTGTTGGACGCCCATTCGGTGCGCAGCCGGGTTCCGCGCTTCTTCGACGGCACCCTCCCCGACTTCAATCTGGGCACCGGCGACGGCAGCAGTGCCGCCCAACCGCTGGTCACGCGCCTGATGAACGTGCTTTCGGCATCGGAACGTTACTCCGCCGCGTTGAACGGCCGCATGCGCGGCGGCTTCATCATCCGCAGCTACGGCAAGCCGGAGGAGAACATCCACGCCATCCAGCTGGAGCTGACCCAGTCCACCTACATGGACGAGGACGCCCCGTACCGCTTCCGCCCCGATCTGGCGGCCGAGGTGAAGCCGGGGCTGGAGCGGCTGATGAGCGCGGTCGTGGAATGGGCGTGGCAGAAGGCAAAGGGCCAGCGCCGCGCGGCGTTTCTGTAACGCCGTTCCCCTGAAAAAGAGTGGCCCTCCCCCGTCGCCGGGGAAGGGCCGAAGGACGGCCTGATCGGGGATGGATCAGATCTGGCCGCGCTCGCTCGCCTGACGCATCAGGACGTACTGGCGCATCATCTGATTGCGGAAGCGGTACCGTTCCAGGCCCGGCTCCACCACCGGAGCCAGGACGCCGCCATGGTCCTCGCGCGTCAGGCGTTTCAGCAGGTCGAGCGTCGCGGCGCTTGGCAACTCACCGCTGTCGCCCGCCAGATCGTTGGGGTCGAACACACCATAGGCATCCGCCGGGCACAGCGCGGCGGCCAGCAGGGCGTCCTCCAGCTCCGCACGGCGGTCGGCGGCCAGCGCGCGGGCATAGCTCTCGACGATGCCGCGTTCGGCCTCCTGCAGGCAGCGGGCGACGGCATAGGCCAGATCCGGCCGCTCCACCAGCTTGCTGCCGCGGCTGACGGCGCTGCGAGCCGCATGGAGGCCGAGAAGCTGCGCGTAGTAAGGCAGGCCGCGCACGAATTCGGCGATCCGCCGCACCACGTCCGGTGCGAACTCGATCCCGGCATTCTGGGCGCCGGCCTGGATCAGACGGCCGATCTCCTGATCGGTCATCAGCGGCAGATGCACCGGCACCAGCGACCGCTGGATCGATGGATGCTTGCCCAGCAGCTGGTCCAGATTCTCGGCCACGCCGACCACCAGCAGCGTGACGGGGATCGAGCTGTCGGTGAGATTCTTGAACAGTTCCGCCAGCTTGTTGCGGAAATCCTCGTCGAGGACGCGGTCGTACTCGTCCAGGATCAGCAGCACATGGGTGGCGTGGATGCCCGACAGCACTTCGTTCAGCTCGGTGACGCTGAAGGTGCCGTCCGGCAGCAGCTCGTTCAGGCTGGCGAAGTTGCGCCGGGCCGCGAACGGGTTGTCGAGCGCGGAGCGGTAATAGGTGGAGGGGATCTTCTTCAGGAAATGCCTGAAGATGTCCTCGAAGCTCAGCTCGCCGCTGCAGGTCAGCTTCAGCGACAGATAGCCGGCCTGACCGGCGATCTTCTCGATCGCATTGGCGACGGACGTCTTGCCGCGACCGCGGTCGCCATACAGGATGACGTGCGCCCGCTCCTCCTCGATCGCCGAAATGATGCGGCGCAAGGTGTCGTTGCGGCCGATGAACAGGCCGTTCAGCTGCTGCTTCGGCCGGGTCGGGGTGAAGGCCTCGCGCAGCAGGCCGTTCAGTTCGGGCGTGAGCCCCTTCAGCATGGCCGGCGCGTTGGCGCCCATGCCGCCGCGATAGCCGCCGTTGACCGACATGGTGAAGCGCGGCAGGTCGTGCTCGCTCTCCGCCTCGCGCCCGCCGGGCTGCGGGAACATGTGGCCGCGGCGGTCGCCGGTGGCGTCATTGTCGATGATGTCGGGCTGGCGCGGCGCGACGGGAGCGCGCATCGCCTCGAACCCGTTCCGCCCCTGCCCCCCGTCGACCGGACGCAGGAGCGCCCCGCCAGGCCGGGAGAATCCGGGCGCATTGGGGAAATTGCCGGAGGCAGGACCAGGGCCGGAGATCCCTGGCCCGGACATACCCGGCCCGGTCATGCCCATGCCGTTGCCGGTGGGTCCGTTGCCGGTGAGGCCGCCACCGGTCAGGCCGCCGCCAAGTCCGCTACCGCCGAGACCCGCTCCGCCAGCCGCCGGCATCCGTTCGTCCGCCACTGCGGCCGAACGGCGCTTCCGAAAGAAATTCCGCATCCGTCCCAATCCCCACGCGTTGTCGGCGTTCGCGGAACCGTTCCCCTTTCGGCTTCTCTGTCGGGCCAGGAACGGTTCCGCGTGTTCCCGATGTAAGCGCTGCGCCGGCCGGGGTGGGCTGGGATTTCGGATATTATACCGACGCGGCATCCTTCGTTCGGAGACCTCTTCCGTAGGGGCGGACGCCCCGACGCCATAGGCCTGCTCAGCCGATCAGGACCGGCCCGATCGCTGCCCAGCCATAGAGCACGGCGAGGAACAGGGCGAGGGTCATGCATTCACGCAGGAAAGCCAGAACCGACATGCCAACCTCCATTGTTCGCGTCTTGTTCCGGTATGGCTACCAGAACAGACGCGGAACGGCAACCAGTCAGTTCTGTCTCTGTTCCTGTTATGAGCGCGTGTGTTCCCTCCGCGACACAGTACGAACGGGTGGGTGGGTATAAGATTGCGTGTCGGAACTCAGAAGATTTCCGGCCGTGGGTCAGGCCGGGTCGGCATCGTCGTAACGGATCAGGTCGGTCCAGGCGCGCTCCAGCCGACGCAGCGTGCGGTAAGTGGTTTCGAAATCGGCGCCGTCGCTGTCGCTACGCAACAGGCTGTCGGCCCGCGACGCCTCCAGCTTCCTCAGCGCCTCGCAGGTGGCCAGCCCCCGTTCGGACAGCTTGAGCCGCGCGGCGCGCCGGTCGCGCAGGGACGGGCTGCGGTCGACATAGCCGGCCTCGACCAGATGCTTCAGATTGTAGGAGGCGTTGGAACCCAGGTAATAGCCGCGCTCCAGCAGGTCGCGGACCGACAGTTCCTCGTTGCCGATGTGCAGCAGCATCAGCGCCTGGGTCGGGCTGAGGTCGGTCACGCCGATCCGGGCCAGTTCCATCCGAAGCACGTCGAGGAAGCGCCGGGTGATGCTTTCCATGACGCGGCCAAGGTCGGTGTAGACCGCGGGGGTCGCCACGCTCTGCTGCATGCTCATCGTTCCTGTGCCAGTGGCTTGTCAGCCGTTGTCCGGTCGCCGCGGCACCGCCGCGCTTGCGAACCGTCGGACCGGGGAAGAGGCGCCGAAGCCCCGTTCCCGCGGTCGTTACTTAATGGCCTGTGACGATGGGCGGATTTTGATACGAATTGGAGGGACAAACTTGAGACGTGTGGGCATTCCTGCCCTTCACCGCCTTTTACATGGTGCCGGGGTAGGCTCCACCGTCCAGAAGGATGTTCTGGCCGGTCATGAAACCGGAACTCGCGGCGCAGAGAAAAGCACAGGCGGCCCCGAATTCCTCGGGATCCCCGAATCGACCGGCGGGATTTCCCTTGCGGCGCAGTTCCATCTCTTCGTCAATGCTGCGGCCGGCCGCTTTCGCCCCGCCCTCCATGGTCTTGCGCAGGCGGTCGGTCTCGAACGGGCCGGGCAGCAGGTTGTTGATGGTGACGTTGTGCTTCACCGTCTGGCGCGACAGGCCGGCGACGAAGCCGGTCAGGCCGCTGCGCGCTCCGTTCGACAGGCCGAGAATCGGAATCGGCGCCCGCACCGCGGCCGAGGTGATGTTGACGATGCGGCCGAAGCGGCGGTCGATCATCCCGTCCACCGTCGCCTTGATCAGGAAGATCGGCGCCAGCATGTTGGCGTCCAGCGCACGGATCCAGTCGTCACGGTCCCAGTCGTGGAAATCGCCGGGTGGCGGTCCCCCGGCATTGTTGACCAGGATATCCGGCTCGGGACAGGCGGCGAGCGCCGCGGCCCGTCCCTCCTCCGTCGTGATGTCGCCGGCGGCGGTGGTGACGGTGACTCCGGTGGCCTTGCGGATCTCCTCCGCCGTCGCCTCCAGCGCATCGGCGCTGCGGGCGGTCAGGGTGACATGAACGCCTTCACGAGCCAGCGCGAAGGCGCAGGCTCGGCCCAGCCCCTTGCTGGCGGCGCAGACGATGGCGCGTCGGCCGGCGATACCAAGATCCATGCTCATCCCTTCCTTGTATTTTCGGCCCGTTTGTTCTCAGCCGATATGTTGTCAGCGCGTCGTTTTGGAACCGGATCGTTGCGGTTCCGTCCGTTGCAAATCCGAAAGAACCTCGCGCGCCAGCGGCACGGTCACGCCGCGATGGGCGGCGAGCGATGCGTGGTCCAATGCGGCCACCAGCCGGCGGGCGGAGTCGAGCGACCGCTCCATCCGCGCCAGCAGATAGCTGACGACCTCCAGCCCCGGCCGCAACTGCCGGTCGGCGAACAGCTTCACCAGCACGGCGGCCAGAAGCGCGTCGTCGGGCGGACGAACCTCGACCGCCGGCGCCCCCTTGATGCGCGATCTCAGGTCGGCCAGCCGCGTGCGCCAGCGCGACGGCGCCTTGCGTGACAGCAGCAGAAGATGGCCATGCTGCTCGCGGGCGAGATTGTAGAGGTGGAACAGCGCTTCCTCCCTCTCGGGCCTGCCGGACACCGCATCGGCATCCTCGACCACCACGGCGTTGGCGGGGGCCAGCAGCGCCGGCACCGCCGCCGAGTCGAGCATATCGCCCCTGGTGACGACCGCATGGCTGCGGGCGCGCCAGACCTGGGACAGATGGGTCTTGCCGCAACCGTCCGGCCCGAACACCGTCAGTGCGGGAGCGGGCCAGGACGGCCAGCGGTCGAGCCACGCCACCGCGTCGGCGTTGCTTGGGGCGACGAGGAAGTCCTCGCAGCCCATCGCCGTCCGGTGCCCGAGGTCGAGCGGTATCTGCGCCGGCAAGCTCATGCGGACACACCCATCAGCGTTCCGCGTCGATGCCGCGGTAGTACGGGCTCGAGAGATACTGTCGCAATGCGAAGCGGGTCAACACGCCGATCACCGCAGCCACCGGAACCGCCAGAAGCACGCCGACGAATCCGAACAGGCTGCCGCCGGCCAGCAGGGCGAACATCACCCAGACGGCGTGAAGCCCCACCTTGTCGCCGACCAGCTTCGGCGTCAGGACATTGCCCTCCACCGCCTGCCCGAACAGGAAGATGCCGACCACGACGGCGACCCGCCAAAGCTCGTCGAACTGCAGCAGGGCGAGCCCGGTGCTGGTGACGAAGCCGAACAGGCTGCCGACATAGGGAATGAAGGACAGCAGCCCGGCCATCAGGCCGATCACCAGCCCGAAATCCAGCCCCGCCGCCGACAGAGCCAGCGCATAGAAGACCCCCAGCACAAGGCAGACCATCGCCTGCCCGCGCAGGAAGCCGGACAGGGTCACGTTCACCTCGCGCGCCTGCTCGCGCACGGTTTCGGCATGCTGGCGCGGCAGCCACGAATCGACCTTCCCCACCATCACGTCCCAATCGCGCATCAGATAGAAGGCGACGATGGGGGTGATGAACATCAGGGTCACGATGTCGAACACCGCCAGGCTGCCGGACAGGATCCGGCTGACGATGCGGCCGACGATTCCCGCCACCTCGCCTGCATAATTGCCGGCTGCGGCGCGCAGCCGCTCAACATCGTCGGCGGGAAGCCGGTGGATGAAGCGGTCGAGCGCCGGGATCAGCCGCTCCTTCACCAGGGTGGCGTAGGTCGGCAGCACCTCCAGCAGGTGGGAGATCTGCCCCTGCACCAGCGGCACCAGAAGCAGCGTCATCAGCACCAGAATCAGCAGGAACCCCAGCAGCACCAGCGAGGTGCCGAGCCAGCGCTGCAGTCCTGTCCGCTCCAGCCGGTCAACCAGCGGATCGAGCAGATAGGCGATGGCCAGCCCGACCACGAAGGGCAGCAGCATGTCGGACAACAGCCACAGCACAAGGACGAACAGCCCGAGGCCGATCAGCCAGAAGCGGAGTTGCTTGGCCGATGTCACGGCACGCCGCCGAGCCGGTTGAACAGCAGGGCCCCGCGCCGCGCGTACAGCAGGCCGGACAGCACCGTGGTCAGCGCACAGGCGTACACCAGCACATCGACCAGCTCCCACCCGTACAGATGGATGTCGGGCAGGCCCAGCGCCGGCGGCGCCAGCACCGCGGCGGCAAGCGCGATCTGGACCACCGTGTTCACCTTGCTGATGTAGAGCGGCTGCATCGCCAGGGACTCCTTCAGCGTGAACAGCAGAATGACGCCGCCGATGATCATGATGTCGCGGAAGATCACCATCATCGCCAGCCACAGCGGGATCGAACCGACCCAGGCCAGCGCGATGTAGACGCCGACGATCAGCATCTTGTCGGCCAGCGGATCGAGATAGCCGCCCAGCACCGTACGCGCCCGGAACATGCGGGCGATGGCGCCGTCCAGCGCATCGGACAGGCCGGCGGCGACGAAGAGGGCGAAGGCCCACTCCAATCTGCCGGTCAGGATCATGTACATCGTGGCCGGAACAGCCACGATGCGCAGGAAGGTGATGATGTTCGGAACGCTCACGGCAGGCTCTTGGCCGGCAGCGTTCCCAGATTGCGCGGCGGAGCGCCCAGCGTGCCGCCGGAATCCAGCGGCGCAGAGGGCGCCAGCGACGAGGGCGCCAGCGACATCGGCGAGGCCTGGAATGGCGAAGCCGCGGGCGAAGTGGAGGACGGAATGGCCCCGGCCGATGCGGCGCCCGACCCGCGCGGCAGCAGCGTCAACTGCCAGTCGGCGGAGGGAACCGGCAGCGGCGCGCCGGGATAAGCGCTGGGAGCCGCCGAGGCCGTGCGCGCAAGCCCCAGATCCTGGCGGGCGAGCGCCTGGGCCAGCTGTTCGGGATCGCCCCGGTGGGTCAGGGTGATCAGCGCCTCGTTGCGGCTGATGGAGAGGAGGTTGGTGCGGGTCACCGCGTTGACCGAGGAAAGCCGCTTGCGCGTCTCCACCCAGTCGTTCACCGCGGACAGCGGGATGCGGACCAGGGTGTTATGCTCCGGGCCGGCCGCCATGGTGTGTTCGCGCCGCCAGGACTCGTCCAGCTGGGTGCCGACCGCGGCGACCGCGCGGGTCAGCACGTCGTCGGCGCTGCCGCCGCCCTTCACCTGCACGACCTGATTGTCGCGTGTGCCGTCCAGCCCGTAACGGGTGACGTCCACCGTCATGCCGCGCGCCGGATCCGGGCCGCCGGCCGGCAGATCGGTGCGGGCGACGACCACCCCGCCGGCCTTGTAGGCCTGGGCGATGCGGTTCAGCGCCTCGGCATTGCCGGCGATGGCGTCCTCGCCGCTGATCGCCTGCGCGTCGGTCAGCTCGCCGTCCGGCACCACCAGCGGCACCAGGGCGGCGGCGGGCTGCCGCGCCTCCCACGCCTCGCGCCAGGGGGTGCGGTCCTGCCACAGGATGGTGCGCCCTTCGGTCTGGGTCACCGGGAGGATGACGAAGGGGCGCGACGGCGGCTCCACATACTGGGTGGCGCCGCCGCTGTGGCCGAGCGCGTCGCGCACGGCGTTGGGGCGGAACCTCACGGTGATGGTGCCGAGATAGCGGCTGGCCGACACCTTCTCCTCGTCGATCTCGAAGCCCTGGACCATCCGGGCGATCTCGTTGTCCGACAGGCGCGGCGGGGTGCCGCCGGGAACGAGGCGGCGGTACAGCTCCGCCCAGGCCTTGGCCTGCGCCTCGCGGATCGCCTGGTCGCGGACCGTGGTCGGGTTGCTGCCGCTGATGTCGACCCGGACGCCCGACACCGCGAACGGGTCGGCGGCCGACGGCATGGCGGCGGAGGCGGCGGCCGGCGGCGGGGAGCCGGTCTGCGCGCCCGCCGGCCCGGTCATGGTCAGGACCAGAGCGGTGGACATGGCAGCAAGACCGGCGAGGAGCGGCGCGCGGCGGCGGTGGAGCATTGCAAAGCCTTCCGATTCGAGTATGTTCGGCCCGAGCCCAAGGCCCGGTATATAGCTCAGCCCAAGCGAGGATACCATCAGCACCCAGTCCTATAACATGTCCGACGCCTACAAGCAGGCCGGTGTGGACATCGATGCGGGCAACGCGCTTGTCGAAGCGATCAAGCCCCTTGCCCGCTCCACCGCGCGTTCCGGCTCCGACGCGGGGCTGGGCGGCTTCGGCGCCCTGTTCGACCTGCGCGCCGCCGGCTACCAGGATCCGCTCCTGGTCGCGACGACCGACGGCGTCGGCACCAAGCTGAAGGTGGCGATTCTCGCCAACCGTCACGACACCGTCGGCATCGACCTCGTCGCCATGTGCGTCAACGATCTGGTGGTCCAGGGCGCCGAGCCGCTTCTGTTCCTGGATTACTACGCCACCGGCAAGCTCGACGTGGCCGCCGGCCGCGACATCGTCGCCGGCATCGCCGAAGGCTGCCGTCAGGCCGGCTGCGCGCTGGTCGGCGGCGAGACCGCCGAGATGCCCGGCATGTATTCCGAAGGCGATTACGACCTCGCGGGATTCTCCGTCGGTGCTGTGGAACGCCAGAACGCCCTGACCGGTTCCACCGTTCAGGCCGGCGACGTGGTTCTCGGCCTCGCCTCCACCGGCGTGCATTCCAACGGCTATTCGCTGGTGCGCAAGCTGGTGGAGAAGTCGGGGCTCGGCTATGACGCCGCCTGCCCGTGGGACGGGTCGAAGACGCTGGGCGAGGCCCTGCTGACGCCGACCCGCATCTATGTGAAGAGCACGCTGAAGGCGGTGCGCGCCGGCACGGTCCGTGCCATGGCCCACATCACCGGCGGCGGCCTGATCGAGAACATTCCGCGCGTCCTCCCCGACGGGCTGGGCGTCGTTCTCGACGCCTCGACCTGGGATCTGCCCCCCGTCTTCTCCTGGCTGATGAAGACCGGCGGCATCGCCCCGTTCGAGATGGCGCGCACCTTCAACGTCGGCCTCGGCATGGTCGTCGTGGTTCCGGCCGACAAGGCGAAGGAAGCCATCGACATCCTGCGCGAGGGCGGCGAGACGGTCTACACCGTCGGCACTGTCACCGCACTGAAGGACGGCGACGCCCGCGTGACCGTCAACGGCATGGACGCGGCCTGGACCGCGTAAGGGACGCCCAAGGATAGTCTCGATGAGCAAGTTGAAGCTCGGCGTCCTGATCTCGGGGCGCGGCAGCAATCTGCAGGCGTTGATCGACGCCTGCGCCGCGCCGGATTTCCCGGCCGAGATCGCGCTGGTGCTGTCCAACAAGGCCGATGCCTTCGGTCTGGAACGCGCCGCCGCCGCGGGGATCGCCACCGCGGTGGTCAGCCACCGCGACTATCCCGGCGACAAGCCCGCCTTCGAGGCGGCGATGGACGCCCGGCTGCGGGAGGCCGGCGTCGAGCTGGTCTGCCTCGCCGGATTCATGCGGCTGCTGTCGCCCTGGTTCGTCGGGCGCTGGCAGGATGCGCTCATCAACATCCACCCGTCCCTGCTGCCCTCCTTCAAGGGCCTGGACACCCATGAGCGGGCGCTGGCCACTGGCGTCCGTTTCCATGGCTGCACCGTCCATCATGTCCGTCCGGCGATGGACGACGGTCCGATCATCGCCCAGGCCGCGGTTCCGGTCCTGCCCGGCGACGACGCCCATCGTCTGGCCGACCGCGTTCTGGAGGCGGAGCACAAGCTCTATCCCCACGCCGTCCGCCTGATCGCGGAGGGACGCGCCCGTGTCGACGGCGATCTGGTGCGAATCGACGGCCCGGTTCCCGAACTGGCGACCGTTCTCAATCCGCCGCTTTAACGCGGATTGCAATCCGCTTCGGGTCGCGACGGCGGCCCCGGCCGCTCATGCGGCAAAAGCCCGACCGGCGAATGAGGTCATGTGTCGAAGCCAGACCGGCGAATGGGGTCAAAAGAATCCAAGGCGAATGCAAATTCGCTTTGGGCGGGTTCGCCCTTCCGTTCCCCAACCCTTCCGGCATCGTTGACGGTTTCGCTCGGAATCTGTTGCGTTTCCGTACGTCTGCGTCAAAATCGCAGGCAAAATAAATTGTTGGAGGGTTGATCGATATGGCAGCCGTGAATCCCAATCCGGTCAGTGAAGAGACCGTACGTACCCATCAGGAAACCTGGATCGCCTTCACCAAATTCATGAAGTACAGCATCGCGGGGGTCATCGCGGTGCTGGTCCTGCTGGCGATCTTCACCCTGTAAAGGCGGCAGCCTCCAAGGCTGCGGCTCCAGCTCCAGCCGCCCTTCCCCGCCCGGCATCCGCCGGGTACGGGGAAGGATCGGAAGGTGCTTCGACAACGACTCGGGGCCGGTTACTGCGCCAGAACCAGTTCGCCGTGCCTGGCACAGCCCGCCTCGGCCAGTTCCACGAAACGCTCGGTCACCTGATCCGGCTGGGTGATTTTGGTCGGATCCTCACCGGGAAATGCCTGGGTGCGCAGCTTGGTCGCGACCACGCCCGGATCGATCAGGTTGACGCGCACGCTGGAACTGGCGATTTCCATCGCATAGGTCTTGACGACCATCTCCAGCGCCGCCTTGCTGGCGCCATAGGGCATCCAATAATGGTGCGGCGCCTTGGCCGCGGCCGAGGTGACGAAGATGGCACGGCCGGTGCCGGACGCGCGCAGCAGCGGATCCATCGAGCGGATCAGGCGATAGTTCGCCGTCACGTTCAGGTCCATCACCCGCGACCACAGCTTCGGGTCATACTGGGCGACCGGCCCCAGCGCCTCCAGGGCGCCGGCATTGCCGACGACCACGTCCAGTTTGCCGAAACGCTGGTACAGGGCATGGCCGAGCTGGTCGATCTTGTCGTAGTCGCGCAGATCCATCGGCACCAGGGTCGCCGACTGGCCGGAGATCTTCTGGATGGCGTCGTCGGTCTCCTCCAGCCCGCCGACGGTGCGGGCGACCAGGACCAGATGGGCGCCTTCGGCGGCAAAGCGCTTGGCGACGGCGGCGCCGATGCCGCGCGATGCGCCGGTGACGAGGGCGATGCGGCCGGTGAGACGGGACATGGTGGAAGCCCTGGCGTTGGACGTGGACATGCCCTCTCCCGCTCTTGGAGAGGGAGGGAACCCGCGCCGTCAGGCGTGGGGAGGATGAGGGGTGATCCAAGGAACCATGCTCGTCCGGTTCCTTGGATCACCCCTCACCCCTCCCAAGCTTCGCTTGGGCCCCTCCCCTCTCCCGGGATGGGAGAGGGTGTTAATCAGGCGCGGACCGCGACATTCGCCTCGACGGGCGGATTCTCCAGCGCGTCGGTCAGCGGGATCGGGTAATCGCCGGTGAAGCAGGCATCGCAATAGCCGAGATTGGCCGGATCGCGCTTCTCCTCGCCCATCGCCCGATAGAGGCCGTCGAGCGAGATGAAGGCCAGGCTGTCGGCCTGGATGAACTCGCGCATCTGCTCCACCGTCATGCGGTGGGCCAGCAGCTTGCCCTGTTCCGGCGTGTCGATGCCGTAGAAGCAGGGATGCGAGGTCGGCGGGCTGGAGATGCGCATATGCACCTCGGCGGCGCCGGCGGCACGCACCATCTCGACGATCTTCTTGGACGTGGTGCCGCGGACGATGCTGTCGTCCACCAGAACGACGCGCTTGCCTTCGATCATCGCGCGGTTGGCGTTGTGCTTCAGCTTCACGCCCAGATGGCGGATCTGGTCGGTCGGCTCGATGAAGGTGCGGCCGACATAATGGTTGCGGATGATCCCGAGGTCGAAGGGCACGCCGGCTTCCTGGGCATAGCCCAGCGCCGCGGGCACGCCGCTGTCGGGAACCGGCACGATCACGTCGGCGGGGACACCGGCCTCGCGGGCCAGTTCACGGCCGATGCGCTGGCGCGCCTCGTAGACGGAGGTGCCTTCCATCACACTGTCGGGACGGGCGAAATAGATGTACTCGAAGATGCACAGGCGGCGCTGCTGCGGCTGGAACGGGCGCAGGCTGTGGACGCCATTGCCGTCGATGACGATCATCTCGCCCGGCTCGACGTCGCGGACATAATCGGCGCCGACGATGTCGAAGGCGCAGGTCTCGCTCGCCAGGATATGGGTGTCGCCCAGCCGGCCCAGCACCAGCGGACGGACGCCGAGAGCGTCACGCACGCCGATCACTTCCTTGGAGGTCAGCGCCACCAGGGAGAAGGCGCCTTCGACCTGCCGTACCGCCTCGATCAGGCGATCCACCGGCGAGCCGCCGCGGGCGGTCGCCATCAGATGGACGATCACCTCGGTGTCGGTGGAGGACTGGAACAGGCAGCCGCGGCGGACCAACTGGCGGCGCAGCGTCTGCGCGTTGGTCAGGTTGCCGTTGTGGGCCAGCGCGAAGCCGCCGAACTCGAAGTCGGCGTAGAGCGGCTGGACGTTGCGGATCGAGGTGTCGCCGGTGGTGGCGTAGCGCACATGGCCGATGGCGCTGGGGCCCTTCAGCTTGGCGATGATCGCCTCGGAGCTGAAATGGTCGCCGACCAGGCCCAGCGTGTGCTGCAGGTGGAAGCGGCTCCCGTCGAAGCTGACGATGCCCGCCGCCTCCTGCCCGCGGTGCTGCAGGGCATGCAGGCCCAGCGCCGTGATGGCGCCCGCCTGCGGGTTGCCGTAGATGCCGAACACGCCGCACTCTTCGCGCAGCTTGTCGTCGTCGAACGGATGCGTCGTCAGCATCACCAGAAGTCCTTCGTCCAAGAGGCGCCGGGGGCGCGTCAGCACATGCAACGAGAAAAAAGGTCCACAAACGTCGAAAGCGCCGAAACCGAGCGGTCAAGCTCAGCGGGCGTTGTTCTGCATCAGCCTTTCAAGGTCGGCGCGGTCGCGGTCCTTATAACCGGTATCGGGCGCCTGCGCACCCCCGGTCTTCGCGGAACTGGGAACCGGCGTCGACAGGCGGTCGAGCGCCTGCTTGGCCTCCATCGCCTGACGTGCGCGGTCGCGGGCGACATCCATCTGGCCGAGGCCTTCCCTGCGCAGGTTCTCCGGCACGAAGCCGTAGAGCGTCTCCGCCCCCTTCGCCAGGAACGGGCGGGTCTTCGCCTCCTGCAGCCAGACCGGCTGTTCGGCCGGGTTGGGCACCAGCCACAGGAAGAACAGGTAGGCGATCGACACCAGTACCGCGCCCTTCGCCAGGCCGAAGACGAAGCCCAGCGTGCGGTCCAGCGCCGACAGGCCGGAGGCCTGCACCCCGCGCGACAGGCTGCGGCCCAGCAGCGAAAGCACGATCAGCGAAACGATGAACACCCCGACCGCGGAGGCGGCGTAGGCCAGCATCTCGAACCGGATGTAGATCTGCGCATAGGGAAGGACATGGGGCAGCGCGTAGAGCGTGATCACCGCGGCGCCGGCCCAGGCGGCGACCGACACCACTTCGGCCACCATGCCGCGGCTGAAGGCGAGCAGTGCCGACAGAAGCAGAACGGCAATGACGACGATGTCCACCGGATTGACGGGAAGGTTGTCCATGACCCTGTGCCGATTATTGAAATGCCGTTCGAAGGGTGGCGTCAGATGAATTCGTCGTCGCGCCAGCGGCGCGTGTCGTTATCGTCGTGAGGCCGCCGCAAGGGAGGTCGTCCGGCAGAGCCCTGGGACTGGAACAGCGGCATCAGCTCGCCCAACTGCTGCAATTCCACCGTCTTCAGGCCGTTGTCGCCGCGGCTGCCCTTCTTGCCGGTCCGCCGCGCCGGGAAGATGGCGGAGGAGAAGCCGAGCTTCGCCGCCTCCTTCAGCCGGGTATCGCTCTGGCCGACGGCGCGGACCTCGCCGGACAGGCCGATCTCGCCGAACACCACCGCGTCGGCCGGAACCGGCTCGCCGGTCAGAGAGGAGACCAGGGCGGCGGCGACGGCAAGGTCGGCGGCCGGTTCGGTGATGCGCAGGCCGCCGGCGACATTCAGATAGACGTCGTTGGCGCCGATCTGCACGCCGCAGCGCGCCTCCAGCACCGCCAGCACCATGGCGAGCCGCGCCGAATCCCAGCCGACCACGGCGCGGCGCGGCGTGCCGAGCGGCGACGGGGCGACCAGCGCCTGCACCTCCACCAGAACCGGGCGGGTGCCCTCCATCCCGGCGAAGACGGCGGCGCCGGACACGTCGCCGCGCCTTTCGGCCAGGAACAGGGCCGACGGGTTGGCGACCTCCCCGAGGCCGCCGTCGCCCATCTCGAACACGCCGATCTCGTCGGTCGGGCCGAAGCGGTTCTTCACCGCGCGCAGGATGCGGAACTGGTGGCCGCGCTCGCCTTCGAAATAGAGGACGGTGTCCACCATGTGCTCCAGCACGCGGGGACCGGCGATCATGCCTTCCTTGGTCACATGGCCGACCAGCAGCAGGACGACGCCCCGCCGCTTCGCGACGCGGATCAGCTCCTGCGCGCTGGCGCGGACCTGGGCGACCGTGCCGGGGGCGCTGTCCAGATTGTCCATATACATGGTCTGGATCGAATCGATGACGATCACCTCCGGCCCCTTGGCGTCGTCCAGCGAGGCGACGATGTCGCGCACGCTGGTGGCCGAGGCCAGATCCACCGGCGCAGAGGCGCAGCCCAGGCGCTGGGCGCGCAGCCGCACCTGATCGACCGCCTCCTCGCCCGAGACGTAGGCGCAGCGATGGTCCTGCGCCAGCCGGGCCATGGCCTGGAGCAGAAGGGTCGATTTGCCGATGCCGGGATCGCCGCCGATCAGGATGGCCGAGCCGGGGACCAGCCCGCCGCCGCAGACGCGGTCGAACTCGGCGATGCCGGTCATGCGCCGCGGCGGCGCCTCGCTGCTGCCCTGAAGACCGACGAAGTCGATGCGGCGGCCACGGGCGGACCCGAGCCCCTTGGGCGCGCTGTCGGGCGCCGCCTCTTCGACGAGGCTGTTCCATTCGCCGCAAGCGTCGCACTTGCCCGCCCATTTCGGGAAGGAGGCACCGCAGGCCTGGCAGACAAATCGGGTGGTGGGCTTCGCCAAAGGTCTGGTAGTCCGATGGGGATAGGGCCCGCCACATATAGCAAGCCGTTCCGCCGAATCCTACGTTTGCAGGGGTGGAATGCAGGGGCTTTTTTCAGTCCGGGCGCATGATAGCCTGTTGCCCGGTTTTGCACGGGTCCATTTCCCAAGGCGGGAGAACGGATTCGAAGAGGAAACGAGGATTTAAGTGACGGATGACGGTCTGATGGACAAGGAAGGCAAGCGAATCGTCCTGCATGGCCCGGAAGGCTTCGCGGCGCTGCGGAAGGCCGGCCGGCTGGCGGCCGAGACGCTGGACTACATCACGCCCTTCGTGGTGCCGGGCGTCAGCACCGGCCGGCTCGACAAGCTGATCGAAGAGTTCCAGCGCGACCGCGGCGGCATTCCGGCGACGCTCGGCTATCACGGCTACCCGGCCTGCAGCTGCATCTCGCCCAACCATATCGTCAATCACGGCATCCCCAGCGACGAAAAGAAGCTGGTCGAAGGCGACATCGTCAACATCGACGTCACCGTGATCCTGGACGGCTGGTACGGCGACAGCAGCCGCATGTACTTCGTCGGCGAGAAGATCGGCGTCAAGGCCCGCAAGCTGGTCGATTTGACCTATCGCTGCATGATGGCCGGCATCGCCCAGGCCAAGCCGGGTAACCATCTGGGCGACATCGGCCATGCCATCCAGACGATGGCGGAGGCTGCGCGCTGCTCCGTCGTGCGCGACTTCGGCGGGCACGGCATCGGCCAGGTCTTCCACGACGCGCCGCACGTCGACCATTTCGGCAAGCCCGGCACCGGCGTGGAACTGCGTCCCGGAATGGTCTTCACGGTCGAACCGATGATCAATGCCGGCCGGCATGAGGTGAAGATCCTGTCCGACGGCTGGACGACGGTCACCCGCGACCGCTCGCTGTCGGCGCAGTTCGAGCACCAGATCGGCATCACCGAGGACGGGTGCGAGATCTTCACCCTCTCCCCCGCCGGCTACACGCAGCCGCCCTATGGGAAGGCCGCATGAGCGACGAACAGAAGCTCTGGCAGGTGCTGGGGAGCCGCGACCTGCTCGACGCCAGCCCCTATCTCAAGGTGCGGGCGGAGACGGTCCGGCTGCCGGACGGGCGGACGGTGGAGAACTATTACCAGCTCGACCAGCCCGACTTCGCGCTGATGTATGTGGAGACCGAGGGCGGCAAGGTCGTGATGCTGCGCACTTACAAGCACGGTCCCCGCCGCGTCAGCCTGACCTTCCCCGCCGGCGCCATCGAACCCGGCGAAGACCCTCTGGCCGCCGCCAAGCGCGAACTGCTGGAGGAGACCGGCTATGCCGCCGAGGACTGGACGGCGCTGGGCGGCTTCGTGGTCGGGGCCAATTCCAAAGGCAGCACCTGCCACATGTTCCATGCCAAGGGCGCCCGCAAGGTGGCGGAACCCGACCATGGCGACCTTGAGGACATGCGGGTCGAGCTGCACAGCACCCGCGACCTGATCGACGCGGCGGCGCGAGGCGACTATGCGGTGCTGCCGGTGGTCGCCATGCTGGGGGCGATGCTGATGCCGGAACTGCGCGAGGGCCTGGGCATGGCGGCGCGGAGCGTCCGATGAAGAACGGCGCCCTGTCCGCAGAGCGGCTGATCGAATTGCTGGGGCTGCAGCCGCATCCGGAGGGGGGCTGTTACGTCGAGACCTACCGGGCGCCGTCGGATGGCGGGCGCGGAGCCGTCACCGCGATCTATTTCCTGCTGCGGGCGGGCGAGCGGTCGCATTGGCACATGGTGGATGCCGTGGAGATCTGGCTCTGGCATGGCGGGGCGCCGCTGGAGCTGTCGATCCATGAGGACGGCGGTGCTGTCGAGCGCTGCCGGCTCGGAATGAACATCGAAGGCGGCGAGCGGCCTCAGGCGGTGGTTCCGGTCGGTGCCTGGCAGGCGGCGCGGAGTCTCGGCGACTGGTCGCTGGTGAGCTGCACCGTGGCGCCGGCCTTCGAGTTTGCCGGGTTCAGGATGGCGCCGGAAGGGTGGGAGCCTGGGAATAAGTGAAGTTGAGGGGGGCGAATGATCGCCCTCTCTCCCCCTCACCTTGCCCCTCTCCCCAGGGGGGAGAGAGGATATCGGAATCAATCGTCCGCGTACGGGTTCTTGCCCTTGCGCAGCAACAGCCGCACCGGCACGCCGGGCATGTCGAAGCTCTCGCGCAGGTGGGTGGTCAGGTAACGCTGATAGCTTTCCGGCAGGTCCAGCGGCTTGTTGACGAACAGGGCGAAGGTCGGCGGTCGGGTCTTCACCTGGGTGACGTAGCGGATCTTGATCCGGCGGCCCTCCACCAGAGGCGGCGGATGGTGTTCCAGGACGCCTTCGATCCAGCGGTTCAGCTGCGCGGTCGGGATGCGGCGGTTCCAGACGGTGTAGGTTTCCAGCACCCCGTCCAGCAGCGTTTCGAGCTTGTAGCCCTTCAGCGCCGAGATGGTGACGACCTTCACGCCCTTGATGTAGCCGAGCGAGGCCTGGAGCTTGTCCTCGACCTGCCGCAGCGCCATGGCGCGATCGTCCACCGTGTCCCACTTGTTGACGGCGATCACCAGGGCGCGGCCTTCGGAGATCACCAGACGGGCGATGGTCAGATCCTGCTTGTCCAGGATGGCGCCGGCATCAACGACCAGCACCACGACATTCGCCATGCGGATGACGCGCAGGCTGTCGGCAACCGCCAGCTTCTCGACCTTCTCGTCGACGCGGGCGCGGCGGCGCATGCCGGCGGTGTCGACCAGCTTGAACCGGCGGTCGCGCCATTCCCAATCGACGGCGATGGCGTCGCGGGTCATGCCGGCCTCAGGGCCGGTCAGCACGCGCTCCTCGCCGAGCAGGCTGTTCAGCAGGGTCGATTTGCCGACATTGGGGCGGCCGACGATGGCGATCTGGATCGGCTTGCTGCGATCCTCCTCCGGCTCCGGCTGGTCGCCGATGGGGATGCTGGGATCGAAGCCGTCGTCGGCCTCCTTCGTTTCCGCCTCGTCGTCGGGCGGGGCATAGGGCAGAAGCGCCTCGACCAGATCGGCCATGCCCTCGCCATGCTCGGCAGACAGCGGGATGGGATCGCCCAGGCCAAGTTCGTAGGACTCGAACATGCCGGGCTGGCTGGCCTTGCCCTCGGTCTTGTTGGCGACCAGCAGAACCGGGGTCTTGCTCCGGCGCAGCAGGTTGGCGAAATGCCGGTCCAGCGGCGTGATGCCGGCGCGGGCATCGATGATGAACAGCGCGACGTCGGCGCGGGCGAGCGCCTGCTCGGTCTGGCGGCGCATGCGCGCCTCCAGGCTATCGTCGGTCACATCCTCCAGGCCGGCGGTATCGACCACCGTGAAGGACAGGCCGCCGACATGGGCCGGGGCCGAGCGCCAGTCACGGGTGACGCCCGGCGTATCGTCCACCAGGGCCAGCTTCTTGCCGGCCAGACGGTTGAAGAGAGTCGACTTGCCGACATTCGGCCGACCGACGAGGACCACGGTGAACGACATGGGGCCAAAGGCCTTTCACAACAGACGGAGGAAATCCGCGATCAACGGAACGCGACGAGCGTTCCGTTGTCGCACAGCACATAAAGAGTGTTGTTGGCAACGACCGGAGACAAGTAGGAGCCGGTGGGCAGCGACCGCGTCACCTCCACCTTGCCGTCCGAAGGCGACAGGCCCAGGAGCTGGCCGTTCGACCCGGCGACCCACAGGCGGCCGCCCGCCATCACCGGACCCGACCAGACGATCGGGCCGGTCCTGTCCTGAGGATCCTTGAAGCGGGCGAGCGGCGCCACCCAGCGGATCCTGCCATCCTGGCGCGCCACCGCGACGACCTCCTGGTCGTTGGTGACGGTGAACAGATAGTCACCAGCCAGCCAGGGGGTGTTGACGCCGCCGATCTCGGTTTCCCAGATGCGGGCGCCGATGCGCTCGTCGATCGCGACCATGCGGCCGGAATGCCCGATGGCATAGACGGCGCCACGGTCGACCACGGGCAGGCCGCGGATGTCGGCGAGGTTGCTCAGCTGGCCGGTACGGCGGATGGCGGCCAGGCTGTCCTGCCAGGCGGCACGGCCGTTCTCCGGGCGCAGCCCGAACAGCTCGCCCGAGGAATAGGGGGCGACGACCAGCGTGTTGGTGATGGCCGGGCTGGCGGCACCGAGCAGGCCGGCGGTCTCCAGGATGCCCTGGTGCGACCACTGGACCGAACCGTCGTCGGTGGACAGCGCAACGGTCTGGTTGTCGAGCGTGATGACGATCACCCGGCCGCCGGCGACGGTCGGGGCGCCGCGAACCGGACCGGAAATGCGCTGGCGCCACAGAACCTTGCCGCTGTCGGCGTCGAGAGACAGCACCTCGGCAAAGCCGGTGGCCGCATAGACGCGGCCATCGGCATAGGCGACTCCACCGCCGGTGGCGCCGCCGCGCTCGTTCTCCGGCCGGGTGTCGACGCGCCACAGCGACTGGCCGCTGCGCTCGTTCAGGGCGGAGACGTGCGAATTGGCATCCATGGCGAAGATGCGCCCATCGGCGATCACCGGCGTGCCGAGCAGCGCGCGCGAGCTGCTGGAACCGGCCCCGATGTCGGCGCGCCACACGTCCGACGGATTGGCCGACAGGGCGAGGTTGCCGACGACGTGGTCCGGCGTGCCCCCCGGCTGCGCCCAGGCGGCGTTGACGACCGCCGGCGGAACGGTGACGGCGACGGCGGCCAGTTGCGGGTCCGGCTCCACCTTGCGCTCGCGCTGCAGAACGGCGACCCGCTCGCCGGGCAGCGGCGGATCGGGAGTCTTGCCAAACCAGCTGTCCAGCGTATCGCACCCACCGAGGAACACTGCGAGCAGCGACGCGGACAGCAACGCGGTGCGGCGGATGTTGCGGTGCTTGGTGCCCGCCGTCTTGCGGGGATTCGCCTGATGGGTCGTCATGGCCTTGGGTCAGCCCTTGCCGTAGAGGGTGGCGAGATCGGCGGCGCGGCTGCGCACGCCCGACGGCGCCTGTTGGTCGTCCGCCAGCTGCTTGAAGAGCGTGTGGGCCTTTTCCGTGTCGCCGGAACGTACCGCCAGCACCGCCGTCAGTTCGCGGGCCGTATAGCGCCACGGGCTGCCGTCGGCGGTCAGCGGCTGCAGCTTCGCTGTCAGCTGCGCCGGGTCGCCGTCATCGGCGCGCTGCATCACCGCCAGCAGGGTGGCGAGATCGCGGTATTCGGCGGGGACGGAGCCGTTGCCGGCGATGCCGTCATAGACGGTGGCGGCCTCGGCCGGCTTGCCCTGGCTGTTCATCAGGGCCGCGGCGTTGAACTGCGCGAGGGCGGCGAGGCTGGGATTGGCGGAACCGGCGAAGGCGGCCAGCGCCTCCACCCCCTTCTCCGGCCCCTGCGCGCTCTGCGCGATGGCCGTGACCAGGGCGGCGGTCTGCTGTTCCTGCTTCTGCGCCTGCCAATGGCGCCAGAAGCTGTAGCCTCCGGTGCCCCCGACGATCAGGACAACGGCGGCGATCATGGCGCCGCCATACTTCTTGAAAACGCGCTCCGCGCGGTCTCGGCGCAGATCCTCGTCGACTTCGCGGAAAATATCGCTCATGGCGCTGCGGTGGCGTCCCTACGGTGGCGGCTTCTTGCACGGCCCGGATGGCGGCGCGGGTCGAGCGGAGCCAGCCGGGCCGGCTACCCGGACGGATGGTTCCGCAAGATCAAGAGGGGCGGATAGCATCGGGCAACCCGTCGGGTCAAGAGCCTCCCTCTCCCGCAAGGGGAAGAAGACTTGAATGCGGAAAGAAATACGGGCCGCGGAGGCGATCCCCCCGCGGCCCGATTCCGCAACCCGCATCCTGTCCCGCAACATGGCCCGGATGGGCCGAAGCCTTCCGGGTCCTTGAGCCGGCCCTATTCTTACGCCGACATCGCGGCGGCGGCGATCACCGCCTGGGTCCGGTTCTTGACGCCCAGCGACTTGAAGATCGCCGTGACGTGGATCTTCACGGTGCCTTCCGACAGGCCCAACTCATAAGCGATCTGCTTGTTCGACTTGCCCAGGCGCAGGCATTCCAGCACTTCGCGCTGGCGCTGGGTCAGGCCGTAGCCGGCGCTGCGGTCGGCGACCTCCACCGTGCGGCGGCGCGGCGCGGCCTCCATGCTGGCGGTGAGCGCACCCGGCGGCAGGTAGATGCCGCCCGAGAACACGAGGTTCAGGGCGCCCATCATGACCTTCACGCTGCTCGACTTCGGGATGTAACCGGTCGCGCCGTGGTCGAGAGCGCCGCGAATGTCACCCAGCGCTTCCGAGGCGGAGACCACGACCACCGGCACGCCGGGCTGCAGCGCCTGGATTTCGCGCAGTCCATCGAAACCCGGCCAGTTCGGCATATGCAGGTCCATCAGGATGATGTCGAAGGTGCCGCCGGCGCGGCACTGGTCCAGCACCTCGTCGAAGGTTCCGGCCTCGACGAAGCTGGCGTCGCCCTGCAACTGCTCGAGCAACCGCCGCAGGCCTTCACGGAACAGCAGATGGTCATCCCCGATCAGAATCTTCATGATCCCCGTCATCCTCGCTCGCCGGCTCCGGCCCGGCCGATGAGGGCCGGATCACGCCTGGACAGTTGTCGTTTTTCTCCGATGCGCCCCCGCGGCACCCGGATCACCCCATTTCACTCCACGTCACCGGCCCACCTCACCGGTCCACTTCACCGGCCTGGTGGTTGATCGCGTTGCCGGCCTCCTGCCGTTTCGGCCGGAAGGCCGTCCGCCGTTGTTGGCTTGTTTTCGCTGTGTTGGGTATCTGATACCACGATCGGAAGAGCCTCTGTATCCGGACAAGGGCCATAGGTCATTCGAGGCCGCCATCCCCATTCGAGGGACCATAGGTTATGGCCGGCCAAAGCAACGCTTCCGACGAAGGTCATAGATTCTGCTGCGGATGCGAATGTCCTTACCGGTCAGGCCCAACGGATTCACTTTCCCCTATTGGGATTATTCGAATTGGGACCTGTTGTCTCCATTAGCGACGGGAATTTTTCTGGAACCTTGCCCTCTTTGTGGCGTTCGTGTGTCGGTCGGCCGCTTAACACCGATTCGGCTGCGCAAGAGAGGAAGGAAAACCGCAACCAAACCGAATGGATAGCCCTGAAGGATGCCTGTACCAACGCGCATTCCCGTGTGACCCAGCCAGCACACATCATTCCATAGGTGTTACCGTCTCGAAACCTGGGGCGACCAACAAGGAGACGAAAAGCGATCTTGGCTGATCATCCATCGCCTGATTTACGCGGAGCTCAGTTCATTTCTAAATCACGCGGTGCGATCAGGATTTCCCTCGCGGGAATGACCGACGGATTGCGGGCAACGAAGAAATAGTTGGCAAGGAAATTTCCCATAACCGCTTTGATCTTGACCGAAGACGTGCCTGGGCCAACCGGCCGGACTCCGTTTCAACCCTTAGATGCAGGCGGCGACGCCCCAAGCCGGGCCGGCCGTGGATGCCTCCTCCAGACAGAGCTGACCCATGCACACACACCATGAGTACGCCCATGAGAAAGCATCTCACCAGACCCGCAACGCGGTGACTCCCATGCATGTCTGCCTGATTCTCGACAACAACGCGCTGACCGAGAACGTGGTGCAGCAGCTCGACCGCGGCGGACGCCACCGCGTGACGGTTCTGCACGACATCGGGGAGCTGACCCAGAGCGCGCTGACGCCGGATGCCATCCTGATCGGCCTACAGCAGTTCACCGCGCTTCGCGAAAACGAACCGATGGTCTATCTCCGGCTGTCCCGCCGGTCGCGGATCGTCGTGGTGCTGTCCTCGCGCGAGCTGCTGGACGCCGCCCATATCCTGGCCTTCGCCGATGCCTGGGTGTTCGAGGATCTGAACGTCGACCGCATCAACGAACTGCTGGATCTCGGTCTGGAAGGGCATTGCCTGATGCCCAAGCAGTTCCTGTCGCGGCTGGGCGTGGACGAAATCCGCCTGACGCTGCTGCCGCGGCTGTCCGACCCGGAGTTCGAGACCCTGCGCCTGCTGGGCGAAGGCATGAACAACCGGACCATCGCCAATGCCCTCGACCTTTCGGAGGCGGTGATCAAGTCGATGGTGCGCAGCGTGCTGTCGAAGCTGCACTTCCGCAACCGGACGGAAGCCGGCGTCTTCGCCGCACGGCAGCAGGGCGCCCTGGAGCAGGCACGGTCCGGCATGACTCCGCCGCACATGCATGCGGCGGCAACCCGGCGCGCCGGGGCCTGAGCCCCGGCCCCACCGTTCGGGAATGCTCCCATTGCCGCCCCCCGTGGCGGCCCAAGCACTTCCGCTCAGCCAGCCGAACGTGAGGCCGGACGTCAGGAAGCTGGACTTCAGGAAGCCAGACGCCGACTCGCCATCGCTTCCTCGAAGCGGCCGAAGCAGGCTTCGAAAGCCTGCCGGTCGATCTCGGCAAGCCTGAAGCGGACACGCACCACCCCCTCCTCTCGGGTGAAGGCCTCGAAGGGCAGCGCCACGCCCAGGCTGTCGAGCAGCAGCGTGCCTCGGCCGCCGATGGCGTCGGCGTCGGTCAAAGCGGCGCCGTGGCGGGAGATGTCGTGCAGCCGCACGGTCAGCCGGCCCTCCGGCCCCTCCACCGTGCAGGGAGCATCCACCAGGTAACGCGGCAGGCTGCGGCGGTCGACATCATCCGTCGCCGTGCGCACCGCCCGAACCAGCACATGCATCAGTTCATCGATGCTGTGGGTGACCTCCGATGCGCCGGTCCGCAGCAGGTCGGCGCGCTCCTCCGTCACCTTGGCCTCGCGCGACACCTCGTCGATGCGGGTCGATACGTCGGTGGCGGCACTGGCCGTCTGGCCGACATTGCGCGAGATTTCCTGGGTCGCCGAGGCCTGCTGCTCGACCGCCGCGGCAACAGTGCCGGAGATGGCGTCGATCTCGCCGATGGTGCGGCTGATGTTGCGCACCTCCTCCACGCTGCGGGCGGTAACGGACTGAATCTCCGCGATCAGGCGCGAGATCTCCTCGGTGGAGCGCGACGTCTGGTTGGCCAGATTCTTCACCTCGTTGGCGACGACGGCGAAGCCCTTTCCCGCCTCCCCGGCCCGCGCCGCCTCGATTGTCGCGTTCAGCGCCAGCAGATTGGTCTGGGCGGCGATCCCCTGGATCAGCTCCGCCACGTCGCCGATGCGGCCAACGGCGGAGGACAGCGATTCAATGGTGCTCTCGGTCTGTTCGCTGGCGGCGACGGCGGCACGGGTGACGCTGGCGGCATGTCCGACCTGGCTCCCGATCTCCTCGATGGAGGCCGTCAGCTGCTCCGCAGCCGATGCGACCGCCTGGGCGTTGCTGAGGGCCTGCGCCGCGGCGGCGGCGACATTCTGGGCGTTGGAACCGACCAACCCGGCCGAATTCGCCATCGCGCCGGCGTTGCGGTCCATCTCCTGGGTACGGGCGGCGACACGCTCGACCGCACCGCGGCTTTCCTGCTCCACCGTGTCGGCCATCGACTGCAGGGCCCTGCGCTTCTGCGCCTCTCCCTGGACACGCTGCTGCTCCTGCTCGGCCCGCAGCCGCTCCGCCTCGGCCATGCCGTCGCGGAAGACCAGGACGGAGCACGACATCGCGCCGATCTCGTCCAGGCGCTTCGCCCCCGCCACCTCGGCGGTCAGATCGCCGGAGGACAGCGCCGTCATCACCCGGCTGAGCTGGCCCAGCGGACGCAACAGCCGGCGCGATACCAGGTAGCCCGGCACCGCAAGCGCGGCGGCGCAAAGCACGACCAGCATCGTCGCGAATCGCATGCTGTCGTCGAAGGTCTTGAACACTTCCGCCTTCTTGATGCCGACATAGAGGATGCCGACCGGGTTGCCGGCCTTGTCCTTGATCGGGTCGTAGGCGGCGTAATAGGGCTCGCCCAGAATCTCGACCATGCCGCGGAAGGGGACGCCCAGGCGCAACACCGAATCGTAAGCGGGGCCCTGGGCCAGCGTGGTGCCGACGGCGCGGGTGCCGTCGGCACCCATCACGTTGGTGGCGATTCGGCGGTCGCCCAGGAACAGGGTCGCGGTCCCGCCGGTGATGCGCTTGATCTTGTCGACCACGAAGTTGTTGTCGTTCATCACGACACCGTCGAGCAGCAGCTTGCCGTCGGCGACGGTGAAGGAACTCCCGCGCTCGTTCAGCGCCGACCAGGCGATGTCCATGCTCAGGCGCTGCATCTCGATCGCCTGCCGTTCCAGGTCACGGACGATCACCTGCCCGATCGCGAACAGGATCGCCGTGCTGAGGATCAACATGCCGAAGAGGTTCAACACGGTGACTTTCGTGGAGATCGAAAGCCGGCCGACAAAGCTGCGCAGGGCATCCATGAGCGCCATCCACCAGGAAACAGTTTGCAAGTGCGAGTACACAGTCGTACGCGCACTATGCCATCCAGGTTTAGACCGCATTCATTTAAAATACTCGAGAGCCCTGCGACTGCTTGTCGCGATGATCAGAGCGAAGTCTTTCGGCCTCTAAGGGTTTCTTTTGAACCCGAAGCATGACCGAATCTGTCGCCGTCAGAACAGCCGCGCGCCGTCCGGCACCTCATGATCGGGGCCGACCAGCACCACCGCACCTTCGGCATCGGGCAGGCCAAGGCACAGCACTTCGCTGGTGAAGGGGCCGATGCGCTTGGGAGGAAAATTCACCACGGCCAGCACTTGGCAGCCGATCAGCGCGTCGGCGGCGTAATGGCTGGTGATCTGCGCCGAACTGCGCTTCGTTCCGATGTCGCCGCCGAAATCGATGGTCAGCTTGTAGGCCGGCTTGCGCGCCTCCGGGAAGAATTCCACCGCGCGGATGGTGCCGACGCGGATGTCGACCTTGGCGAAGTCGTCGTAGGAAATGGTCATGGCTGTTCCGATCCGGTTGAGAACCGGCGCCAGGGTAGCGCGCCCGTCCCGGTCCGGGAACCCCGCGGCCGGACATGAAAAGGGGCCGCCGACGGCGACCCCTCTTCGCAGAATCCGGTGGAACCGGAGGCCGATCAGCCCTTCGTCTTGGCGATGGCGGCCTTGACCTCGTCCAGGCTGTCCGACACGCGCTTGGTCAGGATCTCGGCGGCCTCGGTGTTCGACTTGGCGATCATCTCGCTCAGCTCGCGGATGTTGGCCAGCGACTTCTCGAAGGCGGCCTTCACCAGATCGGCCTGCTTGGCGGCCTTCTCCTCCGGCGTGCCGGCGGCGGTCAGCTCACCGACGGCGCGGTTCACGTCCTCGGTCACGTTGCGCAGCACTTCGGCCTGACGGCGGACGATGGCCTGGAAACCTTCATAAGCCAGCTGGTTGGCGGCGGTCACCGCCTCGATGTTCTTGCGCTGGCTGGCGATGATGGTCTCGATGTCGACGCCCGGAACCTTGAGGTCGCCGATCAGCTTGGACGGATCGAATTCGAGGAAGGGGTTACCGCTCGTCTTGGCCATGTTTCTCATCCCAGCATCAGTGTTTGCTGCCCGCATCGCAATCCGGGCATGTTGCGACGCAACATTGACAGGCAGAATATGCAGATTGCCCAAATGCTAGTCAATGCGGATTTTGCGGCGCAGCGTAACCTTGGCGGGAAAATCCGCCGCTCCACCCTACCCTCCGCATGGCGAACATAATCTAAGCCGTTGATGCCATGGAAGCCGGCCCGGTTCCCCGGCCATGCGGCCCTCGGCGGCCGGACCAGCGACAGAAGGTCGCACCCCAGCGCTCCGCCCTGCGCAGCGCGCTGTCGAGCGCCGCCATGGTACGCGACAGGTCGGCGGTATCGTCGTTCAGGAAGACGCGCATCACCCGCGCCTGCACGGTGCCGAGCCCGGCGACGAGAGCCGCGCCGCCACGCTGATCGGGATCGATCCCCGCGGCGCGCAGCATCCAGGCCATTGAACGGCCGAAGGCGCAGGAAAAAGCCAGCGCGGTCGCCGGATCGGCCGGAAGGTCGCGCAGCACCGCGCGCAGCCCGTCGCGGAAGGGACGCAGCGCATCGAATCGGCGCATCATCACGTCGAACAGCCTGTCGCGCGCCGATTCGGTCGGGTCGGCGGCGACATCCCCGGCCAGCACCGTGGCGTCGGCGACGCGCGACACCGCCGCCAGCACGTCGGCGCGCCCGCGATAGCGGTGATGGAAGCGGGACAGCGGGATGCCGGCGGCGCGCGCGATCTCCAGCAGCCCGACGCGGCGCCACCCCTTCTCGGCGGCCAGACGCATCGCCGCGGCGGCCACGGTGCGATCGAGGGAGTCCGGGTCGGTAGGATCGGAGCGGAAGCTGTTGTCTTCAGGCTTGTCGGACGACATGTCGGACATGGCACCACCTCCAGGCGACAGGGATCGCGTCATAAGGTGGTGCGCGGACGGGCGAACGTCACCCGTCCCACAAAAAACGTCACGCCTTGCGCACGGTCTCCACCCGTCCGCCGGTCATGCTGACCAGATCGGCGGGGGTCAGGCGGAACACCGCGTTCGGCGTGCCGGCGGCGGCCCAGATGGTTTCCAGCCGCAGCAGGTCGTCGTCGATCAGCACCAGAGGCGGGACGGCATGGCCGATGGGCGGAACGCCGCCGATGGCGAATCCGGTCGACTCGCGGACGAACTCCGGGTCGGCGCGCTCGATCTTCTCGCCGAGCAGGCGGCCGACCGCCTTCTCGTCCACCCGGTTGGCGCCGCTGGCGACGACCAGAACCGGGCGCCCGGTCTCCTTGGTGCGGAAGATCAGCGACTTGGCGATCTGCGCCACCTCGCAACCGACCGAGTTGGCGGCGTCCTCCGAGGTGCGGGTGCTGCCTTCATGCTCGATCACGCGGTGGCCGAGGCCGATGTCGTCCAACAGAGACTGGACGCGGGCGGCGGAGGGGCTGAGCGTCGTCGTCATTTCCACCCCCATCAACCGGCAAGCTCGCGCGACCGCCGGGTGGCGGCGGCGATGGCGGCGGTCATCACCGGCTGCAGTCCGTCCGGCGCCATCAGCACCTCCAGCGCGGCCTGGGTGGTGCCGTTGGGGCTGGTCACCGCCTTGCGCAGGTCGGCGGCCTCCTGCGGCGAGGCGTCGAGCAGCGCGCCGGCCCCCGAAACCGTGGCGCGGGCGAGCCGCATCGCCAGATCGGCCGGCAGACCCGCTGCCTCGCCGGCCTTGGCCATCGCCTCGACCAGGAAGAAGACATAGGCGGGGCCGCTGCCGGACACCGCGGTGACGGGATCCAGCAGACCTTCATCCTCGACCCAGGCGACGTCGCCGACGGCGCGCAGCAGCCGGTCGGACAGGTCGCGCTGGGCGGCGCTGACATGGGCGTTGGGCACCGCCACGGTCATGCCGCGGCCGACGGCGGCCGGCGTGTTGGGCATGGAGCGGACGAGGACCGCCCCCTCCCCCAGCAGCCGTTCGAAATAGGCGATGGTCTTGCCGGCGGCGATCGACAGGAAGACGGTGCCGGGACGGACCAGCGCCCGGTAGGCCGGCAGCGCCTCCTCCATCACCTGCGGCTTGACCGCCAGAACCACGACATCGGGAACGAAGCCGTCCGGCAGGGTGTCCGCGCCCGACGCCAGCGAGACCCGCGCGTCACCGGAGAGCCGCTCCGGCAGACCGGCCCGGTCGACCACCACGACGCGCGAAGCGGTTCCGGCGGCAAGCCAGCCGTCCAGCATCGCCCCGCCCATCTTCCCGCAACCGACCAGCAGCAGCGACGCACCCGTTTCCGCCGTCATGACCCCGACTTCCCCCCTGTTCATGCAAATGCAAATGTTGATGCCCGCCTCAAGGCTTACGCTTCGCCCATGGTGTCGAGAATGGCGGCGGACACCGCCTCCGGCGCGGATTTGCCGCCCCAGATCACGAACTGGAAGGCCGGATAGAAGCGCTCGCACTCCGACAGGGCGATCTCCACCAGATCCTCCAGCTGTTCCACCGCTGCGCCGCGCGACCCGCGCAGCAGCATGGTCTGGCGGAACATCGGCGTATGCTCCTCCGAGCAAACGTCGAAATGGCCCAGCCACATGCGGCCGTTCACCTCCGCCAGCAGTTCGGCGACGGCGGTGCGGCGGGCGGCCTGAACCTTCATGTCGAACTGGCAGGAGAACTGCATTGCGCTGACATCGGGCTGCCAGACGAAATAGAGCCGGTAATCGCACCAGCGCCCGCCGATCTCTACGACAAGCTCGTCCTCGGTGGCGCGATCGAAGGGCCATTCGTTGGCGGTTACGATCTCCTCGACCACGTCGAGCGGATTGTGGGCGGAAGTGGTGGTTTCGACGGCTACTGCCGACATGTCAGCGTCCTCCTGTGAAGGCGCAATGGGCGGTACCGTTCCCCCGGACCAGAAGACGCGCCTGTGAAACCGCGCGGGTCCGGGCCAATACCCCGAAGGTGATGAAAAGACGAGCATCGGCACGCGGCGTCCGCCCGCATCGGCACCCGGTCAGCGTTCCGACCGGCCGACGTTCGGGTCGTCAACCGGCCAGGATCGGGCCGGGCCGCCGATGGCGGCACAGGCCGGTACGATGACGGGAGGGGTGCCGGGTGGTGCGGCTGCCCAGATGCTCAGGACGCGGCGGGCCCTGTGCCCGTGGTCCCTGTGCCGCCGGCATCCGCGGCGGGCTTCGCCGGCGCGGGAGTCGCCGGATCGGTGTCGGCCACCGCCGGAACGCCGGCCGGCTCGACCACGACCGGAAGAGGTGATTGCCCGGCGGTCAGCGTCGCGACGGTGGCCTCCAGCGCGGCAAGCCGCTCGGCCATCGCCTCCTGCTCCTCGCGGGCCTTGGCGGCCATGGCGCGGACGGCCTCGTATTCCTCGCGGCTGACCACGTCCATCCGCGACAGAACGCGTTCGAGTTGAGCGCGCAGCTGACCTTCGGCCTCTTCGCGCAAGGACGAGAAGGCGCCGAGAGCGCCACCCGCCACACGGGCGAGATCGTCCAAAATCCTGTTGTCCACCTGCATCGGCTCTAACTTCCGGTTACCGTTCGTTCATTATGGACGCCGCGCGCCGCGACTTCAACGCCCTTGGCCCCTTACAGGCGTACCGCGGTGCGCAGCCGTGGCATGCGGCGGACCTCACGGGCGGACCGCTGGACCGGCCGGGGAAGCCGCATTGAAGCGGTCACGCAGGGCCTTCAGGTCCAGAGTCTGGGTCGGCGCGTCCCAGGGACCGGCGATGCGCAGCGTCAGCGGCGGCAGGTCGCCGTCAGCCCTCACCTTAAGGGTCAACCCCAAATCCACCCGCTCGTCGGGCAGCGACACCGTGCCGGCCAGCGTGCCGTCGGCGGGAGTGGTGGTCAGGCGGGCGTCGTCGGCGCGAATCACCCCATTCTCGATGGCGAAGCGGGCGTCCAGCCGGTCCAGCTTGGTCTCTCCACCCTGCAGAGCACCGGCGACGGCGCCGAGCACCTCCTGCGCGCGCTCCACCCCGGCCAGCCGGTTGCGCAGCGCCGCGAGATCGACACCGCGCAGCACGCCACCCGATGCCACCGCCCGGCCGCGGCCGGTCAGGCTGCGCGCCAGCGCGTCGCCATTGCCGCTGCCGGAGACGGTCATGTCGAGATCCATCGTCCCGCCATTGAACCCCAGCCCGGCGAATCCGGACAGTGCGGTGCCGAGGTCGGCCTTGATGACGGTGATGTCGGCGTCGAGCTTCGGCTCCTGCCCCGGAACGGTGGCGAGACGGCCGCTGACGCCGATCTGGCCGCCCTGCCATTCGCCGTCCAACTGCTCCAGGATCGCGGTCCCGCCGGAGAGCGTCGCCCTCAGCGCCGGCTGCGCGATGCGCTGCCCGCCCAACGTCAGCGAGGTGGCGGTGAGCGCGAGCCGACCGTCCGCCGCTTGCATCCAGCCGAGATCCGCCAGCGGATCGGCGGGCGGGACGGCGGCCGGATCGCCGGCGGGTGCCCCCGCATTGCGGCCGGCGCCATCGCCCACCAGCGGCGCGTTGCGCAAGCGGTCGAGGTCGAGGTCGCCGGTCTGCAGATCGGCCTGCAAGGCCGGCCGCGCCGGCTTGCGGTCGAGCGCCAGCCTGCCGCGCACCGGCACGCCGGCGACCATTCCCTGCAGGTTGTTCAGCACCGGCGAGGTCGCATTCCCGGTCAGTTCGCCATAGAGGTCCAGCGGGCCGAGGGCGCGGGCCAGCCCACGGTCGGCGAACAGCGCCGCGATGCGTCCCATTTCCGGGTGGGTCACGCGCAGCTTCAGGTCGGCGCTGGGCGTGCGGTCGAGCCCCAGGACGGCGCCCCCGGCCTCCAACGTGCCGTCAAGCATACCGGCGGATGCCTCGACCGCCAGCCGCTCGCCGTCGCCGGCAAGCCGGGCCTTGGCACTGATCGCGCCCAGCCGTTCCGGCGCCGGCAAGCCGGGCGGCCAGGCGACGGCGCTGGGCAGCCCGCCGAGCGATTTGGCCTCCGCCGCCAGGGCGATGTTCACGCCGCGCAGCGGCATCAGGCTGGCGACCTGCCCGTCCACCCGCGCGGTCAGGCCGGCGATGTTGTCCACCTTGGCTTCGCGCACCGTCAGCGCGCCGGAAGCGACCGTCGCATCCAGATGCAGCCCCTGGACCGGCAGGCCGCCCACGGTCAACTGCCCGATCCGCAAGTCGAGGTTGGCGTCGGCGAGGCCGAGAAGCCGCTGCGGCAGCGGCGTGGCGGCGGAACCGGACCGCGGCCCCGCCGCGCGCGCCGCCGCCGGCTGGGTGGCGCCGGCAGCGGCGGGCTGGGCAGTGGCCTGATCGGCCGGCAGGTAGCCGTCGAGATACAGGCGGTCGAGTTCGAGGCGCGCTCCGAAGGCGGGACGGCCGCGGTCGACATAGGCGATCGCACCGCTCAGCCGGCTGCTGTCGAAGCGGAAATCGATGCCCGATATCTCGAAGCGGTCGGCATGGCCCTGCAGACGGGCGGCGAGCGAGGCACGGCGCAGCCGGTCGGCGGGAACGGATTGGACATCCAGCTTCGCCCATTCCAGCAGGGCGCGCAGGTTGTCGGCATTCGCCTCCATCCGCATGTCGATCGTCGGCAGGCCGCCCGGCGTGGTCACCTCCCCCGCCGCGACGAAATCGGAGCCGCCGGGCAGCAGGGCGCTGATGCGGTCGATGTTCAGCCGGCCGTCGGTCAGGCTCGCCTCGACCCGGCCCTGGCGCACCACCCCGCCATTGTAGCTCATGGCGTCGACGGCCACGTCCAGCTTGGCCTCCACACCCATCGGCAGGGCGAAGGACGGGCCCGACTGCTTGGCGTCGCCGGTCGCGGGGTTTGCCGGAGCCGTGGCGGCGGAGCCGCTCGCCGCGCCGCCCTGCCCGCCCCGCGCCAGCCAGGAATCCAGGTCAAGCCGATTGACGGCGAGCGTCAGTTCGGTCCGCGGCGCCTCGCGCTTGGCAGGGTCGCCGGCCCGCAGGGTGGCGTTTCCGGTCGCGCGGGTGTCGCCAAGCTGGGCTTCCAGGCTGGAGAAGGTCGCGAGGCTGGTTCCCGCCTCCACCGTCGCGCGCAGGCTGAAGGGCTGGGCCAGCGCCGCCGGCCGGCGCGCATCCACCAGCTTGGCGAAGTCGCTGCCTTCGGCGCGAAGGTCGCCCTGCACCTTCGATCCGCCGCCGCCGGTCAGGATGCCGGCGAAACGGAGCGTCGCGTCGGTATGGGGCATCGACAGGGTGGCCCGCACCGGCACCGCCGCCCCTTCGGTGAAGCGGCCGGCGGTCGCCTCGCCGTGAAGGGGCAGGCCGCGGAAACGGAAATCGCCCTGAATCTGGAAGGGGCCGTTCAGGCTGCCGGCGGCGATGCGGGCGTTCAGCCCCTCCACCGTCTCGGTCCGGCCGTTGCGGTTGTCGCGGTAGATCAAGGTGCCGTTGTCGATCAGGACCTGATCGAAGCTGACGGCGGACACCAGACCTTCGGCGGCGCCGAGCCCGTCGCCGGGCCTGCTGCCGGTGGTGGACATGTCCCAATTGATCCCGCCGTCCATCAGGACCTCCACCACGAAGGTCGGATCGACCAGCGTGATGCTCTCCACCTGGATGCGGCCGCTCAGCAGGGGGCCGAGCGCGACGCGGGCATCCAGCTTCTTCAGCCGCACCATGTCGGGCTCGGCGGCGCCGGGGGCGTTGGCGAGCCGGGCGTCGCGCACCGTCAGCGCCGGCGACGGCAGCAGGGTGAAGCCGACGTCCCCCCGCAATTCCACCTGGCGCCCGGTCGCCTGCGACACACGCTCGGCGATGGTGCCCTTATAGGCGTTCCAATCGATCAGGCTCGGCGCTGCCAACAGGATGCCGGCCAGAACCACCAGTCCGGCCAGTGCAGCGATCAGGATCTTCTTCACCGGGTGTCCGCCTTCCCTGCGCCGGCCTTATCCTCGGCCGTGCCCCTTTGCCACGTCATTGATACCACGCCGCCGCCATCGACCGGCACCGGCCCGCGCCCGCATGGGATACGAACCGACGTGCGCTTGCCTTCGCTGCCGCTCACCTTCCGCGCCGGTCGTGATCCGATGGCGGCTTCCGATGAGGGCAGTCCTTCGGTAAGCTAGCGCCCGCAGAAGAAACAAGCAATTTGGGCAATCCCACGGCCAAGTTGGGATCTGTCCGATTTTTTCCCCGGATATTCTCCGCGCGCCGCCGCCCCATCCGGCCGCGCGACCCCGAAAACCCAGTTTCAGCCGCCGGAGACCGTGCCATGGGCGACGTGGTCAACCTCAATCGCTTCCGCAAGACCCGTGAAAGGGCGGAACGCGCGAAGGAAGCCGAAGCGAATCGGGCTCGATTCGGCCGCACCAAGGCCGAGAAGGAACGCGATCGCAAAGAGGCCGAGCGACGCACTCAGACTTTGGACGGACATAGGCTTGACGACGAAAGCTGACCCGTTCGTCCCAAAGCACGGTAAAGACCCAGCTTTGCACTGGGAATAACCTCAGCGCTTTTGTTACTATTGGATACCCCAATAGTTCCCTATTGCGACTATCGGGCCGATCATGTGACAGTGCCTTCCAAGGGCGCCGGCGGGCGCATTCCTTGGCAGTTGGGGAGAGCCGTCACCATGGTCGACATGACGTCGTTTCGCGGATCCGTTCAAACGCCTCAAACCCAGACTCCTGCCCAAACTCCTGCCCAAACTCCTGCTTGGCTGCCGCCGATCCGGGAAGTTGAGACCGACCGCCCCTGGGTCTGGCTGGCGTCGGCCTGGCAGGACATGATGGCGGCCCCAACCATCAGCTTCGCCTATGGCGCGCTGGCGGTGATCTCCAGCTTCGTCCTCGTGGTCGGGCTTTCGATGCTGGACATGGAATACCTGCTGCTGCCGATGGCGGCCGGCTTCATGCTGGTCGGCCCGCTTCTGGCGGTCGGGCTCTATGAGACCAGCCGGCTGCTGGAACTCGGCGAACGGCCGAGCTTCGGCAAGGTGGCCGCGGTTTATCGCCGTAACGGGGTGCAGATCGCCGGGATCGGGTTGGTCCTGATGCTGGCGATGCTGGCATGGATCCGCATCGCCTTCCTGATCTTCGCCCTGTTCTTCTCGGGCGAGCCGCCGGCGCTGGACCATCTGGTCGACCGCATCTTCTTCTCGGCCGAGACCATCCCGTTCCTGCTGACCGGCACGCTGTTCGGCGGGGTCATCGCGACCGCGGTCTTCTCCATCGCCGTGGTGTCGATCCCGATGCTGCTGGACCGCGACACCGACGTCTTCACCGCGATGGCGACCAGCGTCGCCGTCGTGCGGGCGAATATCCGGCCGATGATCGCCTGGGGCTTCCTGATCGCCCTGTTCATGAGCGCCGGAATGGTCACCGCCTTCCTCGGTCTGGCGATCGCGCTGCCGGTGATCGGTCACGCCTCCTGGCATTGCTACCGCGATCTGGTCGGCCCGGGACGGTGAGCGCCGATAATCTGGAGGAAGCCCTCTCCCGCCCGCTGGGGAGGGCTTTTCCGTCAGCTTTTCTTGCAATCAGCCCTTCTTGAAGAACGCCTCCGCCGCCGATTTCTGCGCCTGCTTCGCCGCGATGGCTGCGCGGGCGCGTTCGATCTCCGCCTGCAGCGTGGCGATGTAGGCCTCGAGCTCAGCCACGCCCATCACGGTCAAATCCTTCGGCGCCGGCTTGGCCTTTCGCGGCTCCAGATCCTCGAAACGGTCGTCGATGGCCATGGCTTGGTTCCCTTCCCTGCCGCGTGTTTCGCCTTCGCCTTGTCAGGCCGGTCGGTCAAATCTACCTTTCGAGCCGGACAATTCCAATGCACCGGTGCCGGCAAACGCCTGCCCGATCACGGATAAGAAGGGAAGAACGCCATGGGACTCGCCTTGCCCGACAGCATGCGCTGCGTCGAGATCACTGAGCCCGGCGGGCCGGAGGTGCTGCGCCCCGCCCGCCGCCCCGCCCCGGTGCCGGGCCCCGGCGAGATCCTGGTGGAGGTCGCCGCCGCCGGCGTGAACCGTCCCGACACCCTGCAGCGCCAGGGCCGCTACGACCCGCCGCCGGGCGCCTCCGACCTGCCGGGGCTGGAACTGTCCGGCACGGTCATCGCCATCGGCGAGGGTGTGGAGAACTGGGCCAGCGGCGACAGGGTCTGCGCGCTCGTTGCCGGGGGCGGCTATGCCGAATACTGCACGGTGCCGGCGGTGCAGGCCCTGCCGGTGCCCGGATCGCTGTCGATGGTCGAGGCGGCGGCGGTGCCGGAAACCTTCTTCACCGTCTGGACCAACGTGTTCGAGCGCGGCGCCCTGAAGCGCGGCGAGACACTGCTGATCCATGGCGGGTCGAGCGGCATCGGCACCACGGCGATCCAGCTGGCGAAGGCCTTCGGCGCCACCGTCTTCACCACCGCCGGCAGCGACGACAAGTGCCGCGCCTGCGAACAGCTCGGCGCCGACCGGGCCATCAACTACAAGACCGAGGATTTCGTCGCCGTGATCCGCGAGGCGACCGGTGGACGCGGCGTCGACGTGGTGCTGGACATGGTCGGCGGCGACTACATCGCCCGCGACATCGACATCATGGCGGCGGACGGCCGCCACGTCTCCATCGCCTTCCTGCAGGGGGCGAAGGTGTCGCTGAACATGGCGCCGGTGATGACCAAGCGGCTGACGCTGACCGGGTCGACGCTGCGCGCGCGTCCGGTGGCGGAGAAGGGCCGCATTGCCGCCGCCCTGCGCGAGCATGTCTGGCCGCTGCTGGAATCCGGCAGCATCAAGCCGCAGATCCACTGCACCTTCCCGCTGGATGAAGCCGCCGAAGCCCATCGCCTGATGGAAAGCAGCACCCATATCGGCAAGATCGTGCTGACGGTCGGGCCGGACGCGGCCTGAGCCGCCGGCCTGGGCGGTCCGGGAGGCAAAACCGGACCGCATTTTGCGCTTTCTTTGCCGATGCGGCTCCGTCGCGCTTGCCTTGGGCTGCCAAGACGGGTTAGCAGAGGCGAGCGGGCGGCCGGGATTTCCCGGTGCGCCTGCGCAAGCATGCTTACGCGGACCGCGTATTCGCCCTATATCGTGGTGACGAGGATGGGGCGAACGCCCCGGTATCGCGGAACCGCTCTCGCGCCGCATAACCAGTTTGAACGACCGGCCGCACCACCCGCCAGCGGGTGCGGCCGGTGAAGAGTTGTCAGGAGGGATGATGGCACTGCCCTTGATGCCGAAAGCGACGGCCGTTTGGCTGGTCGAGAACACGTCCTTGTCCTTCGAGCAGATCGCCGCCTTCTGCGGCATGCATTCGCTGGAAGTCCAGGCCATCGCCGACGGCGAGGTCGCGGTCGGAATGGTGGGGCTCGACCCCATCGCCAACGGCCAGCTGACCAAGCATGAGATCGAGCGCTGCGAGAAGAACCATGATCTGCGCCTGAAGCTGCTGGTCGCCGACCTGCCGCAGGTCGCCTCCCGGTCCAAGGGCCCGCGCTATACCCCGATCACCAAGCGCGGCGACAAGCCCGACGCCATCGCCTGGCTGCTGAAGCATCATCCGGAACTGTCGGACGCCCAGGTCTGCCGGCTGATCGGCACCACCAAGCCGACCATCGCCGCGGTGCGCGACCGCACCCACTGGAACGTCGCCAACATCAAGCCGCGCAGCCCGGTCATGCTCGGCCTGTGCTCCGGCCGTGAGCTGGAGGAAGCGCTGGCGCTGGCCATCCGCCGGGGCGGCGTGCCCCGCGCGCCGGAGGATGCCGCCGAGGACTTCTACGGCGAGAACAACGGCGACGACCGCTATTCCGAACAGGAAGACGCCCACTGATGCCATCCCTCTCCCCTGGCGGGAAAGGGCATGAAGGTCTGCGATGACCGACCGCAACTCACCTCCGCCCCGGCTCGTCGTCGGCATCAGCGGCGCGTCGGGGGTGATCTACGGTATCCGCATGCTGGAGACGCTGCGGCGGATCGGCGTCGAATCGCATCTGGTCGTCAGCCGGTCCGCCGAAGTGACGCTGGCGCATGAGACCAGCATGAAGGTGGCGGAGCTGCGGGCGCTGGCCGACGTCAGTTATTCCGCCGCCGATATCGGGGCTGCGATCTCCAGCGGCAGCTTCCGCACGCTGGGAATGGTGGTCGCCCCCTGTTCGGTCCGCACGATGAGCGAGATCGCCAGCGGGGTCACCTCCACCCTGCTGACCCGCGCGGCGGACGTGGCGCTGAAGGAGCGGCGGCGGCTGGTTCTGATGGTGCGGGAGACGCCGCTGCATCTGGGCCATCTGCGCACCATGACCGCACTGGCGGAAATGGGTGCGGTGATCGCGCCGCCGGTCCCCGCCTTCTATGCGCGGCCGGAGAGCCTCGACGATCTGGTGGACCATTCGGTGGGACGGGTTCTGGACCTGTTCGGGCTGGATGCCGGAAATCTGCGCCGGTGGGGTGAGCGTCCGGCGGAGGGCTGACCCGCGCCGCGACGCCGCAACAGGCGGCTTGGACGGCGGCCACAATGCCGTTATACCGCTGTCAATGCGTAATGATGCGGAGCCGGCGCTTCCGCCGCCCGACAGTAACGGGGACAAGCCGACCATGCCCTTCAGCAGTCAACCGAGCGAGCCCATCCGCCAGCTTCTGGCCGGCATCAAGGCCTTCCGCGCCCGCTATTACGAACGCCGACCCGACAGCATGCGCCAGCTGGCGACCGAAGGGCAGCACCCGGAAGTTCTGCTGATCGGCTGTTCCGACAGCCGCGTCGACCCCGCCCTGCTGACCATGGCGGAACCCGGCGAGATGTTCGTCGTGCGCAACGTCGCCAACCTCGTCCCGCCCTATCAGCCCGACGGCGCCTATCACGGCACCTCGGCCGCCATCGAATATGCGGTCAAGTCGCTGCAGGTGAAGGAGATCATCGTGCTGGGCCACGCCCAGTGCGGCGGCATCCAGGGCCTGATCCGCTTGCGCGCCGGCCAGAAGTCGGACGACGATTTCGTGTCCCCCTGGGTGTCGATCGCCGGTTCCGCGCTCGACCCCTACGTCGGGCCGGAAGGCTCCGAACAGGCGCGGGCCGATGCGGAAAAGCTGCAGAACACCCCGGCGGTGATCGAACGGGCGGCGGTCCGCGCCTCGGTCGACAACCTGATGACCTTCCCCTTCGTGCGCGAGCGGGTGGAGGCCGGGACGCTGAACATCCATGGCTGGTGGTTCGACATCCAGTCCGGCGAGATGTGGGCGATCAACCCCGCCACCCGCCTGTTCCAGCCGGTCGAGTAAGCAAACCGCGCAAACGTGTACCCAAGGGCGAGGACGGGAATTTCCGGGCGCCCTACCCTGTTGTGAGCGAAGGAAAGTAGTTTTCCTCACTCCGACAAGAGGTAGGGAACGCCATGAAGACTGCACTTCCACTTGTGATCCTGGTCGCGGCTCCCCTCGCGCTGTCCGCCTGCAACCAAACCGGCAGCAGCGGCAGCGGCGGCGGTCTGTTCGGCAGCAGCGGCGGCGGCCTGTTCGGCTCGGGCAGCTCCGACTCGACCTATGCGCGCAACGGCCGCTGCGACGATCCGCGCTACAACACCTCCAACGGCGGCCGGGCCGAACCCGGTACGGACGATTACGACTGCTCGCGCTATGGCAACGGCTTGAAGCGCTGAACCGGAACCGCCAACTCGGCGGCCATGCTCCCGGCGACCGAATTCCAGTCGCGGGGAGCATGGCCGCCGGAACAGGCAACCCGAAGAAGCTGCAGCCCGGCGCCTCGAGGAGAGCGCGCAAGCCGGCCAGCCGGGGAGAGTACTGGTTGCCGCCGCGGCAACGGCACCAGTCCGGCCGGGCACCGTCGCCAATCGTCGCAAACGGTCACAGAATCGGACTTTTCCCCGGATTGTCTTGGGACTTACGCATCGCTATTGTCCGCGCCGTCTTCCAAGGAGCGGATCATGACCTCGCGCCCAGCCCGGGGCTTTTCCAGACGCGGCGCCTGCCGGTCCCGCGTTATCGCCGCCGCCGCTCTCATGGTCTCGCTCTGCATCGGCGGAACGGCTCCAGCGACCGCCAGCGAAGGCGCGAAGCCGAACGGCTGCCCGTGGGCGCAGGACATCACGCTGGAAATCAACGGCAAGACCCTGACCCTGAAGCAGGACGCCTTCACCGCCGCGACCTCCGAGCCGATCGAGATCGATCAGTTCAAGGTCTTTCCCCTGGTAGACCAGCTAAAACTGCGCATCATCGGCCCCAAGGGCCGCGAGTGGGAGGCGGCGCTGACCCGCCTGGTCAGCGGCAAGCGCTGCAGCGCCTTCTACGTCGGCAAACCCACCCTGGTATCGGACACGGTGCGCAATCCGAACGAGCTGATCCTGAACCGGTAGGACGCCGGGCGCAGCCGCTCAACGGCCGGCGAGAACCCCAGCCAACTCGTCCAGCGCCGGATCGCCGCCCGGCACCAGCAGCGCCATGTTGCGGGCCGCCGACTCCGCGCTGCCGCCCGGCCGCGGCATGAAGCCGGCGGCGGCGAAAAGCCGGTCCTGCTGGACACGCTCGGCCTCCAGCTCCGCGGCCTTCATGCGGCGGTAGAATCCGTCGTCCTCACCCTTGGCGCGGCGGCGCAGGGCCCGCAAGGGGCGCACGACCTCCTCCCGCCAGCCGGAAATCGCCGAATCGATGCGGGCAAGCTCGGCCTCGGAGAGGCGGACGCCGCACTCCAGCCCCGCCCAGGCGGCGAACAGCAGCATATTGACGTCCACGCCGCGCCGGTCCTGCAGGAACAGGCAAAGGGCCGGAACCCCCGGCCGCCCGTAGACGGCCAGGGAGAAGTCCCAGAACGGGTTCACCGTCCCGCTCAATCGCCGAAGCTGATGTTCAGGCCGCGGGCGGTCTTGACCAGCGCCCCGTCCAGCTCGACGCAGGAGTAATGCTCGATCGCCTCGGTTATCGGCACGTCGATGACGCTGCGATTCGACCAGGCGACCATGCGGTTGAACTTGCCCTCCGCGATCAGGTCGACGGCATGGACACCGAAGGCGGAGGCGATCAGCCGGTCGCGCGGGCTGGGCATGCTGCCGCGCTGGACATGGCCCAGAACGGTGACGCGTGTCTCGGCACCGGTGGCGTCGGAGATCTTCTCGCCGATATAGTCGCCGATGCCGCCATAGCGCTTCTCGCCGCCCTGCAGCACCTTCTTGACCCCGGTGCCCTCCAGCGTCTTCACCGCCTCCGACACCACGACAAGGGCGAAGTTGCGGCCCGAGCTGCGGACCTCCTGGATCTTCGCCGCGATGTTCTCGATGGTGTAGGGGATTTCCGGGATCAGGATCACGTCGGCCCCGCCGGCGATGCCGGCCGCCAGGGCGATATGGCCGGCGTCGCGGCCCATCACCTCCAGCACCATGACGCGGTGGTGGCTGGCGGCGGTGGGCTGCAGGCGGTCGAGCGCCTCCACCGCCACGGCGACGGCGGTGTCGTAGCCGACCGACACCTCGGTCTTGCCCAGGTCGTTGTCGATGGTCTTGGGCACGCCCACCATCGGGAAGCCGCCCTTCTGTGCAAGCTTGTGCAGGATGGCGAAGCTTCCGTCGCCGCCGATGCCGATCAGGGCGTCCAGGCCGAGTTCGCGGTATCCGCCGATGATCTCGTCCGAGCGGTCCTTCAGCGTGCCGTCGGGCATCGGATAGGCAAAGGGATCGCCGCGGTTGGTCGTGCCCAGGATGGTGCCGCCCTGACGCATCATGTGGCCGTCGACGGAGCTCAGGTCGAGCGTCTGGTATTGCACCGGGCGCTGCAGCAGGCCCTGGGTGCCTTCCTTGATGCCCAGCACCTGCCAGCCATAGCCGGTGGCGCGGTGGACCACCGCACGGATGACGGCGTTCAGTCCGGCGCAGTCGCCGCCGCTGGTCAGGATGCCGATGCGCTTGCCGGCTTTCGTTGGGGCAGTCATTGAGGGGTTCCCGTCCCGTTCGCCTGTTTGTTGAAATGGAGGACCATGTTACCGGAACAGACATTTCCCGCAATCATTGCCCGCATCCGCAAAGGTGGGATGGCTCGGCCGGAGGGTCGGCGCGTTCCTCATGCCAAACGACAAAACCGGTGGTTTGACCGTGCCGTTCCGTGCGAAATCTGGTATAGTCCAGCCCGCCCAGCCAAGGGCCACCCGCAAGAGCACCCCCGAACCACCCGGGGCAACGGCCACTTCCCACGGGCGCGATGAACGAGCAAGAGATTTTGAAGGAAAAGCTGGCGAGCTTGCGCAGCGAGCACCGCGACCTGGACGATGTCATCGCCCGGCTCGCCGAACGCGCGCCCTACGACCAGCTGCAGATGCAGCGTCTGAAGAAGCGCAAGCTGATGCTGAAGGACCAGATCACGGTCCTGGAAAGCCGGCTTCTGCCGGATATCATTGCTTAGAGGGAATTGGGCTTAGAGGAAATTGGGCTTAGAGGGAATTGGCCGAACGCAGGACGCGACTACGGGCGTCGTCCCCGCGAAGGCGGGGAGACGGCCATGGTCACGAGGCGGATCCTTCACCCTTTCTTCGGCACCGTGAAGAACTGGATGCCCATCTGGAAGCTGCGGGCGATGTTCTCCGCCTTGCCGATCAGGAAGTTTGCGCCTTCGGGCGGGAAAAGTTCGTGGGCGGTCTCGCGGAACAGGCCGAGCCAGCGTTCGAAATGCTTCGGCTCCAGCCCCAGCGAGATGTGGACCGGCATCGGGCGCCCGTCATAGCGCTGGGTCAGCAGGGCGATGGACGACCAGAAATCCATCATCTTGCGCAGATGCGGTTCCCAATCGGTGATGGCCCGGCCGAAGATGGGCCCCAGCACCTCATCCTTCATGATCTTGCCATAGAAGGTCCGCACGAGCGTCTCGATCGACGCCTCGTCGATGCCGACGGCTGCCATCCGTTCCTGCGCCATTGCGGTGCGGATATCGCGGTGCTCGTTGCGCTGGTCGTCGCTGGGAACGGTGTCGGTCATGCGGCGGGTCCGGTCCGAAATTGCCTAGGGTCTATCCTGATCATATAGCACGGCACCATAGGTGGAACCATGTGCCGCCGGAAGGGCCGGGATGTCGCAGAGAAGGGGCGGATTCGCCATGCGGTCTGCCATGGAACGGCGCCGGCTCTGGACAGCGGCCCGACTCCACCTATAATGCGCCGCTTTCCGGACCTTTAGGGAAGCGCCAAGCTGTGTCCGCCGAACACTCTCCGAACAGCGCCGTTCCGGCCAACGACATCGCGGCCGACGGCGTTCTGCCGCTGGTCGGCATCATCATGGGCAGCCAGTCGGACTGGACCACCATGAAGCACGCCGCCGACACCCTCGCCGCGCTGGGCATCCCGCACGAGGTCCGCATTGTTTCCGCCCACCGCACGCCCCATCGGCTGGTCGAGTATGCCACCACCGCCAAGGCGCGCGGGTTGAAGGTGGTGATCGCCGGCGCCGGCGGGGCCGCCCATCTGCCGGGCATGGCCGCGTCGATGACGCCGCTGCCGGTCTTCGGCGTTCCGGTCGAAAGCCACGCGCTGAAGGGCATGGACAGCCTGCTGTCGATCGTGCAGATGCCGGGCGGCGTCCCGGTCGGCACGCTGGCCATCGGCAAGGCCGGCGCCATCAACGCCGCCCTGCTGGCCGGCTCGGTCATCGCGCTGATGGACCCGGCGGTGGCCGAGGCGCTGGACGGCTGGCGCGCGCGCCAGACCGCGGCGGTTGCCGACGTCCCCGTCGATGATCCGACCTGACAGCGAGAAGGCCGCAACGCCATGACCGGCAATCAAAGGGGCGCCGCCCTGCCCCGTCTCGCCCCCGGTTCCACCATCGGCATGCTGGGTGCCGGGCAGCTCGGCCGGATGACGGCGCTGGCCGCCGCCCGGCTGGGCTACAAGACCCATGTCTATGCTCCCGATGCGGCGGACAGCCCGGCGGCGCAGGTCAGCGCCGCGGCGACCGTCGCCGGTTGGGACGATCTGGACGCGCTCGAACGTTTCGCCCGCTCCGTCGACGTGGTGACGCTGGAGTGGGAGAATGTCCCCGTGGCGACGGCGGAGCATCTGCGCCGCTTCACCAACCTGCATCCCGGCCCCGGCGTGCTGTCGGTGGCGCAGGACCGCATCGCGGAAAAGAGCTTCGTCAACCGGCTGGGCATCGCGACCGCGCCTTGGCGCGCCGCGAACGGTGCCGACGAGGTCGCCCGTGCGGTGGCGGAGATCGGACCGCGCTGCGTCCTGAAATCCACCCGTCTCGGCTATGACGGCAAGGGGCAGGCGCGGCTGGAGGCCGGCAGCGACCCGGCGGCGGCGTGGAGCGCCATCGGCGGCGGAAAGCCCGGCGTCGAGGGCATCGTCGAGGGCTTCGTAACCTTCGCCTGCGAGGTATCGGTGATCGTCGCCCGCGGCGCCGACAGCGCGATGGTCGCCTATCCGGCGGTGGAGAACCGGCACAAGGACGGCATCCTCGACGTCACCGTCGCCCCCGCCTCCCCCGACAGGGTTTCGGCGGCGACGGCGGCGGAAGCGGACCGCATCGCCCGGCGCATCGCCGAAGCGCTGGACCTCGTCGGCGTCCTGGCGGTGGAGATGTTCGTCACCGCCGACGGCGCGGTCCTCGTCAACGAGATGGCGCCTCGCCCGCACAATTCCGGCCACTGGACCATGGATGCCTGCGCCACCTGCCAGTTCGAGCAGCTGGTGCGCGCGGTCTGCGGCCTGCCGTTGGGGTCGGTGGAGCGCGTCGCCGATGCCGAGATGACCAACCTGATCGGCGACGACGTGTTGCGCTGGCCGGAGCTCCTGGCGGAACCCGGCGCCCGCCTGCATCTGTACGGCAAGGCGGAAGCCCGACCGGGCCGGAAGATGGGCCATGTCAACCGGCTGTTCCCGCGCCGCTGATACCGCCGCCACCTGATCAGGCCAAGGCCCCGCGACCGCATGGTCGGCGGGGCCTTTTTGTTTGCATGTCCAAGGAGCAGCAAATCGCCGCCCAGGCCGGATGATATGCACGCCAAGGATGTCACAAATTGTCGCGTCTCCACCCACCGAAGGTCATCGGCCGCCGCGGCGCTTTCAACCCATGTCGACATTGGTTACTCTAAGTCACATTCACGCCGAAACTATCTAAACTTTGATGCAATTTGCAACCGCATGACGACACCCCTGGCGCAGGACACTGTAGGACGCACCACCCCGGTGATCGGCCCGGTCGGGAACCCGGCGGCCGGCACCCTCGGGCCGCGCCGGCCTCAGTCGAGCCGTGACCGGGACCGCTTCGTCGGATTCGCCTTCGCCGCCGCCGATCTGCTGATCGAGACGGATGCGCTGGGCAACATCCTGTTTTCCGCCGGCGCCCGCTGCCGCCTGACCAAGGGCGAGGTCGGCGGTCTGGTGGGCACCAACCTGATGGAGGTGGTGGCTCCCGGCGACCGCAAATACGTCCATGTCCTGTTCGAACGCATCCGGGAGAAGGCGCGGATCAAGCCGTCGCGCGTTCTGTTCCAGGCCTGCGACGGGCAGCAGTTCCCGGCCCTTCTGGGCGGCTGCCGGCTCGATTCCTGTCCGGGGTCGCTGTTCCTGACCGTTCTGCTGACGGTGCCGCCGCGAACCGGCTCCGCCGGACCTGCGATGCAGGGCGAGCTGCTCGACCAGACCGGCTTCGCCGGCATCCTGGAGGAGCGGCTCCTCGCGGCCCGCGAGAGGGGGGCGGACCAGGGGCTGACGCTGCTGCTGGTCGAAGGGCTGCAGGCAATGGTCGAGGCCATGCCGGAGGGCGCGGCGGCCGAGGTGCGCGACGGCATCGATGCCTATCTTCGCGGCATCTCCACCGACGGCGACAGCGCGGGCCAGTTGGGCGGCGACCGCTACGGCATCGTCCATGCCGCGGACATCGACGGGCGCGAGGTGCAGTGCCACATCGCCCAGATCATCGAGGCGGCGGGCGGCGCCCTGCCCGGCGGCATCCGATCCTGGACCCTCGACATGGCCGACGACCGGCTGGACCCCGCCGACGCCGCCCGCGCCCTGGTCTATACCGTGCAGGCCTTCGCGGCCGCCCAGGGCGGCGAGTTCACCATCTCCAGCCTGGAGGACGGGGCGAACCGCCTGATGGCCGGTGCGGTGGAGCGGATCGGACAGCTGCGCGCCACCATCGACAACCGCGATTTCATCGTCGTCTTTCAGCCCATTGTCGACATCGCCACCGGCGCCGTCCACCACCTGGAGGCGCTGACCCGCGTGGATGGGGCGAGTTCGCCGGCCGACTTCATCACCTTCGCCGAGGATGTCGGACTGATCTATGATTTCGACCTGCTGCTGACCCGGACGGTGCTCGACACGCTGAAGGAGTTCCGCAAGGAGCCGAAGCTGCCGGACGTGGCGATCAACCTGTCGGCCAAGACGCTGATGAGCCCGATCTTCCTCAAGCAGTTCCAGTCGGTCGTCGCCCCCTATGGCGATCTGGCCGCGAAGCTTCTGATCGAGGTGACGGAAACCGTGGTCGTCACCGACATCGCCAAACTGAACGGCGTGTTGCAGAAGCTGCGCGAGGTCGGGTTCCGCATCTGTCTCGACGATGTCGGGGCGGGATCGACCAGCTTCCAGTCGCTCTACGGCATCCAGGCCGACTATGCCAAGATCGACGGAAAGTTCGTCCGCGGCGCGGCCGACAACCCGCGCGACATGGCGATGCTACGCTCCATGGTGGACGTCTGCCGCCAATTGGGGCTGAAGCTGATCGGCGAGCAGGTGGAGGAAACAGTTCACGCGGAACTGCTGACCAATCTCGGCGTGTCTTTGGCCCAGGGTTTTCTGTTCAGCCGGCCGTCGCGCGATTTCGCCTACTTCGCCAAGGACTGGTCGCGGGTGCGCAGCGGCGGCAGGATCCTGCTGAAAGGGTGACTTCCTGAAAGGGTGACTTCGGCGGTCATTGGCGACGACCGCCGAAGGCCGCACCGGCAGAGTGGTGCCTCAGGCCGGGAGCGGAAGCCGGCAACCGGGGCCGCTGTCCAGAATGTCCATTCCCGCGATGCTGTGGATCTGTTCGAGACGGCGGCGGGCGGCGTCCAGAAGTTCCCGGTTGCGGGCGCGCATATCGTTGCCGGTATAGCCGTCGCGCAGCCGCATACGACGCAGCAGATCTTCCGCCTGATCCAGCGATTTCATGATGCTTACCGCAGTATTGGCGTCCATCGTCATCCTCATCTTCCCGTAACCGCCCCTGAAGTTCGCGGCTGTATCCGTTACGACGGGTGAAACAGTAATCACCTCAACTTGCGGGCGGATAGAGGATATTTGGTCGCACGCCGGGAAAATGCCTGGCATTTTACGCGTTGTTATTTATCTATCGACTCGTTTTTCTTCAACCATTCGGCCTGGATGCGGATCACCTTCTCGGTGGCGGAAAACGCCTGACGGCGGGTAAGAACCACGATGACGTAGCTGCTCGCCGCGATAAGAGCAATCGGCCCGATCATCCAGGCGAGCGCCGCCAGCGCGAAGTAATAGGCGCGCATGCCGCCGTTGAGCGCGGTGATGGCCAAAGTCAAAGCCTCGCTTATGGTCTCTGCGATGGCCTTGCGGTCCTCGGGGCGGACCGGCGGCATCGGGGCCGAGCCGATCAGGGCGCAGCAGTAATTGTACTGGCGCAGCGCCCAGGTGAACTTGAAGAAGCCGAAGGTGAAGACCACCACCATCAGCAGCATCTTGATCTCGAACAGCTGATGCGAGGTCTGGACGGTGAAGGACAGGTTCGACACCAGTTCCTGCGCCCGCTCCGCCGCGCCGAAGGTTCCGATCAGGCCGGCCAGCACCAGAATGTTGGTGGAGGCGAAGAAGGTGCAGCTATGCATGGTGTGGCCGACCAGCTGCGAATCCATGATGCGGTTATCGCGTTCCAGCATCCGCTCAATCCAATGGCGGCGCACGATCTTCAGATGCTGGTTCACCACGTTGCGGCCGGACAGCAGATGATCCTGGATGACGGTGAAGCCGACCCAGGAACCGACGAACCAGACGAAGGCGATGATGTCGAGCGTGGTGGCGTCGGGCGGCATGATGGCGGCATCGCGTCAGGTGGCGGACAGCCCGCACCGTGTACGCCCGCAGCGCCCGGGTGTCCATTGGAGGATGACGGGACTCATGAAGTCTGCGTCACCCCTCCCCCGGCCCGCGGCTCTGCACCGCTTTCAGCACATGGACGCGGATCGCGCTGGACAGGTTGCCGGTGCGCGTCTGGTCGATTTCCTCGATCAGGGCATTCACCGACAGGCCGCGCGCCTGGGCCACCGACTTCAGGGTGTCCCAAAACTCCTCTTCAAGGGAAACACTGGTGGGATGGCCGGCAATCAGGACCGAACGCTTCTTCATGGTCACGCACGCATCGGGTTTGCAGGATGGGGGTGGTCAGAGGAAGGCCGGAACGGCCGGGATGGTCACCCCCACCCTAACCCCAAGCTTAACGAGGACCAACCATCCGTTCGGGGCGAACCCATTGATCGAATTGCTCATCCGTCAGATGTCCAAGTTCCCGCCCTGCCTCCTTTAGACTGGTCCCTTCCTTGTGGGCCTTCTTGGCGATCTGCGCCGCCTTGTCATAGCCGATGTGCGGGTTCAGCGCGGTCACCAGCATCAGGCTGTCGGACACCAGCCGGGCGATGCGCTCGCGGTTGGCTTCGATTCCGACGACGCAATTGTCGGTGAAGCTCATCGCCGCGTCGGTCAGCAGGCGGATCGATTGCAGGACGTTGTAGGCGATCACCGGCTTGAACACGTTCAACTCGAAATGACCGGTGGCGCCGGCCACGGTGACCGTGGTGTGGTTGCCCATCACCTGGGCGCAGACCATGGTCATCGCCTCCGACTGGGTCGGGTTGACCTTGCCGGGCATGATGGAGGAACCGGGCTCGTTCTCCGGCAGCGACAGCTCGCCGATTCCCGAGCGCGGGCCGGAGCCCAGAAGCCGGATGTCGTTGGCGATCTTCATCAGCGACACCGCCAGCGTGTTCAGATGGCCGTGGACGTCGACCAGCGAGTCATGGGTCGCCAGCGCCTCGAACTTGTTCTCCGCTGTGACGAAGGGAAGGCCGGTGAAGGCCGCCACCTCGTCCGCGAATGCTTCGGCGAAGCCCGGCTGGGCGTTCAGACCGGTGCCGACGGCCGTGCCGCCCTGGGCCAGCCGGTAGAGCTGCGGCAGCGATCCCTTCACCCGGCCGATGCCATAGGACACCTGCGCCGCATAGCCGGAGAATTCCTGCCCAAGGGTGAGGGGCGTCGCGTCCTGCAGATGGGTGCGGCCGATCTTGACGATGTCCTGGAAGGCGTCGGCCTTCGCGTCCAGCGCCGTGCGCAGATGCTCCAGAGCCGGAATCAGGCCGCGGACGATCTCTTCGGCCGCCGCGATGTGCATGGCGGTGGGGAAGCTGTCGTTGGACGACTGCCCCATGTTGACGTGATCGTTGGGGTGGATCGGCGTCTTCGACCCCATGGTGCCGCCCAGCTGCTCTATGGCGCGGTTGGCGATCACCTCGTTGGCGTTCATGTTGGTCTGGGTGCCGGAGCCGGTCTGCCAGACCACCAACGGGAAGTGATCGGCCAGCCGACCATCGATCACCTCGTCGGCCGCTGCCATGATGGCCGCTCCCATCTGAGGGTCGAGAACGCCCAGCTTCATGTTGGCCGCCGCCGCCGCGCGCTTCTGGATGCCCAGCGCGCGGATCAGCGGGGCCGGCATACGCTCCCCGCCGATGCGGAAATTCTGGAGTGAACGCTGGGTCTGCGCGCCCCAGTAACGGTCGGCCGGAACTTCGATGGGGCCGAAGCTGTCGGTTTCGGTGCGGACGCCGCTCATTGCTGGACCTTTCATGATCGCCGCTTTTGGTCACGGGTGGGACGGGTTGCAATCGCCACCGCCCCGCCTGATCTTTGAGGCGATGGCCCCTTCGGCAAGGGGACGCCAAGGGCATGGCAAGCATGAGCGTGAGCGACTCGGCAGAATTCCTCGATCTTTCCCCGAATTTGTTCTTGTTACGTTCGCATTTCTTCCGTACGCTTTCTTCGTGAACCGTAAGGCCGGCGTGAAGTTGGCCATCAAAGCGAATGGGGAACGGAATGGACGATCTTGCACCGGACCATGTCCGCGCGTTCATCGCCAGGACGCGCGTCGCGGAGATGAAGAGCCGCGGCTGGCGTGTTCTCGGCCCGGGGGAGGAAGGCTCCCTCCTGATGGAAGGACCGATGCTCGCCAGTCGGGCGGCGGCGCTCGACGCGCCGATCGGCGGATTGTTCGACGATCTTGTCGCCCGTGCGCTGGAACGCGCCGACGCCCGCGACCGTATGGATGCGCGGCGCGCCGCCTGATGTCATCCACTCCGGCACGAACTTGCGTTTACCCATTGATCCGACTGTGGGTTTTCGGAACTTCCACAGTCGGAACGGAGTTGATCGAACCGGCCCGCACCCGCCCGTTCATCTGCCGACAATTTGATTAGCCGCGGAAGCATCAGCATTTTCAGTGGGTTGCGCCTATCCTATCAGGCTGCGGAGAATGCACCCTTTGGTAGTTCCTCCCTCCAATTCCCCGAGCGCTCCAAGAAACCGGACATCGTGTTGCGTGTTGTTCATCTGACACGGCACGCGACGGGACATCCGAGAGGTATCGAAAGCCGCAGGTTTCAGGCTGCTTTCCAAGCATTCGAGGTACTTCTTTGGGATAAATGCAGACCATTGCCAAAGATAGGAAGTACCCCCGAAGATACGACCTGCTGCATAGCCCTGTTAGGAAGTCCTTAACCGGCTCGATGGCTTCATAAGCGCATCGGGAACGCTCAGGCCAAGGGAGATTTACATGATCGGCGCCGTCAACTCGAAGAAGATCAACGCGTCCTCTGCGGCTCACATCGCGCTTCTCGATCAGTTCATTCGCTTGACCCAAGACACCATCGTGGAACAGGACGACGCTTTCGTTCGCGACAGCCTTGCCGATTTGCTGTCCGACCTGCGCAGCGAACGGGCCGACTATGCCGAGATCATCGGCGCGTCCGCACTGAACCGCGCCGCTTGATCCCCGGTCATTCGGGACGTTCCGTCCATCCGGACGGTCAGGCCCCCGCGTCCCCTTCCGCCGCCAGCGCCGACAGCGCGTCGCCGGTCAGCCGATAGGGAAGCCATTCCTTCATCTGGCGGAAACCAACCCGGTCGTAGAAGCCACGGGCCGGGTTCCAGTCCAGGACACTCAGATCCACACGGCGGTAGCCGCGCTCCACGGCGCGCTGGGCCACCGCGGCCAGCAGCTTGCGCCCGACGCCATGACGGCGGGCATCCGGCGTGACGTAGAGATCCTCGACATACAGGCCGGGCCGCCCTTCCCAGGTGGAAAAATTCCGAAAGGTCAGCGCGAACCCGACCGGCGCACCGTCCAGTTCCGCAATCAGCGCCTCGAACACCGGCTGTTCTCCCCAGCCGTCCCGGCGGAAATCCTCTTCCGTGGCCTTGACCGCGTCGGCCTCGCGCTCGAACTCGGCCAGTTCACGGACGAACCGCAGGATGGTGGCGCAATCCGCCTCGACGGCGGAGCGGATGGTGACGGTCGGCATCGGCGGCAGGTTTCCCGGTTGCGATAAGGAAAAGGGAGCGGACCATAGCCCGCTCCCCGTCTTTCCGCATCCCCATAGCTGCGGCTCCCTGGCCCGCGGCCGGAAGGTCGGCCGGGGAAGCTCAGTCGTCGCCGCCGCCCTTCAGGTCCAGGATGCTGCGCAGTTCCTGCACGCGCCGTTCGGCGCTGTGTTCGGACAGCACCCGCTTGCGCGCCCGCCGGCCGAGGTCTGTCAGGTGGTTGCGCGGCAGCATCATCGCGGTGGTCACGTCGTCGGTTTGCGCCGCGACCAGGATCTCCCGGCCAGGCTCGAAGAAACTGTCCAGCCCCTCCCAGTGGTCGGCGACGATGGCGGCGCCGCAGGCGGCGGCCAGGAACAGCCGGTCGGACGGGCACCAACCGATCCGGCGCTCGTCATCGCGCGCCAGCGTCAGCGCCAGACTGGCGGAAGCCAGGACATTGGCATGCTCGGCCGGGTCGAGTTCCGGGAAGGTCAGGATGTTGGAAGCGCGCGGCACCCCGTCCGGCAGGTCGGTGCCGACCAGCGCGAAGCGCCGCCGGGTCAACCGCTGCGCCGGGTCGATGAAGAATCTGCCCAACCCCTCGCGAATGCCGTCGGGGCCGTCGACGATGCAGCAGAGGTCGCCCAGATACTCCCGCTTGAAGTCGCCGGGCTTGTCGGCCTCCGGCACGATCCAGGGATAGAGCGGCACCACCGCCTCCGCACCCGCCTTGGCCCGGTAACGTTCCAGCGCCGGCCCGCCGCAGGAGGCAAGGACCATGTCGAAGCCGCCCAGCCCGTCCGCCGGCAGATGGCCCACCGTCTCCCCGGCCTCCAGCGCCGTCAGGCTGACCGGAGCCTCAGGATCGTAGAGCGCGCGGCGCACGGCCTTGGAGTTGCGGACGAGATTGGCCGCGGCGCGGGCGTCCGACCCATGCGCCAGCACCAGCGCCACCCCGGCATCGTCGGCCTGCGCCGCCGCGTCCACCGCCACGGCGTCCCAGTCGGCGTAGGACAGCACGTCGCCGCCGGGAATGGTCCAGGGGATCGCCGCGTCGGGGCCGGTGCGTTCGACCGCGACCACGCGATGGCCGCGGATCGCCAGCGCCTGGATCAGCGCTCGCCACCGCAGCATGCGGCCGCCGTCGTGGCGATACCCGTTGGTCAAGCCGAAGATCACGATTTTCATGGCGTCGGCACCTTTGGCATTCCGTGGCAGAAGGCGGGCCCCTCGTCGAAGCGGCAGCCGGTCAGTCCGGCTGATCGGGGCGGGCTCCGGACTATGCTCCGGGTACCGCTTCCCACCGCGAAAGCGGTCCCAAAGGACGAAGACCCGCCGGGCGAGGGCCGCGAAAGTGTGGATACTGAAAGTGATATGGACCGCGCCGTCCCGCGTGCAAGCGCGCCGGCGGACCGGCAGCGATGCAAACGGCGGCATAGGCCCTCGCGGCGGTGAATTGTCGGTTGAGCGACAGGGCCGGGCGTCCTAGGGTCGCTCTCCGCCCTTCCCCTCCCATTACGGCCGAGCGCATGCGACTTCCGTTCCGTCATCCCGCCCGCCTCCTTCTCGCCACCCTGCTGATGGCCGGTTGCCAGAGCACCGGCGCCACCGCCCCGGTTGCGGGCACCCCGACAGCCACCGGAGTGTCGGCGCCGTCCGCAGTCCAGGCGCAGGCCGACGTTCAGCAATCCGTCTCCTTCGCCGAATGGCTGGCGGCATTGCGCGCCGAGGCGCTGTCGCAGGGCATCCGTCCGCAGACCTTCGACCGCGCCTTCCAGCGCGTGAAGCTGTCCGACCGCGTGGTGGAACTCGATTCGTCCCAACCCGAATTCACCCGGCAAGTGTGGCAGTATTTGGACAGCGCCGTGAATGAAAAGCGCGTCCAGGACGGCCGGCGGAGGTTGCAGGAGCATGCGGCGTTGCTTTCCCGCATCACCCGCCGCACCGGCGTTCCGGGGGAAATCCTGGTCGCCTTCTGGGGCGTGGAATCCGATTTCGGCAAAACGACCGGCAACTTCTCCGTCATCGACGCCCTGACGACGCTGGCATTCGAAGGCCGCCGCGCCGCCTATTTCCGCTCGGAATTGCTGGCGGCGTTGCGGATCCTCGATTCAGGCGACATCGCGCCGGAGCGGATGACCGGCTCCTGGGCCGGGGCCATGGGTCAGACCCAGTTCATGCCGACCGTCTTCCTGCGCAACGCGGTGGACGAGGACGGCGACGGTCACCGTGACATCTGGGGCAGCCTGCCGGACGTGCTGGCCTCCACCGCCAAATTCGTTCTCGCCAATGGCTGGAAGCAGGGCGAGCCCTGGGGCCATGAGGTCCGGCTTCCCGACGGCTTTCCCTATGAACAGGCCGAGTTGAGCATCACCAAGCCGCTGTCGGAATGGCGCCGGCTGGGCGTGGTGCCGCTGGACGGAACCGAGTTGGCGGGCGACGCCCCGGCGGCGGTCCTGGTGCTTGCGGGTCATCGCGGCCCGGCCTTCCTGGTGCGCGCCAATTTCCGCGCGATCATGCGCTACAACCCGTCCACCAGCTATTCGCTGGCCGTCGCCCTGCTGGCCGACCGCATGACCGGCAAGCCCGGCGTCCAGGGCAGCTGGCCGCGCGAGGAGCAGTCGCTGAGCCGGGACGAGCGCATCGACCTGCAGCAGCGGCTGGCCTCGCTGGGCATGGAGCCGGGCGCGGCGGACGGCATCGTGGGAGCGAACACGCGCAGCGCGGTGCGCCGCTTCCAGGCGTCGATCGGGGAGATCCCGGACGGCTTCGCCACCAAGGCGCTGCTGGAGCGGCTGCGGCAGCGGTCATAAGGGGCGTGGGAGGGGGGAAGCCCTTACGAGTGCTTCACCCCCTCCACCATCCCGCCGCGCACCAGCCCCCACGCCGCCGGCAGCAGCATCGCCGCCACGCCGGCGCCGACCAGCGCGTCGGGGGCGCCGTCCAGCAGAATCCAGCTCGCCGCCAGCCCGACCAGCCCGGCGGCCAACGGCAGCACTTCCTTACGGGAGCACAGCCAAATCGCCCGCAGGGTCAGCGTGCCGCGCCGGCCGGCGAACAGCAGGGTCGCAGCCGTCACCGTCACGCCGATGGCAAACAGCAGGGCAAGGCTGGCGAGCGGCACGTCGGGCAACGCCATGCCTGCGATGCTGCGTCCGGCTACGACCACCAGCGCCACCGCGGCAATCGCCAGCACCGCCCCCTGGACGGCCGACAGCCGCACACGCCATTCCGGGGAACGGCCCATACCGGCCAGCGCCACCCCATTGGTCGCCGCGTGGTTCAGCACCAGCAGCCCCGCCGCCCACAGGGATACCGCCTGCGTCGCATCGGCGGCGGCAAGCAGCAGGGCACCGAGCAGCCCGTTCACCACCATCGACATCCGCATGGTGTGCTTCAGGTCGCCCGACCCGCCGGTCGGCCGGGGCGAACCGCCGCCGCCACAGGAACCGCCACAGCATCCGCCGTCCATCGTACCGCCCTTTCACCAACGACCAGGAAGCCGGATCATAGGAACGCTGCGGCGGCCAGTCCATACGAATTAGGTTATTCTCATATAAATGCCGCTCAAATGGATCGCTCCATCGAAAGAGGTGCATGCACCGCGACCCCACCCTTTCGAAGAGCGGCAGGGATAATTCCGGCTGCCGAAGGGTGCAGGCGGCGTCTCATTGGTCGGTTACCCGTCCCCCTCCATGAAATCGGTTCCGGCAAGGCGGATATGGGGAAGACACAGCCGCATCATCGGAACCGCTCCATGACGAAGCGCCCCGCCTCTCCCATCAAGATCCTGATCGTCGACGACAATCCGCTGCTTCAGCGGGCGTTGAAAGACATGCTCGGGCTTTGGGGGGTGGGCCAGATCACTGCGGTCGCCAACGGGCAGGAGGCCAAGGACACGCTGCGCCGCGAGGTCTACGACCTGATGGTGACGGATTGGGTCATGGAACCGGTGGGCGGCGCTCAACTGATCCAGTGGGTGCGCCAGTCCGCCAACAGCATGTGCCCCGCCCTGCCCATCATCGTGCTGACCGCGAATGCCGACCTCGCCACCGTGCGCAGCGCCTGGGATGCCGGGGCGGACTCGGTTCTTGCGAAGCCGGTGCCGGCCGCCACGCTGGCCCGTCGCATCGACGCGGTGCTGAACCGCCGCGAAACGGCGCCGCGCGGCAACAGCGGCAGCGCCGGCGGCATGGAAACCCGCAACGAAGGCCGCACCGACGGCACCGCTTCGTCGCCTTCCCAGCCGGTCCCTCTGCGCCCTGACCCCGTGTGGCCACTTCCTCTCCGCCCGGCGGCGGAGGGAGCGGCGCAACTGCCGCCGCCGATTCAGCCTCCCCTTCCCCCCGCGGCAACGCCGCCGGAGCAAGGCGCTGCGGCACTGCGCAGCAACGACCCCAAGCGGGTCCGCCTGATGCTGGCGCTCGACAAGCTGGAGGCGGCGATCGACCGCCCCGACCCCATCGGCAGCCGGCTGCGCCACGCGCTGTCCGACCTGCAGCTGGCAGCCGCCGGCGATTCCGCCGCGTCGTCCATCGTCGCGTCGCTGTCCACCTGCGTCACCTGGGTGGAGCCGGATGTGGAGGGCTATGGCGACGCCCTTCAGGCTCATGCCGCGGCATTGCGCTGGCTGGTGGGCACCGAAGCCAACACGCAGTCGATGGCGGTGGCGCTGTGCCTGATCCGCACCCTGCGCGCCAGCGTCCGCACCCTGGCCGCCCGCGGCCACACCGACTTCGGCAATTGGCCGGAGGGCGGAAGCCCGACGCCCCCGGGCAAATCTCCTCTGACCGGACGCTGACTCCGCCCCCATATCGTCCGGAGAGGGGCTGGGCGAGAGGGAGCGGAGCAGGAAATTCCACAGGGCACGGCTTTCCATACGCTCCGTTACGGAATTCCGCCGGTGGCCGCGCCGTTCCTTGCTTTTTGCCGAACGGCCGGCCACAGGCGTTGCGACATAAGGCAGCCTTCATTACCTTTTTGCCTAGCGAACAAATCGGCGTTCCAGCACTCCGCCATGGAGTTTGCCGGGCTGCCGACCGATGGGAGGGTATGAAGAATGGCGGTCTCAACCGTATCGCTGGCAACTGTCTCTCTCGAAGACAAGTACGCGCTCGAACAGGGCCGCGTCTATCTCACCGGCACCCAGGCGCTGGTGAGACTGCCGATGATGCAGCGCCAGCGCGACCTCGCCGCCGGGCTGAACACCGGCTGCTTCATCTCCGGCTATCGCGGCTCGCCGCTGGGCGGCTTCGACCAGAATCTGTGGAACGCCCGCAAGTTCCTGGAAAAGAACCACATCCAGTTCCAGCCCGGCGTGAACGAGGAACTGGGCGCCACCGCCGTCTGGGGCAGCCAGCAGGTCGGCATGTTCAAGGGCGCCAAGTATGACGGCGTCTTCGCCATGTGGTACGGCAAGGGCCCCGGCGTCGACCGCTCCGGCGACGTGTTCAAGCATGCCAACGCCGCGGGCACGTCCAAGCACGGCGGCGTGCTGGTGCTGACCGGCGACGACCACAATTCCAAATCCTCCACCTTCCCGCACCAGTCCGAACACGCCTACATGCATGCCATGATCCCGGTGCTGAACCCGTCGGGGGTGCAGGAGATCCTGGATTACGGCCTGATCGGCTGGCAGATGAGCCGCTATTCCGGCTGCTGGATCGCGATGAAGACGATCGCGGAGACGGTGGACACCTCGGCGTCGGTCTATATCGACCCGCATCGCGTCTCCCCGGTCGTTCCCACCGATTTCCCGATGCCGCCGGGCGGCCTGAACATCCGCTGGCCCGACCCGCCGCTGGAGCAGGAATACCGGCTGATGAAGCACAAGCTGTACGCCGCCCTGGCGTTCGCGCGTGCCAACAAGCTGGACCGTGTGGTGATGGAAAGCCCGCGTCCGCGTTTCGGCATCGTCACCACCGGCAAGAGCTATCTCGACGTCCGTCAGGCCTTCGACGAGCTGGGCATCACCGAGGAGATGGCGGCCGACTGGGGCATCACCGTCTACAAGGTCGGCATGCCCTGGCCGCTGGAGCGCGACGGCGTCCGCCACTTCGCCGAGGGTCTGGAAGAGATCATCGTGGTGGAGGAGAAGCGCGCGGTCATCGAGAACCAGTTGAAGGAACAGCTCTACAACTGGAACCCCGACGTCCGTCCGAAGGTGGTCGGCAAGTTCGACGAGCAGGGCGAATGGATCCTGCCGAGCGCCGGCGAACTGTCGCCCGCCCAGATCGCCGTGGTGATCGGCCGCCGCCTGCAGCGCTTCGTCGACAACGAGAACCTCGCGCGCCGCATCGCCTTCCTCGATGCGCAGGAGAAGCAGAAGGCCCATGTGGCGCGCGTGGTGCGCAAGCCGACCTTCTGCTCCGGCTGCCCGCACAACACCTCCACCGTGGTGCCGGAAGGCAGCCGCGCGCTGGGCGGCATCGGCTGCCATTACATGGCGACCTGGCTCGACCGTTCGACCGACACCTTCACCCAGATGGGCGGCGAGGGCGTGCCCTGGGTCGGCCAGGCCGCCTTCACCGATGAAAAGCACATCTTCGCCAATCTCGGCGACGGCACCTATTTCCATTCCGGCATCCTGGCGATCCGTCAGGCCATCGCCGCCAAGGTGAACATCACCTACAAGATCCTGTTCAACGACGCCGTCGCCATGACCGGCGGCCAGCCCTTCGACGGCACGCTGACGGTGCAGTCCATTGCCAACGTCCTGCGGGCGGAGGGCGTGCAGCGCATCACCGTCGTCTCCGACGAGCCGGAGAAATACGGCATCGGCAACGGCCTGCCGCAGTACGCCAATGTCGAGCATCGCGACGACCTCGACCGCGTGCAGAAGGAGATGCGCGAGGTCCCCGGCGTCAGCGTCCTGATCTATGACCAGACCTGCGCCACCGAGAAGCGCCGCCGCCGCAAGCGCGGCAAGATGGTCGATCCGGCCAAGCGCGTGGTGATCAACGAGCTGGTCTGCGAGGGCTGCGGCGACTGCTCGACCAAGTCGTCCTGCGTGTCGGTGATCCCGCAGGAGACCGAGTTCGGCCGCAAGCGCCAGATCGACCAGTCCAGCTGCAACAAGGATTATTCCTGCACCAAGGGCTTCTGCCCCAGCTTCGTGACGGTGGAGGGCGGAAGCCTGCGCAAGCCGAAGCCGGCCGCGGCGAAGTCGGCCGACGACGCCACCGCCCTGCCCGCCCCCGCGCTCCCCAGCTTCGACAAGACGTGGGGCCTCTACGTCACCGGCGTCGGCGGCACCGGCGTCGTCACCATCGGCGCGCTGCTGGGCATGGCCGCCCATATCGAGGGCAAGGGCGTCGGCGTGCTCGACATGACCGGCCTCGCCCAGAAGGGCGGCGCCGTCACCAGCCACATCCGCATCGCCAACACGCCGGAGGATATCCACTCCGTCCGCATCGCCGCCGGCGGCGCCGACGCGGTGCTGGGCTGCGACCTGATCGTCGCGGCGGCGGGCGACGGCCTGTCGAAGATGACCGCCGGCCGCACCCGCGCCGTCATCAACACCCATGACAGCATCACCGCCGACTTCATCAAGAAGCCGGACATGGTGATCCCGGTGCGCGACCTCGTGGGCGACATCCGCAAGGCTTGCGGCGAAGCCAATGTCGATGCCTTCGACGCGACGAGGCTCGCCACCGCGCTGCTGGGCGACAGCATCTACGCCAACCCGTTCCTGATGGGCTATGCGTGGCAGAAGGGCCTGATCCCGCTGAGCGAGGAATCGATCCTGAAGGCCATCGAGCTGAACGGCGTGTCGGTCAAGCTGAACCTCGACGCCTTCCGGTGGGGCCGCCGTGCCGCCGTCGATCTGGCCGCCGTGGAAGCCGCCGTCGAGGCTGCCGCGAAGCCGCTGGAGCCGGTGCAGGCCGCGCCGTCGCTGCTGCTCGACCAGCGCCGCCAGTCCGGCAGCCTGGAGGAGGTGATCGACCGCCGCCACCGCTTCCTGGTCGATTACCAGGACGCCGCCTATGCCGCCCGCTATCACGCGCTGGTCGATTGGACCCGCCGGATCGAGCAGCAGAAGATCCCCGGCTCCACCGTGCTGACCGAGGCGGTCGCCCGCTCCCACTTCAAGCTGATGGCCTACAAGGACGAGTATGAGGTGGCGCGCCTCTACACCGACACCGGCTTCGTCGAGAATGTGGCGCGCATGTTCGAAGGCGACTGGAAGCTGACCTTCCACATGGCCCCGCCGGTGATGGGCGAGACCGGCGAGGACGGCGGCGAACCGAAGAAGAAGACCTTCGGCCCGTGGATGCTGCACGCCCTGCGCCTGCTGGCCAAGGGCAAGCGCCTGCGCGGCACCGCGCTCGACCCGTTCGGCCGCACCGCCGAGCGCCGTCAGGAACGCCAGCTGATCGCCGAGTATGAAGCGGTGATGGGCGAGGTTCTGCACGACCTGACCCGCGAAAAGCTGGCTCTGGCGGTGGAGATCGCCAAACTGCCGATGGAGATGCGCGGCTACGGCCCGGTGAAGGCCCGCAACGTGTCGGTGGCGAAGGCGAAGGAGGCCAAGCTGCTGGAGGCTTACCGCGCCCCGGTTGCCGCGCCGCAGCCGCTGGCGGCGGAGTGACGCGGTTCGGGTTGGAACTGGTACCGGCGAACGCCTTGATGCCGCCGAGCGTAGGTTCTGACTTACGCTCGGCGGTAAGGGCTGCGACTGGGAGCAGGGCTGCCCGACCCAAGTCTGGCCTCTTCCCCCTACCCCGCCGGAAACCGCAGCACGAAGCGCGTACCCTTCTCCCCGCCATCCTCCAGCGCGATGCTTCCGCGCATGGTGCCGGACATGATGTTGGCGCAGATGCTCAGGCCCAGGCCGCTGGCGCCCGTGCCGCGCTTGGTGGTGAAGAAGGGTTCGAAGATGCGGGGGCGGATATCGGCGGGGATGCCCTTGCCGTCGTCGGCATAATGCATCTCGATCCAGCCGGGCGGCTGCTTGCGGGCGGACAGCAGGATCCGGCCGGCATCCCCCTCGTCATAGGCATGGACCAGGGCGTTGATGATCAGGTTCGACAGCACCTGCGCGAAGGCCCCGGGATAGCCGTCGACGATCAGGCCGGCGGGAATGTCCAGTTCCACCGTCACCCGCGTGCGGCGCAGGCGGGGGCGCAGGCTCAGCAGCACCTCGTCCACATAGGCGGCGAGATCGAAGGGGCGGCGCTCGCCGCTCGCCTGGTCGGAGGCGACCTGCTTGAAGCTCTGGATCAGGCCGGTGGCGCGCTCCACGTTCGACAGGATCATCCGCGTCGATTCCCACGCGATGTCCAGGAATTCCTGTAAATCGCTGCGGCGGATGCGGTTCTCCTCGAACAGGGTGCGGATACGGGCGACCTCTTCGCCAAGATGGGAGATCGCGGTCAGGGTGACGCCGATCGGCGTGTTCACCTCATGCGCCACGCCGGCGACCAGCTGGGCCAGCGACGCCAGCTTCTCCGCCTGGATCAGGCTGGCCTGGGCATCGCGCAGTTCGGCCTCCGCGCGCTTGCGGGCGGTGATGTCCAGCGCCACGGTGACGATGTGGGTCACCTGCCCGTCCTCGTCGGTCAGCGGCATCTTGGTGGTCAGCCAGTCGCGCGTGCTCCCATCGCCGCCGGACGCGCGGTCCTCGTGAAAGGGCACGCCCAGGCCGCTCTCCACCACCAGCCGGTCCAGCGCGGTGGCGCGGTCGGCCGGCGGGCCGGGGGGCGGGGCTTCGGCCGGGCCATAGGTCTCGCGGTAGAAGCGGTTGGTCAGCCGGACGGTACCGTCGCGGTCCTTGACGTCGATCAGCGCGGGAATGGCGTCGATGACGCCGGTCAGGATCTCCCGGCTCTGGCGCAACGCCTCGTCGGCGACGACCCGGTCGGTGATGTCGGTGAAGGTACGAACCTGTCCGCCATCGGGAAGCGGCACCACCCGCACTTCGATGAAGCGGCCGTCGCCCTGGGGGCGGGCATAGACGAACTCTTGCTCCGGCCGGCCGACCCGCTCCATCAGATAGGCCGTCTTGGCTTCCAGATTGTCGCCGAAATCGGGGGCGCCGGCAGGCATTTCCAACCGCCGGCAGGCGATCTGGTGGCGCATCACGTCCTGCAGACGCGGTCCGCCGCGCATCACCTCCTCCTCCACGCCCAGTATGTCGAGCGTCAGGCCATTCCAGGCGATGCAACGCAGTTCCCGGTCCAGCAGGACGATGCCCTGCCCCATATTCTCCAGCGTCAGGCGCAGCAGGTGGCGTTGCTTCGTAAGATCGTCCTCCGCCCGGCGCCGCTCGGTGACGTCCGTATAGGTCCGGGTGAAGCCGCCGCCGGAGGAGCGCCGCGTCCGAACTTCCAGCACCCGCCCGTCGGGCCGGAGATGCTCGTATAGGGGCGGCTCGGCCCGCAGAGCCTGCTCCAGATGGCGGGCGGCGATCGCTTCGGGATCACCCGGTCCATATTCGCCTTTGCGCGCCAGGAACTGGATCATCTGGACATAATCCGCCCCAGGCATGAACCCACGCGGCAGGCCGAACAACTCATAGAGCGGGCCGTTGATCACCTTCACCGTCAGGTCGGCATCGACGAGGATCACACCCTGATCCATCTGCTCCAGTGCCAGCGCCGACAGTTCGTCGCCGATGGAAGGAGCCGTCCCGATGGTCTGGGCGGTGACGGAGAGGTTCGTCGGGAGATCGGGGATCTTGGCTGGCAAGGCTGGGCGCCATCCGTCGTTACGCGTGTCCGAAATCGAACGGGTCACTGTAACAGCCGGTTCCGGTCCTGCCGAGGATTCGTCGCTGTCAGGCTGTCGCAACCTGAGAACCTTTAACGGACATTTTAAGCATTTCGGAACTTTTGGCCCACTACCCTGTTTCGCTGCCCATGTGGTTTGTGCAAGATCGAGACAGCCACACGACTGCCCTGGCCAAGCCGCCGCCCGCCTTCCCGCCACGCTGAGGTTTCCACCCCTTGACCGGACTGGCCGCCCTTCCCGCACCGACCGGCGCGATGCCCACCTCGGGCGTTGCGAAGCTGCGTCAGATGCTGGCGAGCGACGCCGCGGCCGTTCAGCCGATCCGCCGGATTCCGGACGAGGACGAGCGGAAGCGGAACAAGGAAGGCACCGAGTCCACCGGCGATGCGCTGCAGGGAAGCCGCCGCGCCGACGGCGACTCGACGCCCGCCCGCAGCCGCGGCGCCGGGGGTTCGGCTGGCGGATTCGCCATCGGCTCCAGCAGCGGCGATTCCAGCCCGGTCAGCGGCGGCCCCGTTCCGCTGACCGCCCTTCCCAACGCCGGCTATGTTGCCCAGAGCATCCACCAGGAAGCCATGGGCAGCGGTCTGACCATCGAACCCTGGTCCGAGGCCATCGAAGCCTATCGCCGCACCGACGCCGGGGTGAACACGCCGATGGTCACGCAGATCGCGGTTTAAAGCCGATCCGTTTTGGACCGCGATGGCGGTTCCGGCCGCTCATTGGGCCGAAGCCTGACCGGCGAGTGAGTTCATATGCCGAAGCCCGAGCCGGCCCCCATCGCCCAGGGTCCGGCCGCGGCTCCAGACTCAGAGATAGCGCTGTTCCAGATGCCGCTTGAACACCGACGAGTCGAGCGGCCGGCCGGTGGCCGCCGTCAGCAACTCGTCGCCCGAGGCATGGAAGCAGCCGGTTTCGTGCACATTCACCCGCAGCCAGGCGACCAGCGGCGCGAACTCGCCGCGTGACAGGGCGGGCACGATCTCGGGATCGGCGTTGCGCGCGGCGTCGAACAGTTGGGCCGCGGTCATGGCGCCCAGCGTGTAGCTCGGGAAATAGCCCCACCCGCCGCCCGGCCAGTGGATGTCCTGCAGGCAGCCCAGCCGGTCGTCCGGCGGCACCACCCCCACCAGCTCCGCCATGCCGTCGTTCCAGGCGCCGGGCAGGTCCGGCAGGGTCAGATCGCCGGCGATCAGCGCCTTTTCCAACCGGTAACGCAGGATGATGTGGGCCGGATAGGTGACCTCGTCGGCGTTGACGCGGATGAAGCCGCGTTCCACCCGGCTGTAGAGCCGGCGCAGATTGTCGGCCTCCCAGGCCGGCCCCTCCCCGCCGAAGGCCTCGCGCACCACAGGCGCCAGCCAGGTGATGAACTCCGGCGAGCGGCAGGCCTGCATCTCCATCAGCAGCGACTGGCTTTCATGCACCGCCATGCCGCGCGATTGGCCGACCGGCTGGCCCAGCCACGCGCGCGGACGGTTCTGCTCGTACAGGGCATGACCGGTTTCGTGCAGAATCCCCATCAGCGCGTCGGTGAAGTTCGCCTCGTCATAGCGGGTGGTGATGCGGACGTCGCCGGTCGCCCCGCCGCAGAAGGGATGGAGCGAGACGTCGAGCCGGCCGCGGCTGAAATCGAAGCCCAGCCGTTCCATCATCCGCACGCCAAGTTCGCGCTGCTTTTCCACCGGGAACGGCCCCTGCGGATCGACCGCCGCCGGCGCTGCCGCTTGACGGTCGAGCACGCGGCCGATCAGGTCGGGCAGGAAGCTGGAAAGGTCGGCGAACAGCGCGTCGATCCGCTCCGCCCGCGCACCGGGATCGTGGCTGTCGAGCAGCGCGTCGTAAGGACTGATGCCCATGACCGAGCCCAACGCCTCCGCCCCTTCGCGCACGCGGGCCAGCACCTCGGTCAGCGAGGGCAGCAGCTTGGCGAAGTCGCTTTCCGCCCGCGCGGCGCGCCATGTCATCTCGCAGACCGACACGGCCTTGCTGGTCGCCTCCACCAGATCGGCGGGAATGGCGGTGGACTGGATGTGGTGGCGGCGCATCTCGCGCAGATTGGCGCGCTGCCACGCATCGAGGCTGCTGTCCGTCTCGGCCTCGGCCAGCAGGTCGGCGATGCGGGGATCGGTCGCCAGCTCATGCGCGATCACCGACAGGGTGGCGGTCTGCTCCGCCCGGCCGTCGTTGGCCCCCTCCGGCATGATCGTCTGGGTGTCCCAGCCGAGAATGCCCAGCGCATCGCCGATGGCGGAGATGCGGGCGTGGCGGCGTTCAAGCTCCTGATATGCGGTCATCGGATCGTCCGTCGGTTCCGGTGTCGGCGCGCTTGCGCTGCGACAGCACGTAGATCCCGGCGAGCGTTACCGCAAGCCCGTACCAGGTCAAGGCATACTGCAGATGGTTGTTCGGCAGGTCCACCCGCGGTTCGATTCCCGCCAGGGTGCCGGGCGGCGCGCCGGTCAAGCCGGCGTTCGGGGAACCGAAGGACTGGCCGGGCAGCATCTCCACCACCACGGGCGCCACGTTGTCCAGCGACAGCACCGCCGCCATGGCGGGCGGATCGGGCCGCATCCAGGCGGACCCCGGCTGCGGCGTGCCGTTGCCGGGCTGGAACAGGCCGGGCTGCTGCGGCAGGCGGACGATGCCCTTGACGGCGACCTCCCCCGTCACGCGACCGGCTGGGCGGGTGGCGGGATCCCGCAGGTCCATGGGAATGAAGCCGCGGTTGACCAGCACGATGCCGGCCCCATCGGCCCGCTGGAACGGAACCAGAAGCTCGTAACCGACCCGCCCCTGGTGCGGACGGGCGATCAGCGGCATTTCCCTGTCGTTGAGGAAGCGGCCGGTAAGGGTGACGGGCCGGAACTCCCAGGCGGCGGGATCGTCGATGCGGACCGGCAGCGGCGCCGGCGGCTCGGCCATCCGGCTGGCGACCCGGGCGACCAGATCGGTCTTCCACTGCAGCCGCTCCAGCTGCCAGGTGCCGAGGCCGATGGCGACCGCCAAGCCCAGCACCGTCACCAGCGTGGCGCCCAGCGACGGGCGGAAGCAGCGGCGCTCTCCGACTCCGCTTGGCAGTCCGCTTGGCGATCCGTCCGGCAATCCGCCCGGCGGTGCGGCCTCCGTTCCGGTGATTGCGGCCTTCATGATCCCTTCTCGACCTCGCTGCGTCGGTAGCGGTACTGCAGGGCGATGACATAGGCCTTGGCCGGCCGCAACATGCCCAGCGTCAGGGCCAGCACCACGATGCTCCAGACGATGGTGTGCAGCCATAACGGCCATTCGACGGTCATCGACACCCACAGCGCCAACGGCACCACAAGGAAGCCGAGGATGAAGATCAGGAAGACCGCCGGGCCGTCTCCGCTGTCCACCTGGGAGAAATCGAGGCCGCAGACGTCGCAGCGTTCCGCCACCGTCAGGTAGCCGGAGAACAGACGCCCCTGTCCGCAGCGCGGGCAGAGGCAACGCATGCCCGCGGACATCGGGGAAACTCTGGGGTAATGGTCGTTCACGCTGAAACCTCCCGTTCGCACCGTTCCGGCAGACGGTGAGGACTGCCGGAACGTGTCGGCGCCGGCGGCGTCAGTGGCTGGCGATCACGCCGCCATAGCCACCCCACCAGTAGACCGATACGAACAGGAACAACCAGACGACGTCGACGAAGTGCCAATACCAGGCCGCCGCCTCGAAGCCGAAATGGCTTTGCGGGGTGAAATGGCCCTTCACCGTGCGGTACCAGCAGACTGCCAGGAAGATGGTGCCGACCAGCACATGGAAGCCGTGGAAGCCGGTCGCCAGGTAGAAGGTCGACGGGAAGATGCCGTCGGTGAACTTGAAGGAGGCGTAGGCATACTCGTAGACCTGGAAGAAGGTGAACAGCACGCCCAGCAGCACGGTCAGGCCCAGCGCCTTCGCGGCCTCGCGGTTGCGCCCCTCGACGATCGCATGGTGAGCCCAGGTGACGGTGACGCCGGACAGCAGCAGGGTCAGCGTCATCATCAGCGGCATGTCGAACGGATCGATGACATGCACGTTCGGCGGCGGCCAGATGGCGTCGGGGTTGAGCGGCGAGGCCTTCGGATCCAGGGCGGCGTGGAAGAAGGCCCAGAAGAAGGCGGCGAAGAACATCACCTCCGACGCGATGAACAGCGCCATGCCATAGCGCAGGCCGATCTTCACCACCGGGGTGTGGGCACGCTCCACCACCGATTCCTGGATCACGGAACGCCACCAGCCGACCATCGTCACCAGAATGGCCAGCACCCCCAGGATCATCAGGAAGGAGCCGCCGCCATGCATGTAGACGACAAGACCGGTCGCCAGCAGCCCGCCGGAAAAGGCGCCGATCAGCGGCCAGGGGCTGGGCTTCAGCAGATGGTAGGGATGCGGGATGCCTGCGCCCGGTTCATGGGCTGACGGTTCGGCGTGCGGCATTTGCCCGTGGGTGATGTCGGCCATCGTCTCACTACCCCATATTGTTCAGTTTGTGGCGGTCGCCCCTGGCTCCGCCTTTTGTTTGCTTGCCTCCGCGCCGCCGGACGGGGCGGAGGTCGCGGCATGCTGAGCAAGCCGGGCCTCGCTGTCCTTGGCGCGGAAGAAGGTGTAGGACAGCGTGATGGTCTTCACGTCGTCCATGTTCGGGTCGTCGGCCATCGACGGATCGACGAAGAAGGTCACCGGCATGTCAACGGCCTGGCCGGGCTCCAGGATCTGCTCGGTGAAGCAGAAGCACTGCATCTTGTTGAAATAGATGCCCGCCTTGTCCGGCGAAACATTGTAGACGGCCGTGCCGACGGTGGGATTCACCCCGCGGTTCTCCGCCCGGTAGGCAGCGAATCCGGTTTCTCCCAGCTTCAGCACCAGCTCCCGCTGCTCCGGCCTGAAGGACCAGGGCAGCGCGTTGTTGGTGTCGGCGTTGAAGCGGATGGTGATCTTGCGGTCGACCACCCGGTCCGCGGCCTGCTCGGCCCGCTGTGTGGTGCCGCCGAAGCCGGTGACGGCGCAGAACAGGTTGTAGAGCGGGACCGACGCATAGGTCAGCCCGATCATGCCCGCCACCAGCCCGAACAGCGTGCCCAGGACGAGCCGGTTGCGTCGGCGCAGCCTGTCGTCGCGCCCCGGCATCAGTGCGCCCCGCCCATCCGCACGAGGGTAATGGCGTAGAACAGGGCGACCAGCGTCAGCAGCGCCGCCAGAACGGCCAGATTGCGGCCGCGCAGCTTCCGGGCGCGCAGGGCGGCCTCCTGCCGCTTCTGCTCCTCCACCGAGGCGCGGGTATCGATCGGGTTATCGTGTTCCATCACCGTCATGCCCATCCTCCGAGGATCAGCCGCTCCGCCATCATCACGGCGAACAGCAGGAACAGGTACAGGATCGAGAAACCGAACATCTTCTTGGCCGGCTTGTCGTCGGTCGCGCGCAGGACGCGGACGGAATAGCCGACGAACATCAGGCCGAGGATGGCCGACACCGCCAGATAGACCGGACCGGCGATCCCGACGAAGGACGGCGCGGAGGCCACCGGCAGCAGGATCAGCGTGTAGACCAGCATCTGGCGCTTGGTCGCCGCCTCGCCCGCCACCACCGGCATCATCGGCACGCCGGCGCGGGTGTAGTCGCCGTTGCGGAACAGGGCGAGCGCCCAGAAATGCGGCGGCGTCCACAGGAAGATCAGAAGGAACAACAGAACCGACGGCAGATCGACACTGCCGGTCACGGCGGCCCAGCCGATCATCGGAGGGAAGGCGCCGGCGGCCCCGCCGATCACGATGTTCTGGGGGGTCCGGCGCTTCAGCCACATGGTGTAGACGAAGACGTAGAAGCCGATGGTCAGCGCCAGCAGCGAGGCCGCCGCCCAGTTCACCGCCAGCCCCATCACCACGACGGACATCACCGACAGGGTGATTCCGAAGGCCAGCGCCTCCGGCGGCTCCACCCGGCCCGACGGGATCGGGCGCTTGATCGTGCGGGCCATCACCGCGTCGATGTCGCGGTCGTACCACATGTTGATGGCGCCCGACGCCCCGGCGCCGACGGCGATGCACAGCACGGCGACCACAGCCAGGAAAGGATGGATCTCGCCGGGGGCAAGAACGATGCCGGCCAGTCCGGTGAAGACCACAAGCGACATGACCCGCGGTTTGAGCAACTCGATGAAGTCACCGGCCGACGCCCCTCCGGTCTGGTTGAGCGTCAGTTCGTTCGTCACGTCCGTCATATCATGTCCTTGTCGTCTTCTAACCTCGGGTCCGCCGCCGCGGCGCCCGTCCTGCCGATGCCCATTGTTCGGGCTATCCGGCTTTATTCGCTCTACTCGGGGGCGGGCGCTTCGGTGCGGCAGCGCCCGCCCGTTACCATGCCTACTTCACCTGGGGCAACGTCTCGAACGCGTGGAACGGAGGCGGCGAGCTGACCGACCATTCCAGCGTGCCTGCCTGCGGACCCCAATAGGCGCCCGGCACCCGCTCGCCGCTGCGCAGCGTCTTCCAGGCGATCCACACGAACAGCAGCGTCGAGGCGAAGGACAGATAGGCACCCAGCGACGACACCATGTTCCAGCCCCAGAAGGCATCCGGATAGTCGGGGATGCGGCGCGGCATGCCCGACAGGCCCAGGAAGTGCTGCGGGAAGAACAGCAGGTTCACGCCGATGAAGGTCGTGTAGAAATGGACCTTGCCCCAGAACTCCGGATACTGGCGCCCGGACATCTTGCCGATCCAGTAATACCAGCCGGCGAAGATCGAGAACACGGCACCCAGCGACAGCACGTAGTGGAAGTGCGCCACGACGTAGTAGGTGTCGTGCATGTAGTTGTCGAGGCCGCCGTTCGCCAGCACCACGCCGGTCACGCCGCCGACGGTGAACAGGAAGATGAAGCCCAGCGCCCACAGCATCGGCACCCGGAATTCGATCGACCCGCCCCACATGGTGGCGATCCAGGAGAAGATCTTCACGCCGGTCGGCACCGCGATGATCATGGTGGCGGCGGTGAAGTAGGCCTTGGTGTCGACGTCGAGGCCGACCGTGTACATGTGGTGCGCCCAGACGACGAAGCCGACCACGCCGATGGCGACCATGGCGTAGGCCATGCCGAGATAGCCGAACACCGGCTTCTTGGAGAAGGTCGACACGATGTGGCTGATGATGCCGAAGGCCGGCAGGATCATGATGTAGACTTCGGGGTGGCCGAAGAACCAGAACAGGTGCTGGAACAGGATCGGGTCGCCGCCGCCTTCCGGGTTGAAGAAGGTGGTGCCGAAATTGCGGTCGGTCAGCAGCATGGTGATGGCGCCGCCCAGCACCGGCACGGCCAGCAGCAGCAGGAAGGCCGTCACCAGCATCGCCCAGACGAACAGCGGCATCTTGTGCAGCGTCATGCCGGGGGCGCGCATGTTGAAGATGGTTGTGATGAAGTTTACCGCGCCGAGGATGGAGCTGGCGCCGGCCAGGTGCAGGGCGAAGATCGCCATGTCGACCGAGGGCCCGCTGTGTCCCAGCTGCGCCGACAGCGGCGGATAGATGGTCCATCCGGTGCCGGCGCCGGTGCCGACGAAGGCGGAGGCCAGCAGCAGCAGGAAGGCCGGCACGATCAGCCAGAAGCTGATGTTGTTCATGCGCGGGAAGGCCATGTCGGGCGCGCCGATCATGAGCGGCACGAACCAGTTGCCGAAGCCGCCGATCAGCGCAGGCATAACCACGAAGAACACCATGATCAGGCCATGCGCCGTGATCAGCACGTTCCACATCTGGCCGTCGGCGACGAACTGCAGTCCCGGCGCCTGAAGCTCCATACGCATGATGACGGAGAACAGGCCGCCGATCAGCCCGGCGATCACCGAGAAGATCAGATAGAGCGTGCCGATGTCCTTGTGGTTGGTCGAATAGAACCAGCGCTGCACGAAGCCGGGCATATGGTGATCGTCATGCCCATGCCCGTGGTCATGCGCGTGATCATGCGCGTAGTCATGACCAGGGGCCTGATCCTGTCCCGGTGTGGCGTTTGCCATGTCTCTACCCTTCGTCGCTGTCCCTGGCCGCCGCGCCGTCCGTTCTTCCGCGGACCGGCGGCGGCCGGGTATGTTCTTCTTATCGCGTCGACCCCGTTCCGGGCTGTGCGAAATCCGCTGTGGCGGCCGGCATCGTCATTCGACCAGCGTGCCGGTCGGGCGCGCCGCCACGTCGCGGCCCGGATCCTTCGGCGCGAAGGCCGTCTTGGTCTTTTCGACCCAGGCGTCGAACGCCTCGCGCGACACGACCTCGACCGCGATCGGCATGTAGGCGTGGTTGGTGCCGCAGATCTCGGAGCACTGACCGTAATAGACGCCTTCGCGCTCGGCCTTGAACCAGGTCTCGTTGATGCGGCCGGGCACGCCGTCCTTCTTCACGCCGAAGGCCGGAATTGCCCAGGAATGGATCACGTCGCCGGCGGTCACCAGCAGCCGCACGGTGGTGTTGACCGGAACGACGACCCGGTTGTCGACTTCCAGCAGGCGGCGCTGGCCGGGCTTGAGCTCCGATTCCGCGATCATGTAGCTGGAGAAGGCGATGTTGCCGTGGTCGGGATACTCATAGTCCCAGTACCACTGGCGGCCGGTGACCTTGACGGTCATCTCGGCTTCCGGGATGCGCTCCGCGGCATAGAGCAATTTGAAGGACGGCACGGCGATCACGATCAGGATGATCACCGGCACGACGGTCCAGGCGACCTCGAGCACCGTGTTGTGCGAGGTCTTGGACGGAACCGGATTCTTCCTCGCATCGAAGCGGATGATGCAATAGGCCATCAACGCCGCGACGAAGACGACGATCAGCGTGATGATGATGGTCAGCAGGTCGTTGAACGAACCCATCAGGTGCTTTACCGGGGAGGCGGAGGGCTGCATGCCCATCTCCCACGGCTTCGGCTCGTTCGCCAGGGCGGCACCCCACCCCATCATCGCCGGCCCGACCATCGACAGGACCGCCGCCAGGCCGGCGGCGTATAGGCTTTGCCTTCTCATCCCCAACCCCTTCTTAGCCGCGACGCTCGTCATGGCCCGCGGTCGTCTCTTCCCGCCGACGCCCCCTCCGCCCTCTTGTCCGCTGGACCGCTATCCATTCGTGCGGTCCATAGTTGGGCTTATCAGCGAACGCCAGTTTATGCAGGGATCACGCCATCTTAGCGCGACATATACCCGCGTCAGGAGCTTATCCCCACGTCCCGCTGGGTTACAAGCCTTTCCTCTCTCCCACCGATCGCATAGGCATTTCCTCACATTCAGCTTTGCCGTGGGGACAAAGGTTGAGCGCGCGCAGGGGTCAAACCATGCGACATTCCGTCGCAGTCCGTTGGAATAGCGGATTTTTATGGAGATGGGCGCTGGAAAGGATATGAGCGCCCGCACAGGCCGGCCGCAGGTTCGTTGCGGCACCAGGGCGCGACCCAGGAACTCAGGATGGGTTAGCTCTGCGCATCGGGCCAGATGCGCGAAGGTAATAGGCACAGTTTCGCCCCAACCGGCCTTCGGCTGGCCGAGGGCGGGTCAGGGTAGCGGCAATTGGAACAACGGACGGCCGAGAGGCGCGCCCCTCAATGCCCGCCGACCAGCACCTTGCGAATCCGCCGCACGCCGGACCAGACGAAGGCGATGACGATGGGAATCATCACCCCCACCAGCACGTCGGGATCGATCTTCAGCCCGGCACCCTTCAGCCCCTTGGCGGCGTAGCCGACGATGCCGACGAGGTAATAGCTGATCGCCACCACCGACAGCCCTTCCACCGTCTCCTGCAGGCGCAGCTGCAGCTGGGCGCGGCGGTCCATCGACTGGAGAAGCTCGGCGTTCTGCCCCTCCACCGCGATTTCGACGCGGGTGCGCAGCAGCGTGCTGGCCCGCGCCACCCGCTGCGACAGCGACTCGAGCCGCTGTTCCACCGCCTCGCAGGTGCGGATGGCGGGCGTCAGACGGCGGTCCATGAACTCCTGGACGGTCTGCAGCCCCTCGATCCGGATCTCGCGCAACTCCTCGATCCGCCGCTCCACCAGCTCGTAATAGGCGCGGGCGGCGCCGAACCGGTAGGCGGATTCGGCCGAAATCTGCTCGGTCTGCGCCGCCAGCAGGGTCAGCCGGTCGAGCAGGTCGCGCTCGTCCTGCAGGTCGCGCAGGCCGGCGATCCGGTTGGTGACCTCCGCCAGCCCGGATTCGATCGGACCGATTCGGGGCAGGATGCCGCGCGCCATCGGCAGCGCCAGCAGGGCCAGCACACGGTAGGTCTCGATCTCCAGCAGGCGCTGCAACACCCGGCCGGTCTGGCGCGGCGTCATCGAATGGTCGGCGACCAGCATGCGGGAGAAGCCGTCGCCATGGATGCGGAAATCGGTCCAGGCGGTGGCCGACCGCCCGGCGATGCGCGAGCCGACATAGCTCTCCGACCCGAACATCGCCGCCATCATGGAGGGCGAGGGTTCCGGGGTATCGGCGTCGAGCACGGCGACATGGATGCCGACCAGCAGTTCGCCCGGCAGACCGGCCAGCCATTCCCGCGGCAGGGCGTGCAGCGCCGGTTCCAGGAAGGGATCGACCAGGGCGCCCGCCGGCATGGCGCTGGGGCGGAAGACGGTCCAGGCCGAGAATTCGGTATGCCGCTCCCATTTCAGATGAAAACTGCCGAAGGACGCGCTGTGATGGGTGGCGCCCTGCGGCGGCCGGACGACGCCGGCCCAGTCGCACAGCGCTTCCAGATGGCGGCGGTCGGCTTCGGTGGCCCCCTCCCCCGACAGCATCGCCAGCATCGTGGCACGGACCGGCGCCGCCACGGATTCCGGCGGGCGGGCATGGACCTCGTTGGTCAGGACATGACGCAGCGGGTGGTCGCGCAAGGGACGCGGGCCGATAATGCCGGCACCGGTTCCGGACGCGCCCGCGCGGTTCAGGCCATCCGTTGTCGTCCGCGCCGCTCCGTCGGTCATGCTTCCCTCCGCCATACCGGCACCACCCCGTGTCACGCCCGCCGTCGGGCCATATAATCCGGCATCGGCGACGCTTGCCGGATCGCGCCGGCGTCGCCACACTATAGTCAGACCGTTAGAGCACATCGCACGGCGCGGCGCGAGAACGCCCGCTATGACACTGTGTCCTACCTTGGAACGAGGCCGGCACAAGCCACCAGGCCGGGCAGACCGGGTTCCGCCCCCATCACAGGTTCGGAGTTTTCATGAGCGCGCTTGCCGTCACCGACGATCTCTTCTTCAACCGCGCCGGCATGGACCGCGCCCGCGTGGAAGGCGTCGTGCAGGACGCCCTGCACAATGCCGACGATGGGGAGCTTTACCTCGAATACGCACAGAGCGAGTCGCTGGGCTGGGACGACGGGAAGCTGAAATCCGCCAGCTTCGACACGACCCAGGGCTTCGGCCTGCGCTCCATCGCCGGCGAGGCGACCGGATACGCCCATGCCAGCAACCTGTCGGAAGAGGCCATCCGCCGCGCGGCCGCCACCGTGCGCGCCGTGCAGGCCGGCCACACCGGCACTCTGGCGGAGCCGCCGGCCGGCACCAACCGCGCCCTCTACATCCCCGACAATCCCCTGCATCTCGTCCCCTTCGAGGAGAAGGTGAAGCTGCTGGCCGACATCGACGCCTATGCCCGCGCCAAGGACGAGCGGGTGCGGCAGGTCAGCTGCTCGATCAGCGGCGAATGGCAGGCGGTGCAGATCATGCGCGCCGACGGCGTCCGCGTCGCCGACCTGCGCCCGCTGGTGCGCCTGAACGTCTCCGTCGTGGTGGCGGAAGGCGACCGGATGGAGACGGGCGGCTATGGCGGCGGCGGCCGCGTCACCTATGAACACTACATCCAGCCGGAAACCTGGCGCGGCTTCGTCGACGAGGCGCTGCGGCAGGCTCTGGTCAACCTGTCCTCCGTCCCCGCCCCGGCCGGCGAGATGACGGTCGTGCTGGGCAGCGGCTGGCCCGGCATCCTGCTGCACGAGGCCATCGGCCATGGGCTGGAGGGTGACTTCAACCGCAAGAAGACCTCCGCCTTCGCCGGTCTGTTGGGCCAGCGCATCGCCGCCCCCGGCGTCACCATCGTCGATGACGGGACCATCGAGAATTCGCGCGGCTCGATCAGCGTCGACGACGAGGGCACGCCCGGCCAGTGCACCACGCTGATCGAGGACGGCATCCTGGTCGGCTTCATGCAGGACCGCATGAACGCCCGGCTGATGGGCATGCGCCCGACCGGCAACGGCCGGCGCCAGAGCTTCGCCTACAACCCGATGCCGCGCATGACCAACACGGTGATGCGCAATGGCAACCACACGCCGGACGAGATCATCGCCTCGGTCAAGAAGGGCATCTACGCCAAGAACTTCGGCGGCGGCCAGGTGGACATCACCAACGGCAAGTTCGTGTTCTCGGCCAGCGAGGCCTACCTGATCGAGGACGGCAAGCTCGGTCCCGCCGTGAAGGGCGCCACCCTGATCGGCAACGGCCCGGACAGCCTGACCAAGGTGTCGATGATCGGCAACGACAGCCGCCTCGACCCCGGCGTCGGCACCTGCGGCAAGGACGGCCAGGGCGTGCCGGTCGGCGTCGGCCAGCCGACGCTTCGCCTGGAAGGCCTGACCGTCGGCGGCACCGCCGCCTGACGGCCCAGCAGGTTGCACGGTATGCGATGAGGGGGCCGGACCATGGCGTGGTCCGGCCCCTTCGCATTCGGGGCTTGGAGAGGTCAGCGCCGCGCCGATCGGCAACCGAGAGCAAAGCGAGTGCAAAGCTCAACGCCATTTTGTACTGGCGTTCGCGGCATCCCGCTTCGATGATCGGCCATCCGAATGGCACGGCCGAAACCGTGCCTGCGAAAACAAGCGATTGGGGAGACATGCGATGGCGACGGACCCGACTGCCGGGCTGGCCCTGGTTTCCACCTTCTGTCCCGACCGGGTCGGGCTGGTCTCCGGCATCACCAGCCACCTGTTCGAACAGGGCATCAACCTGCGCGACGCCACCTTTGCCTCGCTGGGCAGCGGAGCGGAGTTCTCCGCCGTCTGCGAGTTGCCGTCGGGCCTGACGGTGGCGGAGCTCCAGGCCAGCCTGTCGTCGCTCCCCATCCTGTCCGGTGCCGAGGTCAAGGTCACGCCCTTCGCCTTCGATCCCCAGCCGGGTCCGCAGGCGATGGTCACCCATCGCGTCGAGGTGTCGGGCGGCGACCAGCCTGGGCTCGTCGCCCGCTTGTCGGAGATCTTCACCCAGTTCGACGCCAACATCGTGCGGCTGGACGCACAGACCCTGCCCGACCGCGCGGGCGAGCGTTACGTCCTGCGCTTCTCGGTGTCGATTCCGGCGGAACGGGCGGAGGTCTGCCTGTCGGCGGTGGCGAACACGGCGGAGACCTTGGGGCTGAACTGCCAGACGGATACGCTTTGACGGGGGCGGTCAGCCCCCTCACCCGTGCAGAACCTTCAGCCCCACGATCCCGCCGACGATCGCCGCGATGCACAGCAGCCGCAGCGCCCCGGCGGGCTCGCCGAACAGAAACATGCCCAGCACCGCGGTGCCCACGGTGCCGATTCCCGTCCACACCGCGTAAGCCGTGCCCAGCGGCAGCGTCTTCAACGCGGCGCCCAGCAGCAGGATGCTCACCAGCATCGCCGCGGCGGTCAGGACGCTCGGGACCAGACGGGTGAAACCTTCGGTGTATTTCAGGCCGACAGCCCAACCGATTTCAAAAAGACCGGCGAAGAACAGCGTGACCCACGCCATGACGGTGCCTCCGTCTTGGAATGGCGGGGTCGTCCCCACCCGGTAACCCTCATTCATCGGCGGGGTCGTCCCCGCGGGCCTGTGGGCAGATAGGACATCCGCCTCTCCTGGTCAAGATGGCGGCGGTCAAGATGGCGGCGGCCCATATGGCGGCTGTCAGGGCAGGCGGCCGAGGTTGCATCGCGGCGCCCGCCCGTGCAGGATGTGGTTCCTGAATGGTTCCCCCTTCGCCGCTGGTGGCGCTGGGGGTTTTCGACGTTGGACAGCAATGACCGAAAACGGCACCCTCCCGACTTCCGAGACGTCGGCCCCCGAGAAGAGCGAATCGCTTGAGAACCGGCGCAAGCGGCTGCGTTTCCGTTCCTGGCATCGCGGCACGCGCGAGATGGATTTGCTGATGGGCAGCTTCGCCGACGCACATGTCGGCGAATTCGACCATGCCATGCTCGACCGCTTCGAAGCGCTGCTGGAGCTTGGCGATCCCGACCTCTACGACTGGATGTCGGGACGGGAGCCGGTTCCCGCCGAACAAGACAGCGACGTGATGCGCCTGTTGACGGCGTTCCGTTACACACCACGTCAAGGCTCCTGACTTTCCTCAGCCTGTCCCCCGTATTCCCGAGGCATCCTCCTTTGGTCAGTTTCGATCTCCAGCCCGGCCGCGCCGGCCGTCTCCTGATCGGCGGCGCGCCCGAGGGTCATGACGCCCGCATCCTGGCGGAGCTTGCGCAGAAGGCCGGGGCCTACGGCCTGTTGCACGTGGCGCTGGACGACACGCGCTGCGCATTGCTGGCGGAGGCGCTGGCCTTTTTCGCGCCGAAGCTGGAGGTGCTGACCTTCCCGGCCTGGGACTGCCTGCCCTACGACCGCGTGTCGCCGAACGGAGGCATCGTCGCCCGCCGCATCGACACGCTGACCCGGCTGATCGCACGGCGCGAGGCGGCGGCCGGCCGCGACGGGCTGGCTCCGCTGATCGTGCTGACCACCGTCAACGCCGTGGTCCAGAAGGTGCCGCCGCGCAGCGCCTTCAAGGATGCGGTGTTCACGGCCAAGCTGCGCGACCGGATCGACCTGGAGAAGCTGCAGCGCTACCTTGCCGGCAACGGCTACACCCGCGCCCAGACCGTGCGGGAGCCGGGTGAGTTCGCGGTGCGCGGCGGCATCGTCGACCTTTTCCCGCCCGGCACGGACGAGCCTCTCCGCCTCGACCTGTTCGGCGACGAACTCGAGGGGGTGCGCGCCTTCGATCCCATGACCCAGCGCACCACCGACAAGCGCGACAAGGTCGAGCTGAAGCCGATGTCGGAGGTGTTCCTGGACGAGGCCGGGATCGCCCGCTTCCGTTCCGGCTACCGCGAGTTGTTCGGTGCGGTGACCGACGACGATCCGCTCTACGAGGCGATCTCCGCCGGCCGCTCCTATGGCGGCATGGAACATTGGCTGCCGCTGTTCCACGAGAGCATGGACACGGTGCTGGACTATCTGCCGCGCGGCATCGTCGGCCTGGATCACCAGGCGACGGAGGCGCGCGACGCCCGCATCGCGCAGATCGTCGATTTCCACGCCTCGCGCGATTCGATGATGACCATCGAGAAGCGGACGGGGTCTCCGGTCTACAAGCCGGTGCCGGTCGCCTCGATGTTCCTCGACGCCACCGGCTGGGACGCGCTGATGGCGGAACGCGCGGTCGCGCAGTTGCAGATCTTCTCCACGCCCCCCGGCATCAAGGGCACGGTGGACGCCGGCGGCAAGCGCGGCCACGATTTCGCGGAGGAGCGCAACCGCCCCGACGTGAACGTCTTCGACGCGGTGAAGGACCATATCCGGGCGCTCCGCGCCGACGGACGGCGGGTGCTGATCGCGGGATATTCCGCCGGGTCGCGCGACCGCCTGTCCAACGTGCTGGCCGACCACGGCATCCCCGGACTGGAGCCGGCGGAGAGCATGGAGGATGTCCGCCGGTTCGACCGCGGCATCATCGGCACCATCGTTCTGGGGATGGAGCATGGCTTCACCTCCCCCGACCTCGCCGTCATCACCGAACAGGACATCCTGGGCGACCGTCTGGTCCGCCCGGCCAAGAAGAAGCGCAAGGCCGCCAACTTCATCGCCGAGCATTCCGCCCTGCATGAGGGCGACATCGTCGTCCACATGGACCACGGCATCGGCCGCTACGACGGGCTGGAGACGCTGGAGGTCACCGGCGCCCCGCACGACTGCCTGCGCCTGATCTACGACGGCGGCGACAAGCTCTACGTGCCGGTCGAGAATATCGAGGTGCTGTCGCGCTACGGCTCGGAGGACGCCAATGTCCAGCTCGACAAGCTGGGCGGCGCCGGCTGGCAGGGCCGCAAGGCCAGGGTCAAGAAGCGCCTGAAGGACATGGCGGAAGCCCTGCTGAAGATCGCGGCCGAACGGATGCTGAAGAAGGCCGATCCGGTATTGACGCCGGAAGGGGTCTATCAGGAATTCGCCGCCCGCTTCCCCTACCCCGAGACCGACGACCAGTTGAAGGCGATCGAGGACATCTTCACCGACCTCGGCAGCGGCCGGCCGATGGACCGTCTGGTCTGCGGCGACGTCGGCTTCGGCAAGACCGAGGTGGCGTTGCGCGCCGCCTTCATGGTGGCGATGAGCGGCAAGCAGGTCGCCGTCGTCGTGCCGACCACCCTGCTCGCCCGCCAGCATTTCCGCACCTTCTCCACCCGCTTCGCCGGCCTGCCGGTGCGCGTGGTCCAGCTGTCGCGCATGGTCACCGCCCGCGAACAGACGCTGGTCAAGAAGGAACTGGCGGAGGGCACCGCCGACATCGTCGTCGGCACCCATGCCCTGCTCGCCAAGGGCCTCGAATTCAAGCGGCTCGGCATGGTCATCGTCGACGAGGAGCAGCATTTCGGCGTGAAGCAGAAGGAACGGCTGAAGGAGCTGCGCGCCGACATCCACGTCCTGACGCTGACCGCCACGCCGATCCCGCGCACGCTTCAGATGGCGCTGTCGGGCGTGCGCGAGCTGTCGCTGATCGCCACCCCGCCGGTCGACCGGCTGGCGGTGCGCACCTTCGTCCTGCCCTACGACCCGGTGGTGATCCGCGAGGCGATCCTGCGCGAGCATTACCGCGGCGGCCAGTCCTTCTATGTCTGCCCGCGCGTGGAGGATTTGGCGAAGGTCGCCGAGCGGGTGCGCGAACTGGTGCCGGAGGTCAAGATCGTCACCGCCCACGGCCAGATGGCGGCGAGCGAGCTGGAAGATGTGATGACCGCCTTCGACGAGGGCAAGTTCGAGGTGCTGCTCGCCACCAACATCATCGAGAGCGGCCTGGACATCCCCAACGCCAACACGCTGATCGTCCACCGCGCCGACCTGTTCGGGCTGGCCCAGCTCTACCAGATCCGCGGCCGTGTCGGCCGGTCGAAGAAGCGCGGTTATGCCTATCTGACCTATGCCCCGAACAAGCCGCTGAGCAGCACCGCCCAGCAGCGCCTGCACGTCATCGAGACGCTGGACAGCCTGGGTGCCGGCTTCCAGCTTGCCAGCCACGACATGGACATCCGCGGCGCCGGCAATCTGCTGGGCGAGGAGCAGTCCGGTCAGGTGCGCGAGGTCGGCGTCGAGCTTTACCAGCAGATGCTGGAGGAGGCCGTCGCCAACGCCCGCGCGGCGATGCAGGAGGGTGCGGTCGCCGCCGCGGCGGCGCAGGAGTGGGTGCCGCAGATCAACCTCGGCACGCCGGTGCTGATCCCGGAGAGCTACGTCCCCGACCTGACGGTGCGGCTGTCGCTCTACCGCCGCATCGCCGATCTGGTCGACCGGGCGGAGGTGGACGGCTTCGCCGCCGAGTTGATCGACCGCTTCGGCAAGCTGCCGGAGGAGGTGGAGAACCTGCTGGACGTCGTCACCATCAAGCGCTGGTGCAAACAGGCGAACATCGACCGGGTCGATGCCGGGCCGAAGGGGCTGGTTCTGGCCTTCCACGACAATTTCTATGCCGAGCCGGCCAAATTGCTGACCTACATCTCCCAGCACCTGACGCTGATGAAGCTGCGTCCCGACCACAAGCTGGTCTACAGCCGCGAATGGCCCGATCCGCAGGCCCGCGTGCGCAGCGTGCAGAAGCTGGTGAAGGATCTGGCGGAAATGGCGAGTGGCGGCGGCGTGCCGCGCGGCGAAACCCCGCCGCCGCCCCCTCCCCCGCCGCCGCCCAAGCCGACCGGCGCCAAGGTGGCCTCGCGATTCGGAACGCCGTCGCGCTTCGGCCGTCCGACCGGGCGACGCTGAGATGGACGATCTGAGCCGCAATGCGTCGCTCGCCCGCCGGCTGGCGCGCGGCGAACGGCGGACGGTGGGCGATGCCACCTCCGTCGCCGATGAGGTGCTGGCCGACCGCGGCAAGCTGGCGGAACTGGTCGGCTGCCTGTTCGACCCGGATGCGAGCGTGCGCATGCGTGCCGCCGACGCGCTGGAACGGGTATCACGCGGCAATCCCAACTGGTTGGACCCCTATGTGGACCATCTGCTGACCGATGCCGTCGCCATCGAGCAGGCGGAGGTGCGCTGGCACATCGCCCAGATCGTGCCGCGGCTGACCATGGACGATGAGCAGCGCCACCGCGCCGCCGTGCTGCTGGCGGACTGGTTCGAGAACAGCCCAAGCCGGATCGTCCAGACCAGCGCGCTGCAGGCCGTCGTCGATCTCGCCGAGAAGGACGCCAACCTGCGCGCCACCTCGGCGGAGATGCTCGGCCGCGCCATGCGCTCCGGCGTGCCGTCGCTGGCCGCCCGCGCCCGGCGCATCCTGAAGCCCTTCGAGGTGGACGAGGCGACGCTGACCGCGGCGCTGGTGCGGGAACAGACCGGCCTGACCCTGTCGGTGCTTCCCGACCGGCTGGCGGTGGCCCAGTTGCCGCCGGGCAGCGGCCTGCCCGGCTGGCTCGATTGGAGCGACCCGCTGGTCGGCGCCACCCGCACGGGCGAGGAGCTGTCGATCCTCTGCCGCGAGGACCGCATTCCCGACGGCGTGAAGGCCGAACGCGGCTGGCGCGCCTTCCGGGTGGAGGGGGTGGTCGATTTCTCCCTGTTCGGCATCCTGGCCCGCATCGCCGTACCGCTGGCCCAGGCCCATGTGCCGATCTTCGCGATCTCCACCTACAACACCGACTATGTGCTGGTCCGCGCCGACGACCTGGACAAGGCGGCGGACGTGCTGTCGCTGAGCTGCACGGTAAAAAGGTAGAAGAAGGGTAGGTTCGAAGTGCGGCGGCAATCCCCTCCCCCGCTCTCGGCAGACCAAGGGTCCGTCGGATGGCGGGGGAGGGTTAAAGCGGACTGGCGTCCGCTTTGGACCGCGACGGCGGTCCCGGCCGCTCATGCGGCCGAAGCCCGACCGGCGAATGAGGTCATACGAACCTAAAGCGAATGCAAATTCGCTTTAGGGAGAGGGGAAATGACGGACTTTATTTTTCTTCAACCCCGCCGCCCTCGCGCTGGCTCTGTTCGATGATCTCTTCCCGCTCGCCCATCTCCTCCCACTTCTTCTGAACGGGCTTGTCGGGATCGCCCGACGCCTTGCCGGTCTCGTCGACCAGCTTGTCCTCGATTCGCTGGGCGGCGTCGGACGGCGCGTCGGAGGTCACGGATTTGGAGCGGTCCTTGTCGGTCATGGCGGCGGTCTCCCGTAAAGTTGGTTGACCACACAAACACCGCCGACACGGCAAAGTTCACGTGCCTTCCCGCAATGCCTCCGCCAGCCGTTCCACCAGCGCTTCCGCCTCCGCCGGCTCGTAGGGCCGGACATGGCCGGAACCCCAAACCGGGCCGGGCCACGCCGGATCGCCGCGCGTCCGACCGATCACATGGACGTGCAGCTGCGGCACCATGTTGCCCAGCGCCCCGACATTCATCTTGTCCGGCGCGAACAGCCGCTCCACCACGCGGGAGGCCAGCACGATTTCCCGCATCAGCGCAGTCTGGTCCGCCTCGTCGAGCCGATGGATCTCGACCGCGTTACCGCGCATCGGCACCAGGATCAGCCATGGCCACAAGGCGTTGTCCATCAGCAACACCCGGCAAAGATCGAGATCGGTCACATGGTGGGTGTCGGCCTGCAGCCGGTCGTTAAGGGAAAACATGCTCCACTCCTTATCCTGGCCCCTCAAGGGGGCGAACCGGGGAATAAACCGGACGCTGCTCTGTTATAGCCGGCAGTGGCGGGGCAACCGCGAAGCTTGTATAGAAGGCCGTGCGCGCCGGCCATATGGCGCAGCGGCATTCGTTGGACGATGTTTGAGTTCGGTCCGGGTCATGGTCGGGGCGGCACCAGCCGCCATGCGCCATTTTCCGGGCCGTATCCTTGTTTTCTGGTGCGGCGAGCGGGAACGACCCACATGCGCAAATCAGCCTTCGCGGTTCTGATTCTGGTGATCCTCGGCAACGTCGCCCTTTGGGCGCTCTGGAATCGCCCGGTGGACGAGCGGTCCTGGGCCGGCGCCATCACCGGCGTCGCCTATACCCCGTTCCACACCGACAAGAGCCCCTCGAAGGGCGACAAGGCGACAGCCGACGACATCGAAAAGGACATGGCGGCGCTGAATGGCGCCGTGAAGGGCGTCCGCACCTATTCCACCACCGACGGCTCCGAAATGGTGGCGCCCATCGCCGCCAGGCACGGGCTGCCCGTCACCGCCGGTGCCTGGACCGCAGGCAAGCCGGAGATCGACGAGCCCGAACTGGCCGGGCTGATCAAGCTGGCGCGCGCCAACAGCAACGTGCGCCGCGTGCTGGTCGGCAACGAGGCGATCCTGCGCGCCGACCTGACCGTTCCGCAGGCCATCGAATACGTCAAGCGGGTGAAGAAGAAGGTCAACGTCCCGGTTTCGATCGCGGAGCCGTGGCACGTCTGGCTGAAGCACCCGGAACTGGCCGAAGCCGTGGACTTCCTCGCCGTCCACCTTCTGCCCTACTGGGAGGGCGTTCCGGTCGACCAGTCGGTCGATTACGCCATGTTCCGCTACAACGAGCTGAAGCAGAAGTTCCCGAACAAGCACATCATGATCGGCGAGATCGGCTGGCCGGCCGACGGCCCGTGGCGCCGCGGCGCTGAAGCCAGCCAGGTCAATCAGGCCAAGTTCATCCGCAACTTCCTGAACGTCGCCGCGCAGCACAAGCTCGACTACTACATCATGGAAGCCTTCGACCAGCCGTGGAAGCGGGAGATCGAGGGCACCGCCGGCACCAGCTGGGGCCTGTGGGACTACCAGCGCAACCCGAAATTCCCGATGATCGGCGGGGTGCAGGAGATCCGCGACTGGGAGGTCAAATGCGCCACCGCGGTCGCGCTGGGCTTCCTGCCGCTGGTGTTCTTCCTGTGGCGCCGCAGCGATCTGAAGATCGGCGGGCAGATCTTCTACGGCGCGCTGATCCAGATGGTGGCCTCCGTCCTGGTCTTCACCGTCAGCGCGGCGTCGGCCGCCGGCCTCGCGCTCACCACCGAAATCGCCTGGGGCCTGCTGATCTTCTGCCAGCTGGTGCTGTTCGCGGTCATGCTGATCGACGGCATGGAACTGACGGAGGTCGTCTGGCAGCACAAGTTCAAGCGAAAATTCGTCCCCTGCTCCGCCGCGCCGCTGCCCAATGCGGCAAAGGTTTCGATCCATGTGCCCTGCTACAACGAGCCGCCGCACATGGTCATGCAGACGCTGGACGCGCTGGCCCGGCTCGACTACCCGAATTACGAAGTCCTGCTGCTGGACAACAACACCAAGGATCCGGCGGTCTGGCGGCCGGTCGAGGAATACTGCAAGAAGCTCGGGCCGAAATTCCGGTTCTTCCATCTGGACAACTGGCCGGGCTTCAAGGCGGGCGCGCTGAATTTCGGTCTGGCCCAGACGGCGCCGGATGCCGAACACATCGCCGTCATCGACAGCGACTATCAGGTCCATCCCGACTGGCTGAAGGCGACCATCCCGCACTTCAACCGGCCGGAAGTCGGCTTCGTCCAGTCGCCGCAGGACTATCGCGAGTGGGAACACGACCTGTTCCAGCGCATGACAAACTGGGAATATGCCGGCTTCTTCCACATCGGCATGATCCAGCGGAACGAGCGCAACGCGATCATCCAGCACGGCACCATGACCATCATCCGCAAGTCGGCCTTGGAAAAGGTCGGCCGCTGGGGCGAATGGTGCATCACCGAGGACGCCGACCTCGGCCTGCGCCTGTTCGAGCATGGCTATGAGGCCGTCTACATGCCGGAGAGCTACGGCAAGGGCCTCGTTCCCGACAGCTTCTCGGCCTACAAGACGCAGCGCTTCCGCTGGGCCTATGGCGCGGTGCAGATCCTGAAGCACCACTGGCGGCAGTTGTCGCCGGGCGCCAAGGAACTGACCGCCGGCCAGAAGTACCATTTCATCACCGGCTGGCTGCCCTGGTTCGCCGACGCCGCCCATATGATCTTCGGCATCGCCGGCATCCTGTGGTCGATCGGCCTGATGGCCTTCCCGAAATATTTCGAGTTCCCGCCCAACGTCTTCATGATCCCGACGCTCAGCGTCTTCGCCTTCAAGGTCGGCGCATCGCTGTGGCTCTACGAGGCGCGGGTGAAGTGCGGCTTCTGGGACAAGGTCGGCGCGGCGGTGGCCGGCATGGCTTTGACCCACACGGTCGGCCGCGCCATGTGGCTGGGCATCTTCACCTCCGGCCGGCCCTTCGTCCGCACGCCCAAATGCGAGAACCAGCCGGCGCTGATGCAGGCCTTCCTGATGGCGCGCGAGGAGTTGGCGCTGCTGGTCTCCCTGTGGGGTGCGGCGCTGGCCATCGTCATGGTCTTCGGTCACGAGAACCGCGACGCCTTCATGTGGTCGGGCCTGCTGGTGGTGCAGTCGCTGCCCTATCTGGCGGCTTTCATCACCGCGCTGATCAACGTCTTCCCCACCATCGGCTTCGGCAAGAGCAAGCCGGGGGCGGAGGAGGACGCGGTCCGCGCCGGCGCCGGCGACTGACCTGCGGAAAAACCGGCGCTTTCGCTTTGACGAAAGCGCCGGCTCTGCCAGACTTGAGTCGCAGGGAAAACAATTCCCGGGAGGCGGGTCATGTCCGGCAATCTCACATCAGGCCGCGGTATCGGTCCGCCGGAGTTCAGCATCCGCACCACCGCGGGCGTCGAACGGAGCGGCAGCGCCACCGACCGCAACAGCCGCCGCAATGCCCGCCAGGAGCGCCGGGACCGCGAACAGGAACGGCGTGACCACAACCCGTCCAATCGGCAACGGCGGCGCCTGTACGATCTTCTGTTCGATGAGGTCGATCAGTTCGACGGGCTGGACGAGCGTCAGCGGACGCGGCTGAAAGACAATCTGCGCAATCATCTGGCCCGGCGCCCCCCGCCGGCGTCCGCGCCACCGCCTCCGGTCCATGACGATCAGGAGGTGCTGGCCGAAGCGTTGCTGAAGGATCCGGCTGCGCCGCTTCCCGTCGATCCTGAGAATATCGTCCAAGCCGTCACCGCCGCCGTACCGGAATTGGACGCGGAAACCGTCCGACTGGCCGAACAGCTGCGCGACTGCCTGACCCGCAACACCGAACGTGCACGAAAGGTGTCCGTCTATCTCCACCTGCTGCTGACGCTGGAAGGAGCATACCGGCCGCATATGGTGGTGGATGTGTGAGGCGAATTCCCGATGCCGATATCTCTCCAAACGAAAAGCCCCGCCTCCCTTTCGGAAGGCGGGGCCTTTTCATCCCATAAACCCCGGCCCATAGACCCTGCCGGCCACGGACCGCGGCGTCACTCCGGGGTGGAGGCTTCGCCGTCGGCTTCCGGGGTGCCCATCATGGCATCGGCGACCAGACCGGCGTTGCCGCGGATCTTGGCCTCGATCGCGTCGGCCATCTCGGGGTTGTTGCGCAGATAGGTCTTGGCGTTCTCGCGGCCCTGGCCGATGCGGGTGCCGTCATAGCTGAACCACGCACCCGACTTGTCGACCACACCGGCCTGGATGCCGAGATCGAGCAACTCGCCCACCTTCGACACGCCTTCGCCGTACATGATGTCGAACTCGACCACGCGGAACGGCGGGGCCATCTTGTTCTTCACCACCTTGACGCGGGTCTGGTTGCCGACGACGGTGTCGCGGTCCTTGATCGCGCCGATGCGGCGGATGTCGAGGCGCACGGAGGCGTAGAACTTCAGCGCGTTGCCGCCGGTCGTCGTCTCCGGGTTGCCGAACATCACGCCGATCTTCAGGCGGATCTGGTTGATGAAGATCACCAGGCAGTTCGACTTGGAGATCGAGCCGGTCAGCTTGCGCAGCGCCTGGCTCATCAGGCGGGCGTGCAGGCCGACATGGCTGTCGCCCATCTCGCCTTCCAGTTCGGCCCGCGGCACCAGGGCGGCGACCGAGTCGACCACCAGCACGTCGATGGCGCCGGAGCGCACCAGCGTGTCGGCGATCTCCAGGGCCTGCTCTCCGGCGTCCGGCTGGGAGATCAGCAGTTCGTCGATGTTGACGCCCAGCTTGCGGGCATAGGACGGGTCGAGCGCATGCTCCGCGTCGACGAAGGCGCAGGTGCCGCCGGCCTTCTGGGCCTGGGCGATGGCGTGCAGAGCCAGCGTGGTCTTGCCCGAGCTTTCCGGACCGTAGATTTCGATGATGCGGCCCTTCGGCAGGCCGCCGATGCCCAGCGCGATATCGAGACCAAGGGAGCCGGTGGAAATGACCTCCGTCTCGACCGTGTTCTCACGGGCGCCGAGCTTCATGATCGAGCCCTTGCCGAACGCGCGTTCGATCTGGCTCAGGGCGGCATCGAGCGCCTTCTGCTTGTCCATGGAATCCTTCTCGACCAAACGAAGCTGTGCGGACGACATGCCCGGTACCCCTCTCTTAGAACACACGGTCGGCGCTCTTGCAACGAGGCTAAATGTACTCTCTTCGTTCTCATTTGCAAGGGCTGATGTTGCCGGTGCGTTCCTATTCTGCGGGGTGTGCCCAGGCGGCATTCATAGCCGGTTCAGACAGCTCACCGCGCGTCGCGGATGACCTCCTTCACCTTGGACGCCAACTGCTTGAGCGAGAAGGGCTTGGGCAGGAAATGGGAAACCTCGACGCCGTCGATCTCGCCCAGGCGGTCCTCGGCATAGCCGGAAATGAAGATCACCCGCATCTCCGGGCGCAGCTTGCGGACATGGCGGGCCAGCGTCGGGCCGTCCATCTGCGGCATCACCACGTCGGTGATCAGCAGGTCGATGTTGGCGCCGTTGGTCTCGATCTGCTGCAGCGCCGCCTCGCCGTTCTTCGCCTCCAGCACCTGATAGCCCTTGTTGCGCAGGGCGCGGGCGGAGAAGACGCGCACCGCGTCCTCGTCCTCGACCAGCAGGATGGTGCCGGTGCCGGTCAGGTCGCTGCCGCGGCGCTCCCGCGGTTCCGCCGTGTCGACCGGGCGCAGTTCGCCCTGATGGTGGGGCAGCAGGATGGTGAAGGTCGTCCCCTCCCCCACCGCCGAATCGACCAGCACGAAGCCGCCGGTCTGCCGCACGATGCCATAGACGGTCGACAGGCCGAGCCCGGTGCCCGACCCGACCTCCTTGGTCGTGTAGAAGGGCTCGAAGATGCGCTGCAGGTTCTCCCGCGCGATGCCGCAGCCGGTGTCGATCACCTCGATCGAGACGTAGCTGCCGGGCGGCACCGTCTCGTGCTCCCGCCGCTCGGGCTGGGTGACGACGTAGTTGGTGGTGTTGATGGTCAGCTTGCCGCCGCCGGCCATGGCGTCGCGGGCATTGACCACCAGATTGATGATGACCTGCTCCAACTGGTTCTGGTCGACCTTGACCAGCCCCAGGTCGCGGCCATGGATCATCTTCAGCTCGATGTTCTCGCCGATCAGCCGGCGCAGCAGGTTCGCCAGCTCCGCCAGAACGTCGGTCACGTTGATGACGCGCGGCTGCAGGGTCTGCTGGCGCGAGAAGGCCAGAAGCTGCCGCACGAGATTGGCGGCGCGGTTGGCGTTCTGCTTGATCTGCATGATGTCGCTGAAGGACTGGTCGCCCGGCTTATGCCGCAGCAGCAGCAGATCGCAGAAGCCGATCATCGCCGTCAGCAGGTTGTTGAAGTCGTGGGCGACGCCGCCGGCCAGCTGGCCGACCGCCTGCATCTTCTGCGACTGGGCGAACTGGGCCTCCAGGCTCTTGCGCTCGGTCATGTCGATGAAGTGCAGGATCAGGCCGACGCCTATCCCGGTCTTCTCGGCCTCGCCGCGCCCATCCGTGCGCACCGGGTTGGCGAGGCGCCGGGCATAGAGCTGGGCCGTCAGCTCCCGGCCGCCGGACAGCCGCACCTCCAGCGGATGGGCCGGATCGGCGCCGCCCTGGACGGACTTCAGCCGGGCGGTCACCGCCTCGCGCTCCGCCGGGACTATCAGGTCGGCCATCGGGCGGTTGATGACGCTGCCCGCCTCGCTGCCGATCAGCGCCAGGAATGCCTCGTTGCATTCCGTCAGCTGGCCGGTCTCGTCGACCAGCGCGATGCCGATCGGCGCATCCTCGAAAAAGCGTTGGAACCGCTGCTCGGATTGGCGCAGGGCCTCCTGCCATTCCCGTTCGGGCGACAGGTCGCGCACCACCGACCGGGTGTGGATCGTCCCATCGTCGGCATGCACCACGCTCTGCGCCACCGCCACCTGGAACCGCCGGCCGCGCAGTCCCACCATGGTCAACTCGCCGCGCTGCTCGCTGCCGCCATGCTCGAACAGGTCATAGGGAGCGGCGGCATGCGGCGGGGCGGCCAGGATGTCGTGAAGATGGGCCTCCCGGTCGATGAGATCGCCGGGGAAGGCCTCCAGCCATTGGGCCAGGGTGGCGTTGACGAACAGGAACTGTCCGTTCTGGTCGACGGAGAAGAAGCCGACCGGCGCATGTTCCATGAAATCGGCGAGCTTGGCCTGCTCGCGCAGCATCACATGCTCCAACTCGCGCCGCGCGGTGATGTCCTCGATCCGCCAATGGACGGAGCCGGGGAAGCCGGGCACCGGCTGGGCCTGCACCTTGCGCCATTCCGGCGGCTTGTGGTCCAGCGCCGGGATCGCCAGCTCGGCCGCCGCCGTGGCCCCCGCCCGCACCCGCTCACGCAGGCGGCGGAACTCACGCGCGCTGTCGGGATCGGCGGAGAACTGGCGTGCCAGCGCGTCGAGCGGCCGCTCGCCGCGCCGCCAGCCGGCAAGCTCGCGGAAGGCGGCATTGACGAAGACCACATCGTCGGCATCGTCGCAGATCAGCTGGCCCGCCGGCATGCCTTCCAGCGCCCCGCCCAGCAATGCGCCGATCCGCGCAGAGCGCCGGACGACGGCGATGCTGCGGCCGATCAGCAGGGCGACGCCCGCCGCCGCCAGCGCCGCCCCCATCCAACCGATCTCTTCCCGGCCCAGCAGCAGCCCGGCGGCCACGACCAGCAGCCCGGCCGGCGCCAGACAGTACTGGAGCAGCATCAGAGGCCCGGCGGACGGCGCCGCGCGGTTGGCTGCGTTGCGTGCGGTGTCGGAAAGGGAAGTCGAATCGTCCACCAGATCTCCAGGCACCAGAACCCCAAGTCCCCAATGTCACAGCATAGGAAGGTCAGCCGTCCCACCCGGTGCCGTCAACCGTTTCAGGCGTGCATCAGTTGCGCAGCGACCGCCCTTTCAGCTTGAAGACATAGGTAATGACTTCGGCCACCGCTCGATAGTGCTCGGAAGGAACTTCCTCGTCGATATCGCAAGCGGCATAGAGCGCACGGGCGAGGGGCGGATTTTCTATGACCGGGACGTTGTTCGATTCGGCGATTTCGCGAATCTTGAAGGCGACCTGATCCACGCCCTTCGCCAGCACCAGCGGCGCGCCCATCTGGCTGGGATCGTATTTCAGCGCCACCGCGAAGTGGGTCGGGTTGGTGACCACCACGTCGGCATTGGGCACGGCGGCCATCATGCGCTTGCGCGCGCGCTCGAAGCGGAGCTGGCGGATGCGGCCCTTGACCACGGGATCGCCTTCCTGCTGCTTGTGCTCGTCCTTCACCTCCTGCTTCGTCATCTTCATCTTCTTATCGAACTGGGTCTTCTGCCACAGGAAATCCCCGGCGGCGATGAAGGTCAGGACCACAAGAACCCAGATCAGCAGGCGGCGAGCCAGGCTTTCGATCTGCAGCAGCATCGCGATCATGTCGATGCCGATATAGGCCTCCACACTCGCGAACATCGGCTGCAGCGCCATGTAGGCCACACCGCCGACCACCGCCAGCTTGGCGATGCTCTTCAGCAGTTCCACCCCCTGGTTGGCCTTGAACAGGTTCATCAGACCGGGCAGCGGATTCAGCTTTGAGAATTTCGGCGCGATCAACGTCCAGGAGACATTGAAGCCGATTTGCCCGAGCGTCGCCAGCACGCCGGCCACGACGAACAGCAGGATCGGCAGCCACAGGGCCCACATGGCATCGGCCATTACCCGGAACAGCAGCGCCCCGACCCCGGCGCGGTCGAAGGTGATCTGATCCAGGTTCTCGAAGTAATAGTTCAGACGGAAGACCATCCCCTTCATCGTGCCGGGCAGTATGGCGACAAGCCCGACCACCATCGCCGCGACCATCAACCAGTTCGCGGCCTCGCGGGTCATCGCGAACTGGCCCTGTTTGCGGGCCTCGTCGAGCTTTTTGGATGTCGGGTCCTCTGTTTTGGAGGATTCGTCCGGCTCTTCCGACGACATCGGCGTCCTCCTCTACAGCGGCCTCAGCAGCTCGATGAAGCTCGACTCGAAGCGCGACAGCCAGAACAGCATCATCGCGCCCAGGGTCAGCGCGAACAGGAACAACCCCATCAGCACCTGGACCGAGGTGAAGATCTGGAACACCTGCACCTGCGGCGCCAGCTTGTTCAGCAGGCCGAGCGCCAGCGCGAACAGGACGCCGGTGATCAGGAAGGGGGCGGACATCTGCACCCCCAGCAGGAATGACTTCGATACCAGCTGCCCGACCACGTTCGCCATGTCGTCGACCGGGATCGCCGCTCCCGGCGTGAAGGTGGAATAGCTGTCGACCACTGCCATGATCAGCAGATGATGCAGGTCGGTCACGAACAGCAGGAGCAGCCCCAGCCAGCCCATCAGCGCGCCGGGCAGCGAGCCCGCGGTGGCCAGCGCGGGGTTGAAGATCTGGGCGTTGGCCAGACCGCTCTGCAGGCTGATGATGGTTCCTGCAACCTCCAGCGTGCCCATCAGCAGCCGCGCGATGGTGCCGAGGAAGATGCCGATCGTCATCTCGCCCGCCGCCAGCACCAGCAGCTCAAAGGGGCTGCCGGGCATCGGCGGCAACTGCGGCCGGACCACCGGCGCCACCACCACGCTGACGGCCAGCGCGAACAGCAGGCGCGTGCGCGGGGTGATGAAGGCGTCGCCGATGGTCGGCATCACGCTGAAGGCGGTGCCGACCCGCAGGAAAACCAACATCCAGACGAAGATCTGCTCGCCCAGAAGTTGCTGGAGAACGTTCATCCGCCTGCCGCGGCCGCGGTCGGCGCCGGGGCGGGGGTTATGCCGGTGCCGGGCGTGAAGGGTGCGCCGCCGTTGTCGTGGGCGCCCACGCCGATGGCGACGATGCGGTCGGCGACCTCATGCTCGAAGAATTCGGTCAGCTTGCTCAGCATGAAGGGCATCAGAAGGATGCTCAGCCCGAAAACCAGCATCACCTTCGGAACCATGGCCAAGGTCTGTTCGCTGATCTGCGTGACGGCCTGGAAAACCGAAATCAGGGTGCCGAGCAGCATCATGATGATGAGAATCGGTCCGCACACGATCACCAGGGTGATGATCGACGTGCGGCAAATCTCGATGACGTCGGTCTCGCTCATGACGACAGGTGCTTCGATGCGGTTCTGAAGGAAGGCCGACCGTCACATCGGCATGCGCAGGATTTCCTGATAGGCGTTCAGGACCTTGTCGCGCACGGCGGTGACGGTCTGCAACGTCACCTCGGCATTGGTCACCGCCTGGACCACGTCGTTCAGATCCGCCTTGCCGACGGAGGCGAGCGCCGACATGTCCTCGCTCTTCTTCAAGGTGCCGATGCTCTCCTTGGCCGCCTGTTCCAGCACGTCGCCGAAGGAGGCGCCGTCGCGCGCGGACAAGCCGGGTCCGGTCGTCTTGGCGGCGGTGGTGGCATAGGCCGCGGCGGCGTTCAGCGGATTGATCATGGCGGCGGTTCCGGTCGGTCAGGGAGATGGAGCGGTCGGGCAGAAAAAATCAGGTGCGCAGAATGTCGATGGTGCGGGTCAGCATCTGGCGCGCGGTGTCGATGGCGGAGAGGTTCGCCTCGTAGCTGCGCTGCGCCTCGCGCATGTCCATCGCCTCGACCACCGAATTGATGTTGGGCAGAAGAACGTAACCTTCGGCGTCGGCGGACGGGTGGGAGGGGTCGTAGCGGCGCTGGAAGTCACCCTTATCGACGCCGACCTTGGCGACGCGGACCTTGTCCACGTCCATCGCCCGGTCCAACTCGTTCTTGAAGATCACCGTCTTGCGGCGATAGGGCAGATCGCCCGGCGTTTCGGCCGTGGTGTTGGCGTTGGCCAGATTCTCCGAAATGACCCTCAGCCGCGTGCCCTGCGCCTTCAGGCCCGAGGCGGACACCGCCATCGACTTGTAGAGATCCATCGCACCGCCTCCTCAAACGCACGCCAGGCCTGTACGCCGGCATACCACGCATCCGGCAGCCGCATGCCCGCCGGACCGAACCGGAAATCCGGTCAGCCGCCGGAGCGGATCGCCATCTTCATCATCATGACCTGCTTTTTGTACAGGTTGGTCATGGTCTGGTAATCCATCGCGTTCTGGCTCATCCGCATCATCTGCTCTTCCAGGACGACGTTGTTGCCGTCCGGCGCCGTCTCGTACGGGTCGCGCACCTTGTGTTCCTTGGCGAGGCCGCCGGGACCGCGGGTGCCGGCCAGATGGGACGAATCGGTCGCCGCCGGGGTCAGCCGCCGGTTGTCGCTCAGCGCGTCGCGGAAACTGAAGGATTTCAGGTCGCGGCCCTTGTACTCGGGCGTGTTGGCATTGGCGATGTTCTGCGAGATGACTTGCTGACGCTGGGTCAGCCAGTCCATCTTGCGCGACATCAGCTTGAAGATGCCGAGATTTCCGAGGTCCATGGCCCTGATCCCGTCCTTGATGCCTCCGGTCACGCCGACCGACGCCGAACCCCGGCAGAATAGCCAATGGAAGGCCGTTCTTACAATGGTCGCCCGTTTGCGTTAACGAAGGATGAATCCCGACAATCGCGGGTCGCATCGCCGAGCAACCTTTACAGTTCGTTAAGCCTACCGGTCCAGGATGCGGACCAGGAAGGATCCCTTGAAAAGGCCGCCTTTTGTCCGCGCAGTCCCGCTCCACCGCATCGAATCCGGCCGGCAAGGCCCCGCGCCCGTCCGGCTCCATGCCGGCGCGGCGTCCGGTCGCCGTCGCGCTGAAATACGAGCTGGGAACCCAGACCCTGCCGCGGATCGTCGCCACCGGCAAGGGAACGGTGGCGGAGCAGATCCTGGAGGTCGCCTTCGCCAACGGCGTCAAGGTGCGCGAGGATGCCGATCTGGTGGAGATCCTGTCGGCGATCGAGGTCGACAGCGACATCCCGGTGGAGGCCATCGCCGCCGTGGCCGAAGTCCTTGCCTATGTCTACCGCGCGAACGGCACCCTGCCGCCGGACCCGCAGCCGGAAGCGCCCGCAAAGCCAATGACCGCCACGCATATGGAGGACAAGCCGTGACCCGTCCGCCATCCCCTCCCCGCCCCCCACAGGGCGCCTGCACAATGGCCGAACTCACCGAAAGGGCGGCAAGCCTCGGCGCGGCCCTGGAAGAGGCGCAGGCGGAGGCGGAGTCCGGCGCCCTGATCGACCTTGCCGGGTTGGAGGAGCGCGTCGCCCGACTCTGCGCCGAGGCGGAGAGCATGCCGCGCGGCGAGGCGCGGGCCCTGCTCGGCCCGCTCGGCGATCTCGTCGCCGCCCTGGATCCCCTGGCGGCCTGCCTGACCGACCAGCAGGCGAGGCGCGAGCAGTCCATCGCCGCCGCGCTGTCGGGACGCGACGACCCGCACACCGCCCGACAGCGCGCCGCCGCCGCCTATGGGCGCAGCGGCCCCGTCCGCGCAGACGAACTGCCCTGATTAGAGAAAGCCCGCCGCTTCCATGGATCTCGACCAGTATATCCGTTTCCTGATGGCGCTTTTCTTCGTGGTGGCGCTGATCATGGTCGTCGCCTGGGTGATGCGCCGCGTCGGGATGGCCGGCGGCACCGTGCGCGGCCGCGCCCGCCAGCGCCGGTTGAGCGTGGTGGAGGCGCTGCCGATCGACGCCAAGCGGCGGCTGATCCTGATCCGCCGCGACGACCGTGAGCATCTGATCCTGCTGAGCGCCAACGGCGACCTGCTGGTCGACAGCGCGCCGGCCGGCGGCTTCGACAGCGCGCTGGCCAAATCGGCCGACACGAAGGCTCCCGCCCCCTCGCTCACCATCCCGCCCGCCGCCTCGGCGGGGAGCCGGCCGCAATGACGGCTGTCCTCCCCCGCCTCGCGGGCCGCTGGAAGCCGCTGTCGGCCGGGCTGCTGCTGGCGCTGGCCATCGGCGTCGTCGCCGGCCTCGGCGCCGGGCCGGCCCTGGCGCAGAGCCTGACCTTCGACCTCGGCGATGCCGGCGGCACCGCCACCGGCCGCATCGTGCAGATGGTGGCGCTGATCACGGTGCTGTCGCTGGCGCCGTCGATCCTGATCATGATGACGGCCTTCACCCGCATCGTCATCGTCCTGTCGTTCCTGCGCAACGCGCTGGGCGTGCAGCAGGTGCCGCCGACCACGGTGATGATGTCGCTGGCCCTGTTCCTGACCTTCTTCGTCATGGCCCCGGTGTTCGAGCGCAGCTATACCCAGGGCATCCAGCCGCTGATCGCGCAGGAGATCGACGAGATGGAGGCGTTCCGCCGCACGGTGGCGCCGCTGCGCGAATTCATGCTGAACCACACCAGCGAGAAGGATCTGCGGCTGTTCATGGATATGGCGCGCATCCAGTCGGTGCAGGAGCCGGCCGACATGCCGCTGCACGTCCTGGTCCCCGCCTTCATGATCTCGGAGATCAAGCGCGGGTTCGAGATCGGCTTCCTGCTGTTCCTGCCCTTCCTCATCATCGACATGGTGGTGTCGTCGATTCTGATGTCGATGGGCATGATGATGCTGCCGCCGACCATGGTCGCCATCCCGTTCAAGATCATCTTTTTCGTGCTGGTCGACGGGTGGTACCTGATCGCCGGGTCGCTGGCGCGCAGTTTCGGCACGATCTGAGGCTCGATCAGGGCGAAAAGCACACGCGCGACGGGATTTTCCCTGCGCACTTCGTCGCATCCCTGGCGCTCGGGCGTCGCCGCGTAAGCGCGCGCTGGCGTCCGCCATCGTAAACGCGTATGAGGAAGCCGGTGAGCGCAGGCGGGCGACCGGCAAGGAGGCCGGACCGCCGGATGGCTCCGAACTGTCGCGACCACCGAACCGGGGTCCGACAATCGGTGCCGTCACCCTTTCAGCGGGCGCCATCGCAACGACGGACCAACCTCGGACCGCACCCCCTACATGACTGACACCGCTTTGAAGGCCGCGCCGCCAGACACCGGCAAGCTCGCGACGCTGACCGTGGGCGCGGTCGGAGTCGTTTTCGGCGACATCGGCACCAGCCCGCTCTACACCCTGCGCGAATGCTTCGGCGGCGAGCACGGGCTGCCGCTGACCCCCGACAACATCCTCGGCATCATGTCGCTGGTGTTCTGGGCCATGGTGATGGTCGTCACCGTGAAGTATGTGGGCTTCGTCATGCGCGCCGACAACAAGGGCGAGGGCGGAATCCTGTCCCTGCTCGCGCTGGCGTCGAAGACGCGGCCTGATGCGTCGGGCAGGCTCACGCTGCTGACCGCGCTGGGGCTGTTCGGCGCGGCCCTGTTCTACGGCGACGGCATGATAACCCCGGCGATGTCCGTGCTCTCCGCGGTCGAAGGCCTGGAAGTGGCGGAGCCGGCGCTGGAATCGGCCGTGGTGCCGCTGACGGTTGCCATTCTGATCGCCCTGTTCGCCATCCAGAGCCACGGCACCTCGCGTGTCGGCGCGCTGTTCGGCCCCATCATGCTGGCGTGGTTCTCGACGCTCGGCATCCTCGGGCTGGTCGAGGTGGTCCAGCAGCCGGGCGTCCTGGTCGCCTTCAGCCCGCTCTACGCCCTGTCCTTCTTCGGCAACCACGGCGTGGCCGGCTTCCTGGTGCTGGGCGCCGTGGTGCTGGCGGTGACCGGCGGCGAGGCGCTCTATGCCGACATCGGTCATTTCGGCCGCCGCCCGATCCAGGTCGCCTGGCTGGCCATCGTGCTGCCGGCGCTGCTGCTGAACTATCTCGGTCAATGCGCCCTTCTGCTGACCGATCCGTCGGCGGTGCGCAGCCCCTTCTATCTGCTGGCGCCGGAATGGGGTCTCTACCCCCTGATCGGTCTGTCCACGGCAGCCGCCGTCATCGCCAGCCAGGCGGTGATTTCCGGCGTCTTCTCCCTGACCCGGCAGGCGGTGCAGCTGGGCCTCTGCCCGCGCCTGGACATCCGCCACACCTCCAACGAGGAGGAGGGGCAGATCTACATCCCCCGCGCCAACTGGGGCCTGCTGGCCGCGGTGCTGGGGCTGGTCGTGCTGTTCCAGTCCTCCAGCCGGCTGGCCGCGGCCTACGGCATCGCGGTGACCGGCGACATGATCATCACCACCATCCTGTTCCTGGTGGTGGCGCGCCGCCGCTGGAGGTGGAGCCTTCCGGCCTGCTTCGCGGTCGGGACGGTGTTCCTGACGATCGAGATCGCCTTCTTCGCCGCCAACTCGGTGAAGATCCCCCATGGCGGCTGGGTGCCCCTGGTGATCGCCGTCCTCACGCTCGGCCTGATGGCGACCTGGCGTCGCGGCCGCGCGGTGCTGACCATGCGGCTGGCCGAGGAATCGCTGCCGCTCGACGCCTTCATCAAGCGGCAGGCCAAGTCCTCCGACATTCTTCGGGTGAAGGGCACGGCGGTCTTCATGACCTCCAGTTCCAACACCGTGCCGATCGCGCTGCTGCACAACCTGAAGCACAATCAGGTCCTGCATGAGCGCGTCGTCTTCGTCACCGTGGTGGTCGAGGATGTGCCGCGCGTCCCCGCCAAGGACCGCGTGGTGGTGGAGGGGCTGGCCGAGGGCTTCTACCGCATCACCGTGCGGTACGGCTTCTCGCAGGAGCCGAACATTCCGAAGGCGCTGCGGCTGTGCAAGGCCTTCGGCCTGGAGTTCGACGTCATGGCGACCTCCTTCTTCCTCGGCCGCGAGACGCTGATCCCGAAGATGAACTCGCAGATGGCGCTGTGGCGCGAGAAGCTGTTCGTGGTGATGTCCCGCACCTCGGTCAGCGCCACCGACTTCTTCAAGCTGCCGCCCAACCGCGTGGTGGAGTTGGGCACGCAGGTGCAGTTGTAGGACCGGCAAGGCTGTCCGCCCCCTGCCCCCCGCTCGGCAGGGGGCGGACAGCAACCCGAAAAGATTGCCTCCTTCGAGCCAGGAAAATCGACGTCCCGTCGGAAAACACCTGTGATCCGACCGGAGGCCTCCCCCGTAACGGTGGTGTGTCCGCGGGAAGCGGACCTTCACCGATAAGAGGGAATGCTATGAAGAAGGTTGCCACCGTGGCGATCGCCGCCCTTCTTTTTGCCGGTTACGCCCATGCCGCCATGGAGAAGACAGTCGGCGGCGCGCCGATGTCCCCCACCAAGACCATCGTGGAGAACGCGTCCCAGTCGAAGGACCACACCACGCTGGTCGCCGCCGTGAAGGCCGCCGGACTGGTCGACACGCTGAACGGCAAGGGCCCCTTCACTGTCTTCGCTCCCACCAACGAGGCCTTCGCGGCCCTGCCCGCCGGCACCGTCGACACGCTGCTGAAGCCGGAGAACAAGGGCCAGCTGACCAAGGTGCTGACCTATCACGTCGTCCCCGGCAAGCTGGCCGCCAAGGAGATCGTGGCCGACATCAAGAAGGGCAACGGCAAGGCGATGCTGAAGACGGTCGAAGGCATGCCGCTGACCTTCACCCAGTCCGGCGACGCCGTGATGATCGCCGATGCGTCCGGCAACACGGCCCGCGTCACCATCGCCGACGTCGATCAGTCGAACGGCGTGGTCCACGTCATCGATAAGGTTCTGCTGCCGAAGTAACGGCGCGGAAGGGCGGCGGGACGGGTCCGTTCCCCCCCGCAGGGTGCGTCCCGCCGCCTCATGACATCAGGACGTGGGCTTTTCCGCGGATTGCTTGCCGCCGCGGTACTCCTTCAGGAACTTCTTGAACATGTCCACTTCCGCCACGCGGGAGCGGATGGTGCCCACGTCGATCAGGCCCATCGCCTGTTCCGGGCGGGTCAGGATGCGGAAGGCGTCCTCGTTCGGCCCGCCCTTCATCGCCCCTTCGAAATCCTTCTTCAGCAGGTTCAGCCCGTTGCCGTCGCCGGCCAGCGCCAGCGCGACCGCCCGGTTCAGAACCAGCTGCGACATGCTGGGATCCAGCGGCTTGCCGGGGGCCGGCGGCGGCCCGATCACCTTGTTCAGCGCCAGCGCCGCGGCATCCCACTTCTGGCCCTTCCAGGCGATGTCGACGCGCAGCAGGTTGGCGTTGCCGCTGTCGTCCTGCGCCAGCAACTGCATCGCCTCATCGCCACGGTTCAGTTCGGCCAGTGCCTTCGCCTGCATCAGCCGCCGTTCGGCCACCAGATCGGCCGGCAGCCCGGCGATGTTCGACAGCTCCAGCGCCTTCAGCGCCTCTTCCGGCTTGTTGTCGAGCAGGCGGACGGACGCCAGACGCGTGCCGATCCGCGCCTTGTCCAGCCCAGACAGGCGGAATTCCACCTGATGCTGCAGCAGGTCGGCGGCACGGTTCAGCAGGTCGATGGAGATCAGCCGTTCCGCCAGTTGCCGGATGATCTCGTCGCCGGCCTCGCCCACCGGGGTCAACTCGCGGAACTGGTCGTAGAGCTGCAGCGCGTCCAGGGTCGGCAGGCGCTGCGCACCGTCCTTGAACAGGTCGGCGAAGATGCGCGACATCTCCTTGGTGATCGCCTCCGCCCGCGGCGTATCGGCGACCAGGGCCGCCGTCTCCTTCATGGTGTTGAAGCCCTTGGCATATTCGCCGCCCGCGATCAGCACCTCGCCCATGCGCGAGCGGATCTGCATCTCCAGATCGTCGCCGCGCCAGGTGAAGGTCAGACCGGCCAGTTGCTCCGCCGCGGCGGTCGGCGACATCTTGCCTTCGGAAAGCTCCAGATTGGTCAGCGCCAGCCCGGCCTTCGCGCGATAGAAGCGGTCATAGCTGTTGAAGGCGGCGGTCAGCTGCTCGCGCGCCAGATCGGTCTCGCCGGTCTGGGCATAGAGCAGGCCGCGCAGATACTGGGTCTGCGGGTTCTCCTCCTGCTCCGGGCCGCTGTGCTCGATCACGCGGTCGAACAGCCGCTTGGCGGTGGCGGTGTCGCGCGTCTCCAGCGCCGCTTCCGCCGCCCGCAGGCCGAGCTTGCCGATCATCGGTTCCGGATAGCCGTTCAGGATCTGACCCGACGCCCTGAAACCGGCCATCGCCTTCGGCCAGTCGCGCCGGTCGGCGGCGATGGCGGCACGCCACAGGTTGGCTTCCGGGTTGTTGGCGAGCGACGGGATCGAAAGGTCGGCCTCGCCGCCCTCCAGATCGCCGGCCAGCACGCGGGCGGCACCGCGCAGCGCGCGGAATTCCGGCCAGCCTTCCAGGTCCGGCTGATTCTGCTGCAGCACGTCCAGCAGGCCCAGCGTCTCCTGACCGAAACCATTGGCGAAATAGAAGCGTGCAAGATCGAGCTGCGCCTTTGCCCGCTCCGACTCCGGGGCATTGACGACGGCGAGTTGAAGATCCTGGCGCGCCTGGGTAAATTTATCGAGATCGCCGTGCTTCCAGGCCGGCAGATTGAACAGGCGGCGGCCCTGCGGCTGGGCTTGGCCCGCCTGCGCTCGCGGCGGCTCCATGGACGAGGCGCCGCCGGTCGGCGGAACCGGCTGCGGTGCGGCGGCAAGCTGCGCCGGCACCGGCTGCGGCGCTGCCGTCGGAGCGGGCGCGGGCATGGCGGCAGGCGGCGCAACGGCCGGATTGCCGGCATCGGCGGCCGGCGACAGGTGCAGACCGCCGGCGGTGGTCAGTTCCACCCCCTCCTTGATCGCGCGCACCGTCACATTGTCGGAGATCGGCCGCACCACCACCCCCTGATAGGAGGGCATGACCTCCAGATCCGGGTAACGGTGCGGCTCGGGCAGGCCGCGCCCCGGGCTGGGCAGCGGCACCACCTGGATGCGGTCGCCGACGTCGGGATCGGCGAACTGAACGACATTGGCGGCGTCGGGAGCGCGAACCAGCAGCCGGGCGCCCAACAGGAAATCGGGATCGGGCTCGACCCGCAGGTCGCCGGCGCTGCCCATGCTGGCGGGACGGCCGGAGGACAGGATGCGCCAAGTGGTGCCCTGCCGCTCCACCGTCGGCCAGACCATCGGACCGATCTTGGTGCGGAACACGCTGCCGCCCGTCGCCGGCACCGGCTCCACGGATCCCATCAGTTCCGATCCGGGACCGCTGAGCTTGCCGGCGCCGATGGGCATGGGCCGGTCGAACACGACGTAAAGCTGGCCCGCGCGTGGATAGACCGCGATGGACGACGGCCCGCCGGTGTCGAAGGTCAGAACCGGCCCCTTGGGTCCGGCCGCCGGCTGCGCATTGACGTCGGTGCGCGTCGCGGGCGCCGCCTTCGCTTCCGCCGGAGGAGCCGCGGGGGTGCTTGCCGCCGGTGCGGCGGGTGTCGCGGTCGCCGCATTGGCGGCGGTGGCAGAGCGGCTGGTCGTCGTCGACGCCATGATCTGCCCGTCGGCGGCCGGCGCCTGACTGTTCCCCTGACCGCCCTGCGGCGGCATCGTCCCTTGCGATCCCGCGGCCGGCGGCGCGGCTTCGGTCTTCGGCAGACCGGCACGCGATCCGCGATTGCCGACCGACAGAATCACGGATTTGCCCGACGCTCTGTCACTCACCTCGGCGTCCTGCGGCACGGCCAGGGTGACAGCCAGCGAGCCGTCCGCCTGACGGTAGGATTCCACGTTCTCGATGTTGCGCAGCTTGGCCCTGGCCACGGCCGACAGGTCGGCGCTGCCGCCCTTGTCGAAGAAGACGGTCACGGCCGCCCCGTCGCGCTTGACCGAGTAGCCGACCGGCGACGGCCAGTCGAAGGTCAATCGGCTCTCGTCCGGCTGGTCCGCGCCGCGCACACGGACCCGGCCGGCGGAGGGCACCGGCTTGACAGCCTTCGCTTTCGCGGGTTGTGAAGCCGTGGATTGCGCCGCAGCGGATTGCGCAGCAGCGGGGGACAGGTCGATGGCGACGGCATTGCCGTTGCGGAAGCTCTTCAGCGAAACCGGACGCTTCAGGTCGAAAGTGACGGTCTTGCCGTCCGCCTCCACCCGGCCGCCGGCCAGATAGGCGGGCAGCGCCCGAACCAGACGGTCGAGCTGGGCGTCGATCGGCTCGGAGAAGGTGACGACCAGCCGGTCGCCCTCGACCGACGCGGTATAATCCACCTTGCCGGGCCAGTCGAAGACCAGCCGCCCGAATTCCTTGTGGATGCCGCCGCGCACCGGCACCGTGGCGGCATCGGCCGACAGGGGGGACAGCAGGACCGGCACGGCCAACAGCGCCACCGCGGCGGCACAGCCGCGCAGCCAGCGCTTTCTCCGATATGCCGACCGGTCCGTCACCTCAGTCCGCTCCTTCCTCTCGCACCACGATATCCACCGGCAGGCGTCCGCCGCCAGCATCTTCCATCGGCATCATGACCGCCCGCGCCACCAGATCGCGGCGATAGCCCGTCTCCCGCAACGCCGCCGAGACGGCGACCGCCCTGGTCAGCGCCCGTTCCCAGGCCACGCCGCCGGCGGGATCCTCGCGCTCCGCATGGCCGACCAGCTCGATCCGGTTGCCGATGCGGCCGATGACGGCGCCCAGCAGAAACAGAATCCGCCGCCCCTCGTCGGTGAAGGCGGCGCCGGTCGGGTCGAACATCCGTTCCCCCGGCAGGCGGATGACGACGCGGTCGTCCTCGCGCCGGACATCGACCACCGCCAGCTCGGCATTCGAGCGCAGCTGGCTTCCCAGTAGGGCCGCCAGATAATGCAGATCGATGGCCGCCCGCTTCTCCACCGCCTGGGCGTTGAAGGCTGCGGACGGATCGGCCGGCCGGTCGGACGGCGCATCGGCGGTCGACCGCGCGGCGGGAATCGATTCCGCCACGCCCTTCGCCAGACGGGCCCAGCGTTCGGCCTCAGGCTCGCTCATCGAGTACATCAGGACGAAGAAGGCGAGCATCAGGGAGATCAGGTCCGTGAAGCTGATCAGCCACAGGGTCTTGCGCTGTCCGCCGCGATCCTCGGCTCCCGCCCTGCCGGACGTGTTGGGAAGGCGGATCATTTCCGCTCCTCCGGCCTGCGCTTGGCCGCTCCATCCTCGTCCCAGCGCAGGGAGAACAGCAGGCGCACCCCGCCCGGCTCGCCGCGCTCGATGCCGACGGTGACGTTGCGGGCCGGCGCGCCGTTCGCGATCAACGCGCGGGCCAAGGCCCCGGCGCGGGCGACCGGTCCCGGCGCCTGGCTCGGCGCTGCCGTCGGGCCGATGCCCAGCAGCGCGTCCAACTCCACCCGCTCGCCCTGGAGCGACTGGCGCAGCGCGTCGGCGATCCGGTCGATCAGTCCCTGCCGGTCCGGGCGCAGCATCATGGTGCCGGGAACGAACAGGTCGTCGGCGGGCAGACGCACCTCCAGCAACTGGCCGGGAGCGACCACCTCGACCTTGGCGACCGCGATCTCGGTGGCGAACAGCGTGCCGAAACCGTCGAGCCGCTGCACCGCGAAGACCGTCCCGGCGCGCGAGGCCACCGGCTCCGTCCCGTCGCGCAGGCGCGGATCGATGACGAAGCTCGGAAAGGTCCGCTCCAGCGAGGCGGCGACCGCCTTCACCTTCTGCACGGTCTGCACCGAATGGGCGTTCAGCACGATGAAGAAGACCAGCAGCAGAAGGAACAGCGACAGCAGAAGCAGGATGCTGCCGTTGTGAGGGTTGGCTTGCCCCTCCCTGCTCCAAAGGCCCCCGCCCGCACGGCCACCCCGCAGCGTCAGAAGCCCGGCGCCGGCCGGACCCGCTCCGTGGCTTTGGGCCGTCCGGCCGCTGGTGGGGCCGCTGGTGGGTTTGCCGGCCAGCATGGCGTCAGTCGAAGCTGGCCAGCAGGCGGTCGATCTCGTCCTGATCCATCGCGTTGCCCGGCAACTGCGGCCCATGCAGAAGCTGCTTGTCCGCCTCCTCCGCGCTCATCGGTTCGTAATGAACGGCGGCCTCTGCATCCTCCGCCGCGAGCTTCGCCAGACGGGGGGCGTGGTTCTGCCGCACCTCGCTGCCGAAGGCGGCGACGATCATGTCCACCTTCGATTCGATGTGCTTCAGCGTCCGCACCACCTTGCTGATGCGCTGGCCGGTAATGTCCTGGAAGTTGCAGGCCTCGTAGATCGCCGTGATCTGGTCGTTCAGCTTGGCCGCGGTTCCGGCATCAGACTGTCCGGCGATGGCGCCGATGGCGTCGCAGGCGTCGAAAATGGCGAAGGTCGCCTTTTCCGTCGCGCCGATCACCGCGTCCAGCTCGTCCGTGGCGGTGCGGATGTGTTCGTCGCGGATTTCCGCGGGCTGGAGCGCCGCGATCTCCTGCTTGGCCGTCTCGATGTATTTGGCGAGATCCACGACCTCCTTGTAGAGGCGGAGATCCGTCGCGGAGATGTCGCCGTCCATGCTGCCCAGGATGGAGCGGAGGATATCCGTCACCTCGTCCCGCGACAGGGGCTTGGCGGCCTCGGCGAAGGCGGCGTCGAGGCGCTGTCTCAGAAGCTTCTGTTCCGTCACGGCGGAATGGGCGGAGAAGGTCATCGGGCGTGTCCAGCGAGAGGGGCCAGGGCCTTGGCGGAATATGCCGGATCCTCCCCGGTCGGCGCCCTCCAGCGAGCGCCCGGCGGTGCCGCAGGGCGGAGGCGCAACGCTCCGACCGCTTGTGGCGCCCAACCGTCCCAGGAACTGTCCGAGCCGACCAAGCCTAAGGCGCGAGGGTTAAGAGCCCGTAAAGACAGACTTGGCGGAGTGCAGCCGTGGCCCGTTCGCCACAGTGTGATCCACCCGCGACCGGCCGGCCGACCGACCGACGCGCGGGCGGAGCGGCCGATCAGAACAGGGCGGCGGCGGCCGGCGCGCCCAGCAGGGCGATCAGGATCAGAACGGTGACGGCAGCCAGCCGTTCAGCCGGCGACCAGCGTTTCCAATCCTTCCTGAAGCTTTTCAGTTCGTCGGCCATGTCAGACCTTCCGGTTTCGAGAACTACACTGCAACGCAACGAAACTATACCGCGTCCAGTTGACGCATGGTTAACAACCAACATAGAAGCGTTCTTTCAACCTGACTGGCACAGAAATGCCACAGTCGCGGTGTCGCGGCCGATGATGCATGTCAAATATCGGCTAAATTCCCGGCATTTCCCACCTCCCGCGCGGCGATGAACGGTGCGCCGGCGGCGTGCCTCTTACGGCCGCTTCCGATACCGGCCGGCGATGCCTAGATGATACGCTCTAGGACAAGCCGCCGGGGTCGGCCGGGCGGTATCGACAGGGGATGCTGATGGCGAATGGAACCGACCTGAAGATCGGGCTTGCGCTGGGCAGCGGGGCCGCTCGGGGCTGGGCGCATATCGGCGTCCTGCGCGCGCTGAAGGAGAGCGGGATCGAACCGGACGTCATCTGCGGCACCTCCATCGGCGCCGCCGTCGGGGCCGCTTATCTGACCGACCAGATGGACGAGCTTCAGGCCTGGGCGCAGAAGATGGGCTGGCTCGGCATGCTGGGCATCATCGATCTCACCTTCCGGCGCGGCGGGCTGGTCGCCGCCGAGAAGGCGTTCGGCCGCTTCGACAACGAACGCAGCAACATCCTGATCGAGACTCTGCGGCTGCCCTTCGCCACGGTCGCCACCGACCTGTCGACGGGGCGCGAGATCTGGCTGCGCGACGGGCCGCTCCTGTCGGCGGTGATGGCTTCGGCCGCGATGCCCGGCCTGTTCCCTGCGGTGCGGCGCGACCATCACCTGCTGGTGGACGGCGCGCTGGTCAACCCGGTCCCGGTGTCGCTCTGCCGGGCGCTGGGGGCCGACGTGGTGGTGGCGGTGAACCTGAACAGCGAGTTGTCCCCGCTCGGCCGCTCCAACGGGCGGGGGAACGGCAAGCCCGCCGCCAAGAACCCGGTGCCGGAGGCGGAGGCGGTGGTGGCCGGCGGCGATGCCGGCTCCCCGACGCTGTCGCATCTGACCAGCCAGATCTCCACCTGGCTCGGCCGCACTCCCAGCCGGCGCACCCGCTTCCTGGCCGACCAGATCGACGATGCCCAGTCCCCGAAGCCGATGCCGAACGCGCTGGAGGTGATGGCGGGCTCCATCGACATCATGCAGGACCGCATCACCCGCTCCCGTCTGGCCGGCGAACCGCCGGACGTTCTGATCGCGCCCAGGCTGGCCCATATCGGCATTCTGGAGTTCGACCGCGCGACGGAGGCGGTGGAGATCGGCTATGCCGCGGCGTCCATGCTCCGCCCGTCGATAGAATTGGCACTGCGCCGCGCCTGACCAAAGCGCGGTCCCGCGCATCGACAAGGCGCGGTCCCGCGCGTCACCAGCCGGCGGGCCCCTCCCCCGTCATCCGTCCCCGATCCACGCGAGAGGCCATTCTCCATGAGCCAGTCCGCGCCGACCGATTACATCTCCGCCCTTCTGACCAGCGGAACCCCGCATTGGGGCCCCGGCGGAACCGTTCTGGACGGCAGCTCCGTCGGGCGAGCGGTCACCGTCACCTATACCTTCGCGACCAGTTCGCGTCAGGTGGCCAGCACCGACGCCATCGGATTCGCGACGATGAACAACGAGCAGCGCGCCGCGGTCCGTCAGGCATTGGCGGCCTGGAGCGCCGTGGCCGACATCACCTTCGTCGAGACGGCCGGCGGGACCGGCGCCACGATGCAGTTCGGCACCAACCGGCAGAACGGCCTCACCGCCGCCTATGCCTATTACCCATCCGCCGCGCCGCAGGGCGGCGACGTCTTCCTGGCCAACGACAGCGCCAGCAACGTCAACCCCACGCCCGGCGGCTATGCCTACATGACGATCATCCACGAGATCGGCCATGCGCTGGGCCTGAAACACCCCGGCAACTACGACGCCGGCAGCAACGGAACGGCGGGACCTTTCCTGCCCGCCGCGACGGACAATTATGCGTACAGCATCATGTCCTACAACGGCAACGACGCCCTGCCGCCGGGAACCTACCTGACCGGCCCGAGCCTCTACGACATCTCGGCGATCCAGTATCTGTATGGCGCCAACATGTCCGCAGGCGCGGGCGACACCAGTTACTCGCTGAACACCGGCCGCTTCGCCACCCTGTGGGATCCGAACGGCCGCAACACGCTGAACGGCGGCACGCAGACGGCGCCGCTGTCGCTCGACTTGCGCGCGGGCGGGTTCAGCAGCGCCGGAGGCACGGCCTTCCTGGCGCTGGCCTACGGCACCACGGTCCAACTGGCTGTCGGCGGACGCGGTGACGACACTTTCATCGTCAACGGGCTGGGCAATGTCCTGAACGGCGGCGACGGCACCGACACCGTGGTGTTCAGCGGCAGCCGCCCGCAATACCGCGTGCAACAGATGGACGCCGGCCGCTACGTCGTCAGCGGCGCCGACGGCGTCAATCTGCTGAGCAACATCGAATACCTGCGCTTCGCCGACACCGGAACCGCCCTGTCGGCCAGCGTGTCCGGCATGTTCGATCCCCTGCGCTACATCGCGTCCAACGCCGACCTGATGGCTGCCTTCCGCACCGATGCCGCCGCGGCGACGCAGCATCTCACCAGCACCGGCGTCTATGAGGGGCGCAGCCTGACCCGCTTCAATCCCTACAATTACCTCGCCGGCTACGGCGACCTGCTGGGCGCCTTCGGCAGCGATGTCGGCGCCGCGACCCGCCATTACATCGAGATCGGCAACCGCGAAGGCCGCAGTTCCACCCTATTCGACACGCTGTCCTATCAAGCCAGCAACCGCGACCTGATCGCCGCCTATGGAGACGACCGCGAGGCTGCGGAACTGCACTACATCATCAACGGCCGCTTCGAAGGACGCTCCTTCACCGGCTTCGACGCCCCCGCCTATCTGGCTGCCAACCCCGACGTGAACGCCGCCGTCGGCGGCAGCATCGCCGGCGCCAAACAGCATTACGTCAGCCACGGCTTCGGCGAAGGGCGGGCGATGGCCTGAGCACCGGCGCCTATTTCGCCGGCCACATCCAGGTCAGCTCGTGCTTGTTGTGGTGGAGGTGGAGCAGCCGGCCGCCGGGAATCGCGGCGAAGGCGCGGGCGGTTTCATGGTCGGTTTCCGCCTGGAACTTCAGCGTGCAGACGAAACGCTTGGCAAGCCCGCTGTCCATCCACTCCTTGACCAGCCGCAAGAGCCGGGTGGGATAGCAGATCACGTCACAGCACAGCCAGTCGACCGGGCCGACCGTCGCCGGTTTCAGACCGAAAGCGCTTTCCTGGCGGATCTCCACCCTCGGCAGGGCGGCGATGGCGGGATCGAGCGGCGCCTTGTCGACGCTGACCACCGACGCGCCCAGCTCGTGCAGCACCCAGGTCCAGCCGCCGGGACAAGCGCCGAGGTCGAGGCAGCGGTCGCCCGGCCCCGGCTGCTCCCCGAATAAGGTCAGCGCCTCCCACAGCTTCAGATAGGCGCGGTTGGGGGGAGCCGTGCGGTTCTCGACGAAGGCGACCTCGCCGTTGCGGAAGGGGCTGGAACAGCGCGCCGCCGCGATGATGGTGGCCTCGTCGGTCAGCGTCCAGGATCCCAGCGGCGCCGTCGGCAGCGGCGACGGGAAGACCACAGGCTTGGCCGAGACATGCGGAAGGTTTTCCTGGATCAGGGCGGCGCGGCGGTGGTGCCGTTGCGACCACAGCGCCCAATTGCGCTGGATGCCGCGCAGCGCCTTCGCACCGCTTTTGATCGAGGCGAATTCGATGCGCACCGGATCGTACCAGATGTTCTGCGCCCAGGCCGCGGGCCTTGCGGGGCCATCGACGAAGACCAGCCGGCCGTCGACCGCTGCGACCTCCCCCAGTTCCGCCACCAGATCGTCGAGGAAGCCGTCGGCCGCCAGATAGACCGTCTGGCCGAGCGGGGTCACCGCCGCGCCGGGAGCGGCCTGCGGCAGGGAAGCGGAAGTGTTTTGGGGGGTGCTGTCGTCCATGACCCATGGGGCTACCGCCGCCGGCCCGCGATTGCAAGTGCAAGGATGCGATCCGCCCCTTTGGCGGTGACGCGAAGGGGACTGTGACAAAACGTCTCGACAGGTCCTATATGCGACTGGTTCGCAACAAGGTCGTTGACAACGATTCTCAGTCTCAGGTACTCCTGGGTTCAGGACAATCTTCTCACACCGATGATCGCCGAGGGCTTATGTACGTCTGCATCTGCCACGCGTTGAACGACAAGAAGGTCAAGGCTGCGCTGGACAATGGCGCTTCCAACCCGGCCTCGGTGTTTCGCCATCACAATTGTCAGGTCCAGTGCGGCAAATGCGTGCCGATGATGCGCAGCATGGCCAGCGAGCATCGCGCCGCGTCGGTCCAGCAGGCCGCCATCGCCGCCGCCACCGCCACCGTTCCCGCCCCCTGCGGCGGCACGGCGGTGCCGGAGCCCGCCAATGCGGAAGCCGTTCCCGCCTACGCGATCGCCGCCGAGTAACGGCCGCACCACAAGCTGCGTTATTGCAAGCTGCGTTATCGCAAGCTCTACCACTTCCGACTTTCTGCTCAATACCGGGTCTACAACCTGGCCTTTTGGGTGCGACAGAATGCGCCCCTGTCTATGATTTTTGGGCAGATTGACCCAGCCCCCCCATTCCGGCACAAAAGCGTCACGAAAACAAAAGAACGTCGTCAAAATGTCGGCGTATAAAAAAGCCAACGGGCCGGATGAAACCGGCCTGGGAGGAAACGCAATCCAACCAAGAAGACTTCCTCGGCCACCGGGCTCGCCTTGTCCTTGAAGAACAGGGCGGCCCGGCGGAATTTGGATTCAAAGCGGCGTTCCGCAACTGCTCACGTACTTCGCAATCGCATCACGGCCATCTCCCAAAGGAGCGGTGCCGACTGCGCTTACGGTGCGTTTTCGCAGCATTGTTGCGGCGCTATCGTTCTGACCGACCGGGACGTCTGAAACGGTTGAGGATCAAGGGAGGATTTTCATGAGCCGCCGCAACCGGCACGCCTTCGACACGCTGAGCCGTGACCTCGTCCTTCGCGCCACCGACCGTATGGAAACCCTCAGGTCCATGGTAGAGCGCGCGGACAGTGAACGGCGCGAGACATGGGAGCGCACGCTCGACCGTCTCCGCGGCCTCAACAACCGCGCCATCGCCCGCATCGAGGCCGCCCATCTGGCCGACGACGACGCATGGCCTTTTGCCCGCGCCCAGGCCGATCAGGCGATGATGGATCTGATGCGCGGTCTCGACGATTTCGACGGCCACCTGCGACTGCTGGCGGCATGAAGACGGCGGCCATGGCCGCTCACAAGGAAAAGGCCCTCTCCCGGTCGGGAGAGGGCCTTTTTCATCATGAAGCCCCGAAATCCAGGCCCCAGGCCGAGTAGCGTTCGGGATCGTCGACCCAGCCCTCGCGCACCTTCACGAACAGGATCAGGTGGACGCGGCGCTCCAGCATGCCCTGCAACTCGTTCCGCGCGGCGGAACCGAGAGCCTTGATCCGCTGGCCGCCCTTGCCCAGCACGATTGCCTTCTGGCTTTCGCGCTGCACGAAGATGACCTGCGAGATCTTGACCGACCCGTCCTCGAACTCCTCCCACACCTCGGTCTCGACCGTGGCGGAATAGGGAAGCTCCTGGTGAAGCTGCAGGAACAGCTTCTCGCGGGTGATCTCCGCCGCCAGCAGACGCATGGGCATGTCGGAGATCTGGTCTTCCGGGAAGTGCCACGGCCCTTCCGGCAGGCGGTCGGCCAGGAACTGCTTCAGGTCGGCGACGCCGTCCTCGGTGAAGGCCGACACCATGAAGATGTCGGAAAAGATCCCTTCCTGCCGGAAGGCGTCGGCGATGCCCAGCAGGACGTCGCGCTTCACCAGATCGATCTTGTTCAGGATCAGGATCGCCTCGCGGCCCTGCTCCTTCAGCCGCGCGACGATGCTGCGGGTGTCCTCGTCGATCGACCGGCGCGACACGTCGTACAGCACACCGATGACGTCGGCGTCCTCCGCCCCCTGCCAAGCCGCAGCCACCATGGCGCGGTCCAGCCGGCGCTTCGGCTTGAAGATGCCGGGGGTGTCGACGAAGATCATCTGGGCGTCGCCCTGGATGGTGATGCCCAGCACGCGGGTGCGCGTGGTCTGCACCTTCGGGCTGACGATCGACACCTTGCTGCCGATCATCGCGTTCAGCAGCGTCGATTTCCCGGCATTCGGCGCGCCCACCAGGGCGATGAAGCCGCAGCGCGGGTGGTCCGGCATCGTCGGCAGAGGCGGCAGGACGGAGATGGGCTGCCCGCGCGGGGCATCCTCATCATCGTCCTCGTCATCCTCATAATCGCCGTCCTCGTACCCGTCGCCTTCGAAGTCGTCCTCTTCGAAGTCGCCGTCTTCGCCTTCGACGCCGCCATCCGCCTGGTCCAGCGCCTCGTCGTCCTTCACGGATTCCGGCTTCACGGATTCCGGCTTCATGGATCCCGCTTCCGTCTCCGCAGCTTCGGAGACGGGCGTTTCACTCTTCGATTTGTCGATGTCGTCGCGACCGTCAGTCATCGACTTGCACTCCCACCTGGCGCAGCAATGTGCTGGCCGCCTTCTTTTCCGCGATACGCTTGGACGAGCCGGACCCGGTGACCGGTTCCAGGCCCGCGACATGCACAGCAACAACGAACAACGGCTCGTGCGCCGGTCCGCTGTGTTCGATCAATTCATAACGGGGCAGCGGCTTGCCGCGTCCCTGCGCCCACTCCTGCAGCGTGGTCTTGCTGTCCAGCGGCGGCGGCGTCGCCTTGTCGATTTCGCCCGCCAGGGCCTGGCGGACGAAGCGCGTCACCGGCTCCAGCCCGCCGTCGAGATACATGGCGCCCAGCACCGCCTCGCAGGCGTCGCCCAGGATGGTCCGGTTCTCGCGCCCGCCGCTCGACGCTTCCGCCGGGGACAGGCGCAGATAGGCGCCCAGCCCGATGGTGTCGGCGACCCGGCCCAATGATTCCCGGCGCACCAGCGCGGCATGGCGCTTGGCGAGCGCGCCCTCGCGTTCGTTGGGATAGCGTTCCAGCAGCCACTGCGCGACGACGAGCCCGACGACGCGGTCGCCTAGGAATTCCAGCCGCTCATAGGCGATGCCCGGACCCTTGTGCGACTTGCGGCCGGCCCGCTCCAGCCCCATCAGGCTGGGATGGGTGACCGCGTCGCGCAGAAGCGACAGGTCGGCGAACTGGTGACCCAGCGCGCGCGCCAGTTCCACCACATCCGCGGACTGGACGGCGCCGTCGTTCCCGGTTCCGGCTTCGGAGCCGGCACCCGCATCGGCGGGCGCCATGGTGACGGTGGACACTTACCGGACTCCGTTGAACAGGCGGCTGAAGCGCAGATCGACCGGCCAACGCCAGATTTCGTAGAAGCGCGTGCCCTCGTCGAGCGAGAAGAACAGGAATTCGGCGCGGCCGACCATGTTCTCGATGGGAACGAACCCCACCTGCGACGGCACGCGGCTGTCGAGCGAGTTGTCGCGGTTGTCGCCCATCACGAACACGTTGCCGGCCGGCACCTTGAACACCGGCGTGTTGTCGAGCGGGCCGTTGTCCGACTCCTCGATGATGCGGTAGCTGCGGCCGTTGGGCAGCGTTTCGATGAACTGCGCGGTGCGGATGCTGCGGCCCAGCGAATCCGTTGTCACGAAATCCTCGATCCGCTCGCGCTTCACCGGCTGGCCGTTGATGTGCAGGATGCCGCCGATCATCTGGATGCTGTCGCCGGGCAGGCCGACGACGCGCTTGATGTAGTCGGTCTTGTTGTCGCGCGGCAGCTTGAACACCGCCACGTCGCCCCGCTCCGGCTCGGAGCCCAGGATCCGGCCCTCGAACAGCGGCAAGCCGAAGCCGACCGTGTGCTTGCTGTAGCCGTAGCTGAACTTCGACACGAACAGGTAATCGCCGATCAGCAGCGTCGGGATCATCGACCCGGACGGGATGTTGAAGGGCTCGAACGCGAAAGTCCGCACGCCGAAGGCGATCAGAACCGCGAAGAACACCGTCTTCACGGTCTCGACGAACCCGGATTCCTTGGTCTTGGCGTTGGACGCCGTCTCTTTCTGAAAGGTCATTCTGGGGTCGCCGTATTGGTGGGCATTGCGGTCTCGGTGGGGGCGGTCTCGGTGGGGGCGGACTCGATCGGTTCGGCGCTGATGACGACGAAGGCCTCGGCCATCGGGTACTCGTCGGTCAGCGTCACATGGATGCGGGCGCGCATGCCCGGCGGCGTGATCGCCTCCAGCCGGGCCAGGGCACCGCCGGTCAGGCGCATGGTCGGCTGGCCGGACGGCAGGTTGACCACCCCCATGTCGCGCCAGAACACCCCGTCGCGAAAGCCGGTGCCGAGCGCCTTGGAGCAGGCCTCCTTGGCGGCGAAACGCTTGGCGTAGGTCGAGGCGCGAGCGTTGTTCTTCGCGGCGGAACCGGCCCGGCGTTCGGACTTCGCCTGCTCGACCTCGGTGAAGATGCGGTCGATGAAGCGCTGTCCGAAACGTTCCAGCGACTTCTCGACCCGCCGGATGTCGATCAGGTCGTTGCCGATGCCGAGAATGGTGCCGGACATCATCATGCCGCTGTCCCGGCTGCGCGTGCCCTGTCCATCGCCTTGCGCATGCGGGCGATGGAGTTGGTCAGGCCGACGAAGATCGCCTCCCCGATCAGGAAATGGCCGATGTTCAGCTCCACGATGGTCGGGATCGCCGCCACCGGGCCGACGGTGTCATAGCTCAGGCCATGGCCGGCATGGCATTCCAGCCCGATCGCCTCGGCATGGGCCGCGGCGCGGACGATGCGCGCCAGCTCCGCCTCGCGCTCCGCCGGATCGGCGGCGTCGCAATAGGCGCCGGTGTGCAGTTCGACCACCGGGGCGCCCAGCCGCCTGGCGGCGTCGAGCTGCTCCGGCTCCGGGTCGATGAACAGCGAGACGCGGATGCCGGCGGCGCTCAACTCGCCGACCGGACGGACCAGATGGTCGTATTGGCCGATCACGTCCAGCCCGCCCTCGGTCGTCACCTCCGTGCGCTTTTCCGGGACGAGGCAGGCCGCGTGGGGCTTGTGGCGCAGCGCGATGGAGAGCATCTCGTCGGTCGCCGCCATTTCAAAGTTCAGCGGACGGTCGATCTCGGCCATCAGCCGCTCGATGTCGCGATCAACGATGTGGCGCCGGTCCTCGCGCAGATGCGCCGTGATCCCGTCGGCCCCGGCCTCGATGGCAAGCTTCGCCGCGCGCACGGGATCGGGATGCACCCCGCCGCGTGCGTTGCGGACGGTCGCCACATGGTCGATGTTCACGCCGAGGCGCAGGAAACGGGACATGCACGGACTCCAAAGCATCGCCACCCGCCGGAACGGGCGGGAGCGATTCCGTCTATATAGCGGCGCTCCGGCGTTCCGTCACGCCGAACCGACCGATGCACCTGCGGATGACAGGAATTTCACCGTCGACCGACGGAGTGTTCAGCGTCCCCGTGCCCGCTCCACCGAATGGATGGCCGGGGTCGCGCGCAGGGCGGCCATGATGTTGGTCAGGTGCTTGGCATCCTTCACGTCGATGTCGATCAGCAGCTCGAAATAATCGGTGCTGCGGTTCGTGATCTTCTGATGGATGACGTTGCCCTGGTTCTTGCCGATCACCGTGAACAGCGTGCCGAGCGAGCCCTGTTCATTGGCGATGACGACGCTGATGCGGCCGACATGCTCCTCCGGCGAATCCGGCCCGGTTTCCCACGACACGTCGATCCAGCGTTCCGGCGAGTCGTGGAAGCTCTCCAGTGTCTCGCAGTCGATGGTGTGGATGGTCACGCCCTTGCCGGTGGTGACGATGCCGACGATGCGGTCGCCGGGCAGCGGGTGGCAGCAGCGGGCATAATGCACGGCCATGCCGGGGATCAGGCCGCGGATCGGCAGGGCCGATTCCTTGCGCGCCTTCGCCTTCGGCTTGGGCGTTTCCTCCATCTCGCGGGCGGCGGGGGCGGTCTGCGCCTTGTGGCCGGGGAAGACGGCGTGGAAGACCTCGCGCACGGAATGCAGGCCCGAGCCCACCCCCGCCATCAGGTCGTCCACCGTCGGCTGCTGGAAGATCTTGATGGCGTTTTCCAGCGCCTTTTCGGTGAACTCGTAGCCTTCCGCCTTGAACTGCCGCATCAGCATGCCGCGCCCCAGTTCCATGTACTGGGCGCGCTGTTGGGTGCGCAGGAACTTGCGGATGCGGGCGCGGGCCTTGCCGGTGACGACGAAGCGTTCCCAGCCCGGAACCGGCGTCTGCGCCTTGGAGGTGACGATGTCGACCTGATCGCCGTTCTGCAGCTGGGTGCGCAGCGGCAGCATGCGGCCGTTGATCTTGGCGCCGACGCAATGGTCGCCGACCTGCGAATGGACGGCATAGGCGAAGTCGACCGGCGTGGCGCCGCGCGGAAGCGCAATCAGATCGCCCTTCGGCGTGAAGCAGAACACCTGATCCTGGAACAGCTCCAGCTTGGTGTGCTCCAGGAACTCTTCCGGCTTCTGCGCATGCTCCAGGATGTCCAGAAGCTCGCGCAGCCAGCGGTATTCGCCGCCATTCGGGCGCGGCTGGTGGTCCTGCTTGTAGGCCCAGTGGGCGGCCACACCCAGCTCGGCGATCTCGTGCATGTCCTGGGTGCGGATCTGCACCTCGATCCGGTTGCGGCCGGGACCGATCACGCCGGTGTGCAGGCTGCGGTAGCCGTTGGGCTTGGGCGTGGAGATGTAGTCCTTGAAGCGCCCGGGCACGACCGGATAATGCGCGTGGACGACGCCCAGCGCCTGATAGCACTCGCCGACCGAGCCGACCGTGATGCGGAAGGCCATGATGTCGGACAGCTGCTCGAAGCTGACATTCTTGCGCTGCAGCTTGCGCCAGATCGAATAGGCCGATTTCTCGCGCCCCGACACCGTCGCGTCGGGCAGCCCTTCGGAGGCCAGCAGTTCGCGCAGTTCGGTGATGATGGTCTGGACGCGGTTCTCACCCTCGCTGCGCAGGCGGGCCAGCTGGGCCAGGATGCTGTCGCGCGCGTCGGGGTTCAGTTCCGCGAAGGCAAGGTCGTCCAGCTCGTCCTTGATCTTGTGCATGCCGATGCGCTCGGCCAAGGGCGAGTAGATTTCGATGGTTTCACGGGCGATGCGCTTGCGCTTCTCCGGCTTCTTCAGGTGGAACAGCGTGCGCATGTTGTGAAGCCGGTCGGCCAGCTTCACCAGCAGGACGCGGATGTCCTCCGACATCGCCAGCACCAGCTTGCGGAAATTCTCCGCCTGCTTGGCCTGCTCGCTGTTCAGCTCCAGCCGCGACAGCTTGGTGACGCCATCGACCAGCCGGGCGATCTCCTTGCCGAACACCCGCTCGATGTCCTCGAGCGTGGCGACCGTGTCCTCGACCGTGTCGTGAAGCAGCGCCGTGGCGATGGTGCCGGCGTCCAGCTTCATCTGGGTCAGGATGCCGGCGACCTCCAGCGGGTGGAGGAAATAGGGATCGCCGGACGCGCGCGTCTGCGATCCATGCGCCTTCATGGAATAGACATAGGCGCGGTTGAGGAGATCCTCATCGGCGTTGGGATCATACGCCTTGACGCGCTCGACAAGCTCGTATTGCCGGATCATGCGGCCCGACCCGGCGCGCGTGGCGCCTCAGAAGTGTTCGTGGTGGTTCTGTTCGAACCGGAGAGGAGCCGAATGCTCCCCGCCCTTCTCTTCGGCGAGGGGACTCGGCGTCCCCTCATGGTCCTGCGGTCGTTGTCCAGAATCAGAGGTCTCCGTCGGGATCCTCGGTCATGGCGAAACCGGCGCCCGGCTCGGCATCCATGTCGGCGGCGATGTCGTCGTCCTCGCCCAGTTCCTCGCCGTCGCTCTCGCTCATGCCGTCTTCATCGCCCAGCGAGTTGTTGCCGCGGGCGGCCCAGTCGTTCTCGCCGGCCATCAGCTCGACGATCTCTTCTTCCGGCTCGTCCGGCTCGACATGCTTCTGATGGCCCTTGATCAGGGCGTTCTTCAGATACTCCAGCGACACCGTCTCGTCCGCGATCTCGCGGAGCGCCACGACCGGGTTCTTGTCGTTGTCGCGGTCGATCGACAGCGGAGCGCCGCTCGCGACCTCGCGGGCGCGCTGGGCAGCCATCATGACCAGCTCGAAACGGTTCGGAACCTTCAGGACGCAATCTTCAACGGTAACGCGGGCCATGCCAGAGGAACTCCGGGTTCAAAGGAGGCTCTAGACTATATGGATGTGGCCCGATAGGTGCAAGCGCGAACGACAGCGCTGCTGCGTTGCGTCACGAGAAGGATTACCAACCGGCCTTTCACCTGGTGAAACGGCAATCGGCCACAGTCGGCGGGCGTTGCCCCCCTTGTATGTTCGTGCCCGATACACTAGATTTCAAAATTGGAACGCGAGCATTTTGCGCCAGTTCCATTCAATTTTCCACAATCTACGATGAAAGGATTATGGCATTGGAGCGCAATTCCACTTTGCCGCGTGATGTCAGCAAGTTGTTTTACAAGGAAGAGCGTCTCGCTCTTTTCATTGACGGCGCGAACCTTTATGCCGCCGCGCGTTCATTGGGCTTCGACATCGATTACAAGAGGTTGCGCGACGGCTTTGCCGGAGAGGGCCGGCTTGTCCGCGCCTTCTACTATACCGCACTCGTTGAGGATCAAGAGTATTCTCCGATTCGTCCCTTGGTTGATTGGCTCGACTACAACGGCTACACAATGGTGACCAAGCCGACCAAGGAGTTCACCGACGCCTCCGGCCGGCGCAAGATCAAAGGCAACATGGATATCGAGCTGGCCATCGACGTGATGGAGATGGCCGACCATGTCGATCACATCCTGCTCTTCTCCGGCGACGGCGATTTCCGCCGGCTGGTGGAGGCGGTGCAGCGCAAGGGCGTGCGCTTCAGCGTCGTCAGCACGGTGCGTTCGCAGCCGCCGATGGTGGCGGACGAGTTGCGCCGACAGGCCGACAATTTCATCGAGTTGCAGGAGTTGGCGCCCTTCATCGCCCGCACCCATCATCACCGCGAGCAGGCTCCTTTGCATCACGACCACCAGAGCGGCCCGACGATGTACGATCCGGACGACCGCGGCTGATACGGATACTCTGCTGAAAAACGCACGAAAAGAGGGACGCACGGGCGCTCCTTTTTTCGTTTGCGGGCAGGGATTCACCGGCAGCCGATTTTAGAGCATCGCGCCTGAAATCTGAATCGACAGTTGCGCTTGGGCCGTTGACGTGATTCACCGTTGTTGGAGGTGGATCATGGGGCGCAGCTATTCGTCGGACCTTCGGGTTCGGATTTACGGAGAGGTCGAGAAAGGCGGTTCGCGTCGGGCGGCGGCGCGCCGGTTCGATGTGAGCGCGAGCACGGGCGTGCGGCTTGCTCAGCGCATGGCGGCAACGGGCTCGCTGGACCCGGCCCGGCAGGGGCGCCCACCGGGCGGTGGCAAGCTGGCCCCGCATGCCGAACTTCTGATCGGCTGGGTGGAGAAGCAAGGCGACATCACCATGCCCGAACTGGCGGCCAAGCTGAAGGCCGAGCGCGGGGTCACGGTCCACCCCGCCTCGCTGTCGCGCTTCCTGCTCGCCCGCGGCTTCACTGTCAAAAAAAACGGTGCTGGCGAGCGAGGCCGGTCGCGCTGACGTTGCTGAGGACCGCCGGAGTTGGCGCAGCCACCGTCAGCCCCGGATGCGCGAGGAGCCGGATCGGCTGGTGTTTCTCGACGAGACCGCAACCACCACGAAGATGACCCGACTGCGCGGACGGGCCAAGCGCGGCCAGCGGTTCAAGGCCACGGCGCCGTTTGGCCATTGGGACACCCAGACCTTCATCGCTGCCCTGCGCTGCGACGGGCTGACCGCCCCGTGGATCATCAAGGGCGCGATGAACCGGACGCTCTTCGAGACCTATGTCGAGACACAACTCGCCCCGACCCTGCGGCCGGGCGATGTCGTCATCCTCGACAACCTATCCAGCCATAAGAGTGAAAAGGCCAAGGCCATCCTCAAGGAACGTGGCGCTTGGTTCCTCTTCCTGCCGCCCTACAGTCCCGACCTCAACCCTATCGAAATGGCGTTCGCCAAGCTCAAAGCTCATCTCCGCCGCATCGGCGCCCGTACCATCGAGGAGTTGTGGAGGGCTGTCGGCTCTATCTGCGACCTCTACACACCAGACGAATGCTGGAACTACCTCAAACATGCAGGATATGCGTCAGATTAAACGCTCGAAACTCTAGGCCGGCGATCTCAGGAGATGGCGGACTGCTGACGGTTCCGCGCCATTTCCTCGGCGGTCTTCAGCGCCGCGATCAGGCTCGTCGCGTTCGCCGCCCCGGTTCCGGCTATGTCCAGAGCGGTCCCGTGATCGGGCGAGGTGCGGACGAAGGGCAGGCCCAGCGTGATGTTCACGCCGCTGTCGAAATCCACCGTCTTCACCGGAATCAACGCCTGATCGTGGTACATGCACAGCGCGGCGTCATAGCCCCGGCGGGCGGCGGCGTGGAACATGGTGTCGGGCGGACGCGGACCGGAGACGTCGATGCCGTCGGCGCGCAAGGCCGCGATGGCCGGTGCGATGACGTCGATCTCCTCCCGCCCCATCGCCCCGCCCTCCCCCGCGTGGGGATTGAGGCCGGCGACGGCGAGCCGGGGCCGCGCGATGCCGAAGTCGCGCGCCAGCGCCGCCGCGGTGACGCGGCCGGCATGAACAATGGCGTCGGTGGTCAGCAGATCGACTGCGTCGCGCACCGACACATGGATGGTGACGGGGACCACCCGCAGGTCGGCGGCGGCCAGCATCATGATCGGCTCTTCGGTCAGGCCGGCCAGATGCGCCAGATATTCGGTATGGCCGGGATGACGGAAGCCGGCGGCGTAGAGCGACGATTTCTGAATGGGGTTGGTGACCACGGCGGCGGCCTGCCGCGCCTGCACCAGGGCGACCGCGCGGTCGATGCTGGCGATCACCGCAGCGCCGTTTGCCGGGTCGGGAGCGCCGGCGACGACCGGGTTGCCGAGCCGCACCGGCAGGACCGGCAGGGCTCGATCGAACAGCGCCAGGGCTTCGCCGGGGTCCGCGACCTCCCGGACCGGTACCGCCATGCCCAGCTTCGCCGCCAGCGCGCCCAGCCGGCCGGGATCGTCCAGGACGACGAAGGGCGGCACCGCCGCTTCATGGCGCGCCGCCCAGGCCTTGAGGGTGATGTCCCCGCCGACGCCTGCCGGCTCCCCCATGGTGAGGGCCAGCGGCAGGCTGTCCGGCAGGGCGGCCGTCACAGGCGCGTCTCGATGAAGGCGCTGCGGCGCAGATCGCGCAGGTAGCGGCGCGACAGCAGTTCGGCCCGCTCGTTGATCAGGTCGCGTTCCACCTCCTCGCGGGCCGGCAGCTTGGCCTCCTTGATCGGGGTCGGCGCGGGCGGCGGCGGCGGGGCCGGCCGGGCTTCCGGCGGCGGCTGGATCATCGGAATGTCGCGCTTGCAGACGATCAGGATCACCGCTGCGGCCTGGCTCATCAGGACCGGGCTGGCCTGACCCAGCGGAATGCCGAGCGCGAGGTTCTGCAGGCCCGGCGCCATGTCCTTGACGCGCATGGTGCCCATGTCGCCGGACTCAGGCATGCCGGAGTCCTTGGCGCGGGCCTGGAAATCGGCGCAGCTCTTGATCGACTTCCGCAGCTTTTCCGCCTGTTCCTTGACCGCCTTGGCCTGGTCCGGGGATTCGATCGGAATGATGATCTGCTTCATGTTGACCGTGGCCCTGGCCATGTCGGGCCGCGGCTGCGGACGGGGCGCCGCCGGCTGGGCGGCGGGCATCGGCACCTCGCCGCCGCTGCTGCCGAACGGGCGCTGACCGCGCACCAGCAGGATGTGATAGCCGGTCGCCGTGCGGATCGGCGCCGAAAGCTGGCCGCCGCGCATCCCCGACAGCGCCTTGTCGACTTCCGGCGAAAGCTCGCCGCTGCGCACCCAGCCCAGGTCGCCGCCCGTCGCGGCACCGGCGGATTGCGAGAACTGGCGGGCCAGCGCCGCGAAATTGCCGCCGCGCTTCACCTCCTCCACCAGACGCTCGGCGTTGCGGCGCACCTCGGCGTCCTGGTCGGGGCTGTCCACCGCCAGGAAGATTTCGGCGACCAGATATTCGGGCTTGCCGATGTTGGCCTTCAGCCGCTCCATCGCCGCGTCGATCTCGTCCTCGCCGACGATGACATCCTGGCGGATGCGGCGCTGCATCACCTTCTGCCAGGCCAGCAGCGAGCGGATCTGGTCCTTCAGGGTGGAGATGGGCACGTTCTGCCGCTTCAGCATCTCCTGAAGCTGCTGGTTGTTCATGCTGTTCTGTTCGGCGATGCGCTTGATCGCCTCGTCGATCTCGGCGGTCGAAACGGTGATGCCAAGGCGCTTCGCCTCCTGCATCTGCAGCCGCTCGTCGATCAGCAGGCGCATGACCTGCGGGGTCAGGCGCTGGATCGTTTCAGGATTGCTGGCGGCACCGGCATTGAGCAGCGCCATGCGGATGCGGGCATTGACGTCGGAGACGGAGACCACCTCGTCGTTCACGACCGCGGCGATGCCCTCCGCCCCCGGCGTCCGTGCCGGGCGGGCGGATTCGTCGCCCGTCCTCGGCGCCGCGGCGCCGGCCGCCGCCTTGCTGGACTGCGCCGCGGCGGGCATGGCCAGAAGCGCGCAGGCGGTCGCCACGGCGACGGTGGTCCGGACGGCTCGCAAACTCGACATGGTGCTCAAGCTCCAAAAACGGGTCGCCCGTTATTACGGTGGGGCCGGTGCCCCATGCAAACGGAATCGGACCTCACCCATTCAGTGCAAAACCAACGGGGCGGAATTATGACCGACAGGGATAATCCCGCGCTTTGCGGCGATCGGACCCGCCCGGCCGGCTGCGGGATCCACGGCCCCGCGCCTCAACCATCCTCCAGATGCAGCAGCGCCGCGGTGCCCAGCAGCAGGCTGATCCCGGCCGGACTCCAGGCCGCCATGATGATGGGGATCGTCTCCGACATGCCGAAGGTCCGCACCACGTCGGTCATCACGAACAGAACGAAGCCGGTCAGCACGCCGCCGGTGACCATCGCCATCGTCCCGCCCCGCCGCGGCAGCCGCAGCGAGAAGGCGGCGGCGAACAGCACCATCGCCAGGAACAGGAAGGGCTGGGCGAGCAGCGACTGGTAATGCAGCCGGTGGCGCACGGCGGGGAAGCCGGTCGTCTCCAGCGTGTTGATGAAGCGCGGCAGTTCCCAGAAGGAGATGGTCTCCGGCGGGGCGAAGCTCTCCTCGATGGTCGCCATGTCCAGTTCGGTCGGGATGGTGTAGGTGTCCAGCAGCTCCGGGTCCTTCTTGGCCCGGTTCAGGATGGCATCCTGCAGCTCCCATTTGCGGTCCCTCAGGACGGCACTGGGGGCGTCGATGCGGCCCAGATAGTTCTGATCGGCGTCGAACAGGAAGACGATGACGTTCGACAGCTCGAAGGTCACCGGGTTCACCAGCTCCGAATGGATGAAGTACTGCTCATTCTCGTTGGTCTGGCGCAGCCACAGGCCGGATCGGGAGATGTTCAGCGTGCTGGACTGCAGTTTCAGATATCGGTCCTGCATCTGTTCGTATTTGGCGACGAACACCGCGCCGACCGGGTTGATCAGTGTCACCTTCACCACACCGATGGCGGCGGCGGCGAACATCACCGGCATAAGGAACTGCCAGGCCGACACGCCGACCGCGCGCGCCACCACCAGTTCGGCGCTGCGGGTCAGCCGCCAGAAGGTGAACATGCCCGCGAACAGGATGACGAAGGGAAAGATCTGCTGGCCGATCTCCGGCAGCTTCAGCAGAGCCATCTGAACCACCAGCCCGAAGGTGACGTTGGGCTTGCTGCCGGCGCGGCGCAGCAGTTCGACGGTATCCAGCAGCAGCACGATTGCGAGCAGGATCACCATCAGCAGGCAGAACCAGACGATGAACTGCCGTCCGATGTAGCGGGAAAGCGTAGGCGATGAATACATGCGGTGTCCGGTCTCCGGAGCCCCGCCCGGCGCGCCGGCATGGCGCTTGGGGCGGACTGGCGGGCCACCGCGGCCGATGGAGTCGGGCGCGGCACCCGCCGGAACAGATCCCGGCTATTTACCCCCGTTGCACGGCGATGACAACCGGGCCGGAACCGCGACCACCTCGGGGCTGCACCCGCAGCGCCAGATTCCTGCCCCCTTTTCCGGCTGGACTTCCTGCAGCGGCAATCCAAACTGTTGTCGCACAAGCTGTACGGGAGGGTCGGTCGATGACGGACACCACGGTCGCAATCCGCCGGGCACGCGCGAAGGACGCCGCCGGCATGGCCCGCGTCCATGTGCAGAGCTGGCGGTCCACCTACCCCGGCCTGATCCCGGCGCAGTTCCTGGTCAATCTGTCCGAACCGGCCGCCGCGCAGCGCTGGGCAGCCATCGCCGAAACGCGCGGCCCCGGCCAGGGCGCCTTCGTCGCGGTCGATGTCGCCGGCCAGATCGCGGCGCCCGACACCATCATCGGCATCGCCTCCTTCGGCACGCGGCGGGTCGTGGTACAGGACCATGCGGGAGAGTTCCATGCGCTCTATCTTCTCGACGACGCAAAGGGTTACGGCATCGGACGGCGGCTGATGGCGGCGATGGCGGACCGCTTCCTGGCCGTCGGAATCCGTTCCGCAGCGGTGTGGTGCCTGCGCGACAACCCGTCGCGCTGGTTCTACGAGCGGCTGGGCGGGATCAAGGTAGCGGAACGGCCGATCCGCTTCGCCGACACCGATCTGGTGGAAATCGCCTATGGCTGGCGCGACCTGACGCCGCTTGCACGCTTGTCGGCGGGGCCGGAGGTGCGGTAGTGAGGGGACTTGAGTCCCCACGCATCAGGATTCGCCTATGTCCAGCGCCGCCTCCCTTTCCGCCGAACGCGTCCTCATTCTCGATTTCGGATCGCAGGTCACCCAGCTCATCGCCCGCCGCGTGCGCGAGAGCGGTGTCTATTGCGAGATCCACCCCTTCGGCATGAGCGACCAGCGCATCCGCGAGTATGACCCGAAGGCGATCATCCTGTCCGGCAGCCCGGCCTCCGTCACCGAGGCGAACGGCCCGCGCGCGCCGCAGGCGGTGTTCGACCTGAAGGTGCCGGTGCTCGGCATCTGCTATGGCCAGCAGACCATGTGCCACCAGCTGGGCGGCACCGTCTCCGGCTCCGACCACCGCGAGTTCGGCCGCGCCTTCATCGAGATCAAGGAACCCTGCGCCCTGTTCGACGGGCTGTGGGAGGTCGGGTCAAAGGAACAGGTGTGGATGAGCCACGGCGACCGCGTCACCGCGCTGCCCGACGGCTTCCGCGCCGTGGCGGTCAGCGACGGCGCGCCCTTCGCCGCCATCGCCGACGACCAGCGCCGCATGTACGGCGTGCAGTTCCACCCGGAAGTGGTCCACACCCCGCACGGCGCCCAGTTGCTGGCGAACTTCGTCCACCGCGTCGCCGGCATCAAGGGCGACTGGACCATGGCCGCCTTCAAGCAGCAGGCGATCGAGAAGATCCGCGCCCAGGTCGGCACCGGCAAGGTGATCTGCGGCCTGTCGGGCGGCGTCGATTCGTCGGTCGCGGCGGTGCTGATCCACGAGGCCATCGGCGATCAGCTGACCTGCATCTTCGTCGACACCGGCCTGATGCGCGCCGGCGAGTCGGAAGAGGTCGTGCGCCTGTTCCGCGACCACTACAACATCCCGCTGGTCCATCGCGAGGCGTCCGACCTGTTCCTGGGCAAGCTGGCCGGCGTCACCGACCCGGAGCAGAAGCGCAAGATCATCGGCGGCCTGTTCATCGACGTCTTCGACGAGGAAAGCGCCAAGATCGGCGGCGCGGAGTTCCTGGCCCAGGGAACCCTCTACCCCGACGTGATCGAGAGCGTGTCCTTCACCGGCGGCCCGTCTGTCACCATCAAGTCGCACCACAATGTCGGCGGCCTGCCGGAGCGCATGAAGCTGAAGCTGGTGGAGCCGCTGCGCGAACTGTTCAAGGACGAGGTCCGCGCGCTCGGCCGCGAACTCGGCCTGCCGCCGGCCTTCATCGGCCGCCATCCCTTCCCCGGTCCGGGCCTCGCCATCCGCGTGCCCGGCGAGATCACCCCGGAGAAGCTGGAGATCCTGCGCAAGGCCGACACGGTCTATCTGGAGGAAATCCGCAATGCCGGCCTCTACGACGCGATCTGGCAGGCCTTCGCTGTTCTGCTGCCGGTCCGCACCGTCGGCGTGATGGGCGACGGCCGCACCTACGACCATGTGCTGGCCCTGCGCGCGGTGACCTCCACCGACGGCATGACCGCCGACTGGTACCCCTTCCCCCACGACTTCCTGGCGCGCGTGTCCAACCGCATCGTCAACGAGGTCCGCGGCGTCAACCGCGTGGTCTACGACATCACCTCGAAGCCGCCCGGCACCATCGAGTGGGAGTGAGAGCGCGAGTTGAGGTGAAGCGGGTAAGCTATTGACACCGGCCCGGCGGCACCAACCGCCGGGCCGTCGTTCTGTCCGGGTGGTGCCGCGGGTCGGCCGGCACCTTCGTCGTCCGCCAAGCCGACTATTCGCTGCGCATGTCCAAGGAGCGCCAGATGCACGGACCCGACACCCGCGCCGCCATGCTCAGCGAGTTGATCGGCCGCCTGCGAGGGCCGGCCGGAACCGGTGAAGCGCTGAGGGACATCTCCGAAGCCTGCGAAGCCGCGCGTGCGGCCGGGCTCGGCGGCGACGGCGAGACGATGGCGGCGCTGGACCTTGCGACGGCCGAACTGGATCCCATCCTCCGGGAATCGGCACTGGCCTATGTTTCGGGCGATCTGCGCCGATACCTGCGCATTCTCGATATGCTGGACAATGTGCTCGATCTGGCGCCGCTGGACGGTATCAACCAGATCTACTGGAGCATGCAGCGCCAGCTGTTCCTGATGCGCATGGACATGGCGTCCGTCCCTGACTTCGTGGCCGGGCGGGTGTTTCCATTCTACGAGCGTTTCCTGACGCAGATTTCCCTGCGCCTGGGGCTGGCTCCGGCGGCGAGACCGGCGGGGAAGCCGGCGACCGGACGGGTCGTCATGGTTACCAACCAGTTCCTGTCCGATCAGCACCAGCCGTCACGCGACCTGTTGACCCAGGTGGTCAGGCTGCAGCGGGACCTGGGCCGGACGGTCCTGGCGCTGAACACCAACATGATGCCGGACCGATATCACAGCCCCTTCATCCCGCCCTTCGCCGCCGCGGTGGAAGAGAGGCTGTCAGGCGACCAGACTATCCGGTTCGGGAACGACACCGTCCGTCTTCTGTCCTCCGCCTCTCCCGGCATCACCGCCGGCAAGCTCAACGGCTTCCTTTCGGCAGTCGAGGATTTCGACCCCGATCTGGTGATCGCCTTCGGCGGATCGGTGATCGTCGCGGACCTGTTGGCCTCCGCAAGGCCGCTGCTGTGCATTCCGACGACCAGCGGCCAGACCATCTCGCTCGCCGACATCGTTCTCGATTACGGTGGCCGGGCGGCTCCGCCGGGCCATGGGCGGCTGGCCCGCTCCTGGCGGCCTTTCCGGCTGGGAATGGCGCTGCGGCAGGATGACGGTGCCACCACACGGGCGGAGTTCGGCGCGGCGGAGGATGACTTCCTGTATGTGGTCGTCGGCAACCGGCTGGATGCGGAGGTGGACGCCACCTTCCTGGCCCTGCTGGAACGGGTGCTGGATGCTGTCCCGCATGGCGAGGTTCTGTTCGCCGGAACGGTCGATGCGCTGCCGGGCCGTCTCGCCGCCTCCCGTCACGCGGCGCGGCTCCGTTGCCTCGGCCATGTCGAGCGCATCGGCGCTCACCTTCAACTCTGCAACGTCTTCCTGAATCCCCGCCGTACCGGCGGCGGCGGCAGTGCGGCCCATGCACTGGCATCCGGCCTGCCGATCCTGGCCTTCGACGGCGGCGACGTGGCAAGCATCGCAGGGCCGGGATTCGTCGTCGGCGACGGCGACGCCTATGTTGAAAGGGCGGTCGCGCTGGCCGCCGACCCCGCCCTGCTGTCCAGAAGCCGGAAAGACGCGCGCAGCCGCTTCGCGGTGGTCAAGCAGGAGGAATCCGACCCGAACCAGCTTCCCGTCTATATGGACGAGGTGATCGAGCTGTACCGGCTGAGGAACTGATCGCCTTCACCGCAACGCGGGGCACTCGCAACTCGGCCATTTTCACCCGCTTCAGAGCAGCGGTTCCGCGGCCTGCGACCTGGTGCCGGGCTTGGTGCCGCGCCGCCGGGCGCGGACGGGCTTGGGGCTGGCCGGAAGCAGCCCTTCCCTCTGGGCGCAGAGATCGTGCCAGACATGTCCAGGCCGCTCCGGCGTCCAGTACATGGGCTCGCCAAGCAGAACCTCTTCGCCGCAGCAGGAGCAGGGCGGATACGGGCTGGATTTGTGTTCGGACCGATCCATCACACCGTTATGCCAGTGGCGAGGGGCTCCGTAAGTGATGCGGATCAAATCCTACCGCAAGTGAGAAAAAATGTTCAGCTCAAGGTTAGGGTGGACCCGCATCGGCAATCCACCCTTCCTCGATGAGGGGGCGTGGTCGAACGCCCCGCCTGCCCTTACTGCGTGTCCGCCAGCGTCACACAGGCGCGGTCGCGGCCGGCGAGGCTGCCGCAACCGTCGGCGCGCTGGGAGACGAAGCGCATCACCACGCGTTCCCCCTTGCCGACCGACTGCGGCGGCAGCACGGCCTCGGCGACCTGGGTGGTGAATTGCTGACTGACTCGGTGAGTCGACGAAGCGGGCTGCGGCTCGGCGCCGGCGGCCTGGACCTGAATGGCGGGGGCGGGAGCTGCGGCGGGCTGCGGGGACGACGCGACGAGCATCGGGGTGGGGGCCTGGGCAAGGGCGGGCACCGGTTCCGCACCCTTCCGTTCGGCCGGGCGCGGTTCCATCCGGCGCGGCTCGATCGCGCGGGAGGGCGGAGCCTCGGCGGATGCGACCACGACGGGCGGCGGTTCGGGCTTCTGCTGCGTCGGAACCGGGACCGCCGGCTGCCCGCCGCGCGGCTTCGGCGCGTCGTCCGGCACCACCGCGATCTCGATGGCACCGGCGCCGGCCGCCAGAGACGGCTCGCGGGGGGCGGAGCCGCGCAGCACCGGGGTCAGGGCGGCGAGATACATCCTGGTCTCGCGCGGCAGGCGCTGCCTACCGGCCAGATGCTGGGCGTAGCAGCCCGGCCCGCAGTTGTAGGCGGCAAGAAAGCCGGGCGCGCCGAACAGGTCGTACATCTCTCGCAGATAGGCGGTGCCGGCCATGATGTTGTCGCGCGGATCGGACGGGTCGGGACCGAGGCCGTATTGCGTCCGCATCAGCTCATAGGTGCCGGGCATCACCTGCATCAGGCCGATGGCCCCGGCGGAGCTGGTCAGAACCTTGCCGTTGCGGTTGGTGGCGCGGCCGTTGCTCTCCCGCATCATCACGGCGCGGATCCACTTCTCCGGCATGTCGTAGCGTTCGGACGCCTCGCGGATCAGCGGAACCCAACGGGACAGCGGATCGTTCGGGTCGGGGACGTAGGCGGCTTCGACAGGAGGTGCCGTCTGCACCTGCGGCGCTTCCGTGGCACAGCCGGCCAAGCCGAGCGCAAGGCACAGCATTGCTCCGGCGGCGTTGATCGTCGCGAGGTTCCGTTTGACCACTAGTGAATTTCCGTGCTGTTGGCGCGGCGGGGAGAAAAGATGGATCGCTTTTCAATGTATAGCTCTCGCCTGTCAAGCGACAACGCGACCGTTTTCCGAATCCTGTCCCGAAGATGCCCTAAAAAAGCCCTATCCTTCCCTTGCTGCGGGGTTAGCAATTAGGATTTTCGGCAAATGTCTCTATATCTATGTTCGTTCTCCCTTCGAGCAGGACAGTCACGTCACAAGCCGCGACAAGGGGAACCTTGACGGAACATCGGCGTCGCCCTTAATGGAGTGCGACGGCCGCACCACCAACGGTGCCGACGCTGAAGGCGGCGCAGGCCCGGCCGAACTGGAACACGCATGATGACCGCTCCCCAACGGATCGTTCCCCCGGCCACTCAGCCGCTCCAGCCGCACCGCCCTTCCCCCCAAGATGACGCCCCTCCCCCACCCCGCCCGCGGCGTTTCCGCTGGCTCGGCTGGCTTGTCGTCCTGCTGGCGGTGATCGGCGGGGTTGCCTTATGGAGAACCCAGGGCCCGGCAGCGACGCCGGCCGCTCCGTCCGTGCCCGTCGGAGAACGCCCGGTCGAACTGTCGGCGCTGGAGGTGACGGCCGCCGCTCCCCGCGCGCTGACCGAAACCGTCCGTCTCAGCGGTTCCGTCTCGCCCCTGGAGCAATCGGCGATCAAGGCGGAGGTCGCGGCCCGTCTCGCCGAGGTGCCGGTGCGCGAGGGGCAGGCCGTCCGCCGCGGCGAGGTGCTCGCCCGCTTCGAGACGGTCGAACTCGCCGCCCGCCTGAACGAGAAGCAGGCCAATCTGGAGGGCGCCCGCGCCCAGCTGGTCCTGGCCGAGAAGACGCTGGCCAAGAACCGCACGCTGAACCGCAGCAACATCGTCTCCGATACCAGCCTGGATCAGGCGGAAAGCAGCTTCGGCTTCCAGCGGGCGCAGGTGGACGCGCTGGCCGCCCAGGTGGAACTGGCGCGCAAGGCCCTGCGCGACGCCGTGGTGGTCAGCCCGATCGACGGGATGGTCGCCGTCCGCTCGGTCAATCCGGGGGAAACCCTGGCGGTGAACGCCGCCATGTTCACCATCGTCGATCTGTCGCGGGTGGAGGTGGAGGCCACCGTCCCGGCGGAGCAGGTGGCGCGGCTCGCCGTCGGCCAGCCCGTCCGGCTGCGGGTGGAGGGCTTCGGCGAACGGGAGTTCGCCGGCCGCGTCGCCCGCATCAATCCGATGGCGCGGGCGGGGTCGCGCGCCATCCCCGTCTATGTGACGGTCGACAACAGGGACGGCGCGCTCCGCGGCGGCATGTTCGCCAGCGGCGAGGCTCTGGTGGCTGAGGCGTCGGGCGCCTTCGCCGTGCCGCCCGTGGCCATCCGCCAGGACGAGCAGGGAGATTTCGTTCTGGTGATCGCCGACGGCCGCACCGTCCGCCGTCCGGTCACGCGGGTGGCGCAATGGGCGCGCGGCGATCTGGTGCAGGTGGAGGGGCTGGCGCCGGGCGACCGCGTCGTAACCGGCAACCTGCCCGGCCTGACCGCCGGACGCCCCGTTACGGTCGCCGGCTCGGTCACCGGTTCCTGAGGACCCGGACAGCGCCATGCCGATCACCCGCATCAGCGTCGACAATCCGGTCTTCGCCACCATGATGATGGTGGCGCTGATGGTGCTCGGCCTCTTCTCCTACAACCGGCTGGGCGTCGATCTGTTTCCCGACGTGGATTTCCCGATCGTGGTGGTCAGCACCAGCTATCCCGGCGCCAGCCCGGAGACGGTGGAGACCGACATCACCCGCCCTGTCGAGGATGCGGTCAATACCATCGCCGGCATCAAAACGCTGACCTCGCGCTCCTACGAAGGCCAGTCGGTGGTGATCGCGGAGTTCGACCTGAAGACCTCCTCGGTCCAGGCGCTGCAGGACGTGCGCGAGAAGGTCTCGGCGATCCGCGCCACCTTCCGCGACGAGGTGAAGGATCCGCAGATCACCCGCTTCAACCCGGACGACCAGCCGATCCTGTCCATCGCGGTGACGTCGGACCTGCGCAGTCTGCGCGACCTGACCACGCTGACCGACCAGATCATCCTGAAACGCCTGCAGAATGTCCGCGGCGTCGGCAAGGCCACCATCGCCGGCGGGGTGAAGCGCCAGATCCTGGTCCGCCTGAAACCGGAAAAGCTGGAGGCCCTGAACGTCGGCGTCGACGAGGTGATCGCCACCGTCACCGGCGAGAACCAGGACGTGCCCGCCGGCACCGTCACCGGCCAGGGGCGGGAACGCGTGATCCAGGTGGAAGGGCGCGTGCGCAACCCGCTCGACCTTCTCGACCTGATCGTCGCCCGCCGCGGCGACAGCCCCGTCCGCCTCGGTCAGGTCGCCGAGGTGATCGACGGCCAGGAGGAGCAGGACTCCGTCGCCATGCTGAACGGCGCCCCGGCGCTGGCGGTCGACGTGGTGAAGGTCCAGGGCGCCAACACGGTGGAGGTCGCGCGCGGCCTGCATGGGGCGATCCAGGATCTGCGGACCAACGGCTCGCTGCCGCCCGACGTGACGCTGGCGGTGGTGCGCGACAGTTCCCGCGGGATCTCCAACTCGCTGAGCAACGTGCAGAAGACCCTGATCGAAGGCGGCGTCCTGACGATCCTGATCGTCATGCTGTTCCTCGGATCCTGGCGCAGCACGGTCATCACCGCGCTGACCCTGCCGGTCGCCGTGCTGGGCACCTTCGGCATGCTGGCGGCCATGGGCTTCACGCTGAACATGATGACGCTGATGGCGCTGTCGCTCGCCATCGGCATCCTGATCGACGACGCCATCGTGGTGCGCGAGAACATCATGCGCCACCTCGCCCGCGGCCAGGGCCACCGCCAGGCCGCGCTCGACGGCACGGCGGAGATCGGGCTGGCGGTGCTGGCGACCACGCTGACCATCGTCGCGGTGTTCCTGCCGGTCGCCTTCATGGGCGGCATCATCGGCCGCTTCTTCCTGCAATTCGGCATCACCGTCTCCGCGGCGGTGCTGATCTCGCTGTTCGTGTCCTTCACGCTCGACCCCATGCTGTCCAGCGTGTGGTACGACCCGGCGGCGCACGGCAAGCACGGGCGCTCCGTCTTCGGCCGCTTCGCCGCATGGTTCGAGCGCGGGTTCGACGCCGTCTCGCACGGCTACGGCGCGGTGTTGCGCTGGGGCCTGCGCCGCCGCTGGCTGGTGGTCGTCGTGGCGCTGGCGACCTTCTTCGGCAGCTTCCTGCTGGTGCCGCGCATCGGGGTGGAGTTCGTTCCCGCCGCCGACCTGGGCGAGCAGATCGTGGAGGTGGAAACCCCCGTCGGCTCCTCGCTCGCCACCACCACGGCCAAGACCAAGCAGGTGGAGGCGGCGATCCGCGAGTTTCCGGAGATCGCCTACACCTACAGCACCGTCAACACCGGCGTTTCGGTCGGCCGCAACCGGGGCAGCATCTATCTGCGCTACATCCCGATCGAGCGGCGCAAGCGGTCCCCCAACGATCTCGCCCCGCTGTTGCGGGAACGGCTGTCGGCGATACCCGGCGTCACGATCGGCATCGCCATCCCCGGCGTCGGCGGCGTGCAGAAGCAGATCCAGGTGTCGGTGCAGGGCCGCGACATCGCCGAGCTGGACCGGCTGTCGCAGCAGGTCATCGGAGCCATGCGCGCCATTCCCGGCTTCGTCGATGTGGACAGCACGCTGAAGGCGGCGAAGCCGACGCTGGCCGTGCGGCTGGAGCGCGACATCGCCAGCGATCTCGGCATCGGCACCGCCAAGGTGGCCGACACGCTGCGCCCGCTGTTCGCCGGCGACACGGTGTCGAGCTGGAAGGCGCCGGACGGCGAGAGCTACGACGTGCTGGTCCGGCTGCCGGAGGGCGACCGTGCCGGCCGCGCCGACCTCGACCGCATCTATTTCTCCGGCGGGATGGACGACAACGGCACGCCGCGCATGATCCCGCTGTCCCAGGTGGCGGAGGTGGCGACGACGCTGGGCGCCTCGCAGATCAACCGGCGCGACCTGCAGCGCGAGGTGAATGTCCAGGCCAACGTCCAGGGCCGCGCCGCCGGCGACGCCGGGAGGGAGTTGCAGGCGGCATTGGCGAAGATCGAGCTGCCGCCCGGCTACCGCATCGTCTTCGGCGGCTCCACCAAGGACATCGCGGAAACCAGCAGCTACGCGGCGCAAGCGCTGGCGCTCGCCGTCATCCTGATCTACCTGATCCTGGCCTCGCAGTTCGGCAGCTTCCTGCAGCCGCTCGCCATCATGGCCTCGCTGCCGCTGTCGCTGGTCGGCGTGTTCCTGGGGCTTCTTGCGGCGGGATCGACGCTGAACATCTTCAGCGCCATCGGTTTCATCATGCTGATGGGTCTGGTGACCAAGAACGCCATCCTGCTGGTCGATTTCGCCAACCAGGCGCGCAAGCGCGGCGCCGGCCTGCACGACGCGCTGGTGGAAGCCGGCATCATCCGCCTGCGCCCCATCGTGATGACCACCGCCGCGATGATCTTCGGCATGATCCCGCTGGCGCTCGGCATCGGCGAGGGCGCGCAGCAACGCGCACCCATGGCCCATGCGGTGATCGGCGGCCTGCTGTCCTCCACCATCCTGACGCTGCTGGTGGTTCCGGTGGCGCTGACCTATCTCGACGCCCTGTCGCGCCGGATGAAGCGCTGGTTCGCCCACTCCGATCCCGACGCCGTTCAACGGAACCCGGCGGAGTGAGCGTCAGGCGAGGGCCGGCGACCGCGCCGAGCTTTCCACCCCGACGCGCCCCAGATTCCGCTCCACCCAGAGTCCGGCGGCCTCGCGTCCGGCGTCGCGCAGCCAGTTGAGGAAGGTCCAGTCGGTCATCAGCTTCGAATAGACGCCCAGATCCTGCAGATGCTCGTCGGCATCGATCAGGTGCAGGCGCGGGGCGTCGCCGCGCGCGGACAGGCAGCGCAGTTCCTGCAGCAGAGCCGCATTGAAGGTGATCTGGTTCAGGCGGGCGGCGATGCCGGCCGGGTCCTCCGGCGTGGTGGCGCAGGTGAAGGGGTTGATCGCCACCACCAGCAGGTCGGCACCCGGACAGGCCTCCGCCAGCGGCGACAATGGCGGATTGGCGAGATAGCCGCCGTCCCAATAATCCTGCCCGTCGATCCGCACCGCGCGGAACAGGTGCGGCAGGCAGGCCGAGGCCAGCAATTGGTCGACGCCGATATCCATCTCGTCGAACAGGCGCAGGGCGCCGCTGCGCACATTGGTGGCGCTGACGAACAGCCGCAGACCGCTCCGCCGGATCAACTCCGGCTCCACCATCTCGGCCAGCAGCCCGCGCAGGGGGTGGAAATCCGCCGACTGCGTCTGATAGGGGGTGATCCAGCGCTTCGCCCATTCCACCAGATGCGATCCAGGCGCATTGTCGACGTTCCAGCGGCCGAGCAGCCGGCCTGTCACGCTCGGCCGGATCGGCCCAAGCCGGCCGGCGGCGCTCACCCGCTCCCAGAAATTGGCCAACTCGGCCCGCGCGCCCGAGCATCCGCCCCGCGCCCAGCCCTGCACCAGCATCGCGGCGTTCATCGCCCCGGCGCTGGCGCCGCTCACGCCGACCAGACGGATATCCTCCTCCAGCAGCCGGTCGAGCACGCCCCAGGTGAAGGCCCCATGGGCCCCGCCGCCCTGCAACGCCAGCGCCAGCGTCGGCTTCGGCGGCGGCAGGGCAAGCATGGCCCCCGGCCCCGGCGGTTCCGGCGACCCCGCCGGATTGACCTGCCGGCTGGTCGCGGGCCTTCCGCTGACGCGGTTCCACAGCTTGCGGATCATGGTCATGTCGTCATGTCCTCGCTCGCCTATGCTGCATTGCAACATGAGCAGGGCGTCGGGCACCGGCAAGGGGGTATGCCCATGGAAGGGGAGGATCGGCGCCGCTCTATCCGCCCCGGCATTGGAAAGCCGCCTCCATATGCACTAAGTAGGCACACACCCCAGCCGCCGAGTGTCCCCTTTGCCCAGCATCGTTCCCATCACCGACCCCGAGGATCCGCGCATCGAGCCCTACCGCGACGTGCGGGAGCGCGATCTCGTCGGCCGTGACGGGCTGTTCATCGCCGAGGGCGCGGTGGTGGTGCGCAGCCTCGTCCAGTCCACCCGCTACCGCGCCCGCTCGCTGCTGATCGCCGACAAGCGGGTGGAGGCGCTGGAGCCGATGCTGGCGGCGCTGCCGCCCGAAACGCCGGTCTACACCGCCACCCAGCCGGTGCTCGACCGCATCGCCGGCTTCCCCTTGCATCGCGGCATCCTGGCGGTGGGCGAGAAGACCGGGGCGCCGGGCGCGGCCGATCTGCTGGCCGCCTGCGGGCCGGTCGCCCGCGTGGTGATGCTGTTCGGAATCGGCAATCACGACAACATGGGCGGCATCTTCCGCAATGCCGCCGCCTTCGGCACCGACGCGGTGATCCTCGATTCCGGCTGCTGCGACCCGCTCTACCGCAAGGCGATCCGTGTTTCGGTGGGCGCGACCCTGCTGGTGCCGACCGCGAAGCTCGGCGTCGGCGAGGATCCTCTCGCCCTGCTCGACCGCTTCGGATTCGAGACGGTGGCGCTGAGCCCCGCCGGTGCCGAGACGCTCGCCGCCCTGGCGCCGCCCCGCCGCGCCGCCCTGCTGTTCGGATCGGAGGGGCCGGGACTGCCGCCCGCCTTGCTGGCCCGCGCCCGCAGCGTCCGCATCCCGATGGCCGGCGGCTTCGATTCCCTCAACGTGGCGACCACCAGCGGCATCGTGCTGCACCACATCGCCTCCGGACAGGCCCGATGACCGACGATACCAATACGCCTGCGGCCGACCCGCATCTCGTCCACGACCTCGCCGCCGCCCATCCCGAGGTGACGACGCTGGGGGCCGCCGGCGTGCTGCGGATGCCCGATGCCGAGGCGCGCGGACTGGTGCCGCTCGGCCTGCCGCTGCCCAAGGGCAAGCGCGACCTTCTGGTCCCGGCGGAGCGGCGGGAGGCCATTCTGCTGGAGATCAACGGCCGCATCGACCGCGCCCACCGCCGCGACGCGCTGCTGGCGCAGGGCCGGCGGGCGCTCGCCGGCAGCCACACCGCATTGCTGTCCTGCGAGGACCGGACCCGCGTCCGCGCCGTGCGCAGCGATGAATTGCCCTGGCCCGGCTTGTCGCCCGCGGTCCGGCCGCAGGTTTCGCGGACCTTCGATGCACTGGAGTTGTCGGACCTGTCCGATGCCGAACTGTCGGCGCGGCTCGATCATGATCCCGCGTTGCGCGCCGCACTGGACGACGCGCTGTCCCGCATCGCGACCCGGCTGCGCGATCTGGCGGAGCGGGCCGGCGACGATCCCGATTGGGGCTTCGCCAGTCTCGCCGAGCGGCTCGGCAAGGCCGCCCGCAACCGCAGCGATGCCGACGAGCTGCTCGACCGCTGGGACCGCGAGTACGACCAGTGGCGCCGCGACCGCGCGGAAGCGCGCGGCCGGGCCTATGTCGACCGCCATTTCGACTTCTCCCGCTTCGAGCGGCTGTTCCCGGTGGCCCGCGGCATGAACCGCCGGCTGGTGCTGGTGATCGGCCCGACCAATTCCGGCAAGACCCACCGCGCCATCACCGCCCTGCGCGAGGCGCGCGACGGCGTCTATCTCGCTCCCCTGCGCCTGCTGGCGTTGGAGGTGATGGAACGGCTGAACGCAGAAGGCACCCCCGCCACGCTCATCACCGGGGAGGAGGAGATCCGCACCCCCGGCGCCCGCCACACCGCCTCCACCATCGAGGTGATGGACCCCGACCGGCCGGTGGAGGTCGCGGTGATCGACGAGATCCAGATGCTGGCCGACCCGGCGCGCGGCTGGGCCTGGACCGCCGCGCTGATGGGCGTCCCGGCGGAAACCGTCTACATCCTCGGCGCGCCAGAGGTCCGCCCGTTGGTGGAACGTGCAGCCGCCCATCTCGGCGAAGCGCTGGAAGTGGTGGAACTCGACCGCAAGACCCCGCTGTCGATGCTCGACCGCCGGCTGGACTGGGCGGAGGTGGAGCGCGGCGACGCCCTGATCGCCTTCTCCCGGCGCGAGGTGCACAGCGTCCGCGACACGTTGCTGGCTCAAGGGCTGTCGGTCGCCGCCATCTATGGCGCGCTGGCTCCGGCGGTGCGGCGGCGCGAGGCGGCGCGCTTCCTGTCCGGCGAGGCCGATGTGGTGGTGGCGACCGACGCCATCGGCATGGGGCTGAACCTGCCCTGCCGCCGCGTGCTGTTCACCGCGCTGGAGAAGTTCGACGGCAGCAGCGTCCGCCCCCTGACCGCGACCGAGGTGAAGCAGATCGCCGGCCGCGCCGGCCGCTTCGGCCAATTCGAGGAAGGGCATTTCGGCGTCATCGCCCGCGGCACACCGGCTGCGCTGAAGCGCCTGCTGGAAGCGCCCGACCGCAGCCTGCGCGCCGACGCGCCCCTGCCCGTCCGCCCGACGCGCGCCATGCTGGCCCGGCTCGCCTCCCACATCGACAGCGACGAGACGCGCCTGCTGGTGGAGTGTTTCGGCACCGCGGCCACCGCCGGTTCCCCCTTCCGTCTGGCCGATCTGTCCGCCCTGCGCCGTGCCGCCCCGATGCTGGACGCCCGGCGGCTGACGTTGGCCGCCAAGCTCGAACTGCTGCTCGCCCCCGCCGATCTGGAGGAGCCGGAGGATGCCAAGGTCTTCGCCGCCATCCTCGACGCGGTGGAGGCGGGAGAGGTTCTGCCGCTCGCGCGGCTGATCCCGGCCCGACTCGACGGGCTGACCGCCGATGTGCTGGAGGCGGCGTCCCGGACCTGCGACCTCTATTTCTGGGCGTCCCGCAAATTCCCCGATGCCCTGCCCGACCGTGACCGCGTGCGCAGCGCGCGCGATGCCATCGGTCAACGCCTGTCGCAGGCCCTGGCCTCCCGCGCCCGCCGCCGCGAGCCGCCGCCCGCCGCCGGCTTCCGCGGCGCTCCCCGCAAGCGCTTCGGTCCCCGCCGACGCTGAGCGCCAGGAATGGTTCCCCGCGAAATTCGTCCGCATGGCACTGCCGCACCGCGAACGAAATGACCTGCCCGTTGTTCTGGATTGGACCTGCTGCGGCAGAGCCGTCATATTGATAGGTTGATCCTATTGCGATGTTCGGAAGCATCGATTGGACACTATCCATCCGGCCGGCCATTCTTGCATCAGCGGCCGAGTCTCCGGCCGCCGAGGACCGTTCAGGAGCAACCGGCGTGAAGACCGCATCCCCCTCCATCGATACCGACGCCCCAGCCCGCATCCCCGCAGGCGGACGGCGGTTCTGGACCATGCTCGGCCCCGGTTTCGTGGTGGCGGTCGGCTATATGGATCCGGGCAACTGGGCGACGGACATCGCGGCGGGCTCCAGCTTCGGCTTCGCGCTGCTGTCGGCGGTGCTGATCGCCAGTCTGGCCGGCATCTTCCTGCAGGGGCTGATCGTCCGGCTGACGCTGGCGACCGGCAAGGATCTGGCGCGGCTGATCCGCGACCGCTTCCCCCGCCCGGTGGCGATGGCGGTGTGGGCGGTGTCGGAACTGGCGATGATCGCCACCGATCTCGCAGAGCTGCTGGGCAGCGCCATCGCACTGAAGCTGCTGTTCGGCATTCCGATCATGGCCGGCGTGGCGATCTCCGCCGTGCTGACCTTCGGCATCCTGGCCCTGCCGGGTGCGCGGGGGCGTGCGCCCGAACTGGTGGTCGGCGCGCTGATGAGCGTGGTCGTGGTCTGCTTCGCCTGGGAGCTGGTGATCGCCCGCCCCGACCCCGGCGCCCTGCTGGCCGGGCTGGTCCCGAGCATCGAGTTGGCCCGCGATCCCGAGATGCTGTACCTGTCCTTGGGCATCATCGGCGCCACCGTCATGCCGCACAACCTGTTCCTGCACTCCGGCCTGGTCCGCTCGCGGCTGGGCGAGGTGAAGACGGAGGAGGAGCGCCGTCAGGCCGCCCGCTGGCTGACCATCGACCTGTCGACCGCGCTGGCGCTGGCCGGTCTGGTCAACGGCTCCATCCTGGCGGTCGCCGCGGTCGCCTTCCAGGGCGTCACCACCGGCGGCACTCCCGGCATCGAGGACGCGCACGCCCTGCTGGGCAGCAGCATCGGCGGGGCCGCCGCGCTGATCTTCGCCATCGCCCTGCTGGCCGCCGGCCAGAGTTCCACCACCACCGGCACCATGGCGGGGCAGATGGTGACGGAAGGCTTCCTGAACCTGCGCCTGCGCCCCGTCACCCGCGCGCTGATCACCCGCGGCGCCTCGCTGATCCCCGCCCTGGCGGTTCTGGGCGGTGCCGGCGACGGCGCGGTGGACGAGTTGCTGGTGCTGAGTCAGGTGGTTCTGGCGCTGACCCTGCCCTTCATCCTGATCCCGATGCTGTTGCTGCTGCGCAACGACAAGCTGATGGGCGGGCTGGCGATGGCGCCGCTGACCCTGCGGCTGGCGAGCCTGACGGTGCTGCTGCTGACCGGCCTGTCCGGCTGGCTGGCCGGCACCACGGCGATGGTGTGAGCGTAAAGGCACGCTCGACCCGGAGCGGGGAATGGTCCATCTTGCGGCCCCTCAGCCTTCTTCACTGCCTAACCGGTGCCCCATGGATCCCGCCCTCGAACAGCGTCTGGCCGACCTGGAAAGCCGCCTCGCCCACCATGAGCGCATGGCGGAGGAAATGTCGGAGGTCATTTTCGCCCAGGGCCAGACCATCGACCGCCTGACCGCACAGTTGAAGCGCATGCGCGACCGGGTCGAGGCGGCCGAATACGCCATCGCCTCGCCGCAGGACGAACGGCCGCCGCCGCATTATTGAGGGGCGGTGCCCTTCCTTCGTAAGGGGTCTGACGCGGCCCCTTACGTCCCCTTACACCATCTCTCCAGTCATCATTCCTGTCGCCAAGCGCGGCAGGCAGCAGGCACGGCGTCGTCCGGGCCATCGCCCCCGCTATGCCCATAAGCCTTCGCATCCGGCTCGCGACGCGGAGCGCCACCGCAACCGCCCCACGCACACCCCGGCCTTTGGGTATAGGTCGTCAGGCGGATGCGGCGCATCGCCGCCTACCGCCGTGCAGGCTTTCTACCCATTCGGTTGTAAGAGCTTTCCCAAGCATGGAACTGCAACACAGCTCCCTTATATTCGCGCTCACCCGAAACAAACCACCTTCGTCGTGACCATGCCCGTCTCCATCCGTACGGCCAACACCACGCACACCGCGACCCGCCAACTGCATTGCGCCTGCTGCGGCCGTCCATTCGTCCGTCCGTCGACACGGGGGCCGGCGCCTCTCTATTGCTCGGTGGATTGCCAGAAGCAGATGCGGGTCCGCACACGGGTGTGGAGCCGGCGCGAAGACGCTCCGTCCGGCCTGCCCCGCGCGTCCTGACCGTCAGCGGATTTCCACGGTCGCGCTGTCGCTGCGGCCATCGGCGTCCAGCACGGTGACGCGCACCACCCCGGGGCCGTCCGGACGCCACACCACTTCGCGCGCGATGGGCGAATGGGCGATCCGGCGCCCGTCGATCAGCCAGGACAGCGGGCGCCGCCCGCCGGTGGCGGTCAGGGTCATCGGCTCCCCCTGGCCATCCGGCCCCAGGGCCTCCAACACCATGTCGCTGACCGGGAAGGTCAGGCGCAGCCGATCGGCCTCGCGGGGTCCGGCAAGTTCGGCCTCGCCGGGACGCAGGCGGCGCAGCAGTTCCGGCGGAGTCTCGTTGCGCACCGGGCCGGCCGGGCGGCCACGGTCGGCCGGAAGCCGGTCGAACACCTCGAACAGCAGTGGCGCCGCGGTGTTGCGGCCATAATGGTCGGGGCTGGGCGTGCCGTCCGGGCGGCCGACCCACACGCCGACCGTATAGCGCCCGGTCACGCCGAAGGCCCAGGCGTCACGGAAGCCATAGCTTGTGCCGGTCTTCAGCGCCACCGGCCCGCTGCCGCGCAGCTCCTGCGCCTGAACCACGCCCGGCGGCGGCGGCGAGCCTTCCAGGATCGCCCGAACCTGCTGCGCAGCCGTGGCAGACAGCAGCCTGTGCTCCACCCCGCTGCCTTTGTCCTCGTCCCCGGCCGCGCGCAGCGGCGCGACCAGCCCGTCGCGGGCAAGCGCGCTGTAGAGCGCCGTCATGTCCCACAGGCTGATCGACGCCCCGCCCAGGGCAACCGGCAGGCCCGGCAGCGCCGTCCCACGGGGCAGCACGAGCCGCGCACCGGACCGCCGCAGCGCGTCGGCGAAGCGCAGCGGCCCCACCCGGTCGAGCACCAGCACCGCCGGCACATTCAGCGAGCGCTGCAGCGCCTCCATCACCGTCAGATCGCCGGTGAAGCTGCGGTCGAAATTGCGCGGCGCCCAGTCGCCGAAGCGGGTGGAGACGTCGGCGATCCGGGTCAGCGGGTGGATGATGCCTTCATCGAAGCCCAGCCCATAGATGAAGGGCTTCAGCGCCGATCCCGGCGAGCGCACCGCCCGCACCATGTCGATGGGCCCCTGCCGCGTCTCGTCCAGCGCGTTGGAACTGCCGAGATAGGCCAGCACCGACCGGTCGCGGTTGTCCACCACAAGCACCGCCAGCCCCGCCTGCGGGTTCAGCGTCTCCGCCGCACGGCGGCCGAGCGCCTCGACCGCCTGTTGCAGCGTGCCGTCGATGGTGGTGGCAATCTCCACCCGGCCGGGATTGGCGCTGCGCAGCCGGTCGGCCAGATGCGGGGCAGAGGCCGGCAGGGGAAGCCGCGCCGACGGCACCGACAGCGACTTCGCCTCCGCCACCGCCTTGGGCGACAGGGCGCTCGCCTCCGCCACCCGGTCGAGAACCTTGTCGCGCGCCGCCCGCGCCCGCTCCGGATAGCGGTCGGGCCGCAGCCGGGACGGCGATTGCGGCAGCGAAACCAGCAATGCCGCCTCAGCCGCGTCCAGTTCCACCGGCGGCTTGCCGAGCAGCATCAGCGAGGCCGCACGGATGCCTTCGATGTTGCCGCCATAGGGGGCGAGCGTCAGGTACATGCCGAGGATGTCGCGCTTGCCGTAGCGCCATTCCAGCTGCGCCGCCCGCGCCGCCTCGATCAGCTTGGCCGTCCAGCTGCGCGGTCGCGGCTCCAGCAGGCGGGCGACCTGCATGGTGATGGTGGAGGCGCCGGACACCACCCGCCCGGCTCCCAGATTCTGCGCCGCCGCGCGCAGCACGGCCAGCGGATCGACCCCGGCATGGCTGGTAAAGCGCCGGTCCTCATAGGCAAGCAGCAGTTCAATGAACAGGGGCGAGACGTCGTCCACCGTCGCCGGCAGACGCCACGCCCCCGCCCCGTTGGTGAAGATGCGCAGCGGCTGGCCCTTGCGGTCGGTGACGGTCACCGACAGGTCGGCCAGCCGGTTCAGCGGCGGCGGAAACAGCCGGTCGAGCGCCAGCGCCGCGCCGATCAGGACGGCGACGCCGGCCGCCGAGACGCCAACACGCCTGACCCAACGCTGCCGAAGCCAACCCCGCGCCAATCGTCACTCCGCCGGATGGACCGTGATCCGCCCTGTGTTCTGGCGGGCGAAGAAGCGCGGCTTGTACATGTCCTCCACCGTCGCGCCCGGCAGTTCATAGGTGCCGGGGGTGATGGCGCGGACGATGAAGGCCAGCTTGAAGCTCTGCTGGTCCTCCGTCAAATCCACCGCGGCGACATAGCGGTCATCGCGCGCCTCGGTCGTGCGGGTGTAGCTGAGGTCGCCCAGCCACTGCATCTCCTCCGGCGTGCCGCCGCCCAGCTTGGCGTTCTCGATCTCCCAACCGGCGGGCAGCGCGTGGGTGACGATGCCCTGGTGGAACAGCTTGGTGTTGGCCTCGCCCTCCAGCACCACCACGAACACGTCGTTCTGCTTGATGCCGTCGAGGTTCAGCACCTCGCCCTTGCGGGTGAAGAAGTTGCGCTTGATGCGCAGCCCTTCTCGCGCCGCCGGCTGCGGCGCCACCGGCACGCCGGACAGCGACACCGCCTGCCAGACCGCCGTCCTGCCGGCATTGGCGACCGGGATTCCGGCCGTCAGCTGGGCCGGCGTCGGGGTCAGGTCGACCCGCGCGCCGTCGCGCTTCGCACCGCCCAGCGTCACCTCCACCTTGGCCGGCGCGCCGCGCAGCAGCGCGTCGGCGGCCAGCACCGACCATGCCTTTTCCTGCGTGTTGGTGCGGTTTGCGGCAGTGGCCGAGGCCGGAAGCCGGTCGATCAGCGCCGGGATGCGGGCGCCGGCCATGTTGACCTCGGTCATCAGCGCCACCAGCGCCGCGGCGTCGCGGACGGTGGAGCCGTAATCGACATGCCAGTCCTCGCGCGCCAGATGGCCGACCGCGCTGTCGAAGGCGCCGGCCGCCCGCTCCTGATCGCCCATGCGGGCCAGCGCCGCCCCCAACTGCCCCTTGGCGAGCGGCGTCGGCAGCTTGTCCAGCGCGGTGTCGTGCAGGTAGCGCGCCGGCCCGGGCAGCGACACGCCCGCCAGCGCCAGCGTGTGCAGGGCATAGGCCCGAACCGCCAACTCGGCCGGTTCCGTCGCGCTTGCGATGGCGCGCTGGCGCAGCCAGGACAGTACATCGGCCAATGGCTTGTCCGGCACCGCCTCTCCCTTCTGCTTGGCGCGGACCAGGAACTCGGCGGCATAGGCGGTGAGCCAGCCGTCGGTCTCGTCATTGGCGCCCCACAGGCCGAAGGAGCCGTCGAAGCGCTGCTTGTCCAGCGTGCGCGAGATCGCCTGCTGAACCCGCGCCTCCAGGCCGTCGTCCGGCTTGCGGTCCTTGCCCAGCGCCAGTTCCACGTCGCGCACCACCAGCAGCGGCAGGGCGCGGCTGACCGTCTGCTCCAGGCAGCCGAAGGGATAGCGGTCGAGCGCCCGCAGGATGCCGCCGACGTCAAAGGGAGGCGCGGTGGTGAAGCTGGCCGACCAGCTCGTGGTCCCCGGCAGATAGGCCGCAAGCTCCGCCCCGTCGAAGCGCAAGCTCTCGCCGGGCGCGATCTGGCGGGTGATGAACTGGGTCTCCACCGCCCGCGCCGGGCGGACGGTGATGCCGTACTCATGGCTCAGCGCTAGGTTCTCCGGCCCCTTCACCGCGACGGCGACATGGCCGATGCCGGCGGCGACGCCCTTCAGCGGCACGACCAGCGTCTTGCGCTCGCCCTTCGCCAGAGGCACGGACAGGCTGCCGCCCTCCACCGACACCGTGTCCCGCGCGGTGACGGCGACCTCGTAGGTGCCGGCCGCCGCCTCCACATTGTGGAGCGACAGCGTCACCCTGCTGTCGTCGCCGGGGGCGAGGAAGCGCGGCAGGATGGCGTCGGCGACCAGCGGATCGCGCACCGTCACCGGCCCGGCGGCGGAGCCGACCCGGCCGCGGCTGTAGGCCACCGCCATCAGCCGAAGCTCGCCGTTGAAGTCCGGCACGTCGAAGCCGATGCGGGCGGTGCCGTCGGCTCCCACCTTCACCGGCCCCTGGAACAGCGAAACCACGGTGAAGGGCACCACCGGCAGACCGGCCCCGCTGGAATCGCCGCCCTGGCGCATGGCGCCATAGGGACCGTCGAGCGGGTCGATCAGCCGGCCGTAATCGTCGCGGATGTCGAGACCCAGCCGGCGCTTGCCGAAATAATGCCTCTCCGGCTGCGGGCTGGCGAAATCGGTCAGGCGCAGGATGCCCTCGTCCACCGCGGCCAGCGTGACATAGCTGTCCTCCAGCGACCCGCCATCGGCGGCGGCGACCTTGACGCCCACCTCCAGCCGGCTGCGCGGGCGCATCACCTGCGGCGCGTCCAACGTGACGGCCAGCGCGCGCACCGACGGATCGACGCCAACCCAGGCGACGCCCATGGCGCGCACCGGCTGGCGTTCCCGCCCCTTGACCGGCGGACGGTAGGCGGTGGCGGTGACATAGGCGCCGGGCCCCCAGGCGGCATCGACCGGGATCTCCACCGTCGTTCCCTCGGCCGGGACCGGGATGGTGCGCACGTCGAAGATGCGGTCGGTCGCCACCGTCACCAGCAGTTCGCCGGCAAAGGGCGGAGCGACGCGGATGCGGGCGGTCTCGCCGGGCTTGTAGGATTGCCTGTCGGTCGAGACCTCCAGCTTGTCCGGGATGTCGGCGGTCTCATCGCCGCTGGCCCAGCCGGAATGGAAGCGGTAGGAGCTGGCGACGCCCGCCGCCTTGTCCGTCACCTCCAGCCGGTAGCGGCCGAAGTCCCGCTTGCCCAGCGCCACCTGTGCCGGCTTGTCGGCGGCGACATCGACGGTGCCGGACGCCAGCGGCACGTCGCGCACCGTGGCATTGTAGCTGTAGCGGCCGTCGCGGCGGAACCAGACGAAGGAGACCCGCTCCTCCACCAGTTCCCACGTGATGCCGGGCTTGGCGACGGCGCTGCCGTCCGGCGCCACGGCGACGAGATCGAAGACGGCCTCCGCCCCCTCGCCGATGCGGCCGTCGGAGAAGCGCGGCCGCAGGCCCAGCGCATGGCTCATCGGCCGCACCGGCACACTCACCGACTTGTGGACCGGGCGCCCGCCCGGTTCGGACAGGGTGACGCGGATGTCGGCGCGCAGCGGCTTGCTGGTGTCCGGCACCTCCGGCAGCGTCACCTCGATGCGCGACACGCCCTGATCGTCGGTGGTCGGGAACTCCAGCGGGTCGAGCCGCTCGGTCGGGTTGTCCTGCACCCGGCCGAACCGATAGTCCTTGAAGGCCGGATAGGGCATCGGGTCGGGCTTCAGCGCCACCTCGGCGGTGCCGTCCAGCCCGGCGGCCGGCGGGCCATAGAGGAAGCGGCCCTGTGCCGTCACCGCGAAAGGCTGGCCCGGCACCAGGATCGGAGCGCCGGCCGTCAGGTCGAGCGCCAGCTTGACCGGCACGAAATCCTCGACCTGGAACTCGCCGCGGCCGATCGGCTCGCCCTTGGGGTCGCTGTAGACCAGCACCTGCCAGCCGCCGAGCGGCGCGGTGCGCGTCAGCGTCAGCGGCAGGAAGAAGCCGCCGGCCTCCCGGCCCTTCAGGGCGCCGCTGTAATATTCGGTGCCGCTGGGGCGCAGGATCTTCACGGTCAGCGGGAAGTCGTCGACCGCCTCGGTCTTGTCGTCACGCAGCAGGATCGACAGGTTCACCGTCTCGCCCTGGCGGTAGACGCCGCGGTCGGCATAGACGAAGGCGTCCATCGGTCCCGGCGCCGGACGCCCGCCCACCCCACGGTCGCTGAGGTCGAAGGCGGCGCCGGTCAGGTCCTGCATGGCGAAATCGATGCCGAGATAGGCTATCACCATTTCGGGCGCATTCCCGCCGGTCTTCAACAGGCCGGGCGCGAAGCGGGCGCGGCCGAACTCGTCGGTCCTGGCGCGGGCCAGTTCGGAGTTGTTGCGGGCGACGAGCGCCACATCCACGCCCGGCAGCGGCTTGGCCGATCCGAAGGAGCGGGCGAAGACGGTCAGCCCGTCGGCGCCGCGGAAGCTGGTCAGGCCGATGTCGGACAGCAGCACCCATTGGGTCGCCCGCGCGTCCCAATGGTCGGCCTCCTCCGCGTCATGCGGGCGGGCGGTGACGACATAGAGGCCAGCCTTGGGATCGTCGCCCACCGCCTGCCGGAAGGGAATGGCGGCGGTGGTGTCGCGGTTGCGCTCCCCTTTCACCTCCAGCGAGCCGGACCACACCAGCTCGCCGTTCTCCTGGGCCAGCCGGTCGGCGGAATAGCCGGTCAACTCGTTGAAGATGCTGCTTTCATACTTGTTGGAGACAAGCGCCCGGTCGGCGATGCGGTAGACCGACACGTCGAGCCGGTCGGTGTTGACGCTGACCACCGGGATGCCGTCGGCGCCCTTGCGCGGCAGGATGTAGGCGGAGCCGCGGAAGGCGGCCATCGCCGGCCGGTCCGGCACACGCACGCGCTGGGTCTCGTCCGCCTTCAGCGCAACGCCGTCCTCGCCCGGCAGGCCCTGGCTCAGGGTGACGGTGTAGCCGTTGCCGTGGGTGACGCCGCGCAGGCAGAGGCTGTTCTCCCGCGCTTCGAGCGCGGTCCTGGTCGGCGGTTCCACCCGGACGTAATCGTCGAAGCGCACGCCCTGCCTGCCGCTCAGCCGGTCGGAGAACTGGAAGCAGACGCGCGGGCTGGCGCCCTCCGCGTCGACGGTGATGCCGGTCATCGCCAGCCCGGCTTTGCGGCGCATGGCGGCGAACCGCTCCTCCAGCTTCGGCGCCTGGGCGTCGAGGATGGCCGCCTCCAGCTTCGGCGCCAGTTCGCGGATGGACTTCAGCGCCTTGACCGCCTCGTCCGGCTTGCCGAAGGCCTCGTCCATCAGCGTGGCGATGCGCCAGAGGATGGCGACGCGTTCCTCGTCCTTCGGGTTGAACTGGCCGGCCATCACGGCGCTCTGCAGGGCGCGGTCCCGGTTGGGCGGGGTGGCGGCCATCCAGACCGCGCTCAGCTCCAGCCAGACCGACGGCGAGCCGCCGCCCTGGGTGATGGTCTTCTCATAGGCCTGAATGGCCCCGGCCATGTCCTTGCGGTCGCGGGCGGCGCGCGCCTGTTTCAGCAGGTCGGCGATCACCTGCGGCTTCGGCTGCGGCGGCGATTTCAGCAGCAGTCCATTGGCGTAGGCGCTGGCGTCGGACAACGCTCCCGGCGGCGTGTAGTCGGCGCGAACCGGACCCGCCGCAACGGCCGTCACCACCAGGACCCAGAGCAGCGTCAGCAGCCGTACCATCATGTCGCCTTATAACCGGAAGCGGGGATATCCGGTTATAGCGCCGATAATCAGCCGGCTACGATAGGCCGAACCGCCAATTCCACTTTTCGCTATTCCGTCGGGTTCTCACCCTCACCGGGGAGGGGGACCGTCATCGACGGCCAGACGCACGAACGCCCGTTCGGCGATGCTGCGGTAGCGGTCGCGGTGGCGCAGCAGGTGGAAGGGCCGGGCCGGCAAATCCAGCCCCTCCAGCGCCACGATCCGCCCCGCCGCCAGATCCTCGGCGACGATCAGGTCGGACAGCACGCTCGCCCCCAGCCCGGCCAGCAGAGCCGCCCGGATCACCCCGCCGCCGGGCAGCGTCATCGCGACATCGAGCCCGTCCGGGTCCAGCCCCACGCCGCGGATCGCGGCCCCGAACAGCGCGCGGGTGCCGGAGCCCGGTTCGCGCAGGATCCAGCGCCCGGCGGCGAGCATTGCCGGATCCACCCGCCCGAGCGCCGCCCAGGGATGCCCCGCCCCGACCACCAGCCGCAGCCGGTCGCCCTCGGTCGGCTCGCTGACCAGCGCGGCATCGGTCACGGCGCCCTCGGCGATCCCGAGTTCGGCACGGCCGTCGCGCACCGCCTCGGCCACCTGTTCGGTGTTGCCGATGAACAGATCGACGCGGATACCCGGATAGGCCCCGGCGAAGCGCAGCAGCCGCGGCGGCAGCCAGTGGTTGCCCACCGTCTGGCTGGCCGCCAGCCGGAGCGCGCCGCGCGACAGGCCCGACAGCTCGGCCAGCATCGTCCCGGCCTCCTCCACCTTCGCCAGGATGGCGCGGGCCTGACCGTGGAGCAGCCGTCCGGCGGCGGTCAGTTCCACCCGCCGGCCGATGCGGTCGAACAGGCGCAGGCCGTGCTCCGCCTCCAGCGCGGCGATGGCGGCGCTGACCGCCGGCTGCGACAGGTGCAGCATCTCCGCGGCGCGGGTGAAGTGCAGCATCTCCGCCACGGTGGCGAAGATGCGCAGCTGCTCCAGCGTCACGCGAACAGGCCGGTGAAGGGCAGGAAGTCCACCAGATCGCCCGGCCGCACGGCGGTGGCCTCCGCCGGCATGTCGACCAGCCCGTCGGCCTCCACCATCGAGGTCAGCACGCCGGAGCTGTCGCTGGGGAACTTCACCGCGACCGGGCGACCATCCTCGCCGCGCTCCAGCCGGGCGCGCAGGAACTCGCGGCGGCCGGGCTTCTTGGTGAAGGTGAAGCCGGCGACCACCAGACTGCGCGGCGTGGCGATGCCGGACGCGCCCGACAGGCGCAGCACCAGCGGCCGGCCCACCAGCAGGAAGGTGACCATCGCCGACACCGGATTGCCGGGCAGCCCCAGGAAGGGCGTATCCCCCACCCGCCCCAGCGCCAGCGGCTTGCCCGGCTTGATCGCCAGCGTCCACAGGTCGATGGAGCCCAGCGCGTTGACCGCCGCCTTGACATGGTCCTCCTCGCCTACCGACACGCCGCCGCTGGTGACGATCAGGTCGGCGGTGCCGGCGGCGTCGGCCAGGGCGGCGCGGGTGGCGTCCGGCCGGTCGGGCAGGATGCCGAGGTCACGCACCTCCACCCCCAGCGCATCAAGCTGGGCGGCCAACGTGTAGCGGTTGGCGTCATAGATGGCATGGTCGGGCTTCGGCGTCCCCGGCTCCCGCAGCTCGTCGCCGGTGGAGAACAGCACCACCCTCAGCCTCTTGCGCACCATCAGGCTGGAGCGGCCGACCGCGGCGGCGAGACCGACCTCCTGGGCGCGCATCCGTTGGCCGGGATGCAGCACGACCGCACCGGCGGTCATGTCCTCTCCCGCGGAACGGATGTTGGAGCCCCGCTTCAGCGAGGCGGGCACCAGCACGGCGTCGCCGTCGGTGCGGCAATCCTCCTGCATCGCCACGGTGTCCGCCCCGGCGGGGACCGGCGCGCCGGTGAAGATGCGCACCGCCTGCCCCGGCCCGACGCTTCCCTCATAGCTGGAGCCCGCCGGCACGCGCCCGACGACGTCGAGGCGCCGGAACCCCTCCCCGGCATCGGCGGCATAGGCCCAGCCGTCCATCGCCGACACGTTGGCCGGAGGCACGTTCACCGGAGCCACCACCTCTTCCGCCAGCATGCGGCCGAGAGCCTGGCGCAGCGGCACCTCCTCCGTTCCGGTCACGGCGCCGTACCCCTGCGCGACGCGCGCGACCGCCTCGTCCAGCGACAGGGGGGTGGGGCCGTGTGCGGAGCAATCGTCCATGGTTTCGATGTCCTTGGTTCTGGTGATCCGGCGGCGTGCCGATCCCGGCAGACTCTCACGCACGCCCGAGGGAGCGGCAAGGTCGCCGGATCGGTACCGTCAACTGCAACGCGCGACCTTGATCGACGTCAAGAGCCTGTTTCGCCATGCGGCGGCCGCGCGGTCCACCGCATCCCGGCCGGTCAGGCCGTTTCCGCCCGCAGCCACTCCAGATAGGCGGGATTGCCGCGCCCGACCGCAAGTTCCACCACGCAAGGCGTATCGTAGCTGTGCAGGCCGCGCACCCGTGCGGTCAGGCGGTCGAAAAGCGAGGACCGGGTCTTGGCGATCAGAATCGCTTCCTCCGCCTGCTCGACGGCGTCGTTCCACCGGTAGACGGAGGTCATGCCGTCCAGCACATTGGCGCAGGCGGCCAGGCGCTCCTCCACCAGGGTGCGGCCGATGCGGAGCGCCTCCTCCTTCGAGCCGGCGGTGATGTAGGCGAAGACGAGCGGGTCGGCGCCGGTTTCGGGCATGGAATGGCTCCTCCTTTTCGATGCACCTGCGATGAGCTTTCGCGTAGGATGCCCGCACTTTGCCACAGCCCCCGCCAGGGCCGGCAACCCCCTGTCCCGTTCCATATCCGCAAGAGTCGCCCGTCCATGGCCAAGCCCCGCCGTTCCCCGACCCGCAGCGCCCCATCGGATGTCCAGGGGGCCTGGCTGCGCCGCGGTCTGAACCAGCCGGGCGGCAAGCTTCCGCTGTTCGACGAGCGGGGGCAGCGGGTGAAGAAGGCGACGGTCGAAGCCTGCCTGAAGGCCGGCTGGGCGGAGCGCTTGTTCGACAATCCGCTGAAGCCGGACTGGCTGGTCTGCCGCCTGACCGAAGCCGGGCGGGTCGCGCTGAACGGACCGGGCGGAAATGAGGAAGCCCCGATGGATGGCGCGGGGGAGGATGCGCGCCAGGGCGCGCTGATCTGATAGACAACTCGGCAGGGAACGCACCGCCGCCCCTGCCGCAGCGCCGCTACTGGGCGGCCTGCGCCACGCCGTTGACGCGCTTGATCCGAAGCAGCCTGTCGACCTCGGCCTGCAATTGGCGCGGGGTCACCGGCTTGTGCAGCACGGCCACGCCATGGGTGGAGACATCGGCCAGCGTATCGATGCCGGTCTCGCCGGTCAGGATCATGGCGGGGATCTCCGCCCCATAGCGTTCACGCACGCGGCGGATCACTTCCGTGCCGACACGCCCCTCCCGCAGCCGGTAATCGGCGATGACGATGTCCGGCGTCCGGTCCAGCGTCTCCAGCCGGTCCATTGCCCGGTCGGGGCCGTCCGCCGCGACCACGCGGAATCCCCATTCGGTCAGCACCGTCTGCAAACCCAGAAGCACCACCGCATCGTCGTCCACCAACACCGCCAGCCGCGGCCGGTCGATCACCGGCCGGCGATCCACCCCGCCCGCACGGGTCGGGATGAGGCGGGCGGGAGCCAGCGGCACCAGCACCCGGAAGGCCGAGCCCTGCCCATGCACCGAGCGCACCTGAACCGGATGGTCGAGCAGCTGCGACAGCCGCCGCACGATGGCGAGCCCCAGCCCCAGGCCGCGCAGCCGGTCGCGCTCCGGATTGCCGACCTGATGGAACTCCTCGAAGATGCGGTCGAGATGTTCGGGCGGGATGCCGATTCCGGTGTCCTGCACCTCGATGGCCAGCCTCTCGCCATCGACCCGGCAGCGGATGCGGATCGCGCCGGCCTCGGTATAGCGCAGGGCGTTGTCGACCAGATTGCGCAACAGCTGCATCAGCAGGCCGCGGTCGGTGCGCAGAACGGCGTCGCAGCCCTCCACCCGCCAGACCAGCCCCTTGGCGGTGGCCTGCTCGGCATAGGCGGCGTCGAGCGCATCGGTGATCTCGCTGGCGGCGAAGGTATCCATCACCGGGGTAACCACCCCGGCCTCCAGCCGGGAAACCTCCAGCAAACCGTCCAGCAGCCCCTTCATAGTGTCCAGACCCTGGTCGAGCCGGGACAGCAGGTCGCGCCCGTTGTGGTCGCCGACATGACGTGCCAGGGCTGCGGACAGGAAGAACAGGGCTTGCAGGGGTTGGCGGAGATCGTGGCTGGCGGCGGCGAGAAACTTCGACTTGGCGAGGTTGGCGCGTTCGGCCTCCTCCCGGGCGGCGTCGCGCTCCGCTTCCAGCGACTGAAGGCGATGTATGAGACTCATGCGACCACGGCTCTCATGGAGGATTGGGGGTCCCGAAGGCGCCCCGTTTCCATTTTAGAACAGAACCGGGGTTAATGTTAAACTGCATTAACCATAACTCTGTTGCAGTGCGCAACCCCTCCCAGGCATATGCGCCGCATGGGCAGGGTCGATGAAGAAGAGGTTACTGCCTGTGCATATGCGAAAGCCCCGGAAATTTGCCGGGGCTTTCCGCATTCGGGACACGGGTAGGCCAACGGGCGCCAGACGCTTTGGGCAAGCCCTTCGATACTCCGGCCATCAATAGCCGCGGCGGACCGCGTTGCGGATCTCGCCCCGGGTCAGACCGATGTCGGACAGTTCGGCATCGGACATGTGGTTCAACTCACGTTCCGCGCGGCGAAGTTCCATCCGTTCGCGGACCCAATGAACGGCACGTTGAAAGACAGTACTTCCTTTTGTTCCGGCATCAAACAATTCACCGGACGTTGAATGCATCGAAGAGTAGGCCATGACGATCTCCTGCGCTTGGCGCTCGATTACATGAGCCTATTTTGCCTCTTGCACCCTCGAAATCAATGGCAGGGCATCTGCGGCGCGGCGTCGGCAGACCTGCGCCAATTCGATAGAACCTTCGTAGGCAAATGGATCCAGATCAAAGCGGGCACGAAAAAACGCGCGGAGGTTTCCCCCCACGCGTCTTCAATAACAAAGGCTTGCTGCAGATCGGCTTATACAGCCGAGGGCACGTTCTGACTTGCGCCCGGCGGTAAGGGCCGGGACTGCGGCCCCGCAGGCCCGTGGCTGCGAAGGCAAGCGGCCGGACGGCCGCTCCCGCCGTTCGAGGGCGGGCGTAAAGCCCGATGGGTCAGGCTTTACGCCCGATGAGATTACTTGACGGCCGGCTTGCGCGACAGGTTGTGGTGCGCCTCGATGTAGCGGACCGTGCCCGACTTGGAACGCATGATGACCGAGTGGGTGTAGGCGCCGCCCGGAACGCGGCGGACACCCTTCAGCATGGCGCCGTCGGTGACGCCGGTGGCGGCGAACATGACGTTGCCGCGCGCCAGCTCGTGCAGGCTGTACTTCTTGTCCAGGTCGGTGACGCCCCACTTGGCGGCGCGGGCGCGCTCGTCGTCGTTGCGGAACAGCAGACGGCCCTGGAACTGTCCGCCGATGCAGCGCAGGGCCGCGGCGGCCAGCACGCCTTCCGGCGCACCGCCGGAGCCGACATACATGTCGACGCCGGTGCCGGGCTGGCTGGTGGCGATGACGCCGGACACGTCGCCGTCGTTGATCAGCATGATGCGGGCGCCGGCTTCACGGACGCGGGCGATCAGCTCGGCATGGCGCGGACGGTTCAGGATGCAGACCAGCAGCTCCTCCACCTCGGTGCCCTTGGCCTTGGCCAGCGCCTTCAGGTTGTTGGCCGGCGTCTCGTCCAGGTCGACGAGGTGCTCCGGCAGGCCGGCGCCGACGGCGATCTTGTCCATGTAGACGTCGGGGGCGTTCAGGAAGCCGCCCTCCTCCGCCATGGCGACGACGGCCAGCGAGTTCGGACCGCCGGTGGCGCAGATGGTGGTGCCTTCCAGCGGGTCGAGCGCGATGTCGACCTTCGGACCGGAGCCGATTCCGGCGCCGACCTTCTCGCCGATGTACAGCATCGGAGCCTCGTCGCGCTCACCCTCGCCGATCACGACGGTGCCGTCGATGTAGAGCGTGTTGAGCGCCTGGCGCATGGCGTCGACCGCGGCCTGGTCGGCCAGCTTCTCGTCGCCGCGGCCCATCAGCAGCGAAGCCGACAGGGCGGCGGCTTCGGTCACGCGGACGGCCTCCAGCGCGAGGTTGCGGTCCATCTGAGACAGATCGACATGCGTAGACGGCGTAGACATCGTATGCTCCCCCCGACTCTTCGGTCGTATAAGGCTGTGTTTGGTTATTCTGGGAAACGGTCCCGATCAGAACTGTTCGATGCGGATCATCCGCGGCGGCTCCAGCACGTTGTCGCTGGCCGCGATGACCGCAAGCGCGCGCTGCATGGCCGCCTCGTCGGTGTCATGGGTGGTGAGGACCACCGGAACGCCTTCGCCCGGCGAGCGGCCGCGCTGCAGGAACTGCTCCATGGAGACGTTCTGGTCGCGCATCGCCGCTGCGATATCCGCTATCACACCAGGACGGTCCACGACCATCAGGCGGACGTAGTAAGACCCGCGGCGCGCTTCCATCGGCGAGGGGGTTGCCGCGCCCAGCCGATCGGCCGGAACGCCGAAGGTCGGCGTAGACCGTCCGCGGGCGATGTCGATCAGGTCGGCGACCACCGCCGACGCGGTCGGGCCGGCGCCGGCGCCGCGGCCGACGAACAGCACCCGGTCGGCGAAGTCCGCCTGGGCCACCACCGCGTTGAAAACGCCGTCCACCGACGCGATCGGGGCGGTCTTCGGCACCATGCAGGGATGGACGCGCTGCTCGACGCCCGCATCGGTGCGACGTGCGATGCCCAGCAGCTTGATGCGGTATCCCAACTGGTCGGCATAGTCGAAATCGACCGCCGACACCTGCCGGATGCCTTCGATGTAGACCGAGGAGAAGTCGACCGGCGTGCCGAAGGCGACCGAGGCGAGGATCGCCAGCTTGTGCGCGGCATCGACACCGTCGATGTCGAAGCTGGGATCGGCCTCGGCATAACCCAGAGCCTGGGCATCGGCCAGCACATCGGCGAAGTCGCGGCCGGTGGTCCGCATCTCCGTCAGGATGTAGTTGCAGGTGCCGTTCAGGATGCCGTGAATCTCCGACACGGCGTTGGCGGCCAGACCTTCGCGCAGCCCCTTGATGATCGGGATGCCGCCGGCCACCGCCGCCTCGAAGGCGACGGTCAGGCCGTTGGCTTCGGCCTTACGGGCGATGTCGGTGCCATGGACGGCCAGCAGGGCCTTGTTGGCGGTGACGACGTGCTTGCCGGCTTCCAGCGCGGTGGCGACGGTGTCGCGCGCCGGGCCTTCCGAGCCGCCGATCAGTTCGACCACCAGATCGGCGCCGGCCTCCGCCGCCATGGCGACGGGATCGTCGAACCACCGGACCCGCGACAGGTCGACGCCGCGGTCCTTGCCCTTGGATCGCGCGCTGACCGCGACCACCTCGATCCGGCGGCCGCAGCGCTGCTCGATCAGCGAACCTTGCGTCTCCAGCAGCTTCAGGACACCGGCACCGACCGTACCAAGGCCGGCGACGGCGATTTTCAGGGGGGCTTGCTGGGCGTTCGGCATCAGGCTTTCGCTTTCTCGGATTCCAGAAGGGCGGCGCGGGCCGCCGGGTCCTTGCTCGCCGCAACGCTGCCGGCGTTGGAGCGGAAGAACTCCTTGATGTTGCGGGTCGCCTGGCGGATGCGGTGGACGTTCTCCACCATCGCCAGACGGACATGGCCGTCGCCGTATTCGCCGAAGCCGATGCCGGGCGCCACCGCGACCTCCGCCTGCTGCAGCAGCAGCTTGGAGAATTCCAGCGAGCCCAGATGGGCGAACTGCGGCGGGATCGGCGCCCAGGCGAACATCGACGCCTTCGGGCTGGGAACCTCCCAGCCGGCGGCTGCCAGCCCCTCGATCATCACGTCGCGGCGCTGCTTGTACATGTCGCGGACCTGCTGCACGCAGTCCTGCGGACCGTTCAGCGCGGCGGCGGCGGCGACCTGGATCGGCGTGAAGGCGCCGTAGTCGAGATACGACTTGATGCGGGCCAGCGCGGTGATCAGCGTCTTGTTGCCGGTCGCGAAGCCGATGCGCCAGCCGGCCATCGAATAGGTCTTCGACATCGAGGTGAACTCGACCGCGATCTCGCGCGCTTCCGGGATCTCCAGGATCGAGGGCGGCGGGTCGTTGTCGAAGAAGATCTCGGAATAGGCCAGATCGGACAGGATGTAGATGCCGTGCTTGCGGCAGAACTCGACGATCGGACGGTAGAAGTCCAGCCCGACCACCTCGGCCGTCGGATTCGACGGATAGTTCAGCACCAGCGCCAGCGGCTTCGGCACGCTGTGGCGCACGGCGCGCTCCAGCATGATCATGAAGCTGTCGATGTCGGTCGAGGCGCCGTTCTCCATGCCCACCGGGAGGTGGCGCACCGAGGCACCGGCCAGGATGAAGCCGAAGGGATGGATCGGATAGCTGGGGTTCGGCACCAGGATGATGTCGCCCGGGCTGGTGATCGCCTGGGCGAGGTTCGCCAGCCCTTCCTTCGAGCCGATGGTGACGATGCACTCGGACTCGGGGTCGATGTCGACGTTGAAGCGGCGCTTGTAATAGGCGGCATGGGCCTTGCGCAGGCCGGGGATGCCGCGGGAATTCGAGTAGCGGTGCGTCTTCGGATCGCGCACGGCCTCGACCAGCTTGTCGACGATGTGCTGCGGGGTCGCCTGGTCGGGATTGCCCATGCCGAGGTCGATGATGTCGGCGCCGTTAGCTCGAGCTCGCGCCTTCATCGCGTTCACTTCGGCGAAGACATAGGGCGGCAGGCGCTTGATGCGATGGAATTCGGTGTTGGACATGGACGCTCCGGAAGACCGCTCCGGTCACGCCACGAACCCAAGAGACCTGCGGACCGGGACTGACGTTCTACCGCCCTGACGCGACGGAAGCGAGGCAAATTTCGCGGAAAGCGCGGGCGGGAGGGCCTTTGGCCGCAAGCGGCCGCAAAGACGGCGCGCAAAAGCCGGAAAGACGGTACGGCAGAGTAACCGATCAATTCTCTCAACTATGTTGTGGTTAAACCTAACTGTGCCTTAACTCATTAGCTTTCATACTACTTAGGTTGGATGCGCCGCAGAGGCATCCGAATGCATCTGGACGGTCCCGTCTGCTGGAGATGTGAGATGGTTTCGCTTTTGAAAGCCGCCGACGGCCTCCTCGGCAATATGCGCGTCATGCGGAAGCTGGCGCTCGCCCTGTCCATTCCGATGGCGGGCGTGGTCGTGACATCCTCGCTTCTGGTGTGGGAGCAGTTGCAGGACAGTCGACGCGCCGACGATCTGGCGTCCGTCACCCGCCTGTCGGTCGGCATGACCAGCCTCGTGCACGAACTGCAGAAGGAACGCGGGTCGTCGTCGGTGTTTCTCAGCGGCAAGCTGGACGAGGACCGCCGGCGGATGGAGACGGTGCGGACGGCATCGGACGGCAAGCTGGCGGAACTGATGCCGCAATTCGCCGACGCGCGCATCCGCGATCCCCATGTGGCCGCGGCGGTCGCCAGCGCCCGCGACGCATTGTCGCAGCTGTCCGGCCTGCGCAGCGGCGTCAACACCATGACCCAATCATCGCTGGAAACGGTGGCGAGCTACACCGTCATGATCCGCAAGCTGCTGGACGCCGCCGGCCAGGCCCGCAGCATGTCCAACGACAGCGACCAGCTGCGCGCGGCCGACGCCATGGTCTCGCTGTCGGAGGCGAAGGAACGGATGGGCCAGCAGCGGGCGGTCGGCGGCGCCTCCTTCCGCAAGGACAGCTTCCCCGCCGACGCCCATGAACGCTTCATCGAGCTGAACGGCGAGTACAAGGCCCTGATGGCCGGGCTGAAGGCCAAGCTGACGGCGGAAGAAGCCGCCTTCTTCGACCGGACCTTCACCGGCGCCGCGGTGGACGAGGTGGAGCGGATGCGCCGCATCGGCGTCGCGTCCGCCTATGGCGCCGGAAACCAGGGGGTGAATGCCGGCAAATGGTTCGACACCATCACCGTCACCATCGACATGCTGCGCACAGTCGAAACGCGGGTGGCCGACGACCTGATCGCCCTGGCCAACCGGGACGTGCGTGACTCGATGACCCGCCTCATCGGCGTCGTCATCGGGGTGGCCGTGCTGCTGGTGATGATGACGCTGATCGCGGTGCTGGTCGCCCGCAACATCACCCGTCCGATCGCCCGACTGAACACGGACATGGCGCGGATGGAAGCAGGCGAGCGTGAGCTGGCCATCGCCGGGGCCGAACGCGCGGACGAGCTGGGCGCCATGGCCCGCCGCCTCGACCAGTTCCGTCTCAGCCTCGCCGAGGCCGACCGGCTCGCCGCCGAACAGCAGCGGCAGCAGGGAGAGCGCCTGCGCGAGGCGGAGCGGCTGGAGCGGCTGGTGGAGGAGTTCGACCGTCATATCGAGGCGGTGGCGGAACGGCTGGCCGGCGCGGCCACCGGCCTGCGCGGCAACGCCGAACAGATGAGCCGCATCGCCTCCGACACCGAGGAACATGTGCTGTCGGTCGCCCGCGCGTCGGAAGGGGCGTCCAGCAACGTCCAGGCCGTGGCCGCCGCGACGGAGGAACTGACCTCCTCCATCGCCGAGATCGGGCGCCAGATGGCGGGCTCCACCGAAATGGCGGAACGCGCGGTCACCGACGTGCGCCACACCGCCGGGGTGATCGCCGACCTCAGCGGCGCCGCCCAGCAGGTGGGCGAGATCGTGCGGATGATCACGGACATCGCCAGCCAGACCAATCTTCTCGCCCTCAACGCCACCATCGAGGCGGCGCGGGCCGGCGAGGCCGGCAAGGGCTTCGCCGTCGTGGCGAGCGAGGTGAAGCAGCTGGCCAGCCAGACGGCCAAGGCGACGGACGACATCACCGCGAAGGTCGCGGAGATCCAATCCGCCACCGGCCAGACCGTGCAGGCCATCGGCGGCATCGGCACCATCGTCACCCGCATCGAGGAGAACATCTCCGCCGTCGCCGCCGCGGTGGAGGAACAGAACGCCGCAACCGCGGAAATCGGCCGCAACGTCCGTCAGGCGGCGGACGGCACCGACCAGGTTTCCCACAATGCCGCCCTGGTCAGCACCGAGGCCGGCCGTGCCGGAAGCATGGCAAAGGAGGTCCTGTCGATGGCCGACGCGCTCAAGCAGAACGCCGACAGCCTGCGCAGCGACGTGACGAACTTCATCGCGCAGATCCGGGCGGCGTGAAGCCTGTTTGAATACGTCCTTCATGGTCCGACGCTTTTCCGATCCGTCTTCCCCGCGAAGGCCGGGATCCTGGCTTAATTTTGCGGAACACCGCGGAATGGCAGGATCCCCGCCTTCGCGGGAATGACGGTGGGAAAGCGTCGGGTTTTATTGGGCAGAGTTTCTCAGTCGCCTGGCCGTACGGCCGTCCTTGGCGCTGGACAGGCCGTGCGAGACAGGAGGCGCCACCGCGGTTACCCTCCTCTCGGCAAACAGACCCACCAACCAACAACGAGAGGATTCGCCCGATGCCGCAGCCCGATCACGTCATGGCCCTGCCCCTGCCGGAAAAGCCGGAACTCGACCCCGACATGCAGGGGCTGTTCGACAAATGCGTGGAAAAGCTGGGCTTTGTTCCCAACGTGCTCCAGGCCTACAGCCTGCGGCCGAGGAAGCTGCGCAACTTCGCCATGCTCTACAACGAGCTGATGCTGGGCGAGAGCGGCCTCAGCAAGCTGGAGCGCGAGATGATCGCGGTCGTCGTCTCCTCCGCCAACCACTGCTATTACTGCCTCGTCGCCCATGGGCAGGCGGTACGCAAGCTGTCGGGCGACCCGGAACTGGGCGAGATGCTGGTCGCGAACTATCGCGTCGCCCCGCTGGAACCGCGCCAGCGCGCCATGCTCGACTTCGCCTGGAAGCTGACGAAGGAGCCGATGTCGGTGGGCGAACCCGACCGCGAGGCCCTGCGCGCCGTCGGGTTCAGCGCCGAGGACATCTTCGACATTGCCGATACGGTCGGCTTCTACAACATGTCCAACCGTGTCGCGACCGCGGTGGACATGATCCCCAACCGCGAGTACCACAGCCAGGACCGCTGACGCCGGACTGTTGACGCCGGACCGTTGACGCTGGCCGTCCGGCACCATCGAGGCCACACAGGGTTGGAATCATGAGGATCGTCCGCTTCTTCGTGCGACTGTTCGCCGTCATCGGCTTCCTGCTGGTGGCCGGGGCGGTGGCGGTGGTGGTGCTGGCTGTCCGCCACGAACCCGCCCTGCCCGACGCGGTGGTGCTGGAACTCGACCTGACCAAGCCGCTGGCGGAGAGCCAAAGCGGCAGCATCGGCAGCTTCTTCGAAAGCCAGACGACCCTGCGCCAGGTTCTGGACGCGCTGGACGGCGGCCGGCGCGACCCGAAGGTGAAGGGCGTGCTGGCCCGTTTCAGCGACGACAGCATCGGTTTCGCCCAGACGCAAGAGCTGCGGGCGGCCATCGAACGCTTCCGCGCCTCGGGCCGCTTCGCCGTCGCCTTCGCGGAGGAGTATGGCGGCGCCGGGCCGGGCAACCGCTCCTACCTGCTGGCCAGCGCCTTCAACGAGGTGTGGCTGCAGCCGCTGGGCACATTGGGCATCACCGGCCTGTCGGTGGAGCTGCCCTTCGCCCGCGATGCCTTCAACCAGCTGGGCGTGGATCCGCAATTCGCCCAGCGCGAGGAATACAAGAGCTTCGCCGAGACCTTCACCGAGACCGGCATGACCCCGGCCAACCGCGAGATGATGGAATCGCTGGTCGCCAACCTGACCGACCAGCTGGTCGAGGGCATCGCCGCCAGCCGGCGCCTCTCCCCCGCCGCGGTGCGGACCGCCATGGACAATGCGCCGCTGCTCGGCCGCGAGGCGCTGGAGCAGAAGCTGGTCGACCGGCTCGGCTATGCCGACGAGGCGCGCGACGAGGCACTGAAGCGGGCCGGCGCCGGGGCGAAACTGGTCGAGCCGCTGGACTACCTGTCGGTTGCCGGCGGCCCCAACGACACCGGCCCGACCATCGCCCTGATCCACGCCGTCGGCACCATCACCGGCGGCAAGAGCGAAAAGCCGGCGCTGGGCGAGGTCGCCGCCGGGTCCGAGACCATCGTCGAAGCGATCGAAAAGGCGGCCGGCGATCCGGAGGTGCGTGCCATCCTGATCCGCATCGACAGCGGCGGCGGCTCCGTCTCCGCGTCGGAGGCGATCCGGCGGGCGCTGGCCAAGGCGCGCCAGGGCGGCAAGCCGGTGATCGCCAGCATGGGCGACGCCGCCGCCTCGGGAGGCTATTGGATCGCGCTGGCGGCCGACCGCATCGTCGCCTCGCCGGCCACCATCACCGGCTCCATCGGCGTCGTCGCCGGCAAGTTCGACGTCGCCGGCCTGTCCGACAAGCTGGGCGTCCATTGGGACCGCGTGCAGAGTGCCCGCAACGCCGGCCTGTGGTCGCCGCTGCGCCCCTTTGGGGACAGCGGGACGGAGCGGCTGAACGCCATCATCGACGACACCTACGACCACTTCCTGCAGCTGGTCGCGGAAGGCCGCCGCATGTCGCCGGACCAGGCGCGCAACGTCGCCAAGGGACGGGTGTGGACCGGCGCGCAGGCCCGCGAACTCGGCCTCGTCGACGAGCTGGGCGGGCAGGATCAGGCACTGATCCTGGCCCGCACCGCCGCCGGCCTGTCCCCGGATGCCGCGGTGACGCTGGCACCCTTCCCGCCGCCGAAATCCATCACCGACCAGCTGATGGAGCTGATGTCCGGCCGCGGCGAGCTGGTCGGCGCCCTGGCCGCGGTGGCGGAGCTGCGCCCGCTGCTGGCCCAGCTGCGCCCGCTGGTCGCCGCCGTCCAGGGCGACGGCGTCCAGGCCCGCATGCCGGCGATGACGCTGGATCGCTGAGGACAAAGCCTAGCCAGACGGTGGGGCCCGCTTCTAATCCGCGGGCCCCCGTGCTACATCCTCGACGCTATGCTGCACATCAATGACCTGACCTTCCGCTTCGGCGGCCGAGTGTTGTTCGACCACGCGACGGCGGTCGTGCCCAAGGGGCACCGCGTGGCGCTGGTAGGGCGCAACGGCACCGGCAAATCCACCCTGCTGAAGCTGATCTCGGGCCAGCTGCAGACCGATGCCGGAGCGGTCACGCTGCCGGCCGGCATGCGGATGGGCATGGTGGCGCAGGAAGCCCCCAGCGGTCCCACCACCCTGATCGACGCCGTGCTGGCCGCCGACACCGAGCGCACCGCCCTGCTGGCGGAGGCGGAAACGGCGACCGACCCGATGCGCATCGGCGAAATTCACGCCCGCCTCGCCGACATCGAGGCGCATTCCGCCCCGTCGCGCGCGGCACAGGTTCTGTCGGGCCTGGGTTTCGACGCGGAGGCGCAGCAACGCCCCTGCTCCGACTTCTCCGGCGGCTGGCGGATGCGCGTCGCGCTGGCCGGCGTGCTGTTCTCCCGCCCCGACCTGCTGCTGCTCGACGAGCCGACCAACCACCTCGACCTCGAAGCCACCATCTGGCTCGAGGGCTATCTGAAGAACTACCCGCACACCATCCTGCTGGTCAGCCACGACCGCGAGCTGTTGAACGCGGTGCCCACCACGACGATCCACATCGACCAGGGCAAGCTCGTCACCTACAGCGGCAACTACGACCAGTTCCTGGCGCAACGCCGCGCCAACCAGGAGCGGCTCGCCTCCATGGCCGCGAAGCAGGAAGCGCGGCGCAAGCACATGATGTCCTACGTCGACCGCTTCCGCTTCAAGGCCAGCAAGGCCCGTCAGGCGCAGAGCCGCCTGAAGCTGCTGGAGAAGATGGAGTCGATCACGCTGATGGAGGACGATCCCGAGGTCGTCTTCAACTTCCCGCCTCCCGACGAGCTGGCGCCGCCGCTGATCGCGCTGGAAGGGGTCAGCATCGGCTATGGCGACAAGGTGATCCTGCGCCGGGTCAACCTGCGCATCGACATGGAGGACCGCATCGGCCTGCTGGGCGCCAACGGCAACGGCAAATCGACGCTGGTCAAGCTGCTGGCCAACCGCTTGCAGCCGATGGCCGGCGAGATGCGGCGGTCGCCCAAGCTGCGCATCGGCTATTTCGCCCAGCATCAGGCCGAGGAACTGGACCTGTCGCTGACGCCGATCCAGCAGACGCAGCGGATCATGCCGCTGGCGCTGGAGGAAAAGGTCCGCGCCCATCTGGGCCGCTTCGGCTTCCCCCAGGCGAAGGCGGAGACCAAGATCGCCAGCCTGTCGGGCGGCGAGAAGGCACGCCTGCTGCTGGCGCTGATGAGCCGGGAAGTCCCGCACATCCTGATGCTGGACGAACCGACCAACCATCTGGACATCGACAGCCGCGAGGCGCTGATCGAGGCGATCAACGACTTCCCCGGCGCCGTCATCATCATCAGCCACGACCCGCACCTGATCGAGATGACCGTCGACCGGCTCCTGCTGGTCGCCGACGGCACGGTGCAGAGCTATGACGGCGATCTCGACGATTACCGCCGTTACCTGCTGGACCGCGCAAAGGCGGAACGTGCGGTGGCGAAGGGCGCTGCCGAACGCGACGCCGGCCCCAACAAGAAGGACCAGCGCCGCGCCGCCGCCGAGGCGCGCACCGCGCTCGCCCCGCTGAAGCGCAAGGCGACCGACGCGGAAGCCCTGGTGACCAAGCTGAGCGAGGAGAAGCGCAAGATCGAGGCGAAGATGGCCGATCCCGCGCTCTACACCGGCCCGTCGGACAAGCTGACGAAGCTGCAGATCGATCTCGGCACGGTGGAGAAGAAGCTGGCGACCGCCGAGGAAAACTGGCTGGAGGCGCTCGAAGCCTACGAGAGCGCCGCGGCGGAGGCCGGCGTTTGAACGCCCGCAGGCACATCGATGACGCCGACAGCGAATCGATGGAGCGCGACGTGCGGCCGGACGGCACCATCGTCCTGCCGGCGGACTCGGCAGAGATGGAGGAGGAACGCACCTCCGACGTGCTGTCCCGTTTCCGTGCCAATCTGCCGCCGGGACGGGTCACTCTGGGCGACCTGATCCAGGCCCTGGGCGACCGCTCGCTCGGCACCATCCTGCTGGCCCTGTCGCTGCCCACCATCGCGCCGGTGCCGCTGGGCGTGTCCTGCCTGTTCGACCTGCCCATCGTGCTCTTCACGGCGCAGCTGGCTTTCGGCCGGCGGGGGGCCGGACGACTGCCGGACTGGCTGCTGCGTCGCTCCATCGGCACGGGGCTGGCCGCCCGCACGCTGGACGCCGCCATGCCCCGGCTGATGTGGATCGAACGGATGCTGAAGCCACGGCTTCACAGACTTGCCCACATCGACCAGGAACGCTGGTTCGGGCTGCTGCTGTTCATCCTGACGCTGACCTGCATCGTGCCGCTGCCGCTGACCGGCTGGCTGCCCGGCTTCGCGCTGGTGCTGATCTCCCTCGGCCTGATCGAGCGCGACGGCGGTGCCATCGGCATCGGTCTGGGCCTGACCGTGGCGGCGCTGGTGTTTCTGACGCTGGTGGCGAGCAGCCTGTCATACGCAGGCCAACAACTTCTGGAAGCAACGCTGTAACGGGGCGGCCCAGGCGGCACCCGCCCCGCTTTCCCAAGTCACCGGCTTCATGCCCCTTGGAGCAGGAGCCGCCTGGGCTGAGGACCGCAGGTCCGCCTCACGCCTCGCGCACCGAAACATGGACATTCTCGCCGCCTTCGCGGTCGAGCAGCGCCAATGCCTCCCGTTCCTGCTCCGCCGTCGCGACGCGCACCCACAGGATAATGCCGCCGGCCTCCAGGGCGCGTGCGAACTCGTCGGGTTTGGGGTGGCTGGTGAGTTCGTCCAGATAATCCTTGATCGCCACTCCGCCGACACCGGCGGCGACGATCGCCGCCAACGCCGCTTCGATCGGTCCGGCGACGAGGGCGATCAGGCCGGCGGTGGTCAGGGGGAAAGCGTATTTCAGCTCGCCCACCAGACCGGTCAGCGCCTCGTCCCGCGGCTGTCCCTTCGGGTCGGCGGCTTCGAGCGATGTATGGCTGGCCAGAATCGACAGGTCGGCGCGATCGAAACCGGCGGCCAGCAGTGTTTCGACCGCCCGGTCGAAGCCGGCACGGGTGGAAAAGAGGGCAACGACCTCCCGCACCTCGGCGGGCGCTGCGTCCTGGGTCGTTTGCGTCATGATGGCCGTCTCCCTATTTTCATGGCCGGAGTTCCGTCCGACCGCGCAGGTCCGCCGCGGGCTCTCAGCCGGGGGCATGCCCTATTGTAGCGGCCGGCGGCAAGCCCTCGTCAACCGCGACGGAGTCGCAGCCCCGATCGGTCCCCAAAGGCCGGATTGTACAGGCACCGGCCATCCCGCCTATCCCGCGGCTGCATATCCCGTGATAGGGTGCGCGCCTGAAACAACACCCATCCACCGCTTCATGGTTCCCGTGTCCGACACCGCCGCCGAGATCGTCATTCCGCCCGACGCCACCCCGATGATGGCGCAGTATCTGGAGATCAAGCGGGCGCATCCCGATTGCCTGCTGTTCTACCGGATGGGCGATTTCTACGAAATGTTCTTCGACGACGCGGTGAATGCCGCGGCGGCCCTGGACATCGCGCTGACCAAGCGCGGCCAGCACCTGGGCGAGGACATCCCCATGTGCGGCGTGCCGGTGCACAGCCACGAGAATTACCTGCAGCGCCTGATCCGCCAGGGCTTCCGCGTCGCCATCTGCGAGCAGATGGAAGACCCGGCGGAGGCGAAGAAGCGCGGGTCGAAATCGGTGGTGAAGCGCGGCGTCATCCGCATCGTCACGCCCGGTACCCTGACCGAGGACAGCCTGCTCGACTCCCGCTCCTCCAACTGGCTGGCGGCGGTGGCGGAGGCGGCCGGCGGGCTGGGGCTGGCATGGCTGGAGATGTCGACCGGCGAACTGGTGGTGCAGCCGGTGGAAAGGACGGGGCTCGGGGCCGCGCTGGGCCGGCTCGACCCGCAGGAAGTGCTGATCTCCGAAAAGCTGTCGCAGACGCCGGAACTGTTCGAGCTTTGGGGGGAGTGGAAATCGCGGCTGACCGTGCAGCCGACCCCGCGCTTCGACAGCGAGAACGGCAAGCAGCGCCTGCTGACCCTGTACGGAGTCGGTACGCTGGACGCCTTCGGCAACTTCACCCGGGCGGAGGTCGCGGCGGCCGGTGCGTTGGTCGGCTATGTCGAGCTGACGCAGAAGGGCCGCGTGCCCCGGCTGTCGCCGCCGCGGCGTGTCGGGCCGGGCGCGCTGTTGGAGATCGACGCCTCCACCGCCCGCAATCTGGAACTGACCCGGACGCTGACCGGGGAGCGGCGCGGCAGCCTGCTCGCCACCATCGACCGCACGGTCACGGGGGCCGGCGCCCGGCTGCTCTGCGCCCATCTCGCCGCGCCGCTGACCGATCCCGCCGCCATCGGCCGCCGGCTCGACATGGTGGAGTTCGCGCTGGCGGAGGAGCGGCTGCGCGGCGAGCTGCGCCAGTCCCTGCGCAGTTGTCCCGACCTGGAACGCGCGCTGTCGCGCCTGACGCTGGGCCGGGGCGGACCGCGCGATCTGGCCGCCATCCGCGACGGGCTGCGGCAGGCGGGTCTGATCCGCGAGCTGCTGGCCGGGGCCATGCCGCTGCCGGACGGGCTGGCGGCGCTCGACAAGCGGCTGGGCGCCCATTCGGAACTGGTCGACCAGTTGACCCAGGCGCTGGCGCCGGAACTGCCGCTGCTGGCCCGCGACGGCGGCTTCATCGCGCGCGACTACAGCTATGCGCTGGACGAGCTGGTGACGCTGCGCGACGAGAGCCGGCGGCTGATCGCCGGTCTGCAGACGAAATACGCCGAGATCGCCGGGGTGCCGTCGCTGAAGGTCAAGCACAACAACGTGCTGGGCTATCACATCGAGGTCACCGCCGCCCATGCCGACAAGCTGATGTCCGACAAGGGCCGCGAGGTGTTCATGCACCGACAGACCATGGCGAATGCCGTGCGGTTCGGCACGGTGGAGCTGTCGGACCTGGAACGCCGCATCTCCGAGGCGGCCGACAGGGCGCTGGCGGTGGAGCTGGAGCTGTTCGCCGGGTTGGTGGATGCGGTGACGGCGCGGGCCGATGCCATCGCCCAGGCCGCCCATGCCCTGGCGGCGCTGGACGTCGCCACCTCCCTGGCCGAACTGGCGGAGGAGCGGCGCTACAGCCGGCCGCTGGTCGACGACAGCCTCGCCTTCTCCATCAAGGGCGGCCGGCATCCGGTGGTGGAGGCGGTGCTGGACGCCGCCCATGGCGGGCCGTTCGTGGCGAATGACTGCGATCTTGCGCCCGACAACCGGCTGTGGCTGCTCACCGGTCCGAACATGGCCGGTAAATCGACCTTCCTGCGCCAGAACGCCCTGATCGCCGTGCTGGCCCAGATGGGCAGCTTCGTGCCGGCGGAGCGGGCGCATATCGGCGTGGTCGACCGGCTCTACAGCCGGGTCGGCGCCGCCGACGACCTCGCCCGCGGGCGGTCCACCTTCATGGTGGAAATGGTGGAAACCGCGGCGATCCTGAACCAGTCGGGTTCCCGCGCCCTGGTGATCCTCGACGAGATCGGGCGCGGCACCGCGACCTTCGACGGCCTGTCCATCGCCTGGGCCTGCGTCGAGCATCTGCACGACGTGAACCGGTGCAGGGCGCTGTTTGCCACCCATTACCATGAACTGACGATGCTTGCATCGAAGCTGCCGGCGCTGTCCTGCCACACCATGCGGATCAAGGAGTGGCAAGGCGACGTGGTGTTCCTGCATGAGGTGACCGCCGGCGCCGCCGACCGCAGCTATGGCATCCATGTCGCTAAGCTGGCCGGCCTGCCGCCCGCGGTGGTCGGACGGGCCGACGAGGTGCTGAAGCTGCTGGAATCGGGCGACCAGAACGCGACGATCCACCGGCTGGCCGAAGACCTGCCGCTGTTCAGCGCCGCGCTGAAGCGGCCGGCGCCGAAGGCGGAGCCGGTGGCCGAGACGCCCGCCGGGCCGTCGCCGGTCGAGGAAGCCCTGGCGGGGATCGACCCGGACAGCCTGACACCCCGTCAGGCGCTGGACGAGCTTTACCGCCTGCGGGGATTGCTGCGCGGCTGAGCCAAGCCCCTGCCCCGCTTCCGGGAACGATGCCCGCGAACAGAAAAGCCCCTCCCCCGCTGTCGCGAGGGAGGGGCTTTTTCCGTTACCGGCGGCGGTTCGTCAGCCGGCCAGCATCTCCAGCGCCTTCTGCAGCTTGTCGCGGGCCTGGTCGGCGGCCTCGCGGCGGTCGCGCTGCTCCTCGATCACCTCTTCGGGGGCCTTGGCGACGAACTGCTCGTTCGACAGCTTGGCGTCGATCTTCTTGATCTCCCCCGTCAGCTTGTCGATCTCCTTGGACAGGCGCGCCTTCTCCTTGTCGAGATCGACGATGCCTTCCAGCGGCAGCACCAGCGTGGTTTCATCCAGCACGGCCTGCACGCTGCTCTTCGGCACGTCGCCCTGCAGCGGCTCGACGCTGGACAGGCGGGCCATGCGCAGGATCAGGTCGCGGTGGGTGTCCAGCCGCTTCAGGCTGACCGCGTTCGGATCCTTCAGCTTCAGTTCGATCTGCGCCGCCGGCGGCACGTTCATCTCCGACCGCATGGAGCGGACCGAAGTGATGAGACGCACCACCCAATCCATCTCGTCGCGCGCGGCCGGATCGACCATGTCGGCGGCGAATTCCGGCCATTCCGCCGAGATCAGGCGGTTGGCGCGGGCCGGCGACAGCTGCTCCCACAGCTCTTCGGTGATGAAGGGCATCAGCGGGTGCAGGATGTGCAGGATCTGGTCGAGCACCCAGGCGGTGGTCGCCCGGGTTTCCGCCTTAGCCGCCTCGTCCGACCCGGCCAGGATCGGCTTGGTGAACTCCATGTACCAGTCGCAGAAGGTGCCCCAGGTGAACTGGTAGGCGGCACCGGCGGCCTCGTTGAACTTGTAGGCGTCGATCGAATCGGCGACCTTCTTCGCCGCATCGGCCAGCGCGCCGACGATCCAGCGGTTGACCGTCTGGGTCAGGCCGACCGGCTTGTAGCCGGCGACCGGCTCACAGCCGTTCATCTGGCAATAGCGTGCGGCGTTCCACAGCTTGGTGGCGAAGTTGCGGTAGCCTTCGACCCGGTTCACCGCCAGCTTGATGTCGCGGCCCTGCGCCGCCATCGCCGACAGGGTGAAGCGCAGCGCATCGGTGCCGTACTGGTCGATGATCTCCAGCGGATCGATGACGTTGCCCTTCGACTTCGACATCTTCTGCCCCTTCTCGTCGCGGACGAGGGCATGGATGTAGACGGTGCGGAAGGGCACATCCTTCATGAAGTGCAGGCCCATCATCATCATCCGGGCGACCCAGAAGAAGATGATGTCGAAGCCGGTCACCAGCACGTCGGTCGGGTAGTAGCGCTCCAGCTCCGGCGTCTGGTCGGGCCAGCCCAGCGTCGAGAAGGGCCATAGCGCCGACGAGAACCAGGTGTCCAGCACATCGGCGTCGCGCGTCAGCTCGACGTCCTTGCCGTAATGCTTGAGGGCGGCGGCGCGCGCCTCCTCTTCCGTCTCCTCGACGAAGAAGGCGCCGTCCGGGCCGTACCAGGCCGGAATCTGATGGCCCCACCAGATCTGGCGGCTGATGCACCAGGGCTGGATGTTGCGCATCCATTCGAAATAGGTGTTCTCCCACTGCTTGGGCACGAAGACCGTCTTGCCGGTCTCCACCGCCTCGATCGCCGGCTTGGCCAGCGTCGCGGCGTCGACATACCACTGGTCGGTCAGCCACGGCTCGATGGCGACGCCGGAACGGTCGCCGTGCGGGACCATGTGGGTGTGCGGCTCGATCTTCTCCAGAAGCTCCAGCGCCTCCAGATCGGCGACGATCCGCTTGCGCGCCTCGTAGCGGTCGAGCCCGCGATAGGCCTCGGGAACGTTGTCGTTCAGCCGGGCGTCGCGGTCCATGATGTTGATCTGCTCGAGCCCGCAGCGCTTGCCGACCTCGAAGTCGTTGAAGTCGTGGGCCGGAGTGATCTTGACGGCACCCGACCCGGTTTCCGGATCGGCATACTCGTCGCCGACGATGGGGATCAGGCGGCCGACCAGCGGCAGGCGGACCATCTTGCCGATCAGATCCTTGTACCGCTCGTCCTCCGGGTGCACCGCGACGCCGGTGTCGCCCAGCATGGTTTCCGGACGGGTGGTGGCGACCACGATGTAGCGGCCCTCCTCCCCGTCGATGGGGTAGCGGAAGTGCCAGAGGTTGCCCTTGATCTCCTTCTGCTCGACCTCAAGGTCGGAGATGGCGGTGTGCAGCTTCGGGTCCCAGTTGACCAGCCGCTTGTCCTTGTAGATCAGCCCCTGGCGATGCAGTTCGACGAACACCTTGCGGACGGCGCGGCTCAGCCCCTCGTCCATGGTGAAGCGCTCGCGCGGCCAGTCCGGCGAGGCGCCGAGGCGGCGCAGCTGCCGGGTGATGGTGCCGCCGGATTCGGCCTTCCATTCCCAAACCTTGTCGATGAAGGCGTCGCGGCCGAAATCGTGGCGGGTCTTGCCGTCCTTCGCGAGGTTGCGCTCCACCACCATCTGGGTGGCGATGCCGGCATGGTCGGTCCCCGGCTGCCACAGGGCGTCGCGGCCGCGCATGCGGTTGTAGCGGGTCAGCACGTCCTGGATGGTGAAGGTCAGCGCATGGCCCATGTGCAGGCTGCCGGTGACGTTCGGCGGCGGCATCATGATGGTGTAGGGCTTGCCGTTCCCCTGCGGCTGGGCCCCGAAGGCGCCCGACTCTTCCCACAGGCGGTAGTGCTTCTCCTCGACCTCGGCGGGCCGGTACGTCTTTTCCAACATCACCACGAACTTTCGCTAGAAACGTCTCAACCGGGACTCAGGAAGGCGGGATCAGAACTTCTGCGACCGCCGGATCATGCGGTCGATCTCCTGCTGTACGAGCCGCTCGACCACCGTCGGCAGGTTCTCGTCCAGCCACTCCTTCAACAGCGGCTTCAGCAGTTCGCGCACCACCTCCTCCACCGTGCGTATGCCGATGGGCATCGGGCCGATGGACAGGTCGTCGCCCAGCTCTCGCGCCAGATGGGTCAGGTGGTGCGAGGCGTCTTCCGCCGTCCGGCGGGAGATCAGCCCGTCATCGACCTCGACCGGCCGGCGGCGCGGACGCGGCGGGGGCGGCGGCTCGTCATCCTCGAACTCGTCGAAGGCCGGCATCGGCCGGCGCGGCGGGCGCGGCGGCGGCATGGGCTCGGGCTCCGGCTCCTCCCAGCGCGGGGGCGGCGGAGGCGACGGTTCCGGGAAGGCCGGCTCGTCGGGCCAGGGATCGGGGTCCGGCTGACCGAAGGCCGGGCGTTCGTCCGGTTCGTCCTCCACCATCTGGGTCAGTTCCAGGACGTCGTCGTCCTCGTCCACCGGCGGGGGTGGAGGAGGCGGCGGAGGGGGTGGCGGCGGAGGAGGCGGCGAAGGCGCCTGGGTTTCCGACTTGGCCGGCTCGCCGTCCTCGGAAATGATCCGCCGGATGGAGGCGAGGATTTCCTCCATCGAAGGTTCTTGCTGGCCCTTATCGCTCATCTTGGCAACCCGAGACGTCAACCTGACCCAAACCTAGGGCAGGGCTGACAAAAAAGCCATAATACAAAAACGGCCCGCTTTCGCGGGCCGCTTCGTTCATTCGGTCACCGACGTTCCGAACCACCTGCCCCGCGTCCTGTCGTAATTCACCTGCGGGTCGTATTTCTGGACCGGCAGATTGAGCCGGTCCGCGGTCAACTGTCCGCTGGCCGCCAGAACGTTGAAGGCCGCCACCATCTCGTCGTGCTGGGCACGCACCAGGAAGACGCGGGCGTTCAGCAGTTCCTGTTCCTGGTTCAGCACGTCCAGAACGGTGCGCGAGCCGACCTGCGCCTCCTGACGCACGCCTTCCAGGGCGATCTGCGCCGCCTTGATCTGCGCGGTGTAGGATTCGATGCTGGCGCGCGCGGTCTGCAGGGACTGCCAGGCGCTGACCGCCGATTCGGTCACCTGGCGACGGGTCTCCTCGATCTGCAGGCGGGCCTGGTTGGCCGTCTGCTTCGCCTCGCGGACCAGTGCTTCGGGCTGGCCGGCCTGATAGAGCGGGATGGTCACCTGGGCGGTGATCTGCGCGCTGTCGGACCGGTTCAGTTCGACGCCGGAGGTACGGCCGGGATCATAGACGCGGTTGCCGCTGGCCGACAGGTTCACCGACGGCAGGAGACGGCCGTACTGCTGGTCCACCGCCTCGCGCTGGGCCGCTTCGGAATAGGAAGCCGACAGCACGTTGGGGTTGTTGGAGCGGGCCAGCTCGACCAGTTCGTCCAGGGTCTTCGGCAGACGGAAGCCCGGCTTGGGCGCCTTCAGCTCGCCCGGGGCCGATCCGACCAGACGCTCGTAGGTCGCGCGGGAGGCGCGGAGCGTGCCTTCGGCCGAGATCTTCGACGCGATGGCGGCCGACAGGCGCGACTCGGACTGGCTGACGTCGGTGCGGGTGTATTCGCCGACGCGGAAACGGTCGCGGGCTGCGTCCAGCTGCCGGCGCAGCACCTGCTCGTTGTTGATCTGCAGCTGCAGAATGGCCTGGTTCTGGACGATGTCGAGATAGGCTTGCGCCGCGCCGAGCAGCACGGACTGTTCGGACGCGATCAGGGTGGCGCGCTGCGCCTCGACCAGCCGCTCGGCCCGGCGGACGGCGGGAGCGACGGTGGCGTCGTAGACTGGCTGGGTCGCGGTGACGCCGAGGCTTTTCGAATTGGCCTGGGACCCCGTCGAACCGCCTTCGAACGTCGATTCGCCCATCGAGCGCGTGATGCCGGCGGTGACCCGCGCCGTCGGCCGGTAGCCGGACAGCGCCTGGGGCACACCTTCGTCGACGGCGCGCAGGCGGGCGCGCTGGGCGCCGATCGTCGGGTTGTTGGCGTAGGCCTGGGCGAGTGCCTGCTCGAGGGACTGCGCCTGGGCCGTACCACCGCCGGTCACTGCTGTGCCCATGGTGGCGGTCAGGGTCAGGGCCGTCGCCAGCAGCCAACGGCGCGCAAAGCGGCTTCGCACGGTCATGTTCAGTAGACCTTCATGTTCGGGTCGATTCGGCGCGCCCAGGCATCGACGCCGCCATCGAGGTTGATGGCACGGTCGAAGCCCTTGGAACGCAGCCACATGGTGACCTGCGCGCTGCGCCCGCCGTGATGGCACACGACGATGACGTCGCGGTCGGTCGGCAGCTCGTCCACCCGGCCGGGAAGCCCGTTCATCGGGATGTGCAGGCTGCCGTCGATGGCGCACAGCGCGAACTCCCACGGTTCGCGCACGTCGAGGACGACCATCGCGTCGCCGGCCTTCCGGCGACGGTCCAGTTCTTCCACCTCGATCTCAAACGGTGCGGCCATGGGTGTTCACTTTCGTGCAGGGATGGCGGCGACGGTAGCGCAGAACCGCACAGAGGTAAACTGCACGGTTCAGTTCAAAGACCTCTCCAACCGGCTAAACCGGTCAAAACACGAAAGACGCCTTCTTCTCGAAGCCCGGCAGAGCGTGCGGCTTGGCTTCGAACAGGATGCGGCTGGACACGATTCCCGCGGTACGCTGGAACAGGCGGACCTCCCCGACGCTGCCGCTGCCCTGAACCACCGCGACGAGGCGTCCGCCTTCGGCCAGTTGTTCGGTCAGCGCGGCCGGCACCTCCGGCACGGTACCTTCGATGACGATGACATCGTAAGGGGCATTTTGGGCGTACCCCTCCGCCAGCGGGCCAGTGACGGCCTTGGCATTGGTGATGCCCTGCCCGGCCAGCGCCGCGGTCGCGGCGGCGGTCAGCCCCTCGTCGCAGTCGAGCCCGATCACGGAGGCGGCCAGACGGCCCAGCACGGCGGTGGAATAGCCGCCGGCCGCGCCGACGTCGAGCACCCGGTCGGTCTCCTGCACGGCGACCGCCTGCAACATGCGGGCGAACACCATCGGCTCCAGCAGGAAGCGGCCCTTGCCGATGGGAAGATCGTCGTCGACATAAGCGACGCCACGCGCCGACTCAGGTACGAAGGCTTCGCGCGGAAGCTCCGACAGGACATCGACGAGACGATGATCGGTCACCTTGTTGGGGCGGATCTGTCCCTCGACCATGAAATAGCGTGCGGCGGCGAAATCGGTCATGGCGGTCGCTTATTGATGTGTTGTTACGACACCGGCACCAAGCCGAACAGCGAACGGCTTCCTGCCATGGCCGTATATAGCCGCAAAGGCCGGACGAACACAACGCCACAGGGTACCCGGCCCGGGGCTGCGCGGGGGCTTTGCCGGAGACTGGAAAAACGGCCCCCGAACGACCGCATCGGATGGCGCAGGCGGACGGGTCTGCGCCGGAGATTCGACGATGTTCAAGAATCGTCACCATTCGCCTTGACCGCTCCCTTCCGTGCCGCTATACCACCGCTCCACACCGAGGGCGCACCGGAAACGGCGCGCCGGTGCCGGTCAGGATGGCGCGGTGGCAGAGTGGTGATGCAGCGGACTGCAAATCCGTGTACGTGGGTTCGATTCCCGCCCGTGCCTCCATCCTAACCCTCTGGAAACCTTAGGGTTTTCAGCCTTTAGCCCTGAAGCCTAGTTGGCGCAGGGCACCCAATTTGCTCCCATCTTGCTCCCAATTGCACCCAAGGCTTCGGCCTGCTGTGGGCGTTTGCTCCCACGGCTGATCCGTTGCCCGACGAATGCCCCCTATCTGCCTCAGCGACTCGCCGCAGTCCAGCCCCTTCCCTTCATGCATCGCAGGGAAGCCTTTTGTGCTGTGGGAGCAGAATGGGAGCAAAGGCGCCACGGGCCTACAGTTTGGACGAGACAGTTATAATACAGGCGCCGCGCCTCCCCCCGGTGGGGCCGATTTACGGAATGGTACCCCCCTATTCGCGAATAGAAGATTGAAGGGGGGGTGGGGGTGCCGGGAGTCTCTTGAGAAAATTCTAGCGGGCTTCCCCACCGTGAAGGGCCGAAACAACAACCAATCAACAGCCCTAAAGCCTCATTCTTTGAAGTCGGTTTTACGAAGGGCCGGGGGAGGGTCGGGAGTGTCTTCCGGTCCCTTGGGACTCCTACCGCCCTGCCCTGCCCCGCGGTTTAGGCATCGGCACCAAGGATGCGGTAGACGCTAGCACGGCCGATCCCGAGTCGCTTGGCTATCTCACTGGCACCCACACCTTGCACCTTCAGGGCCATCACGTCTTCCGCCTTGGCCTGTGCCGTGGGCTTCCTGCCCTTATACTTCCCCTCAGCCTTGGCCTTGGCGATGCCCTCGCGCTGTCGTTCAAGCATGATATCCCGCTCAAATTCCGCCACGCCACCAAGCATGGTCAGCATCAGCTTGCCCGTGGGGGTGCTGGTGTCGATCCCCATGTTCAGGATGCGCAGGGATGCGCCCTTGGCCTTCAGGGCGTCGAGGATCGTCATCAAATGGGCGACGGAGCGGGCCAAGCGGTCGAGCTTCGTCACTACCAGGGCATCCCCTTCCCGGATGAAGTCGAGGGCAATGGCAAGCTGTTCCCGGTTCGCCACGTCCACAGAGGACACCTGTTCCCGAAACAACCTCTCGCATCCCGCCGCCTGAAGGTCACGGGCCTGTGCCTCAATGCCGGCCTTCTGATCAAGGGTGCTGGTGCGAGCGTAGCCGATCAACATGGCCTGTTCCGTCCCAAGTGTCTCAATGAACCCTTAGACGTTATCGCCTTGCCGTCCCAAAATGGCAATAGGGATTTCATTGGGACGGCTTGGGCGTGGGCGTGAGACGACTCGCTAGGTCACGGTCTATTGGAACAACGACGAACCGCTGCACGACACGGAGGGCTTGTGGAGCCTCTAGTTGGTGAATTATTTTCTCGTTGTCGTATGCTTAGACGCTTGGTGTTCAAATGATGAAATCCGATAATAAAGAAGGTTCCATCGAAAGGTGGTATAAAAATTTCGCTGCCGATCCAGACGGGGAGCTTTGGCGCCGCCTCACTAACGAAAACGACAGAGGGCAGGAAGGAGCTTTTTTTGAGCTTGCATTGCAAGTGATGTTGAAACGTCTAGGCTGTGAAATTTCTCCACATCCTTCTCTTCCGAATTCACGCGAGCGTCCAGACTTCCTCATAAAGCCACCACAGGGACAGGCCTTTTACCTGGAAGCGTCTGTAGTCACTGGCGTCACGGATGCCGAGCACAAAGAACGGCGGCGCCTTGATTTCATGTCAAAATCAATAGAAGCGATTGGCAGTGAGAATTTTGCCATCAAGGCTAGCATCGTTGGGACCGTCAAAAAGGATATCCGGCTGTCTAGCCTTGTTCTGGAAGTTAAAAATTGGCTATCTGGCTTGAATGAAGACGCTGTTCGCCGAAAACTTATGGAATATCCTGTTAAGCCGAAGAGCTTAAACTGGGATCTTTTCGCAAAAATTCACGATACTTTTAGTAATGAACCAGAAAATCCGATACCTTCTGACTCTCAGCCTGCATTGGTAATTAAATTGGAACCTGATGGCGAACTGATCGTAACAGTATGCCCTCGCCAAGCCCCACCCATAACTCAGGCTCCGAGCCTACATTTTTGGATGAGCAGGGTGAATTTAAGGTTTCAGGAAGACGGCGGGGTAGCAAAAAAGATTTCCAAAAAAGCAAAGAAATATTCAGGCAGCGATCTGCCAATCGTTCTAGCTATTAGTTACAGCGAACCGTCCCCGTTCACTTTCGTTTTCCCCAGAGGAGACATACTGGGAGCGGAGAAGCTTGTCTTCACGGATGACGAAGAAACGGAAATGGACTACGAATTTGTGCCTGGGGTTCTTTCTCCAAATGAGAACACCAAGATAAGCGGTATCTTTCTCTGTGCGGATCTAAAACCACATTGTTATGATATGAGCCGCTCATGCTACATACCGAACCCTTGGGCTCGCATTCCGCTAGAAGAATTTCCGGTCCCATGCAAAATATCTGACGACAAGATAAGATATGACGGCTTTGATGTTGGCTCACTGTTAAAGGACTGTTAGGGGCTCCTGAATAATATGAGCACGGATTTAAACAGCCTGTTGGCCGAGACAATATGATGTCTTCGGCCCTTCAGCATTTGATCGAGATAGCCGCCCTTCTCCGACCGCCCCTAACGTTATCACGAAAATTGGAATGAGGTTTTTCGCGAAGTTCCTCCGACCTCGACAATGCCGAGTTCGTCCAGAGCCTCACTGAAGGCCGGATGTTCCCGTACGTCCTTGTTGAAGTTCTCGGGTTTCATGCCAATCGCCAACGCAACCTGCTTGAACCTCACCTTAGCGCCTGCCTGAATGACCTTCGCCATTTCCGACAGGTAGGCAATCGCTTTTGTGACATACCCGGTCAACTTTAGCCCCTCAGGTCGCCATGGCTTCACCCTCGCACCTGGGAACGCTTCCGCAATCGCTCCTTGGAAATCATGGCGGCTGCTGCCGATGACATAGGCATCGGTAAGGGGGCAGCCATCACCCTCACAGCGACGCACAGAAGCCCGGCAGAGGGCCTGTAGGAGATGGTGCATCGTTTCCCCCATCTTCACCCGCGCCAGCGCCTCAGCGCTCACACAGGCGTCGGATGCCCGCTGATCGGCAACAGAGCGCTTCAGGGCCTCATACTGGGCGTCGCTGTAGAACAGCGTACCTGCAAGGATCACGTTCGGCCGATCCACGTAGGCATTGGTTGCCATGTGGTTGCCCCACGTCAGGAAGGCTACGTCCACATCGGCTCCTTGTAGGTGCTGGCGAATCAGTCGCTCATAATCTCCGCCGGTCGGGTGGGGCTTGTGGACGATCACCAACCAAGGTTCCTGCGGCTTCGTCAGGACCATGCGGGCGACTTCCTTGCACAGTTCGTCTCCGTGGTTGGAGAAGGAGGATTTCCCACCCCCCTTGTCCCACAGATGGACGGTGAGGTTGTCGTACCGCTTCACAGCCGATTGGAGCCTCACCAGCAAGCCGCGGGCTTCCATGTCGTCATAGGTGACCCGGACACGCCCCGATGCATCCAGAATGAGCATGGGGGCCATATCAGGTGGAAGGCTGTCCCGGTAATCCACCAAGGACCATCCGTCCCGGTTGCCACATCGGATGCTGACTGTTCGCCCTGACAGGTGCCACAGATCGGCTGCCGCATCCTTCAGCCTTGTGGGCGCCCTCCGCCCCATTGCCCGAATCACCTTCGGAAGCCCAATGCCGAACTCCCCCGCGAAGTCGGGAACGGTGTAGGCGCTATTGTCGGGTAGCCCCTCGACCTCATTTACCGTCGCCATGATCCGGGCGCGTAGGTCCGGGTTGATGGTGGACAGAGTTTCCAGCAGGCCGGCAATGGTGTTGGTGTTCAGCACCACGGCACGGGCGGGGAGGAACGACTCATCCCACACCCGAACCGCCCTTGGCTTGCCCTGGTAGAGGAAGGCGGAAGCATCGGACAACCGACGGCCCCGCATCCGCTCCAAACGCTGGTGGGTCGTTACCAGCACCTGCGCCTCTTGGGGAACCGGATGACCAAGGGCGTTCAGGGCGGGGTCGCTGGTCATGACGGCAACGGCGGCAGGCGGTAGAACCCCGAATGCGTTCATGCCCTGTACGAAGCTGCGGACCTCTTCCAGCCGACCAAGGCAGATCAGCACCCCAACACCGGCATGGGCGGGGGAGCGGACAAGGTTGCGGACAAAGGCGTAGAGGGTCTGCGTTTTGCCTACCCCTGGGTCCAAGGACGACAGGTAGAGAGACGGAAGGGCCGTACCATCCGCCATTGCCTCCATGGCCTTGGCCTGATCGGACAGCGCTTCCCACATTGAGGGGCTGGGGCTATGGCCCACCGAAGTGAAATACTCCTTCAAACAATCAATCGTGATAGTGGAGAGCGAACCACATTCATGGTCCGTAGGGCACGGCAGTGCATTGTCCGCAGCCGTATTGGCTGGGAGAGCGATAGGTTCCATGGTTTTCCTGTTTGGGATTGTGATTGAAATTAGAGGGGAAGCTTCTCTTCTTCTTTAATAGAGGCGCCCCCCTTGTTTTGGCTTCAGCGCTTCAAGTAAAATTTACCTGCCACTTCCAGCGCTTACCAAACACCTTTGATCCGAAGATCAGTCAGGATGCGAAGAAGGTCCTCTTTCGGTGTGTTGGAAAACTGTTCTTCCAATTCCCGGAAAATGGCTTCTCGTTCCTGAAAAGCCGAAGCCTGTGCCTTCAGGCATTCTTCAAACGTTCTGGCTTCCTTTTCGGCGTCGGTAAGGTCGTTGTTCGGGCGCAGCTTGTGTGCCTGCTTGACCATGGCTTCAGCCGTCATTCCGAACCGCTCGGCTGTCTGGGTCAGCTTGTCCGCAGCCACATCCCGTTCATGCTCCGCTCCCCGCTCGGCAAGAACATGGATGCGCAGAACGTAATCCGCATCACGATGGGTGAACTCGGGGGCAGGGTCCTTGATACGCTTGGTTGCGAACGTCTGAAGGAAGGCGTCAATGCCGCCGTCAAAAGTGCGGAGGTCCGCATCTTTGGACAGCTTGGCGACACGCATATAGGCGGTGGCTTGGCGGTAGCTGAGGCGGCAGTGTGCCTGCACCCAATCCTTGAACGTTCCGTGCGGGCACAGGCCCTTGGCCTTCACCAATGCCTCACCGGCCCGCTTCGCCTCCAAGAGCATCCCCTTGGCGTGGTATTGGGTCTGGGCGTGGGCATCGTTCACTTCGCGGGCCAGGAAAGGCAGGTCTACGGCGATAGTCGGCAGCATCTTTTGGTCCCTCAGAGTGCGTGGTTCTCTAAGGGTGGGGGGATTAATATGGCTGGCGGCCGAAGCGGCCAGGAGTATTCCGACTAATGGTAGTCAGAAAGATTATTGGGCACTATATGTTGCGCTCTAAGGCTAAAGGAGAGGCTTCAGACCTTAGGCTCTCTCAGTCACGCCAGCGCCACCAAGGCTGCATTGTCCGCAGCAAGCCGCAGGGCTTCCGCGAACGTCTGGGGCACCCGGAACGCCGGGGGAGCCTGCACCAGATCACCGCGGCGATACGCGGCGAACACCCGGACCAAGGTTGCCCGAACCTCCTTCGCCTTTTCGGTACGGGAGAACATGGCGACTAGAAGGGCCTGTTCTTCGTTCAGATAGTAGGCGATAGGGGGACGGCCACCAGTTCGGAGGCGTTCACTCCAAAGGGGTCCAAAGCCTTCAAGCTCGGCCCGGTTCGCTGCGATAATGTCCGAACGGATTTTGCGCGGGTTCAGCATACCAAGGGCCGCCGCAAGCTCCGTGTCCAGAACACGGGGTTCACCTTCAACGGCGGTAACGCAAATCAGGTCGTTCATGGTCCGGGTGTCCTTCAGGAAGCCCGTGGGTGACTCGCTGAAGACCCTTGGCGCTGGCGTGGCTACATGGGTGGCGGGCGATGGCGGGGCCGCTGTAGCGAGTCCCTGAGGGCGTCCATACGCCTCCCCCTGTTACACACCATATAGCCGCCGTCCTTGCGGATCGCAGGCAACACGTCCCGTGTAACCCAATCCTGAAACTTGCGGGCCTCGGGCTTGTCCGAACGCATCACCACCTTGTAAAGGCCGGACTCTGAAACCACGGTAAGCCCGTGGGTCGGCCAAACATGTATCGGATCTATGTTTGAACGGGGGACCACGCACTTTTCATCGGCAGAAATGCCGCGGGTGTAGGTTCCCGCGCCTGCATGAACATTCAGGCCAAGGCAATAGGCCACGTCCTGCCCTACGAACCAAGGCGCCCCGTCGATTTCAACGGTGCGGATGCTGATCGGGCCGGCGGAGGCGGAGGCGGAGGCGGAGGCGGAGGAACCAACATCAATCGCATCGTGCGTCAAGGAGGGCGCCAAGAGCTTCTGTAAGCGTTGCGAAGGGAAACAGCAAGCAAGGGAGGGGACAACGCCCCTCACCCGCTGTCAGCCTAGCTTAGATGCAAGTTCTGAGGCGTCTGGATTATAATAACGCTTCAACACCTGAATGCTGCGATGCCCTGTCACAGCCGACAATTCAAGCACATTGGAAAGGCGCTTGCTTAAGTCAGTAGCTGCGATATGGCGAAGATCGTGGAACGTAATGTGTGGGAAGCTAGGGTTTCTTTTACGGATTGCCCTAATGACCTTCTGGTAAGAGCGAACAACGGTGCCGGGGCGCATCACGTCGGGGAACAGAGGGCCAGTGGTCGGCCTACCTTGCTCACCCCACCATTCCCGCAGTACCTTCACGGCCTCCGTGGAAAGGGGAACGTCCCGGTTATCGCCGTTCTTCGTGTCTGTCAGGTGAATTACGTTCGCCTTATCCCAGCACTCCCAACGTGCAATCTGCCAAAGCTCCCCCTGTCGCATTGCTGTTAGCGCTGCAAGACGGGCGATATAATACAAGTAGGGTTTGCGGATTGGGTTCCGCAGTTCCTTCCAAAGTTCCTCACGCTGGATTGCCGTTAGCCGGACATCACGTCCTTTACGGTTCTTCGGAAGTTTAACACCGCGGACAGGGTTATGAAGGTCGGGCATTGCCCACTCGCTACGGGCGTGTTGGTAGATAGCGGACAGGATCGCCAGCTTATTACGGATTGTTGAAGGAGAAATTGGAAGCCCTCTACAGCCCTTCCGCTGTTCTTCCGCCTGCCGCCATTCCACAAGCTCCACCGTTGTTATATCCACCATCCGCTTATCGGCCAGGGGAAGGGCCAGCCAAGAGCCGATCCGCCCCTTTTCCTGTTCGTGGCCTTTCTTCTTTGGACTTTCTTCGGTGAGATAGCGGGTAAGGGCCTCCCTGAGCGTCAGGGGATAGCCTGTGGCGCTAGACGGTAGGTCTGCTGCCGCTTTGGGTTCGGGCGCATCCTGAAGCGTCCTACGGGGCGCCACGGACTCGCGCTTGCCTCCCCTGCCCCTCCCCACGACTCCAAGGGCGGCTTCCTGTTCCTCGCCCCACTTCCGGGCTTCCTCGACGGCTTCCAGGGGGAAAGTCCGTTGGGCCTCGACCTTGCCCCGGACCCGCACGACCACCCGCAGGCTTTGCCCCCGTTTCTCGACGTAAGCCATTTTGCTCCCATCTTGCTCCCAAGGAGCGAGGGGGCTATTGGGCGGCTTAGACCATTGATTTCCTTAGAGAAACGCGGTGGCAGAGTGGTGATGCAGCGGACTGCAAATCCGTATACGTGGGTTCGATTCCCGCCCGTGCCTCCATACCTGACAGAGTGAAAGCATAGTTACGGACGATGGCCAAAGCCTCAGGGCAGCGGCCCGACCAAAGCCCCGCCCCGGCGGGGCTTTTTGCGTTTGGGCCTTGTTTTCGCTCATGAAACGCCCGCCGCCCCCGTTCAGAAAATAAATTCATCTTTCTGTCGGAATTGGCTTGGCAGGGCCGAATGGTTCGGCTATACACCCGCCACGCCAACAACGGCGGCCACCGAAAGGCCGGTCACCGATCCCGGTTAGCTCAGTTGGTAGAGCAGCGGACTGTTAATCCGCTTGTCGCTGGTTCGAGTCCAGCACCGGGAGCCAGATCGAAAAGGCCGGATGCCCAGCGCATCCGGCCTTTTCTGCTTTCCGGCTATTGCCGCTTGACTGTGACCCTTCAGTACCCGAATTCGGTTTAAAGCGGCCGGGCTAAGTCCCATGGCTGGCCGTTCTACTCAGAACTAGACCCAAAAGACGATCCAGACTTGCCGGAAGCGAAATGCCGCGCGAGGCCGCGCGGCGTTAGACTTGATAACAATTCCGGACCTAAGTCGTGGGCCGGGCGTCTCCAGCCGATGGAGGTTCGCCGTGCTTCTGCCATTCCAGTCCGAACGCATCCGCACCGCCCCCCCGGTCGACGGCCACGGCAACCAACATTCGCCCGACGATGGCGAACAGCCGGTCCGGACCGCCGACTGCGTCACGGCCATCCTGCTGTTCTTCGCGGCGGTGCTGCTGGCCCTGCTGGCCTTCAACGCCGATTGGAACGGAACGGCGGCCGACAGCAGGCCGCAGGCCTACGAGAACACGCCGGTCCTGGTCATCCCGCCCCATCCGCGCTGAGGCGCCCGGTCTATTCGACCAGATCCCTATTCGACCAGATCGTCGTAGATCGTCCCGTCGGGGTTGGAAGGATCGGCGCCGGCCGCGACCGCGACCCGTTTCCATTCCCCGCACCAGTCGGTGGACAGGGTGATGGGGAAATCGCCTTCGGGGCTGCGCGGGGTCACCACCGGCGGATAGCGTCGGCAGGTGCCCTTCGGCCCGCGCTGGCGGAGCCCCTGCCCCTCCCAGAACCGGCAGGTGTAGCAGGTGTCTAGTCGCTTCATCGCGGACCGGTCTCCTTCTCATGGCCGGACTCATTGTCCGCCGCCCCGCCCGGCTGCCGCGTTCCCTCCACTCAGCCCGTGGAGGGCGGCTTTCCCGGCCGGAGCGTGTTGGCGCACTTGGCGTAATACGCCTTGATGTCCGCGTCCAGAACGCTGCGGCGGCGTCCCTCCTCCGATTCATCCGGCGCGTCGCTGAGGCGCTGGAACTCCTGGACCGCCCGCTCCAGGTCCTGATCGCTGTTGATGGGCATGATATCGCCTTTCCTTATGGCTTTCCGGGTCGCACAGGACAACAACCGGAGGCCCCGGTATGTTTCCACGCCGGCTTCCACGCATGTTTCCGCGCCTCCCGCCGGGCTCAAGACGAATGACGGCTTGATGAGCGGCGACTCGCACGCAATGTCATGACTCTGTCACCCGAGTCGCGACGGACAGGGCCGCGCGGCGACGGGGGTGCCTTCTGGCCCTGCCATTGCGCGGGAGTGCGGCGTCATGCGGGTCGTTTCAACACCGGTCGCGCCGCGCTGGGCGGCCGGCATTCTGTTCCTTGCCTTCGTTCTGGCCTTCGGCCCGGCCGTGGCGGCCGAACCGGAGCAACTGGACCCGGATCGCGTCGTCCGCTCCATCGTCGGCATCCGCGCCGTCGTGCCGGCCGACAGCCAGAGCGCCCGCAGCCTGGGAACGGAGCGCGAGGGCAGCGGCGTCGTCATCGACGGCTCCGGCCTGATCCTGACCATCGGCTACACGGTGATGGAGGCCTCGGAGATCCAGGTCACCGCCGCCGACGGGCGCAGCTATCCCGCCAACATGATCGCCTATGATCCCGTCAGCGGCTTCGGCCTGCTGCGGGCCGAACTGGGATTCCAGGCGCCCTGGCTGCGGCTGGCCGATTCGGCGGCGGTGAGGGAGGGCGACACGATGCTGGCGCTGAGTGGCGGCGACGGCCGCGGCGCCGCCGCCGTGAAGGTGGTCAGCAAGCGGGAATTCGCCGGCTATTGGGAATATCTGCTGGATGAGGCGCTGTTCACCTTCCCGCCGATCCGCGCCTTCAACGGCGCCGCCCTGGTGAACCGCGAAGGCCGGCTGGTCGGCATCGGATCGCTTCTGGTGATGGAGGCGATGGAGGGGCGCGGCCTTCCCGGCAACATGTTCGTCCCCGTCTCCGCCCTGGAACCGGTCCTGGCCGACCTGCTCGCCTACGGCCGCCGGCAGGAGCCGGCGCGGCCCTGGCTGGGCGTCACCCTTCGGGAGGAGATGGGGCAACTGATGGTGGAGAAGGTGTCGCCGCGCAGCCCCGCCGAATCGGCGGGATTGCGCCCCGGCGACTTGATCGTCGGCGTCGGCGGGCAGCGCTTCACCGGACTGGCGGATTTCTACCGCAAGCTCTGGGACCTGGGGCCGGCGGGGGTGGTCGTTCCGCTGGAGGTGATGCGCGGCGCCACCCTGACCCCGGTGCCGGTGCCATCGGCCGACCGCGTGCGCTTTCTGCGGCTGAATCCGACGCTGTGAACGGGCTCCCCGGCCGCGTGCTTGTCGGCCCGGTTCCAGAGGTGCACCCTGCCGGAAACAGCCATCCCGTGGGACCGCGCCGACCATGAACCATCCCGATATCGAGATCCTCGACAAGCAGACGCCCTACAAGGGCTTCCTCACCATCGATGTCTACCGCCTCCGTCATCGGAAGTTCGACGGGACCTGGACCGGCGTCCTGCCCCCGCGCGAGGTCTGCGACCGCGGCGAGGCGGTAGGCGTCCTGCTCTACGACCCTGACCGCGATGCCGTGGTGATGATCGAGCAGTTCCGCGTCGGTTCCGCCGCGGCGGGCGGCCCCGCCTGGATGACCGAGATCGTCGCCGGCATGGTCGGTGACGGCGAGACGCCGGAGGAGGTGGCGCGCCGCGAATCGCTGGAAGAGGCCGGCTGCGAAATCCGGGAGATCGAACAGATCTGCGATTACTACGTCAGCCCCGGCGCCTTCACCGAGCGGGTCACCGTCTTCTGCGGCCGGGTCGACAGCCGCAACCTCGCCGCGACCGGCGGGCTGGAGGAGGAGCACGAGGACATCCGCATCATGGGCCTGCCGGCGGATGAGGCGATCCGCATGATGGACGAGAACCGCCTGCGCAACTCGGTCGCCATCATCGCCATCGGCTGGCTCGCCCGCCACCGCGAGTCCCTGCGCAAGCGCTGGCTCTCACCCTGAGCAAGCCCATATTTCCACACAATTCAAACGTTCAATGCAGCATTTCACACCCTCATCTTGAAACCGCCGACCGCAGCCATGATAGTAACGGGAGAAATCCACATCAGACCTTGGGAGTACCCGTCTTGGACATCCGCAATGGCTTCATCGGCGCCATCGGCAACACGCCGCTGATTCGGCTGGAAGGGCCATCGAAGGCGACGGGCTGCGAGATCCTGGGCAAGGCGGAGTTCCTGAACCCCGGCGGATCGGTGAAGGACCGCGCCGCCCTCGCCATCGTCCGCGACGCCGAGCAGCGCGGGCTGCTGCGCCCCGGCGGCACCATCGTCGAGGGCACGGCCGGCAACACCGGCATCGGACTGGCCCTGGTCGGCAACGCGCTGGGCTATCGCACCGTCATCGTCATGCCGGAGACGCAAAGCCAGGAAAAGAAGGACATGCTGCGCCTGATCGGCGCCGACCTGCGCCTCGTCCCGGCGGTCCCCTATTCCAACCCCGACAATTACGTCCGCTATTCCGGCCGGTTGGCCGAGGAACTGGCGAAGACCGAGCCGAACGGCGTCGTCTGGGCCAACCAGTTCGACAACACGGCCAACCGCGAAGGCCACCGCCTGACCACCGGCCCGGAGATCTGGGAGCAGACCGGCGGCAGGATCGACGCCTTCACCTGTGCGGTGGGCAGCGGCGGCACGCTGGCCGGCATCGCGCTGGCGCTGAAGGAGCGGAACCCGAACATCCGCATCACGCTCGCCGACCCGATGGGCGCCGCCCTGTTCAGCTACTACACCAAGGGCGAACTGAAGTCGGAAGGCAACTCCATCACCGAGGGCATCGGCCAGGGCCGCATCACCGCCAACCTGGAAGACGCACCGATCGACGACGCCGTGCAGATCCCGGATGAAGAGGCGCTGCCGATCGTCTTCGACCTGATCAAGACCCAGGGTCTGGTCCTCGGTGGCTCGTCCGGCATCAACATCGCCGCGGCGATGCGGGTGGCGCGCGACCTCGGCCCCGGCCACACGGTGGTGACCATCCTGTGCGACGGGGGTCAGCGTTACCAATCGAAGCTCTTCAATCCCGACTTCCTCCGTGAGAAGAATCTGCCTGTGCCAGATTGGCTGGCCTGATTCCTCCAAGGGAGGCCCAGGGAAGACATGGACGCGCTATTCCGCGAGGACGCCTATGCCCGCAACTGCGTCGCCACCGTCACCGCGGTGGACGAGCGCGGCATCCGGCTCGACCGCACCGTCTTCTATCCGACCGGCGGCGGTCAGCCGGGCGACAGCGGGGCTCTGCGATTCGACGGGCTGGAAGTCCGCATCAAGGACACGGTGAAGGGCGACGGCGGCCCCGACGACGTCATCCATGTGCCGGAGGACGGGCAGGAGCCGCCCTGCCCCGGCACGGCGGTGGAAGCGGTGATCGACTGGGACCGCCGTTACCGCCACATGCGGATGCACACCGCCTTGCACCTGCTGTGCGCGGTCGTGCCGGGATCGGTCACCGGCGGACAGATCGGCGCGGACAAGAGCCGGCTCGACTTCAACGTCCCGGCCGAAGCGCTGGACAAGGATGCCATCGCGGAGGCGGTGAACAGGCTGATCGCCGCCGATACCCCCATCGGCACCCGATGGATCACCGACGACGAGATGGCGGCCCAGCCGGAGCTGGTGCGCACCATGTCGGTGAAGCCGCCGACCGGCGGCGGGCGCGTCCGCCTGCTGAACGTCGAGGGCGTCGATCTGCAGCCCTGCGGGGGCACCCATGTCGCCCGCACCGGCGAGATCGGCGGAATCGAGGTGACGAAGATCGAAAACAAGGGCAAGCAGAACCGGCGCGTCGTCATCGCGCTGAGGGACTGACCGCTTTTCCGACGATTCTCCGCCCGAACGATCCCATTCAAGGACGCGCAGCATGAGCGACAGCACCGTTGACCCGCTGACCGGCCCCGTCGTCTCCACCGACTGGCTCGCCCGCAACCTCGGCCGGCCGGGGTTGAAGCTGCTGGACGGGTCATGGCACATGCCGGCCCTGAAGCGCGACATTCGGGCGGAGTTCACGGCCAGCCACATCCCCGGCGCCCGCCTGTGCGACGTCGACGAGGTGGCGGCGCCGGACACCCACCCGCTGCCGCACATGATCCCGGACGAAGCGACCTTCGCCGCGAAGATCGGCGCGCTGGGAATCGGCGACGGCGACACGGTGGTGGTCTATGACACCGCCGGCATGGCGACCGCCGCGGCGCGCGTCTGGTGGCTGTTCCGCCTGTTCGGCTTCGACCGTGTGGCGGTTCTCGACGGCGGGCTGCCGAAATGGCTGGCGGAAGGACGCCCAACGGAATCGGGCGAGCCTGCCCCGGTCCAGCCGGCGAACTTCACCGCGCGCAAGCGGCCGGAGCTGATCCGCAACGCCGATCAGGTGCTTGCCAACATCGATGCGGAATCCGACCAGATCACCGACGCCCGCGCCCAGCCGCGTTTCGAAGGCGCGGTGGCGGAGCCCTGGCCGGGGCGGCGCAGCGGCCGGATTCCCGGCAGCTTCAACCTGCCCCACACGGACCTGATCGACCAGGAAACCAAAACCCTGCTGCCGCCGGATGCCATCGCCGCCAAGGCGCGGGCCGCCGGGCTGGACCTCGACCGGCCGGTGGTCGCCTCCTGCGGCAGCGGCATCACCGCCTGCGTCATCGCGCTGGGTCTCGCCACCGCCGGCAAGCCGGATGTGGCGATCTATGACGGCTCCTGGGCGGAATGGGGCCTGCGGGAGGATCTGCCGCTGGAAACCGGCCCCCGGAAGCCTTAGCGCGCCGGCAGTGACCGATCCCGTCACCATCCGGCCCTGCCATGCGGAGGACCGCGACGCCGTCGTGGCGCTTTGGACCGCCTGCGGCCTGGTGGTTCCCTGGAACGATCCGGCGGCGGACTTCGCGCTGGCGCTGTCGAAGTCCAGTTCGGCGGTGCTTGCCGCGGTCGAAGGCGGCAGGATCGTCGCCACCGCCATGGTCGGGCAGGACGGACATCGCGGCTGGATCTATTACGTCGCCGTGGATCCTGCGCTGCAAGGCCGGGGCCTGGGCGGCCGCATGGTGGCGGAGGCGGAAGGCTGGCTGGGTGCCGCCGGCATGCCCAAGGTCCAACTCCTCGTCCGGGAGACCAACCAACGGGTGCTGGCCTTCTACGAACGCCTCGGCTATGCCAGATCGCCCGTTACGATGATGCAGAAATGGCTGAACAACCCCACTCCCTGACCCGCCCCGACATTCCCGCCGCCAGCCGGCCAAACCATCTGCCGGTGATCGTCACCTATCTGCAGATGAGCGCGCCGCCGGTCCATGAACCGGTGCGCCAGCCCAAGGGCAACCTGTCGCTGCTGCGGGCGAATCCACCGACCTGGTCCTTCTACCGCTATCTCTACGACACGGTTGGAGAGCCCTGGCTGTGGCACGAACGCCGCCGCATGCCGCGCAAGGAGCTGGAGCGCTCGATCCTCGACCCACTGGTGGAGGTCTGGGTGCTGTATGTCGACGGCACGCCCGCCGGTTTCGCGGAACTGGACCGGCGGACCAGCGAAACCGATCTGGCTTATTTCGGCCTGATCCCCGACTTCATCGGCCACAAGCTCGGCCCCTGGCTGCTCGACACCGCTATCCGCAAGGCGTGGGAGGGCGGTGCGAAGAAGCTGCTCGTCAACACCTGCACCTTCGACCACCCGAAGGCGCTGCCACTGTACCAGAGCATGGGATTCGTCCCCACCCGCCACGTCGTCCGCGAAGTCCGCGACCCGCGGCTGGACGGCGTTCTCCCGCGCAGCGCGGGAGAGCATATTCCGCTCGCGGGGTGAGGCTGGCGCGAAGCTGCGCCTCCACGCTCCCCCTTGACCACCCCATCCTCCCAGCCCCATCTACCGCGGAATGCCGGAACCCTGCCATGGACCGGCGCGTTGCTTCGGGCGAGGCGGTAGCTCCGCCATGTCGAGCGGGAGATGGGGACTTGGTGGGCTGGATCATTCGCACGCTGGTGCTGTGCTTCGTCGTCGGCTTCGTGCTGTCGTTCCTGAACATCAACCCAGCCAACATCCTGACCAACAGCTGGCAGACGGTGCAGGATATCGCCGCGCTGGTGATCGAGGCCGGCAGCTGGGCATTGCCCTATATCCTGATCGGCGCCGTGGTGGTGGTACCGCTGTCGCTGCTCGGGCTGATCCTGCGCTGGAACCGCTCCCGTCCGCCGTCCTGAACCGGGCCTGATCGCGGACAAAAAAACAGGAGGCACCGGAACCGGGCCTCCTGTGAAACAGGGAGGGTTAGAGACAGTCATAGGTCTATGCCCCTGCCCTGTCCGCCGCGTTGATGCATATCAACGGAACCGCGCTTTTCGCCCGCGGCTCTTCCCGTCACCGGCGGCCCATCCCACAAAGAAAAACCGGAGACATCCATGCGGATGCTCCGGTTCAGTGATACAGGGAGGTTCAGAGACAAGACGAACCTTATCCTGAACCGGATATGCTTTTCGTTGATCTGCATCAAAAGAAGAGAAAATCCCTTCCACCTGTTCTCCCAAAAATCCTCGCCCCTCAGCCGAGAATTTCGGCCAGCGCCGCGACCAGCGCCTTGTTCTCCTCCTCGCGGCCGACGGTGATGCGCAGGCAGTCGGACAGGCCATAGTCGGTGACCGGCTTCACCAGGATGCCGCGCCGGGCGAGATGGTCGATCACCGCCTGGGTGCCCAGCGACGGGTCCGTCGGGACGCGGGCCAGCACGAAGTTGCAGACGCTGGGATAGACCCGCAGTCCCACCCGCTCCAACTCGCGCGACAGCCAGGGCAGCCACTGCGCATTATGGGCGAAGGTCGCTTCCTCATGCTCCGCATCGCTCAGCGCGGCGGCTGCGGTCAACTGGGCCGGAAGTGAGACGTTGAAGGCGCCGCGGATGGCGTTCACCGCCTCGATCACCGTGGTCGGGCCGTACCCCCACCCCACCCGCAGGCCGGCCAGCCCGTGCATCTTGGAGAAGGTGCGGATCAGCAGGACATTGTCGGAGTTTTCGACGATCTCCGTCCCGTCGCTGTAGTCCGGCATCCGGCAATAGTCGGCATAGGCCGAATCCAGAACCAGCAGCGTGTGCGGCGGCAGGCCGGCGCGCAGCCGCTGCACCGCTTCCGCCGGGATATAGGTGCCGGTCGGGTTGTTCGGGTTGGCGAGGAAGCAGATCCGCGTGCGCTCCGTCGCGCGGTCGATCATCGCCTCCACATCCACCACCATGTCGCGCTCCGCCGCGATGACCGCGGTGGCGCCGGTGGCGCGAATCGCCTTGATGAAACCGCGATAGCCGCGCTCGTGGCACAGCACCTCGTCACCGGGACCGGCGAAGGCCTGGGCGACCAGATGGATCAGCTCCTCCGACCCGGCGGTGCAGACGATGTGGTCGGCGTCGATGGAATGGCGGCGCGCGATGGCCTGGCGCAGGGGATCCTGGTCCCAGTCGGGATAGCAGTGGATCCGGGCCGCCGCCTCGCAATAGGCATCGAGAGCCAGCGGGCTGGGTCCGAGCGGGTTGTGGGTCAGGGACAGGTCGATCCACCGGCGGCCGTCGCGGGGCGGACGGGCGGGACGGTAAGGCTTGATCTGGCCAACGCTGGGACGGGGGCTGAGCAGGTCCATAACCTCGGTCTCCGTAAGCGAATCGGTCCGACAACACGTCAGGCGACCGATTGAACCGCAAACCAGTGCGCGGCGCCACAGGACATTGCGCCGCGCACCATATTCCGAGGTGTTTTATTTCCGCATGACGGATCGGACGGAACCGCCGATCCGCATCCGGGATCAGTGGTCTAGAATTTGGCTGAGGAAGAGGCGCGTGCGCTCCGACCTCGGATTCGAGAAGAAGTTGTCCGGCGTGTCCTGCTCGACGATCTCGCCGCGGTCCATGAAGATGACGCGGTCGGCAACCGACTTGGCGAATCCCATTTCGTGCGTCACGCAGAGCATGGTCATGCCGTCCTCGGCCAGACCGATCATGACGTCGAGCACCTCCTTGACCATCTCGGGGTCGAGGGCGGAGGTCGGCTCGTCGAACAGCATCACCTTCGGGCTCATGCAGAGCGACCGCGCGATGGCGACGCGCTGCTGCTGGCCGCCCGACAGCTGGCCGGGATACTTGTTGGCCTGCTCGGCGATGCGCACCCGATTCAGGTAGCTCATCGCGATCTCCTCCGCCTCGGCCTTCGGCTTCTTGCGGACCCAGATCGGGGCGAGCGTGCAGTTCTCCAACACGGTCAGGTGCGGGAACAGGTTGAAGTGCTGGAACACCATGCCGACTTCGCGCCGGACCAGCTCGATGTTCTTCAGGTTGTTGGTCAGCTCGATCCCATCGATGACGATGGTGCCCTTCTGATGCTCCTCAAGCCGGTTCAGGCAGCGGATCATCGTCGACTTGCCGGAGCCCGAGGGGCCGCAGACGACGATGCGCTCGCCCTTCTGGACGTTGAGGTTGATGTTCTTCAGGACGTGGAATTCGCCGTACCATTTGTTCACGCCCGTGCAGCGGATGATCTCCTCGCCGCTGAGGACGTGCTTGGCCTTGGCAGTGCCCTGGGACATGGCCTGGGACATTTGTCGTGGTCTCCTTGACGGCGTGGATCTAGCGGCGATGGCTGCGATTGAGATCGCGTTCCAACTTCTGGCTGTACTTGGACATGCTGTAGCAGAAGACCCAATAGATCACGCCGATGAACAGATAGGCCTCGCGGTAGAAACCGCGCCAGGACGGATCGGACAGCGCCGCCTTCGCGGTGCCGAGCAGGTCGTACAGGCCGATGATGATGACCAGCGAGGTGTCCTTGAAGAAGCTGATGAAGGTGTTCACCAGCGGCGGAATTGCGATGGCCAGCGCCTGCGGCAGGATGATCTTGCGCATCTTCTGCCAATAGGACAGCCCCAACCCGTCCGCGGCCTCGTACTGGCCCTTCGGGATCGCCTGCAGACCGCCGCGGATGGCTTCGGCCATATAGGCGGCGGCGAACATGATGAAGGCGATCTGCGCGCGCAGCAGCTTGTCGATCGAAACGCCGTTGGGCAGGAACAGCGGCAGCATCACTGACGCCATGAACAGCAGGCTGATCAGCGGCACGCCGCGGATCAGCTCGATGTAGGTGACGCACAGCACCTTGACCGCGGGCATGTTCGACCGGCGGCCGAGCGCCAGAAGGATCGCCAGCGGAAAGGCCACGGCCAGACCGATCACCGACAGGATGAGGGTCAGCGGCAGGCCGCCCCACAGCGTGTTCTCGACATAGGTCAGGCCGAGGACGCCGCCCCACATCAGCACGGCGACCAGCCCCAGACCGGCGGCCCAGATCAGACCCAGCCAGGGCTTCCAGAAGCGGCGGTCGCAGCTGACCACCAGCAGGGCGATGATCACGCAGATCGTCACCAGCGGGCGCCACTGCTCATCCCACGGGAACATCCCGAACATGATGAAGCGCAGCTTCTCGCTGATGAAGCCCCAGCAGGCGCCGCCGGCATCCTGGCGGCAGACGGTGGAGGAGGCATCGAAGCCGTGGGCGCGGATCAGCAGCCAGTTGACGAAGGGCGGGATCGCCGACGCCAGAAGCGCCAGCACCAGCACCGTCAGGATGGCGTTGTACCAGGTGTTGAACAGATTGGCCCGCAGCCATGCGAGGGGGCCGACGGTGTTGGCCGGCGGACGTTCGTCCGGCAGGCCGACGCTTTGCACGTTTTGCACGTTGTCGGTCATGGCCGTTACCGCTCCACCAGCGCGATGCGCTTGTTGTACCAGTTCATGAAGAGCGAGATGCTGAGGCTGATGACCAGATAGGTGCCCATGATCATGGTCACGCCTTCGATCGCCTGACCGGTCTGGTTCAGGGTGGTGTTGGCGATCGACACCAGATCCGGATAGCCGATGGCCAGCGCCAGCGAGCTGTTCTTGGTCAGGTTCAGATACTGGCTGGTCAGCGGCGGCACGATCACCCGCAGCGCCTGCGGCAGGATGACGAGCCGCAGCGTCGGGCCGCTCGGCAGGCCGAGAGCGCGCGCCGCCTCGGTCTGGCCCCAGTTGACCGCCGTGATGCCGCTGCGCACCACCTCGGCGATGAAGGCCGCGGTGTAGAGGGTCAGGCCGGTCAGGATGGCGAAGAACTCGGGCGAGATGGCGGCGCCGCCGACAAAGTTGAAGCCCGCCAGCCTCGGCACGTCCATCGCCAACGGTGCGCCGCCGGCGATCCAGGTGAGCAGCGGCAGGCCCACGATCAGTCCGAGCCCGGTCCAGCCCGCCGGGAAGGGTTGCCCGGTCCGCGCCTGCCGCGCCTTGGCCCAGCGCGACACGCCCCAGGCGGCGGCGATGGCGACCAGCAGGGCGATGCCCATGTAGCCCCAGACGGGATTGGTGTCCGGGACCGGCACCCAAAGGCCGCGCTGCGACAGGAAGACGCCGGGCAGCGGATTCAGCGCCTGACGCACCGGCGGCAGGGTTTCCGACACCAGGGCGTACCAGAAGAACAGCTGCAGCAGAGGCGGGAGGTTGCGTATGATCTCGACATAGCTCGAGGCGAGCTTGGCGATCAGCCAGTTGCTGGACAGGCGGGCGACGCCGACGATCGTGCCGATGATCGTCGCCAGGATGATGCCGATGATCGACACCTTCAGCGTGTTCAGCACGCCGACCAGGAAGGCCCGGCCATAGCTGTCCTTCGGCGAATAATCGATCAGCGATTCGCCGATGCCGAAGGACGCTTCACGCTCCAGGAAATCGAAACCGGTCGCGATCGAGCGCCGCGCGAGATTGTCGAGCGTGTTGGAAATCAAGAACCAGCCGACCAGGACGACCGCGCCGACCACCAGGATCTGGTAGACGACGGCGCGGAACGTCGGGTCGCTGAGGGAAAACGATACGCCACCCGGCGGCGGAGCGCCTTGGGTGGTCCGGGTCTCGGTCGCCACGGACTTCTCTCCCCCAACCATCGCGCCCCATGCAGTGCCCACGCGATCCCGGACGTTCTTCCGGGCGTTTCCCGCACCGCAGGGGACGCGACATGTCTCCAATGCGGCCCCCTGCGCGGGCGCTTCACCGGCGCCCTGCGCGACCGCTTCTCAAAGTACCGGAAGGCCGCCCCCGGCAACGTGCCTGCGGGCGGCGCTTCCAGCGGTGCCGTGCCTTACCGGAACGGCTGGGCGTACATCAGGCCGCCCTTGGTCCACAGGCCGTTCAGGCCGCGCTCCAGCTTCAGCGGGGTGCCCGGGCCGACGTTGCGGTCGAAGATCTCGCCGTAGTTGCCGACCTGCTTCACGACGTTGTAGGCCCACTTCTCGTCCAGGCCCAGGGCCTTGCCCATGCCCGGCGAGATGCCGAGAAAGCGCTGGATATCCGGGTTCTTGGTGCTGACGAAGTCGTCGATGTTCTTGGAGGTGATGCCGAACTCCTCGGCCTGGATGGTCGCGAAGACCGTCCACTTCACGATGTCGAACCACTGGTCGTCGCCATGGCGCACGGCCGGGGCCAGCGGCTCCTTGGAGATGACTTCCGGCAGGATGACGTGATCGTCTGGAACCGGGGCGACGCCGGCGCGGGTACCGGCCAGACCGGACACGTCGGTGGTCAGCACGTCGCAGCGGCCGGCGAAGTAGGCGGCGTTCACCTCGTCGTTCGACTCGATGACGACGGGGTTGTAGCTCATGTTGTTGGCGCGGAAATAGTCCGCCAGGTTCAGTTCGGTCGTGGTGCCGGACTGCACGCAGACGGTGGCGCCGTTCAGCTCCTTGGCGCTCTTCACGCCCAGCTTCTTCGGAACCATGAAGCCCTGGCCGTCATAATAGGTGACGGGGGCGAAGTTCAGGCCGACCGAGGTGTCGCGGGTCAGCGTGGCGGTCGTGTTGCGCGACAGCAGGTCGACCTCGCCGGACTGGATGGCCGGGAAGCGCTGCTGGGCCGACAGCGGGGTGAACTTGACCTTGTTCGGGTCGTTGAAGATGGCGACGGCGATGGCACGGCAATAGTCGACATCCAGGCCGGTCCAGTTGCCGGCGCTGTCCGGGTTGCCGAAGCCCGGCAGACCGGCGTTCACGCCGCATTGAACGAAGCCGCGCTGCTTGATGGTATCGAGCGTGGCGGCGCCGGCGGCGACACTGGCGGAAACGACCACGGCCGCTGCGGCGGCGGCCAGGAACCCTGACTTCATTTTTTGAACTCCACCCTGTTCTTGCGTTCTTCGCATTTGAGCGCTCTGACGACGCGCCTGACCACGCCGGCCGTTTGCTCCCGTCGGGCCGGCACGGGGGCCAACCCTGTTGGGATCGCGACGCAGCCATGCGCGTGGAACAAGAGTGCATCAACTTGATCCGACTTGTCGAATCCTCCGTGCATTGGTGGTGTTGCCAGAAGATCCGGATAGCGGGCCGCCTCCCCGACGCAATCGGCGATGGCCGCGGGGCTTCCAGGATGACACAATGTTCGGCCGAGCCGCCTTTGCCCAGTGGAGCCAACCTTCCGATGGGCGAATCAATGCGGGTCGGTCTACCGCTCCAGCCAAACGGACAGTCGATGAAGGACGTCACGCAGGACACGATTCTCGTTCACGCCGGCCGCGATCCGCGGAACAACCACGGCATCGTCAATCCGCCGGTCTACCACTGTTCGACCGTGCTGTTCCCGACCCTCGACGCGCTGGAGGAGAGCGACCGCAACACGTTGGAAGGCGTGCATTACGGCCGCATGGGCACGCCGACGACCTTCGCCTTCGAAGAGGCGGCGGCGGCGCTGGAGGGCGGATTCAAGGCGGTGAACACCGGTTCCGGGCTCGCCGCCATCGCGGTCGCCCTGTCGGCCTTCACCAAGGCCGGCGACCATGTGCTGATCACCGACAGCGCCTATGGCCCGACCCGGCGCTTCGCGAAGGAGACGCTGGCCCCCTACGGCGTCGAGGTGGAGTTCTACGATCCCTGCATCGGTGCCGGCATCGACGCGCTGCTGCGGCCGAACACCAGCGTGGTCTTCCTCGAATCGCCGGGTTCGCTGACCTTCGAGGTGCAGGACGTTCCGGCCATCGCCGCCGCGGCGAAGAAGGTCGGCGCCACGGTGATGATCGACAACACCTGGGCCACCCCGCTGTTCTTCCGCCCGTTCGACCATGGCGTCGACGTGTCGATCCACGCCGCGACCAAATACATGGTGGGCCATGCCGACGCGATGCTGGGCGTCGTCACCTGCCGCGACGAGGCGAGCTGGACCCCGGTGAAGAAGGCGGCCACCCGCTTCGGCATCTGCGGCGGACCGGACGACCTCTATCTCGGCCTGCGCGGACTGCGGACCCTGTCGGTGCGCATGCGCCAGCATCAGGAAAGCGCGCTGGCGCTCGCCGACTGGCTGGCGGCCCGGCCGGAAGTCACGCGCGTGCTGCACCCCGCCCGTCCCGACTTCCCCGGCCATGCCCTGTGGAAGCGCGACTTCACCGGGTCGAGCGGGCTTTTCTCCATCGTCATCAACCGGGTGCCGCGCAAGGCGCTGGCGGCGATGCTGGACGGGATGGAGCTGTTCGGCATGGGCTACAGCTGGGGCGGCTTCGAAAGCCTGATCCTGCCGACGCGCCCGGCCGCCGTGCGCTCCGCCACCCGCTGGACCGATCCGGGACAGGTTCTCCGCCTGCATGCCGGGCTGGAAAGCGCCGACGACCTGATCCGCGACCTGGACGCCGGCTTCCGCCGGATGGCCGCCGCCCTGTGAGGGGCGGACTCGTAAGGAGTGATTTGCCATGACGGACACATCGCCACTTGATGCTGCGCCACTTGATGCGGCGCCATTCGATGCAGCGCCCTACGAGGAGGTTCTTGCGGCCATCCGCTTCACCGCCGACGGTCTGGTGCCCGCCATCGCCCAGGCGGACGGCACCGGCGAGATCCTGATGATGGCCTGGATGAACCGCGATGCGGTGGTCGAGACGCTGGCGACCGGGCGGGTCTGCTACTGGTCACGCTCGCGCGGCGGGTTGTGGCGCAAGGGGGAGACCTCCGGCCAGGTGCAGCGGCTGAAGGACTTCCGGGTGGACTGCGACGGCGACACCCTGCTTCTGATCGTGGAGCAGGATGGCGTCGCCTGCCACACCGGGCGGCGCAGCTGCTTCTACCGCGCTTGGCGCGACGGGCGGCTGGAGACCATCCAGGAGGTCGCGACCGATCCCGCCATCCTCTATGGCGGGCATTCGCACAGCCACGGCTGAGCGGCCCGGACAGGCGTAAGGGCAGCTACCGAAGCGGTGACGGCTCGTGATCGATTGTTGATCCACATCAACGCGACGCCCCCGCCGAAGGGTATAGAAACCTTCTTGTCTCTAACCCTCCCTATATATGACTGCGCCGGGCGTTCCTATGAACGCCCGGTTATTTTTTGCCCGGCTTCCGGCATCGCGATCTCGGTCATCGAATGGCGCGTTCGCGCCGCCGAACCTCTTTCGGACGATCCGCTCCGCCACTGTCTTCCGACCGGGGCCTAAAGCCTTCCTGTGGACGGCATGCCCTTCGGCCCAGCCCGAGATGTCCTTTTTCAAACTGAAACCTGTCCATAAGGCGGAGAAAGTCCACTTTCTGCCCCAGCAACAACCCCATTCCAGTCACGAATACATCGAAAAAAGAAACATAATGAATGAATGACTCAATCAATATATGATTATCTGTGTCATTTCCTCAAGCTCCCTTTGTGTTGCTCCTTTATCGCTTTTCTACCGCCCCGCCCACATGGTTAACATCTGGTTAATCGTTAACAACGCGTTAACGGCACAGATGGAGAGACGCCATGCGCCAGTTTTGGGGGACTTCGAACAACGACACCATGACCGGCACCGCCTATGACGACCGTCTCGACGGTCTGGACGGCGACGACCGCATCAACGGCGCCGGCGGAAACGATCAGGTTTACGGCGAACGCGGAAACGACTCGCTGCTCGGCGGGCTGGGCGATGACAGGCTCCATGGCGGCGACGGGAACGATTGGCTCGGCGATCCCTATGGCAACGAACCCGGCAACGATTCGATGTGGGGTGACGCCGGCAACGACCAGCTGTTCGGCGGCGACGGGAACGACTGGCTGGACGGCGGCACCGGCGATGACATTCTCAAGGGCATGCGCGGCAACGACACCATGATCGGCGGCAGCGGCAACGACATGCTGTACGACAGCTTCCGCGACGGCGGTGCCGACCTGTTCCAGCCGGGCACCGGCAACGACACCATGGTCAGCTACTATGACGGTCTGCCCGACCGTTTCCTGATCGAGCAGGCGGCCGGCGGCTTCGGCACCGACACGATCAATTACTTCGAGAAGGGCATCGACCAGATCGAGTTCCGCGGCTATCACGCCTGGGAAATGGGAATGACCAACAACGGCTCAGCCACCACCTTCGCCTTCATCGACGGCTCTTCTCTGACGGTCGATCAGATCGGGCTCAACGCCGGACAGGACTTCATCTTCACCTGACCTGCCCGGACGGAGGGCGCCCGCGGGCGATGGGGGCACTCCGTCGGCGAGCGGAACCGCCGGCACTGTTTGCTCTGTTGCAGTGGAGATCGCATCTGCGCCGTTCGAAGGCGCGCCGCCAGTAGAAGGACCAGGAACCGATGGATCAACGCCGCCATTCCTTCCGACCGCGCCGCCTGCTCCTGTCGGCGTTCCTCCTGCCGGCATTGGCGTTGGGCGCCTGCGCCGCTTCCTCCGACATGGGCGGCGTGCCCTCGGCGCAAGTGGCGACCACACCGCCGATCGAACTGGTCGGGCTGACGGTTCAGACGCCTGACGGCGCGCGCATCCTGGGCAACGTGACCGACCTGGTGATCGGGCCGAACAACCAGGTGGAACAGGCGATCGTCAGTGTCGGCACTCCCCGCTACCCGACCGAGCGCACGGTGGTGGTCGACAGTGAATACCTGCGTTATTCCCCCAACCGTCAGGCCGTGATTCTCACCGACATGACGGTGGAGCAGTTCGCCGCCCTGCCCGCCGCCGGAGGCAACGACCGCATGATGTCGTACGGCCGTCCCGGCAGCGGGTCGCCCCTCGCGTCCGGCAGCCCGGCGCCGACCAACTGGACCGGGGCCACCGAAACCCGCTGATCCCTCTCGCCGACACTTTCCCAGTGGATAGCTGCGCATAAAAATGGGGGGCCGGACGAACCGGCCCCCCTTCTTCGTTCAGGTTTCCGTTTGGGCTCTTCGCCGTCACTTGCCCTGAAGCTGCTTCATGATGTCGTCGGCCTGATTGTTCTCCGGCTCGCCGGGAGCACCGAAGGGCGGAGGCATGTCCTGACTGTCGAAGGCCGGGATCTCGATCCTCACGTCGTCCAGGTTGATCGCCGGTCCCTTGTCGCGGCCGGCATCGACCATTTCCGGGAAGGCGATGACGAGGGCGACCATGATGAGCTGGATGACCACGAAGGGCACCGCACCCCAGTAGATCTGGCCGGTGGTGATCTTCGCGATCGTCTTCCCGGTTATCTTGTCGATGTAATCCGTCTTCGGCGCCACCGACCGCAGGAAGAACAGGGCGAAGCCGAAGGGCGGGTGCATGAAGCTGGTCTGCATGTTGACGCCCAGCAGCACGCCGAACCAGATCAGGTCGATGCCCATCTTGTCCGCCACCGGCCCCAGCAGGGGAACGATGATGAAGGCCAGCTCGAAGAAATCGAGGAAGAAGGCCAGGATGAAGATCAGGATGTTGCAGACGATCAGGAAGCCCACCTGGCCGCCCGGCAGGCCGGTCATCAGATGTTCGACCCAGAGGTCGCCGTCGACGGCGCGGAAGACCAGACCGAACACGGTCGAGCCGATCAGGATGAACACCACGAAGGTCGACAGCTTGGCGGTGGTATCCATCGCCTGGCGCATCAGGGACCAGCTCAGCTTCTTCTTCGCCAGAGCCAGCAGGATGGCGCCCGACGCACCCATGGCGCCGCCCTCCGTCGGGGTGGCGATGCCGAGGAAGATGGTGCCCAGCACCAGGAAGATCAGCACCAGAGGCGGCATCAACGACGTGATGACGCGCAGCAGCAGCTTGAAGCCGTGCAGCGTGCGGGCTTCCATGGGCAGGGCCGGGACCGCCGACGGGCGGATGAGGCTGGTGATCAAAATGTAGCCGGTATAGAGGCCGGTCAGGACCAGACCGGGGATCAGCGCGCCGGCATACATGTCGCCGACCGAACGGCCGAGCTGGTCGGCCAGCACGATCAGCACCAGAGACGGCGGGATGATCTGGGCCAGCGTGCCCGATGCGGCGATGACGCCGGTCGCGATCCGGCGGTCATAGCCGTAGCGCAGCATGATCGGCAGCGAGATCAGGCCCATGGAGATGACCGAGGCGGCGACGACGCCGGTGGTCGCCGCCAGCAGAGCGCCGACGAAGATCACCGCATAGGCCAGACCGCCGCGGATCGGGCCGAACAGCTGCCCGATCGTGTCGAGCAGATCCTCGGCCATTCCCGATCTCTCCAGGATCAGGCCCATGAAGGTGAAGAAGGGAATGGCCAGCAGCGTGTCGTTGCGCATGATGCCGAACACGCGTTCGGGCAGCGCCTGCAACAGCGCCGGGGTCAGCAAACCCAGCTCGATGCCGATCAGACCGAAAAGCAGGCCGTTCGCGGCGAGCGCGAAGGCGACCGGGAAACCCATCAACAGGAACATAATCAAGGCGCCGAACATAAGCGGCGCCATATTCGTGGTTACGAACTCGACCATCAGGGGCGCTCCCGGTCCTTAGGAATGGCTGTGCATCTTCTCGCCCGGCTCATCGCGATGGCCGGTGAGATAGGCGATGCGCTTGATCAGTTCGGACACGCCCTGCGCGGTGAGCAGGAAGAAGCCGACCGGGACCAGAAGCTTCGCAGGCCAGCGGACCAGGCCGCCGGCGTCGCTCGACATCTCGTTGGAGACATAGCTGTCCCAGAACATCGGCCAGGACAGCACCATGATCAGGATCGTCATCGGGAACATGAAGAACAGGATCCCGAAGATGTCGACCCAGGACTGCACCCGTTTGGAGAAGCGGCCGATCACGATGTCGATGCGGATATGCTCGTTGCGCAGGAAGGTATAGCCCGCGCACAACAGAAACACGGCGGAGAACAGATACCACTGCAGCTCCAGCCAGGCGTTGGAGCTTGTATTGAGCGTATAGCGGATGACCGCGTTGCCCGAACTGACGACGACGGCAACCAGCACGAGCCAATATGTCAGCTTGCCGATGCCGTCGTTCACGGCATCGATCAGCCCGCTGAGTTTGAGCAGAGCTCTCAAAGGAGAAACCTCCCTGTTGCAGGGGGAAGCGGCCTCGACCGTCCCCTTTTGCTTTTGTTGCAGCCGCATGGACGCGACAGGTCGCAACCCTCTCTCGGAAGGAGGGTATACCAAAAGATAAGTTTGGACGGGACTATTCCTTTCCGGGCATTCACCGGCAAGGGCTACGTTGGAGCTACGTAAAAACACGTAGATCCGACTGCGGTGCGGACCGGATGCACCGACTCCGAAACCGCGTCACTCCTCCGCCGGGATGTCCGCGGTCCGCCAGCCGTCCTCGCCCAGGCACTCCAGCGGGTGGAACTTCGCCTTGTAGGCCATCTTACGGCTGTGGGCGATCCAATAGCCGAGATAGACATAGGGCATACCGGCCAGCCGCGCCCGTTCGATCAGGCCGAGGATCATGAAAGTGCCGAGGCTGCGGCGATCCTGCGCCGCATCGTAGAAACTGTAGACCGCCGAATAACCGTCCGCCAGCCGGTCGGTCAGCATGCACCCCACCAGTTGGCCGCGCTCGTCGCGGGCCTCCAGCAGGCTCGTGTCCGCCCTGCCCTCGTCAACCATGGCGGCGAAATCGCCCATCGCCATGCGGGCCATGTCCGAATCGCCATGGCGGGAGTTCTGGTAGAGCGAGAAAAGCCGGTACTGCTCGGACGTGGCGTAGGCCGGCCGCTCGGCCAGCGTCACCCCTGCGTTCAGTTTCAGAACCCGGCGTTGCGATCGCGACGGCACGAACTCCGCGACCGGAACGCGCACCGGCACGCAGGCCTGGCAGTTGGGGCAGACCGGGCGATAGACGATGTCGTGGCTGCGGCGGAAGCCGGCCCGCGACAGGGTCGAATTCACCTCGGTCGCGTAGGGACCGATCAGGCGCGTGAACAGCTTGCGTTCCACACGCCCCGGCAGATAGGGACAGGGCATGGGCCCCGACCGGAAGAATTGCTGCAGGGGACGCTGCGGCGGCTGGATGACCGACATGCTAACCGACAACCACCACGACAGTGAGGACGACACGGAGGAGCGTCGCCGCCCCTCCGCCGGACCCGCAGCTTACTGCGACTGGCTCTGAACCGCCAGAGGCGGCTGAACGCCGAAGAACGCCTGGGCGATCTCGGTGGTGATGATGCTCAATTGCAGCTGGATCCAGTCGAGATACTGGTGCAGGCCGTCGCGCAGCACCGCGTCGATCGGCCGGGACAGCAGCGCGGCCAGCAGTTCGTCAACTCGCTCCATCGCCGCCGACCCGCCGCGCAGGTCGTAGCGCGAGCGCATCCGCGTCAGCACCCCGTCGATCTGCCGCACGCACATCACCACCGACCGCGGAAACCCCTCGTTGTACAGCATGAAGCCGGCGACGGTGGTCGGCGACATGCCGCGGGGGTAGACGCGGCGGAAGGCGTGGTAGCCGGCGGTGCAGCGCAGGACCGTCGTCCATTGGCTGACGTCCAGCGTGGAACCGACGTCCAGCGGCGACGGCAGCAGGGTGTGGTACTTGATGTCGAGCAGGCGCGTGGTCTGGTCCGCCCGCTCGATGTACTTGCCCATCTGGTAGAAGTACCAGCCCTGGTCGCGGTAGAAGGTGCCCTCCGTGATGCCGGTGTGGGTCTGGCACTCCTCCTTGATCCAGGTGCAGACCTTGGACAGGTTCTGCGCCGCCACGTCCTTGACCGACATCTCCAGCAGCTTGTTGTGGAACACATTGATCTGCGCCCACATCTCCGTCGAGATCCAGGGGCGCAGGGTCCGTGCGTTCTCCCGCGCCATCCTCAGCATCGACAGCAGCGAATTCTGGTTCTGCGCGTCGAACATGTAGTAGTGGATCACCGCCTCCGCCGTCGGGCGGTCATGGCGGCTGAAGAAGTCCTTCTCGTCGGCATTCAGCTGGACGATGGAGAACCAGTTGGTGGCCCCGCGGGTGTCGCGCGCGAAGGTTTCGTGCACGTCCAGGATGCGGGCCAGATTTTCGGCCCGCTCCATGTAGCGGGCCATCCAGAAAATGCACTCGGCGTAACGGGACAGCAGGTTCATGCCGCACCACCTTCCAGAACCCAGGTGTCCTTGGAGCCGCCGCCCTGGGACGAGTTGACGATCAGCGTGCCTTTCTTCAACGCCACGCGCGACAAGCCGCCGGGAAGGACCCAGGTGCTCTTGCCGGTGATGGCGAAGGGCCGCAGATCGACGTGGCGCGGCTCGATGGCGTCGTCGCAGACGGTCGGGCAGACCGACAGGTCGACGACCGGCTGGCTGATGTAGTTGGACGGGTCGGCCAGCAGCTTGGCCCGGCAATCCTCCAGTTCCGCCTTGCTGGCGCGCGGACCGATGGTGATGCCGTAGCCGCCGGCCTCGCCCACCGGCTTCACCACCAGTTCGGCCAGATTGTCCAGCGTGTATTGCAGGGCGTCCGGCTCGCGGCAGATGCGGGTGTCGACGTTGGGGATGATCGGATCCTGGTCCAGGTAGTATTTGATCATCCGCGGGACGTAGCAGTAGACCGCCTTGTCGTCGGCCACGCCGGTGCCGATGGCGTTCGCCAGCGCGACATTGCCCTTGCGGTAGGCCTCCAGGATGCCGGGCACGCCCAGCAGGCTGTCGGGGTTGAAGGCCCGGGGATCAAGGAAGGCGTCGTCCAGCCGGCGGTAGATCGAGTGGACCGGGGCCAGACCGTTGGTCGTCTTCATGAAGACGCGGTCGTTGTCCACCACCAGATCGCGCCCCTCCACCAGCGGCACGCCCATCTCGCGCGCCAGGAAGATGTGCTCGAAATAGGCGGAGTTGTAGGTGCCCGGCGACAGCAGCACCACCTGCGGGTCGTCGACCGGCGCGATCTCCACCATCGCATCCAGCAGCTTGTGGCCGTAATTGTCGACCGGGCGGATGCCGATGTCCTGCATCAGGTCGGGGAAGACCCGCTGCATCATGTGGCGGTTTTCCACGACGTAGGAGACGCCCGACGGCACGCGCCCATTGTCCTCCAGCACCCGGAAGGTGCCGTGGCGGTCGCGCACCAGATCGGTGCCCATGATGTGGATGTAGGTGTTGAAGGGAACGTCCAGCCCGATCATCTGCGGGCGGAAATTGTGGTTCCCTTCGACCAGATCCCGCGGGATCACGCCGTCCTTCAGGATCTTCTGGTCGTGATAGATATCATGCAGGAACAGGTTGAGCGCGGCGACCCGCTGCGTGACGCCGGCCTCCAGATGCGACCATTCCGGCGCGGAGATCACCCGCGGGATGACGTCGAACGGAAGGATGCGGTCGACGGCGTCCTTGTCGGAATAGACGATGAAGGTGATGCCGAGATTGTAAAGCTCCCGCTCCGCATCCTGCGCGCGTCGGCGCAGTTCATCGAAATCGAGTGCGGCCAGCCTTTGGCGGATCAGCGCCGTATGTTCGGCCGGTAAATCCATGGCTCCGAACAGCTCGTCGAAGTACAGGCCAGGATTGTAGGATGACAAAAGGTCGGACGGTTTGCCCTCGGGTACGCTCACAGACTCCCCCGCGCTTGTATCTGACCGATCATCGCGGGCCGGGCGGCATCGCCCCGGCCATGTCGCATTGTGCAGGAAGTATGACCCATCGCCGCGCGCTTTGAACAGGGCAAACGCATGCGGCGTTGTGCGACGCAATGACAAAGCAAGAATTCGGATGCAGAGGCGTCCGGAAATTAACGCCAAAGTGCCAATGGCGCGAAAGTGTTATCGTGCTTTGGTCGCGTCCGCCGCAGAATTGGGAGCGGCGGTATTGCCTGACTGGCCCCCGACGGCCGGCGCCGCCTGGGTTTCACGCAGCAGCACCATGGTGATGCGCCGGTTGCGCGGGCTGTTGGGCTGGTCGGCGACCAGCGGGTCGCGGTCGGCCTTGCCGACGACGTCCTGGATGCGCGCCGGATCGATGCCGCCGGCCAGCAGGGCGCGGCGGATGGCGTTCGCCCGCTCCGTCGACAGATCCCAGTTGTCGCGGCCGGACCCCGCCGGGAAAGGCGTGGAGTCGGTATGGCCGCTGATCGACAGCCTGTTGGGCAGCTTGGCCAGGGCCTTGGCCACCTGCTGCACCAGTTGGCGGGTCTGCGGATACATCTGGCCGGAACCGCCGGGGAACATCGACACGCGGTCCTGATCGACGATCTGGATGCGCAGGCCTTCCGGCGTCTGGTCGATCATCAGGTTCTGGGCCAGCGGCTCCAACTCCGGCACCGACTGGATGGCCTGACGGATCTCGGTCACGGCCTGCTGGAACTGCCGGGCCTCCTTGGCCGCGCCCTGCAGGCTCTCCATAGCCTCCTTCACCCGCTCCCCGAAATCGGACAGCCTCTCGCCGGGCTTCTGGCCGGGAATGCCCAGCTGCCGGGCGAACTCCTCCATCCGCTTCTGGAATTCGGCGCGGGTCTCGTTCGGCTTCTGGTCGGCGACATCCGCATCCACCGCGGCGCCGTTGGCGGCGGCCTCGGCGCCGGACTGGCCGGGGCCGGTGCCCTGGCCGGGTCCGGCCGCGGACTCGGTCGGGTCGTCGGCGTCCTCGGTCTGCTGCGAGGAATAGCCGGGCGGGCCCGCCACCGGCACGTCGGCCGACATCGGCGAGCTGGGGGAGATCTGCGCGCCCGGCACGGTGATGGTCTTGCCGCCCAGCATGCCGCCGGAGCCCGATTGCTCCCGGCTGACCGAGACGGGCGAGAAATAGTCAGCGATGCCCTTGCGCTGGTCGGACGTGGTGACGTTCAGCAGCCACAGCAGCAGGAAGAAGGCCATCATCGCGGTCACGAAGTCGGCATAGGCAACCTTCCACGCGCCGCCATGGTGGCCGCCGTGCCCGCCCTTCTTCTTCTTGATGATGATCGGCCGCTCGTTGCCGCCGGAATTCCCGCTCATGCCCTGGCCGTGGCGAATGGTTGACGGCCCCGAGGCCGGTTTCCGCGCGCGGCGCCCCGATGGATGCCGCGACGAAAGCAGCGGCCGTCCGCTGCGGAAAAACCCTGACCGGGTTTGATTAAGATCCGTTTAACGACGTTGCGCACGGCGGGGATGCGGCTTGCGCCGGGTGGCGCGCTGGACTAATTCCCGGTATTTCCTACTTTGAGTGTCATCTTCGGCGGTTCCAACGCCGCCGGCGGTTGCCCAGCCCTGCCTGTCCCCTCCACTTTGGCCCGCATCACAGGACGTCATGACCACCGAACAGCCGATCGACCCCCTCGCGTTCCGTTCCGCCCTCGGCTGCTTCGCCACCGGGATCGCCGTCATCACCACCATCGCCCCCGACGGGTTGCCGCTGGGCGTCACGGTGAACTCCTTCTCCTCGGTGTCGCTCGATCCGCCGCTGGTGCAGTTCTGTCTGGGCCGGGCGGCGATGTCCTACGAAGCCTTCAACCTCGCGCCGCATTTCGCCGTCAACATCCTGGCCGCCGACCAGGAGGAGCTTTCGAACCGCTTCTCCCGCCGCGACCTGCAGGAGCGCTGGTCCGGTCTGGAGACCACCACCGGCCGCGGCGGCGTGCGCCTGCTGACCGGCTGCCTCGCGACGCTGGAATGCGACCGCGAGCATCTGCTGGACGGCGGCGACCACGTCATCGTGCTGGGCCGCGTGCGCAACCTGACCTCGCGCGAGGACGGCGACCCGCTGCTGTATTTCCGCGGCCGCTACGCCCGTCTGGGCTGAGAGCGAAATCCCCTAGCCGGCCGCGCGGTGAAGGTCGCGGCCGGTCAGGTGAATGTTGGCGTCGGGATCGAGCGCGCGCGCCAGGATGCGCTGTTCGGTCGCCCGCTCGAACAGGGAGCGGTTCATGCAGACCTGCTGAACCGCCTCCTCCGGCTTCGGCGTGTGGCCGACGATGCCCTGCAGGGTGCGGCGGGTGACGAAGACCCGGCCCAGATATTCCCCGACCTGCACCGGAAACTCCACGGCGTCTGCCTCCTCGTTCCAGAAGGGCTCGTCGGGAAACAGGAAAATGGGCATCGGGTCCTCGGCAGGCAGGGATCACTTCAGGACGTAGGTGATATCATAGCCGCTGCGTTTGAAGCGCGTCTTCAGCAGCGTGCCGTCGGCCGCGAACCACAGGTCGCGTTCGACGTCGCCCTCGATGCGGTGATGGGCGGCCTCCACGGACTTTCCGCCGGCCTCGACCGGCCCGGCCCCGACCTTGCGCGCCGCGACCTTGTAGGGGGCGCCGTCGATGAGCGACAGAAGCTGCGTGTGCTTCAACACCTGCGGAGTCCACAGGGTCAGCGGCAGGGTGCCGGCGGGCTCCTGCCGGGTCTTGCCGTCCACCGTCAGGCGATAGCCGCCGGCGTCGCGCGCCATCTCGATCCTATGCGGCGTGCCGTCGTCGTCGGTGGTTGCGGTCATCGACTCCAGTACGCCGCCCTTCCACAGTTCCTCCCGCTTGTGGTCGTAGCGGAAGTTGATGAACAGCACCTTCACCCGCGTGGTGGCGGTGACGGTGACCTTGGTGCGCTCGCCCTGCGGTTCGATCTCCACCTGTTCGCTGCCGATGGGATCCTCGCTCATCAGGATCTGGTAGGTCAGCGTCCGGGCGCCGCCCTGTGCGGCGGCGGTGCCCGGCAGGCCGGTCAGCAGCCCAGCCGCCATCAGGGCAGCGGACAGGGTGGCGCATTTGCTGCGCGTCGTCGTCATGTGTGTTTCCTCCCGGTTCGATGCGGTCGGCGGCTTTTGCGGCCGCTCTTACCGGCGGTCAGTGACGACGACCGCCGGTATGGGTGCCGACCGCCAGGGCGGCATCAATCGTCCAGCAGTTGCGCGAGCTTCATGGCGACGCCCATCGATCCTTCGACCTTCAGCTTGCCCATGGTGAAGGCCAGCATCGGGTTCAGCTTGCCGTTGATCAGCTTCTGCAGGTTTTCCGGCGAGATGCGGATGGTGCAGTCGGCTTCGGCATCCTCGCGGGTGATGGTGATCGGGTTGGCCCGGCCATCGACCCGGATCACCTCACCCTCCTTGCCCAGCAGGAAACGGACCGAAGCGTTGAGCGAGCGCAGATCGCCGCTGCGGCTGCGAAGTTCCTGCAGAATGTCGTCGACCATGAAAGCATGCCCTCAGGATTGTTCGTAGGACGGCCCTTGACAGTAGGCAAACATTACGTTTACGTCAACGTCATAACGAAAGCGTTTCAGACGCCCGCCGCCTTTCGATACCGGCTGTCAGGCGATCCGGAACGCGCCACCGCCAAGGGGAGCGAAACATGCCCGAGCCGCTTGCGCAGAGCGCCCACCCGACCGCCGCAATCTCCACTGCCACCGCAAACGAAGCAGCGAACGAAGCAGCGAACGAAGCCGCTACCGATTCCGCACGGCCCTGGCTGGCGCATTATCCCAAGGGAATCGCCTGGAACCAGAGCTTCGCGCCGATGCCGCTGCACATGCTGTTCGAGGAAGCGGCCGGACGCTATGCCGACCGCCCCTGCCTCGACTTCCTGGGCCGCCGCTACACCTATGCCGAGGTGCTGGCCCTGGTGAACCGCGCCGCCCGCGGCTTCCAGGATCTGGGCGTCGGGCCGGGGGTGCGGGTGGGCTTGTGCCTGCCCAATTGCCCGACCTACGTCATCTCCTACTTCGCGGTGCTGAAGGCCGGCGGCACCGTGGTCAACTACAACCCGCTCTATGCCGAGCGCGAGTTGGAGCACCAGATCACCGACTCGCAGACCGAGATCATGGTGACGCTGGACCTCAAGCAGATCTATCCGCGCGTCGCGGCGATGCTGGACCGCACACCGCTGAAGCGGATCGTCGTCTGCCGCATGCCGACCATCCTGCCGGCGGTGAAGAGCGCGCTGTTCCGCGTGCTGAAGCGCAGCGAGATCGCCGCGGTGCCGCGCGACGGCCGTCACATCGATTTCGACGGCCTGCTGGCCAATGACGGCGCGCTGCGCCCGGTGCGCATCGACGGGCTGCGCGACATCGCCGTGCTGCAATACACCGGTGGCACCACCGGCGTGCCCAAGGGCGCGATGCTGACCCACCACAATCTGCTGTCCAATGCGCGTCAGGTGCAGGCCTGGTTCCCCACGGTGGCGCTCGGACAGGAGCGCATGCTCGCCGTGCTGCCCTTCTTCCATGTCTTCGCCATGACCGTGGTGCTGAACATGGGGCTGGCCTGCGGGGCGGAGCTGATCATGCTGCCGCGTTTCGACACCGAGCAGGTGCTGAAGACCATCGCCAGGCGCAAGCCGACCCTCGTCCCCGGCGTGCCCACCATGTACAAGGCGCTGCTGGGCCACCCGCAGGTCGCCCGTTATCCGATGACCTCGATCCGCTACTGCATCTCCGGCGGCGCGCCGCTGCCGATGGAGTTGAAGCGGCAGTTCGAGTCGGCGACCGGCTGCGTCCTGATCGAAGGCTACGGCCTGTCGGAAGCCTCCCCGGTCTGCGCCGCCAATCCGCTGAACGGCGTCAACAAGGAGGGATCGATCGGCCTGCCGCTGCCCTGCATCACCATCGAAATCCGCGACCTGGAGGATCCGGCCCGCAAGCTCGGGATCGGTGAAAAGGGACAGGTCGCGATTGCCGGACCCAACGTCATGGCCGGCTACTGGGGCCGGGCGGAGGAGAGCGAACGCACCGTGGTCGACGGCTTCCTGCTGACCGGCGATATCGGAACGATGGACGAGGACGGTTACGTCTTCCTGCTCGACCGGTTGAAGGATCTCATCATCTGCAGCGGCTACAACGTCTATCCGCGCATGATCGAGGAGGCGATCTACCAGCATCCCGACGTGATCGCCGCCTGCGTCATCGGCCTGCCGGACGATTACCGCGGCCAGACGCCGAAGGCCTTCGTGCAGTTGAAGCCGGGCGCGACCCTGACCGCGGAGGCCCTGCGCGACTTCCTGCGCGACAAGATCTCCCGCATCGAGATGCCGACCGCCATCGAGTTCCGCGCCGAGCTGCCCAAGACCGCCGTCGGCAAGCTGTCGAAGAAGGAACTGATCGCCGAGGCGCAGCAGGCCCTGACGAATGGAGGATGACCCGAAGTCACCATCCTGACCTGGACGTAAAGGGAAGCCTTATCACGCGACGGCAGCTGTGCTACCAAACGTCGGGCGCATTGTGCCGGCCACGAACAAAAGGTCTTCCCAGGGATGGAACAGCTCTACACGGTCAACCAGCTTGCGGAAGAGTTGGGCATCACGCCGCGGGCTCTTCGCTTCTACGAGGTCAAGGGATTGCTGGCGCCCAACCGTGTCGGCAACAACCGGGTCTATACGAAGCGCGACCGCGCCCGGCTGAAGCTGATCCTGCGCGGCAAGCGCCTGGGCTTCTCGCTGGCGGAGATCCGCGAATATCTCGACCTCTACAACGTCAATGGCGGAGTGGAGCAGCAGAAGAACCTGTTGAAGCGCGTGCAGAAGCGGCTGAAGGACCTCGCCCAGCAGCGCGAGGATCTGGAGGCCACCGTGCAGGAACTGCACGACATCGAGGTGCAGGTCACCAACACCCTGGCGGAGCTCAAGGCCGCCGCAAAGGACAGCTGACCGGCCGGGCGCCCGACGCGCTCCGGTCGGCCCTGACGAGGGATCGGAGCATGAAGGGACAAGTTCGGCCGCATGCGGCAGACGACCTCCGCCCGGATGATGCGGGGGAGCGGTCATGAACCTGATCTTCCGCCTGCTTGCGGTTGCCGCCGCCGCCATCCTCTCCGCCCTGCGCGGCCGCCGCGCCGGGCTGCTGGAGCCGTCGGTGCTGCGCTTCCGGGTCTGGCCGACCGACCTGGACATCAACCTTCACATGACCAACGCGCGCTATTTCAGCGTGATGGATCTGGGGCGGACCGACCTGATGATCCGTGTCGGGCTGGGGCCGGCGATCCTGCGCAACCGCTGGCAGCCGGTGCTGGGCGGCGCCACCATCCGCTACCGCCGCTCGCTGCGGCCCTTCCAGCGCTTCACGCTGGCCAGCCGCGTGCTGTGCTGGGACGACAGGTACATCTTCATCGAACACCGCATGGAAACGCGGCACGGGCTGGCGGCGCTGGCCGTCGTCCAAGGGGCTTTCGTCGGTGCCGGGGGCGTCATTCCGCCGTCCAAGGTGCTGGCGGAACTGGGCTCCACCGCCGCCTCCCCGCCGGTCCCCGATGCGGCCGCCGCCTTGCGCGGACAGAGCCTGACCGCCGCCTGAATAAAAACAAGAACACCGTCCGAGAGGAGACACGCCATCATGAAGCTGCTGGTGCCCGTCAAGCGGGTGGTCGACTACAACGTGAAGATCCGCGTCAAGGCGGATGGCAGCGGCGTCGAGACCGCCAACGTGAAGATGAGCATGAACCCCTTCGACGAGATCGCCGTCGAGGAGGCTGTCCGTCTGAAGGAAGCCGGCACGGCGAGCGAGATCGTCGTGGTGTCCATCGGCCCGGCCCAGGCGCAGGAAACGCTGCGCACCGCTCTCGCCATGGGTGCCGACCGCGCCATCCTGGTGCAGACCGACGTGACCACCGAGCCGCTGGCCGTCGCCAAGGTGCTGAAGGCCCTGGTCGAGAAGGAGGCGCCGGGACTGGTGATCCTCGGCAAGCAGGCGATCGACGACGACTGCAACCAGACCGGCCAGATGCTGGCGGCGCTGCTCGGCTGGGGCCAGGGCACCTTCGCCTCGAAGGTCGTGGCCGGTGACGGCACGGTCGCGGTGACGCGGGAGATCGACGGCGGTCTGGAGACGGTGGAGCTGAAGCTGCCGGCGGTGGTCACCGCCGACCTGCGCCTCAACGAGCCGCGCTACGCCTCGCTGCCCAACATCATGAAGGCGAAGAAGAAGCCGCTGGAGACCATCACCCCGGACAGCCTGGGTGTCGACGTCGCCCCGCGCCTGACCACACTGAAGGTGACCGAGCCGCCGAAGCGTCAGGCCGGCTTCGTGCCGAACGACTATCAGGTCGGCCAGACCGGCAAGATCGTCGCGCCCGACCTCTATGTCGCCGTCGGCATCTCCGGCGCCATCCAGCATCCGGCCGGCATGAAGGACAGCAAGGTCATCGTCGCCATCAACAAGGACGAGGAGGCGCCGATCTTCCAGGTCGCCGACTACGGCCTCGTCGCCGACCTGTTCAAGGCCCTGCCGGAACTGCAGCAGGCGCTGTGATCGCGTGGCCGGGCCTTCCACAGCGGGGGCCGGCCGCTTCGCCCTTGCCGCGGCGGGCCGGCTGTTCTATCGCTGGCGGCACAGCAACCCGACAGCGGCAGGACGCCATGAGCATCGACGGCATCACCGGACTGGACCATCTGGTCATCGCGACCCGCGACCTTGACACGGCGCGCGATGCCTACAGCCGGCTCGGCTTCACGGTGACGCCGCGCGGGCACCATACGCAGCTGAAATCCGCCAACCACACCATCCTGTTCCCGACCGGCACCTATCTGGAACTGCTGGGAATCGAGGAACAGCGCCCCGCCAACGCCCATTACGCCGCCTTCCTGCGCCAGCGCGAGGGCATCGCCGCCATCGCGCTGAAGACCCCGGATGCCCGCGCCGCCGCCGGACCGTTGGCCGCCGCCGGCTTCCCCGCGCCGGAGTCCGTCGATTTCGGCCGGCCCGTGGAAATGCCGGACGGCACGCGCGACGCCAAATTCACCATCACGCAGATCGATCCCGAAGCCACACCGGCCGGCCGTGTCTTCCTGTGCCAGCATCACACGCCGGATCTCGTCTGGCGCCCGGACCAGTTGGAGCATGCCAACAGCGCCATCGGACTGGAAGCGCTGGTGATCGCCGCCGCCGATCCCGACGCGGTGGCCGCGGCCTATGCCAGGCTGCTGGGGGGCACCGTCACCGACCGCGGGTCCGCCCTCGTGGTGGAGCCCGCCCAGCCCGGCGACGGGCAGGTCCCGGTGATGGTCGCCACCCCGGATCGCCTGCATTGGGTCTGGACCGCCGATCCGGCCTTCGCCACGCCCCTGCCCTTCTTCGCCGGATTCGTCCTGCGCGTCGCCGATCCGGTCAAGGCCCAGCAGGCCCTGCAGAAAAGCAAGGTGCCGACCGTGGTGGGCGGCGGCGTGATGCGGGTGAACTCGCCCGGCGCCTGCGGTGCGATGATCGCGTTCGCGCAGGATTTCGACCTCGACGCCCTGATTCCCTGACTTCAATTCCGTAACTTCAATTCCCTGCTTTCCGGCCTGGCCGTCGCCACTTCCGGTTCATGTCGATATTGATATGGGCTAGCGACAATTCGCGTCGGATTGGTCATAGGACTGACAGAATTGCTTGTGTAGTGTCCGGCGACAGTTGCGCCCGCGGACGGGCGCCGGCTGTGGAGACGGACATATGATGGCAGCGGACGGGACCAGGGGTTCGGCGGGGGCTCCGAGGGCGGAGAACCACCCGATGCCGGAGCCTCTGTTCGACGTCCTGCCCGTTCCCGCCCTGATGCGCGGCGACGACGGCCGGCTGCGCGGCAATCCCCGTTTCCTTGCCCGCTACGGCAGCGCCGACGCCATGCCGGCCGATCTGGCCGAGGCGCCTCCCGGTGCGGTGCGGGAGGTTTCCACCGGCGCCGGCGATCCGCGCGACCTGCTGATCCGCGTCGGCGGCCCGCCCTGGGTCGCGACGGTGGAGGACGTGACCGACCAGCGCCGCACCGCCCGCAGCCTCGATCTGGCGACCGAAAAGCTGGAGGAGGCATACCGCACCGCCAAGCTCGGCTACTGGGAATACGGCATCGGATCGGGCGAGCTGATGCTGACCGACGCCGCGCTCGCCATTCTGGGGCATGGACGCGACCGCTTCGCCCGAGGCTTCGACGCCTTGCTCGGCGTCGTGCACCCCGACGACCGGCCGCGCTTCGGCAACATGCTGGAAAGCGTCGTCGACAACCCCAAGCGGGTCTATGTCGAGTATCGCGTCCATGACGGAGACGGGCGGGTCCGCTACGTCTCCTGCTCCTGCGCGCCGCGCCTGGATGCCGATGGGCGGCTGACCCATGTCTTCGGCGTGATGATGGACAGCACCGAACGGGCCGAGGCGGCGGCACAGCTGGAGGCCGCGAAGCAGCGGCTGGAGGAGGCATACCGCACCGGCCATCTCGGCTACTGGGAATACGGCATTCACAGCGGCTCGCTGGTCTGGAACCGCGAGGCCTTCGGCATCTACGGCCGGGACCCGGAACGGTTCGAGCCGACCTTCGACAGCCTGCTGGAGATTCTCCACGCCGACGACCGCCTGTCCTTCGGCAACATGCTGGAAAGCGTGATCGGCAATTCCAAGCGCGTCTATGTCGAATACCGCGTGATCGATCCGGCGGGAGAGGTCCGCTACGTGTCGTCCTCCTGCGCGCCCCGTTTCGACCTGGATGGGCGGCTGACCCACCTGTTCGGCGTGATGCTCGACACCACGGAGCGCGCACGCGCCGCCGACGCCCTGCGCGCCGCCAAGGACCGGGTGGAACAGGCCTACCGCGACTTGCGGGATGCCCAGGACAGCCTTGTCCAGACCGAAAAGATGGCATCGCTCGGCCAGCTTGTCGCCGGGGTGGCGCATGAGGTCAATGGGCCGGTCGGCGTGGCGCTGACCACCGCCTCGCACCTGCTGAGCCGGGCGGAGGACGTGAAGCGCCAGTTCGCCGCCAACGCGCTGACCCGCTCGGCCCTTGCCGGCTTCCTGGAGGTCGCGCAAGAGGCGGGTCAGCTTCTGGTCGGCAACACCGAGCGGATCGCGTCGCTGGTCCACATGTTCAAGCAGGTGGCCGCCGATCAGACCGGCGACGAGCGCCGCACCTTCTACCTGCGCGAATACACCGAGGATGTGCTGCTGAGCCTGCACACGCAGATCGGCTCCTCCGGCCACCGGGTGGAGCTGACCTGTCCCGAAGCGCTGCAGCTGGAGAGTTTTCCCGGCGCCTTCGCCCGCGTGGTGACCCATCTGGTGCGCAATGCGCTGATGCACGCCTTCCGTCCGGAACAGAGCGGGCGGATCGTCATCGACATCCGCGCCGACGGCGACGACTGGATCGAGGCGGTCCACCGCGACGACGGGCAAGGCATCTTCGAGGCCGACCTGCCACGGATCTTCGATCCCTTCTTCACCACCGCGCGCCATGCCGGCTGCGTCGGGCTGGGGCTGCACATCGCCTATAACCTGGCGACCCAGACGCTTGGCGGTCAGCTGAGCGCCGCAAACGGCCCCGACGGCGGCGCCGTCTTCATCCTGCGGGTGCCGCGGCAGGCGCCGGACCTCGCCTGAGGCGTCCGACCCGACTTCAAGCCACTCTCAAGCCCCCTCAGGACACCGTCTCGCGTTCGCGCCGAAGCGGCTCCAGCGCCTCGGCGACGGCGCGCCTCAGGTCGGCGGCGACCACCGGCTTGTGCATGACGCGGAAATTGCCGGCTTCCGCCTCCTGGGCGCGGGCGGGCGCGGTGTCGCCGGTGACCAGGATGCCCGGCAGGATGCGGCCGAGCGCCAGCCGCACCTCGCGGATCGCTTCGGTGCCGGTGCGGCCGTCGCGCAGGCGGTAATCGGCGACGATCAGGTCGGGGGGCGGTCCGCGATGGGCGAGGTCCAGCGCCTCGGCGCAGGATGCGGCAGCCAGCACCGTATAGCCCCATTCGGCCAGCATGGCGCGCAGCCCCTCGCGCACGATTCCGTCATCCTCGATCACCAGAACCGTGGTCGCGAAGGCCGGACGCGGTGCCGATGCCGGGGAGAGCGCCTTGGCTGGGGGCGGAGCGGCCAGCGGCAGCTCGACCGAAAAGACCGAGCCCCGGCCGGGAATGGAGCGGACCGTCACCGGATGGCCGAGCATGACCGACAGGCGCCGCACCACCGCCAGCCCGAGGCCCAGACCCTGGTCGCGGTTGCGGTTGGCATTGCCGACCTGCACGAACTCCTGGAAGATGTCGTCCTGCTGGTCGGGCGGGATGCCGATGCCGGTGTCCCACACCTCGATCCGCAGGTTCCCGCCGCGACGGCGGCAGCCGATCAGGATGCGCCCCTTGTCGGTGTAGCGCAGGGCGTTCTCCACCAGATTCTGCAGGATGCGTCCCAGCAGCATGGGATCGCTGCGCACATGGGCGCGGCAGGGCACGATGTGCAGGATCAGCCCCTTCTGGACGGCGACGGGCCGGCTGTTGGCGGCCACCCGGTCCATCACCTCTGACAGGGCGAACACCTCCACCTCCGGCACCACGGCGCCGGCCTCCAACCGGGAAACGTCGAGCAGACCGTCCAGCAGCATCTTCAGCGCGCCGAGCGCCCGCTCCATGGTGCCCAGAACGTTGCGCGTCATTCCATCGGTGACACGGCCGGACAACACCTCCATCAGCAGCATCAGCGACTGAACGGGCTGGCGCAGGTCGTGGCTGGCGGCGGCGAGGAACTTGGACTTGGCGACATTGGCGCGATCAGCCTCCCGCCGGGCCTCGGCCAGCGCCGCCTGCACGCGCTTGTGTTCGGAGATGTCGCGGACGGTCGCGATCAGGCTGACCAGCCGGTTGTCGTGGTTGCGCACCGGCGAGGCGCTCAGTTCCAGACAGCGGGCATCCTCCGGGCCGTCGCCTGCCCGCGCCAGTTCCACCCGCGCATCGCGGCCGACGACGATGGCGTCGCGCAGCGGCTGCAGAGACGCCCGGTCGTTCGTCGCCCGTTCCAGCGCCATCAGGGCGCCGCTGCCCATCAGTTCCGACATCGGCGTGCCCAGCAGCTTTTCCAGTGCCGGGTTGACATACACGATGGGCATGCCGGGCTGGGTCGCGTCGGCGATCATGATGCCGTCGTTGCTCCAGGCCAGCGCACGGTTGCGGACACGCAGGGCCCGGTCGGTATGGCGCCGCCATTGCAGTTCGATGATGAAGGCGATGACGAACAGCAGGATCACCACCGTGGTGGCGACCGCCCAGCCGATGTAAAGGCGGGCATTGTCACGCCAGGGTCCGAAAACCGTTTCCACCGATTCGCCGACGATGGCGATCACCGGATAATCCGGGGTCGACCGGAAGGCCAGGATGCGCTCCACCCCGTCGACCGGGCTGGCCATGCGATGGTGGCCGATCCGGTTCTGCTTCACCTCATGCCAGAGTTCGGCGCTGGCGGTGCCGCGGCCGGACACGGAATTGGAGCCGGCATTGCGGGCGATGAAGACGCCGTCCGTGCGCAGCAGCGCCGCCGCTCCATCCGGGGGAAGCCCCAGCACCCGATAGTAGCGGGCGAAGGATTCGACCGGAATGTCGGCCACGGCGATGCCGGCGAAGGTGCCGTCGCCATTCTCCAGCCGGCGGGAAACGGGGATCAGGACATCCTGCGTCTCCGACGACGCATAGGGCATGCCGACCACCAGCCCGCGCGGCGCGGTGTCGCGGGCGATGACGAATTCGTCACGGTCGGTGACGCTGCCCTGGAAGGTCGCCCGTCCGCCGCCCATGGTCAGCAACCCGGCCGAATCATAGACGCGCACCCCCACCACCAGCCCTTCCTCGAAGGCGCGGCGGGTGTCCAGGCGCATGGTCCGATTGCGTTCGGTATTGGCGACCAGATCCAGCAGAAGGTCGTCGACCCGGCGGAAGGTGGAGATCGCATGCTCTTCCACCAGACGGGCGACGACGGCGGTCTTTTCACGGACCGTGAGGTCCAGCAGCTGCTCCTCCCGCTCCAGACGGTCGAGCAGAATCCACCACAGGGCGGCAATCGCCAGCACGACCGCCAAGGCCGGCAGGACCAATCGCCCGCCGAAACCGGAGAAAAGCCAGAGCGCCCGCTTCACGTATACCCCGAACGCATTGGATCGTCCGCCGGCCGCATCCATCGGCGGAAGGCGGACGGCGGCGGCAGGCGCACGCAAGCATGCCGCAACGAAGGTGCGGGCGCAACGGCGTTACCGGCAAGGTGGCAGCGCAACAAGGTTGCTCCACCCATGCGTACCGGCTGCGGCGACGGTTCACCTCGCACGCTCCGGCTATGCGCTCCAGCGCACCGGCCCGTCGGGCACCCCCCGAAATGCCGGCTTTGCGGCGCTCCGGCCGACCGCTATACCGCGTGAATGAGCTTTGCCCGCGCCATCGCCACCGTCGGCGGACTGACCCTGCTGAGCCGGCTGGCCGGCTTCGCACGCGACATTTTGACCGCTGCGGTCCTGGGCGCCGGTCCGGTGGCCGACGCCTTCTTCGTGGCGCTGAAACTGCCCAACCTGTTCCGCCGCCTGTTCGCGGAAGGAGCCTTCGGCGTCGCCTTCGTCCCCCTGTTCGCGGCGGAGCTGCAGACCCGCGGCCGGGCCGCCGCCGTCCGCTTCGCGGAAGAGTCGCTGGCGATGCTGCTGGCGGTGCTGCTGCCCTTCACGCTGGCGGCCGTCATCGCGATGCCCTGGCTGATGCATGGCCTCGCCCCCGGCTTTTCCGACGAACCCGCCAAATTCGCATTGGCGGTGGACATGGCCCGGCTGACCTTTCCCTATCTGGCGCTGATCTCGCTGGTGGCGCTGCTGGGCGGGGTGCTGAACGCGCTGGACCGCTTCGGCCCCTTCGCCGCCGCACCGATCGCCTTCAACCTGACCCTGGTCGCCGCCCTGCTGGTCGCGCCGCGGCTGGGGCTGGAGCCGGGTATCGCCATGGCGGCGGCGGTCACCCTGTCCGGAATGGTGCAGGTCGGATGGATGGCCTGGGCCTGCCGCAATGCCGGCGTGACGCTTCGCCTGCGGCGGCCCCGGATGACCGACGGCATGCGGCGGCTGTTCCGGCTGATCGGGCCGGGGGCCATCGGGGCCGGCGTCATGCAGATCAACCTGTTCCTGAACATCGTTCTCGCCTCGCTCCTGCCGTCGGGCGCCGTCTCGTTCCTTTATTATGCCGACCGGCTGAACCAGATGCCGCTGGGCGTCATCGGCATCGCCATCGGCACCGCCCTGCTGCCGGTTCTGGCCCGCCATGCCGCCGCCGGAGACGAGGGGATGGTGCGCCATTACCTGAGCCGCGCGCTGGAATTCAGCCTGCTGCTCGGTCTTCCCGCCGCGGTCGCGCTGGGCGTGGCGGGGGCGCCGATGGTGTCCGTCCTGTTCCAGCGCGGCGCCTTCGGCCCGGAAGAGGCGCACGCCACCGCCATGGCACTCGCCGCCTATGCCATCGGCATCCCGGCCTATGTGATCGTGAAGTCGCTGAACGCCGCCTTCTTCGCCCGGCACGACACGGTGACGCCGGTGCGCGTCGCGATCATCGTGACCGTCGCGACCGCCGTGCTGGCGCTGGCGCTGATGCCGTGGCTGCAGCATGTCGGCATCGCGCTCGCCACCGGGCTGACGGCATGGCTGGATGTCGGGCTGCTGGTGGCGGCGATGCGCAGGCGAGGCCTGTTCGACCTCGACGCCCGGCTGAAGCGCCGCGCGCCCCGCATCGCGGCGGCGGCGGTCGGGATGGGGGCGGTGCTGGCGCTGGGCGGCGGGCTGCTGGCGCCGTGGCTGGAGGCACCGTCCACCGCAATGCGGTTCGCCGCCCTGGCTCTGCTGGTCGCCGGCGGTGGCGCGGCCTTCGGAGTTCTCGCGGTGGCGCTGGGCGGGGCCAGCCTGGGCGACGTGAAGGGCATGCTGTCGAAATCCCCCTCCATCCCCCGGGAAGATGAGAAGGTTGAGGAAGAGGCACCGCGGGAGTCCGGCAAAGTTCCCGCAGCGAATCCCCCCTCACCCTAGTCCTTTCCAGCCTTCCCTACTCCTCTCTAGTCTTTACCCGGGAGGGAGAGGAGATAACACGGCATGGCTACGCCACTTGACGACGGTCATAAGCGGTCGTACAAGCGAGCCCACGTGGTGATTTGGTCGACCGGCTTGCGGGCCACGTAAAACAACCCGCTAAAAAGGTCCGAGCCGCGTCCGCGCCTCGACCCGATCGGTCGGGGCTTTTTTCGTTTGCGGCCGGCCCTGCCCCACCGGCGATCATCAGGGGAGAGTGGCGGAATGTCGCGCACCGATCATCGCAATCCGAACGTTTCGGGCCTGCGCCCGCGGTCCAAACTGGTCCATGGCGGCATCCGCCGTTCGCAATTCGACGAGACCTGCGAGGCGCTGTACCAGACCTCCGGCTTCGTCTACGGCTCGGCCGAGGAGGCGGAGAACGCCTTCGCCAACGACGGCGCGCGCCACGTCTATTCGCGCTTCCGCAACCCGACCTCGGCGATGTTCGAGGACCGGCTGGCCGAGTATGAGGGAGCGGAATGGGCCTATGCCACGTCCAGCGGCATGGCGGCGGTGCATGGCGCGCTGATGAGCGGGCTGCGCACCGGCGACCGGGTGGTGGCGCCGCGGGCGCTCTTCATCTCCTGCTACTGGGTCCTCAAGGAGCTGTGCAGCCGCTTCGGTATCGAAACGGTGTTCGTCGACGGCACCAATCTGGCGGAGTGGGAAGAGGCGCTGTCCAAGCCGACCAAGGCGGTCTTCCTGGAAACCCCGTCCAACCCCGGCCTGGAGGTCGTCGACCTGCGGGCGGTCTGCGATCTCGCCCACAAGGCCGGTGCGGTCGTCGTCGCCGACAACGCCTTCGCGACGCCGGTGCTTCAGCGTCCCTTCGACTTCGGCGCCGATGTCATCATCTATTCGGCGACCAAGCACATCGACGGCCAAGGCCGCTGTCTGGGCGGCGTCATCCTGGCCAAGGACAAGAAATACGCCTCGGAAGTGATCCATCCCTTCCTGCGCAACACCGGCCCGACCATCTCCCCCTTCAATTCCTGGCTGCTGCTGAAGGGGATGGAGACGCTGGAACTGCGCGTGCATGCCCAGTCGGCGGCGGCGCTGCAGGTGGCGGAATTCCTGGAAAGCCATCCGAAGGTCGCCCAGGTGCTCTATCCGCTGCTGCCCAGCCACCCGCAGTATGATCTCGTGCGCAAGCAGATGACCGGCGGCGGCAACATGCTGTCGATCTTCCTGAAGGGAGGCAAGGCCGAGGCGTTCAATGCCCTGAACGGCCTGCGGATGGTGATGATCTCCAACAATCTGGGCGATTCCAAGAGCCTGATCACCCACCCCGCAACCACCACCCATTCCAAGCTGACCGACGGGGAAAAGGTCGCCGCCCGGATCGAACCCGGCCTGCTGCGCCTGTCCGTTGGTCTAGAGGATCCCCAGGACATCATCGAAGATCTCGACCGCGCGCTCGCCGAGGCGTAAAGATCGTGCCGGAACTTATGCTGCAGTGCAGCGTTGAAGCCGCAGCCAGGTTCCGGCAACGATATTCCGAGAGGGGCGACGCCTATGGCACGACAGAACGCCGGCAACGGCCATCCCACCGACAGGCTCATGGCGGTGGCGGGCCAGCTGACAAAAACCGGCCTTCGCAGTAGCGAAATGGGCGTTGCGGCCGCGCAGACCATCGGCTACCGCACCGCGATGATGGCGGCGGCGATGTCGAACCCCATCGACTTCGCCAACCCCGAATTCATCCGCATGGGGTCCGAGAAGGTCGAGGCGGCGGTTGAGGCTTTTCACGCCGTCGCCACCGGCATCAACGAGTTCGGGCAGGCCTGGTTCACCATGGTGACGAAGCAGACCCAGGCGGCTGCCGTCACCATCGGCGGCCTTGCCGCGTGCAAGAATCCGGTCGAGATCGTCGACGTCCAGCAGCGCCTGCTGGCCGACGCGGTCGATGCCGGCATCCATGCCAACCTGCGCCTGATCGAGGCGACGGCCGCGCTGGCCGCCGCCGGCATGAACCCCGCGTACCGCAAGGTGCGGGCGAACGCCCGCCGCCTCGCCCGCGAACAGGCCTGAGCAAGCCGGCTTCCGGGTTCAGACCACATCCACCGGAGCAAGGCGGCAGCAGCTGCCGTCCTGTTCCACCTGGATGGTGGCGTGGCCGATGCCGAAGCGGTCCTTCAGCACCGACGAGATTTCCAGCAGCAGCGCGTCGTCCTGGTTCTTGCCGGGACGGACGAGATGGGCTGTCAGCGCGGTCTCCGTCGTGCTGATCGGCCAGATGTGCAGGTCATGCACCGCGGCGACGCCCGGCAGTCCGGCCAGATAGCGCTCCACCCCTGCCCGGTCGATGCCGTCGGGCACCGCATTCATCGCCAGCCGCACCGAATCGCGCAGCAATCCCCAGGTGCCGGCGATGATCACCAGCGCGATGACGACGCTGGTCATCGGGTCCAGCCAGAGCCAGCCGGTGAAGCGGATGGCCAGCGCCGACACCACCACGCCGGCGGACACCGCCGCGTCCGCCGCCATGTGCAGGTAGGCGCCGCGCAGGTTGATGTCCTGCTTCTGTCCGCCGAAGAAAAGCCAGGCGGTCCAGCCGTTGATGACGATGCCGATCACCGCCACCACCATCACCGTGGTCTCGGCCACCGGTTCGGGCTGCACCAGCCGGGTCGCCGCCTCCATCAGGATGGCGCCGACGGCGATCAGCAGGATCATCGCGTTCAGCAGCGACGCCAGGATCGAAGCGTTCCCAAAGCCGTACGTATAGCGCCCCCTCGGCAGCCGCCGTCCCAGCCATACCGCCCCCCAGGCCAGCAGCAACCCCATCACGTCGCTGAGGTTATGCCCGGCATCGGCCAGCAGAGCGGTGGAGTTGGCAAGCAGGCCATAGACCGCCTCCACCATCACGAAGCCGATGTTCAGCAGCGCACCCAGGGCGAAGGAGCGGTCGTAGCGGGCAGGACCGTGATGATGGCCACCATGGTCATGGGTTCCATGGGGATGGGTACCGTGGGTATGGCCGCCGTGGGTGTGTCCATGCGGCATGATGGAAAGCCTCGTCGGAAGATGCGTTGCGGCCTACGCAACCATGGGCCCGCCGCTGCAGGGCGGCAAGACCCGCGCAACGGCTGTCCGCCGCCTCTTGCGCCGATCCGCCGCGGCGCCTAGCTTCGCGCGGTCACTGACACCAACCGTGAACGAAGGAATTGGTCATGAAGGCGCGCGTCACCTGGGTGGACGGCAAGATGTTCGTCGGCGAATCCGGCAGCGGCCATGCCGTGGTGATGGATGGTGCGCCCGAATCCGGCGGCCGCAACGCCGGCATCCGCCCGATGGAAATGCTGCTGATCGGAATGGGCGGCTGCACCTGCTTCGATGTCGTGATGATCCTGGAAAAGGGCCGCCAGCAGATCACCGATTGCGTCGCCGCAATCGAGGCCGAGCGGGCGGACACCGATCCCAAGGTTTTCACCAAGATTCATGTTCATTTCACGGTGACCGGCCGCAAGCTGGATCCGGCCAAGGTGGAGCGCGCCATCGCGCTGTCGGCGGAAAAATACTGCTCCGCCTCCATCATGCTGGGCCAGACCGCAACCATTACCCACGATTTCGAGGTGGTCGAAGCGCCGTAAGGGCGCCTTTCGACGGCCGCCATCGGCTTTTCGGTTGCATCCATACGCATGAACGGGGAAGGATCGGACGATAAATCCGTTCCTTTGCGATCAGTGCGTGCGCAAACTCGCCATCATCATCCTCGCAACCGCCTTTCCAGTCCTTGCCGACGACGGGCGATCCAGCCTGTCCGACTGGGGCGGGGTCGGGCTTTTGCAGATGCCGAATGCGCGGATGGCGCCAGACGGATCGATGAGCGGCGGTTTGACGGCGCTCGGCGACCTGCACCGTCACTATGCCATCTCCGCGCAGCCGTTGCCCTGGCTGGAGGTCACGGCGCGCAACAGCGCCTATCCCAGCTATTACGGCCTCAGCGAACCCGGCCTTGACCTCAAGCTTCGCCTGCGGCGGGAGGACGAACGCGGGCCGGCGCTGGTGGTCGGCGGGCGGGACGTAACCGGGTCCGGGCTCGACCTGCCGGGCAAGGGGCGCTTTGCCGGCGAGTACGTCGCCCTGTCGCGCCGCTGGTGGGATGTGGACCTTACGGTCGGCATGGGGTGGGGAACGTTGGGCGAGGCCGGGCATCTGCGCAATCCGCTGCGCTTTCTGGGCGGCCGGTTCCGTCGCGACCGCGATCCCTCGGCCTGGCCGACCAGCCGCGGGCCGCGGGCATGGTTCAGCGGTGAGCGGGTGGCCCTGTTCGGCGGAGCGGAATGGCACATGCCGGCCGTGGGGCCGCTGGAAGGGCTGAGCCTGAAGCTGGAATCGTCCGGCGACCGCTTCCGGGCGCAACGGCAGGACGAGCCCGGCTTCGATCCCGGCAGCCGCTACAGCCTCGGCCTGTCCTGGCGTCCGGCCTCCTGGGCAGATCTGGGTGCCGCCTATGAGCAGGGGCGGCGCTTGATGCTGCGCCTGTCGATCCGCTTCGATCCGGCTGTGGATGCCGACCGCTCTCACCCCCCTCCCCCCGTGATCGGGCCGCGGCCATCCGAAGGGGCGGCGCTGTCGGCGGAGGCCATCGCGCTGGTCGCCCGCAGCCGCGGATTGCCCGCCCGGTCGGTCCGCATCGACGGCGAGATGGCGACCCTCTGGCTCGACCCGGCCGGCGGCGGGCGGCTGCCGCTGGCCCGCGAGGTGGGGGACGCGGCACGGCTGCTCGCCGATCTCGCCCCGCCACAGGTGGAGAGGTTGCGCGTGGTCACCGGTGCGGCTGGGATCGAGAGCGCCGCCACGACCCTGCTGCGCCGCGATCTGGAGCGGGCCACCGGTCATCGCGGCAGTCCCGAGGAGATCTGGCGCACCACCGCCGTAGAGCCGTCCGCCGGCCCGCCGCCGGACTGGCGCCCAAGGCTCGACCTGTCGACGCGGCTGGTCGCGACCTTCGATCTGGCGGAACTTGGAACCGCACTGGCCCAGCGTACCCACACCGATGTGATGCTGCGCGGCGAGCCGATGCGCGGGCTGGTGCTGGGCGGCGGCCTGCGCATCGATGCCGGTAGCGAGCTGACGCTTCTCGACACCAACGCCCTGCCGGCCCCCCATCCGGTGCGCAGCGACCTGCCGCGTTATGTGGAACGGCCGCTGTCGCTCGACCATGCCTATGCGGCGTGGCTCGCCAGCCCGGTGGACGGGCTGACCACCCGGCTGTCGCTGGGCCAGCTTGAGGAGATGTATGGCGGGTTCGGGGCGGAGGCCCTGTACCAGCCGCTGGCCGCCCGCTGGGCCATCGGCCTAGACCTCAATCGGGTCTGGAAGCGGCGGCCGGACAGTCTGTTCGGCATCGACGACGGCGATGCGCGCGGCACCGGCCACGCCAGCCTCTATTGGGAAGCGCCGGGGGCGGACACCACGACCGCATTGCGGCTAGGGCGCTATCTGGGCGGCGACTGGGGCGGAACGGTGGAGGTGATGCGGCGCTTCGACGGCGGCATCGGGCTGACCGCCAACGCCACCTGGACCGAGGGGCCGGACGGCGGCCAAAGCCGGTTCGGCGGGCGGATGGACTGGGGTCTTGCGCTGGTGGTGCCGATCGGGGCATCGGCCTGGATGCCGGTCGGCGGCACCGTCGAGACGGCGGTTCGAACACTGGGGCGCGATGCGGGACAGCGCCTGCGGCAGCCGCTGCCGCTCTACGACCAGCGGGTGCCGGGAGGCTATGGCCGCCTCGCCGGCACATGGTCCCGCCTGTCGAACTGAGGTCAGCGGGCCGGTGCTCCGGTGCCCTGGGAGGCGGGCCTGATGGTGGAGGCACCAGGATCAAGAACCACGGTCATCCATTGGCCTTGACGATCCTGCACATTGGCAACGTAGTCGTTGCCGACCTTATGGAAATCACGCACCGTCACAAAGCCGGCGGCGCTGAGTTCGTTCAGCAGCATGGTCTGCCGCACCGCGATCGAAGGCTGGCCGGAACCGCGGCGCGTGGCGCTTCTGGACGAGGCCCCGCCGGAACTTCCCTTGCCGGTCGACATCGAGGAATCGCTGCCCGTGCTGCCGGAGTAGGTGCTTGAATAGGTATTTTGCGCCATCGCGGCCGGAGCCGCCGCGAGCGTGACGGCGAAGGCCGCCAGCCAGAGCCTGGTGTTCATCTTTCCCTCCCTGCGGATGGTCGCCGCGACCGGACCGCGGCGTCGCCGGAGGTCAGGCCGCCGGCCGTCAGGGAAGGAAACACCCGAGGGCGCCGGTTGTTGCGCGGGCTGCTTCGCCCGGTTTTGCGCCGGGTGATGCGCGCACTGTTGCAGATATGCCAGACCTCGATGGTCCGGGCATGCGCGGACACTCCGGCCGATAGTGGATCCGGGAACATCATGCCCGCGGCGTTGTTCTGATCTCAGAATGCCGCCGCACCGGCTGTACTTGCCGTCACCTTGAACCGTCTTCCCGGACAGGAAGACATCGGGGGGCGCCGACAACGGGACGGCGGATGCGCCACGGCTTGTCTCATGCGCGACGCCCGAAGTCCTTTGCGTTACTTCGGCCTAGCAAGGGAGGGTATGATGCTCTATTGGGCTCTTGTTTTCTTCGTCATCGCGCTGATCGCCGGCGCGCTCGGGTTCGGCGGGATCGCGTCGGCCAGCTCCGGCATCGCGCAGATCCTGTTCTTCCTGTTCCTGGTGCTGTTCGCCATCAGCCTGATCATGGGTCTGGTCCGGCGACGGTAGAGCCGGGGAAACCGCCGGGGAGTCCCCCGATGACTTTCGTCCCCTACCGGATGGAACCATCGGCGGACCGCCCGGTTGATTGCTGCATCTCCTGAAGCCTCCCGAGGCTGCACTCCACTCTCTCCCCGCAGAAGTGACGTTAGGACCGGCGCGTCCGCACGGCGCTTCGATTGTCCCCGCCTTCGGCGGCGTCTCCCCGGACGCCGCCGTTTTTTTTTCGCCTTTGAAGACGGGGACGGCGCCCGGACATGAAAACGGGGCGCCCGGCAACCGGACGCCCCGTGTTTCATGATACTGGCCGTTGCCGATCAGGCGTCGGCGTCCTCCCCGGGATCGCGGCCTTCCATCAGGAGGCGGAGCGCGCGGCGGCCGCGTGACAGGCGCGACTTCACCGTGCCGATCGAAATGCCGAGGATATCGGCCGCCTCGTTGTAGGAAATCCCTTCCAGGCCGATCAGCAGCACGACCTCCCGCTGTTCGTTCGGCAGCAGGGCGAGCGCGCGGCGCAGGTCGCGCAGTTCCATCCGCACGAATTGCGACCCCGGTGCCGCGCCGATGGCGGCCTGCGCTTCGGCGTCGATGTCGACCACCGGCTGGCGGCGGCGGACGCCGTTGATGTGCAGATTGCGCAGGATGGTGAACAGCCAGGCGCGCAGGTTGGTGCCGGGGCGCCACAGATGCAGGCGGGACAGCGCGCGTTCAAGGCATTCCTGGACCAGATCGTCGGCCAGCGTGGCATCGCGCACCATGGCGCGGGCGAAACGGCGCAGACGCGGGATTTCCTCTTCGATCTGCCGGATCACCGCCGGGTCCGGCGGCGCATTGGGATCGGGACGGAATTCGTCGTCGGCGGACGTGGCGTCGGCTGGGTCGAGGTGGGCCCCGCCAATCCCGGCCTCGTCGATCCTGGCCGCGTCCATCCCGGCTGCGTCGCTCTTGGCCGCATCGCTTCCGGCTTCGGCCTCGATAGCCTCGGCATGAGCGTTCAAATGGGTCTCCGTCTGAGCCGCGGCATTCTGCGCGCCATTGGTGGCGGCACGGCCGTTACGGGCATCGGTGGGGTTCAGGTCAGTGTACGTCGGTGCGCGGTCCGAACGGGTCCGGCCGACGGCCTCGGCGCCGAAGGCTACAGGCTCGACCGGGGCCGGGCCGCGCATTCGGTGGCTCAAGGTGGTCGCGACGTGGTTCGCCATCGGTGAAACGATGCCTCCTTCAATGCCGTTCGCCACAGCCGCACCGACCACTTTCGCGGTTCTTCCGGCACTGCCGGGGCCTTCGGCGCAACGGCCCCGGACGAGGTTTGCTTGCATCGTCCGGGGCCGCCGAATTTGCAACCGATTATCTGGCCCGATCCCTACGTAATGAGCGCACAAAGGGGCTGCCAGTTGGGAAAAAGGCTAGTGGGTCATACAATCGGGCCAGATTACCCCTAGAGTACCCCGTGTATCCCAGGATGATCACCGTTCGGGCGTTGGATAAAAATTTGGTCTTTCGTTATCTCTCCAACACGATTGGAGGACGCATGACCAACATGAAAATAAAAAGACCGATCGAAACACCTCGATCGGCCTATGGATTTTTTATTGGCGGCGCCACATCAAGCGGTTTTGGTGACTTAGTGACAGGCAGCCGGCCTTCCGTTTCGAATTATGCCGCCAACTCTGCCGATCGGTGCAGCAGACGCGGCGGTGTCCTCCCTGTGAGTTCTGACATCGATCTTTCGATTGTCTCGAACGGCTTCAATAAAATCATACAGGGGGGCCCGGTGGAACACCACACGAACCTTTGCGGTACGCCGTCCGCGCTTCGTGCATCCGCAACCCATCGGCGCACCCGCCGGCAGTTCTCCAGCCGTGCGCGCATCGCTGCGCTGGCCGCCGCCCTGATGCTTCCCGGCCTGCTGGCTGCCGTTCCCGCCCAGGCCAACGTCGCGGAGAGGACCGTCGTGGCGCTGGAAGCGCTCGCCAACAAAGGCAGCGTCCGGGCCCAATATGAACTGGCGCAGCATTACGAACGGGGCAACGGGGTCAAGAGCGACGCACGGTTGGCATTATCGCTCTATTGCCGCGCGGCCCGTCAGGATTATGCCGATGCGGCACTGATGGCCGGGCGTATGCACATGGCCGGCGTGGGCGGCGTCAGCAAGAATGCCGAGCTTGGCCGCGCCTGGTTGCGGAAGGCCGCCGCATTGGGCAGCGAACAGGCGGAACGGCTGGTCGGCAGCGTCAGCGGCAACGTGAAGACTCCGGACCGCTGCGAACCGCCCAACCTGCGCTGGGGCATCATCCGAAAGCCGCCCGCCGAAATCCGCGCCATGGTGCAGAAGATGGCACCCACCTACGGCCTCGACCCCGATCTCGTTCTGGCGATCATCGCGGTGGAGTCCGGCTATCGCGTCGACGTGGTGTCGCACAAGAACGCCCAGGGGCTGATGCAGCTGATCCCGGAGACGGCGGAACGCTTCGGCGTCACCAACCCGTTCGACGCGGAACAGAACCTGCGCGGCGGCATGAAGTACCTGCGCTGGCTGCTGGCCTATTTCGACGGCAACGTGACCCATGCTCTGGCCGGCTACAATGCCGGAGAGGGGGCGGTCCTGCAGCACAAGGGCATCCCGCCCTACCGCGAGACACAGGATTACGTCGTCAAGATCCGCAGCATCTACGCGCAGAGCTATCACCCCTTCAACCGCGGAATCGTGCAGTCCGCCGGACTGGAAAGCACCGCGCGAGAGGAGGTTGCGGAGCTGTCCCTTTCGACCAGGGCGCGCAGCGGCGGAAAGCGCTGAGAACGCCAGATTGCGACTCGGAAAAATGCGACTCGGGCGACTCGGGAGGCCTTTGGTTAACGCTTTGGTTATAAAGTGATGATTACCCTCGGGGAACGACGGATTTCGCTGGCGTTGATGTCCTGGACAAGGATGCCTTCCCGCGTCACCCGCCAGCGTCTCACCCGCAACGTTTCATTCGAACGTTTCCCGAGGACCTGCCCGATGCCCATGGCCGCCGACGTCGACACCATCGAACGCACCTCCATCGTCGCCTACACGCTGCTGAACGAACTCCATGAAGTCCTGGCCCTGCCCAAGGCTCCGGACGACGTCACGCTGGGCATTCTGATGGGTATGGCCATGTTCCTCGACGACAAGGTCGGCCCGATGCGCGCCAAGCGCCTGATGAGCGAGGCGCCCTCCATCGTGCTGAAGACGGATGCCCACGTCACCGCCGACCAGACCCAACGCATCCTGCCGGTCCTGCGCGCCTTCGGCGACCACCTGAAGGAACTGCGCATGAAGGCCGAGCGTCCGGTGAGCGGCACCGTCGGCTGACCGCCCGCCGCGGTCCAAAGCGAATTTGCATTCGCTTTAGGTTGATATGACCTCATTCGCCGGTCAGGCGTCGGCCGCATGAGCGGCCGGGTCCGCCGTCGCGGTCCAAAGCGGATTGCAATCCGCTCTAATGAATTTTGCCCGATGGGCCCGCACCGGACACGGTGCCGGGTCCGTCGGCGTTTATGCCGCGGTCACGGATTGTCGGGCAGCTTGACCAATCGGTGGAATCGGCGGAAGCTTGCCGCCCATGGACTGGTTCACCGGGATCAGCATCGTCGCCATTGCGGCCGGCGTGACCATCAGCCTTGTCGTGCTGGTGGCCGTCGGATCGATCCGCCGCAGCCTGAACGAGGCGTCGGCGCGCCAGTCCCAGCAAATCCGCAAGCTGACGGAGACGGTGGCGACGCTGTCTGCGCAGAATCAGGCGGCGCAGACCCGCATCCAGCAACTGACCGACGCCAACCGCAAGATGTCCGACGAGCTGACGGCTCTCGGCGAGCGGCTGAGCGATGCCGACACGGTCCAGCGCGTGGCCGGCACGGCGAGGCTTCTTCATTGACCGCGACACCGCTTTCCGATTCCGTCAATCCCAACCCCGTGAAGCCAGACGCCGCCCGCGAGCGCGACCGCTGGACCGCCAGCGCCGATGCCTGGGACCGCTGGGCCGACCCGATGGCCGATCTGGCCGACAAGTTGAACCGTCCGCTGCTGGACGCCGCCGGATTGGCGGAGGGCGACCGGCTGCTCGACCTTGCGTCCGGTGCGGGAGAGCCGGCGCTGAGCGCCGCGCGCCGGGCCGGGCCGGGCGGTCTGGTGGTCGGCAGCGATCTCGTTCCCGGCATGATGGCCGGTGCGGTGCGCCGTTCCCGCGGCGTCGATGGGCCGGCACCCGCCTTCACCGCGGCGGACATGACCGCCCTGCCCTTCGCAGATGCCGCCTTCGACCGCGTGACCTGCCGCTTCGGGATCATGTTCGTGCCGGCGGTGGAGGCCGCCCTGCGCGAGGTCCGTCGCGTGCTGCGCCCCGGCGGCAAGGCCGCCTTCATGGTCTGGGGGCCGCGCGCCGGCAATGGCCTGTTCGCCGAGATCGGCGATGTCGTGGCCGCCCATCTGGGCGAGGATGGCAGCCTTGACCCTCTGTTTCGCTTTGCCGAGCCCGGATTGCTCGCCGATGCGATGCGGGGCTCGGGATTTGAGCAGAGCGCCGAGACCGACCTGACCCCGGTCCGCAAGGCGCCGGCCGGCCAGCCCTTCTGGCGCGCCGCCCTGGACATGAGCTTCGGCCACCGGCTGGGCGGCCTGGACAGGGAACGGCGCGGCGCGCTGGAGGCCGACATCGCGCGGCGGTTCGATGCGCAGGCGGTGGACGGCATCGTGCCGGTACCGTCTCATGCGCGGATCGTGGTGGGCTGGTAAGGGCGGTCGCAGCCAGCCTTCCCTGAAATGCAGAAAGGCCGGGCAAATGCCCGGCCTTTCCACTGTCGAACGAAGCACCTGTCGTCAGGCGAAGGCCTTGTAGGCGATCAGCGTAAAGGTGTCGCGCACCCCCGGCAGGGTCTGGACATGCTCGGTCACGAAGCGGCCGATGTCGTCATCCTGCTTCAGATAGCACTTCATCAGCAGATCGTACTGGCCGGAGATCGAATGCACCTCCGAGACCTGTTCGATCAGCTGCACGGCCTGATCGGCGACCTCATAGGCCTTGCCGAGATCGCATTTGACCATGACGAAGATGGTCTGCACGGGCTCAGCCCTCCTGCGACGTGTCGGTCGAGGTTTCGGCGGACGGACGCGGACGGGCGGAACGCAGCATGAAGGCCGGCATATGGTCGCCGAAACCAATCACCGGCACGTCGTCATCGTCGTCGTCACGGCGGCGGCGGCGGTCGCGGTCACGATCGCGGCGCGGATCGTTGCTGCGGCGCGCCTCGGCTGCGGCCAGCGATTCACGGGGCTGACGCTCCTCGCGCACCGGACGGTCGTCGCGGGCAACCCGCTCCTCACGAACCGGCCGATCCTCACGGACGGGACGCTCTTCACGGGCCGGCCGATCCTCACGGGCGGCGCGCTCCTCGCGGGGCGCGCGTTCCTCACGCGGGGCGCGCTCCTCACGGCCGCCGCGGGGCGGACGGGCTTCCGTCTTGGCAGCGCGGCCTCCACGGCCACGGCCACGGCCACGGGAGCCGCTGTCTTCCTCGCCGAACTCGGCCGTCTCCAGGCCGTCGATGGCGATCATGGGGATCTCCCGCTTGATGAGGCGCGTGATGGCGCCGACCAGTTTGGTGTCGTCGGGCGTCGCCAGCATGAAGGCGCGGCCCTTGTTGCCCGCGCGGCCGGTGCGGCCGATGCGATGGACATAGTCGTCCGGCGTCAGCGGCACGTCGAAATTGAAGACGTGGCTGAGACCCTGCACATCGATGCCGCGGGCGGCGACGTCGGAGCAGACCAGCAGGGTGATTTCGCCCTGCTTGAAACGCTCCAGCGTCTCGGTCCGCTTGGACTGGACCATGTCGCCATGCAGCGCGCCGACATTGAACCCGTGACGCTCCAGCGACTTCTGCAGCACGGCGATGTCGCGCTTGCGGTTGCAGAAGATGAAGGCGTTCTTCACATCCTCGGTCTGCAGCAGATGGCGCAGAGCCTTGCGCTTGTCCATCTCGTGCACCAGGACCATCGCCTGCGTCACCGTTTCCGCCGGCGAGGCGGGCGGGGCGACGCTGATCTCCATCGGATCGCTGAGGAAGGCGTCGGCCAGACGGCGGATTTCCGGCGGCATGGTCGCGGAGAAGAACAGGGTCTGCCGGTTCTTCGGCAACTTGCTGACGATGCGCTCGATATCGGGGATGAATCCCATGTCGAGCATGCGGTCGGCCTCGTCGATGACGAAGACCTTGATGTCGTTCAGCATGATGTTGCCGCGCTCGAACAGGTCGATCAGACGACCCGGAGTCGCGATCAGAACATCCACCCCGCGGTCGAGCTTCTTCACCTGTTCGGTGAAGGTCTCGCCGCCGATCAGCAGCGCCATGCTGAGCTTGTGGTGCTTGCCGTAGGTCTCGAAGCTTTCCGCCACCTGGGCCGCCAACTCGCGCGTCGGCTCCAGGATCAGGGACCGCGGCATCCGCGCACGGGCACGGCCCGACGCCAGGATGTCGATCATGGGCAAGGTGAAGCTCGCCGTCTTGCCGGTGCCCGTCTGCGCGCAGCCCAGCACGTCGCGGCGTTGCAGGACACAGGGAATTGCCTGTTCCTGAATGGGCGTCGGTTGGGTGTAACCCTTGTCCTCGATGGCGCGCAGGACGTCAGGGCCAAGCCCAAGTTCCGAAAAAAGCATCCAACCTGTTTCTGTTCTGGAGTGCGCAAATCGAGCGATCATCGCCCGATGCCTGGATGAGCCCGAAGAATAGGTAGACAAAGCGACATGTCAATAGATCCGATGTTCCGATGCCGAAAATAGGCGCGAAAACACGCCGCGTTGGCGAAATCGATGCTCTGCGCTAGGCTGTCCGACGGCGTTGCCGCGAGTCGCGGCCATTGCCGGCGCCCTGGACAAGGACGCCATGCCCCAAATGGAACGGTCGAGTGCATTTGATGATTCTTCGTGCCCAGGAATCGGTGCTGGTTGTGGTCGACGTCCAGGAACGCCTGTTGCCGGCCATCCACGAATCCGCCCGCGTCGTCCGAAATGCCGGGATGCTGTTGAAGGCCGCGGCGGCCCTGTCCGTGCCGGTGCTGGTGACGGAGCAGTATTCCCGCGGCCTTGGGCCGACGGTGGAAGCGGTGCGCGCCGAACTGCCGCCCGGCACCCCGGTGATCGAGAAGATCACCTTCGGAAGCACCGGCGAGCCGGCCTTCAACACCGCGATCGAAGAGTTGAAGCGTCCGCAGATCGTGCTGTGCGGGACGGAGGCCCATGTCTGCGTCATGCAGACCGCGCTGGGGCTGCGCCAGCAGGGCCATGAGGTCTATCTGGTCGCCGACGCGGTATCCTCGCGCACCCCCGCCAACCACGCCGCCGCGCTGGAGCGGATGCGCGCCGCCGGCGTCACCATCGTCACCACAGAGATGGTCCTGTTCGAATGGATGGAACGGGCCGGCACGCCGGTCTTCAAGGTCATCGTCGCCCTGGTGAAGTGAGCGGAGGAAAAGCCCGATGCCGAACAGCCCCACGCCCGGACGCCCCGCCCTGATCCTGCTGCCCGGCATGCCGCTGGACGCGGCGCTGTGGGACCATCAGCTCCGCCACCTCGCCGATGTCGCCGACCCGCAGGTGGTCGAGCTGGCGGACTGCGAGTCCATCGCCGCCATGGCGGACAAGGTGCTGGCGGCGGCGCCCGACCGCTTCGCCGTCGCCGGCCTGTCGATGGGCGGCTATGTCGCCCTGGAGATCCTGCGCCGGGCGCCGCAGCGCGTTGACAGGCTGGCGCTGCTCGACACCAACGCCCGCCCCGACACGGCGGAGGCGAGCGTCACCCGGCGCGAGGCGGTCGCGCTCGCCCGCCAGGGCCGCTATGGGCAGGTGATCCGCGCCGCCCTGCCCCGCCTGATCCACCCCGGCCGCATGGCCGATGAGGGGTTCGTCAGGCCGGTGCTGAACCAGATGGAGCGGGTCGGGGTGGACGGCTATGCCCGCGAGCAGGAGGCGATCATCAACCGCCCGGACAGCCGCCCCGGACTTTCCGCCATCCGCTGCCCCACGCTGGTGGTCTGCGGACGCCAGGACGTGCTGACCCCGCCCGCCCTGCACGAGGAGATGGCCGAAGCGATCCCCGGCGCGAGGCTGGTGCTGGTCGAGGATTGCGGGCACCTGTCGGCAATGGAGCAGCCGCAGGCGGTGACCGCCCTGATGCGCGACTGGCTGCTGCGGGACTGACGGCCCGCCACTGCCGTCAGCAGTCGATGCCGCCGCAGAACAGGCCGGCCCGCCGGCTGGGGAACAGGGCAAAGGTCATGTCGCTGATCAGGTTGCGGAAATCGGGATCGTCCGGCCCCTGCGGCCGGTCGAGCCAGCCGGTGGCCGAGGTCAGCGCGCCGCCGGAGCGGCAGAACGCCCCCTGCACGACGATGGGTCCGCCCGGCGGCGACGTCGGGATCGGCCCATCCGTGCAAAGCGACGAGTTCAGCATCGTCTCCGCGACGTTGAAGGCCAGAACCACCTTGTAATCCCGCCGCGCCGTGTCGTTCGGCGTGGTGGTGAGGTTGGTCTTCACCCCGGCCACGCGGTTCTGCATGTGGGGCAGAACCTTTTCCGCGAAGCGCTCCGGCGGCAGGCCGAAGGGGTCGCCATGCAGAACCACCCGCAGGTCGCGGTTTCCCGCCCCGTAGGAAACCTCGCTGAGCGTATAGGCGGAGGACGGTTCGTTCGCCACCACCCTCTCGTTGGTGCAGGCGGCGAGGACCGAAGCACCCATCAGCAGGGCGGCGAGCGGCGGGAGCATGCGCATGATCGGATCGTCCGTTGGTATCGCTGGGCCGGATATGGGGAGCGGTTGCCGGATGGGCGAGTGCACCCCTGCCCGATGGACCGGGTCCGTTACAGATCCCGCAGCCATTTGTCCGCGGCGCGGGCAATCAATGACGGATAATCGGGACGTTCCGGCCCGATCAGGGGAAGGCCGAACTCCGCGACGATGCCTGCGACAGTCGCGTCGGTCAGTTCCACACCCTGCGTTCGGGCGCGGCGGGCTATTGCCAGTTCCTGGCCCCAGACATAGACCCGCCGCGCGCCGGTGTTGCGCGCATGGCCCGGGACTGTTCCATCCGCTCGTCGCCATTGATCGGCAGCCAGATGTCGGTCATCAGCGTATCGGTTGGCTCCGCGGTACGGAATTCCAGCGCATCGGCGTTGACGAGAACGATCTTCGCCACGGCCTCGGCCGGAAGCTGGTCGAACAGGCCGATGCGCCGGTTGACCTCGATCACATCAGGGTCGAGTTCGACGACGGTGACCCGCGTCACTTCCGGCCGTAGCGCCGCGTTCACCGCCGCCCAACCCATGCCCATACCCATCACCACCGTATGGCCGGTGGCGGCGCGCACGCCGATCTCCTGACTTTCGATCTCCATCGGCGTCATCGACATCCAGCAGCGAGGGTCGCCATCCGCCTCCCGTCGGAACAGGGCGGCGGTCCCGGTCGTCATCATCGCTGGACTCCAATAGCCGGAGCTCACCAGCATCGGTGCCACCCGCAACTGCCAGCGCCCGACTTCGCAAGGCTCGTAGCGCGGCATGAACAGGTCGGTGGCGAAAGGAGTCAGTGACGAAAGAGCTTCGGCGACAATCTCCGGCGGGAGGGCGTCAGCCGGAATGTTCGCTCCGGGAAAGGCTAAGGGGTGCATGCGTCTCCTGAGGGCGGAAAACGTCGCGGATAAATTCCGGAATGCCTGTGCCCAGGATGATAAACCAAGCAAAGGCTTCCCCAAAAGCGGGAATTTTGCGCGATGTTTTCCACTTGGAGTCCAGCCGACGCTGCGCCTGTCATGGCGGTGCCTTCGGCGACGTGATGACCTGCCGTCCCATGCGGCAAGGTCATCCGTTACATTCCGAATGCCTGTTCAGACAGGTCCGTCAACAGGAGCAATAACTAAACGTCGATATCATCCGCCTTCACAAACTTCGCGTTGTCCTGGATGAAGCGGAAGCGAAGCTCCGCCTTCTTACCCATCAGTTCCTCGACCAGGGAGCGGGTACGCTCGAATTCCGGCTTTTCTTCCGGATCGGCGGCATTGGGCACGACCACGCGCAGAAGCGAGCGCTTGGACGGGTCCATTGTCGTGTCGCGCAGCTGGGCCGGCATCATTTCGCCCAAGCCCTTGAAGCGGCTGATGTCGGGCTTCTTGCCCTTGAACATCTTCGACAGCAGCTCGTCCTTGTGGGCGTCGTCGCGGGCGTAGACCTGCTTGTTGCCGTGGCTGAGGCGGTAGAGCGGCGGCAGGGCGAGATACAGGTGGCCTTCCTGGATCAGGCCCGGCATCTCGCGGTAGAAGAAGGTCATCAGCAGGGAGGCGATGTGGGCGCCGTCGACATCGGCGTCCGTCATGATGATGACCCGCTCGTACCGCAGCTTGTCGGTCGAGAAGTCCTTGCCGGTGCCGCAGCCCAGCGCCTGGACCAGATCGTTCAACTCCTGATTGGCCTTCATCTTGTCGACCGATGCGCTGGCGACGTTCAGGATCTTGCCGCGCAGCGGCAGGATGGCCTGGGTCTCGCGCTGGCGCGCCTGCTTGGCGGAGCCGCCGGCCGAGTCACCCTCCACCAGGAACAGTTCGGTACCCTCGGGAGAGTTGCGCGAGCAGTCCGCCAGCTTGCCGGGCAGGCGCAGGCGGCGGGTTGCCGACTTGCGCGTCATCTCCTTGGACTGCTTGCGGCGCGCGCGTTCTTCCGCCTTTTCGATCAGGCGCTCCAGCAGGGCGTTTGCGCTCTGCGGATCGCCGGACAGCCAATGGTCGAAATGGTCCTTCACCGCGGTTTCGACGAGGCGCTGCGCCTCGGCCGTCACCAGCTTTTCCTTGGTCTGGCCCTGGAAATGCGGTTCGCGGATGAAGACCGACAGCAGGATGCAGGCGTCGCCCATCACGTCGTCGGCGGTGACCTGCCCGGCGCGCTTGTTGTTCGTCAGCTCGCCATAGGCCTTCAGGCCGCGGGTCAGCGCGGTGCGCAGGCCGGCCTCATGGGTGCCGCCCTGGGGAGTCGGCACGGTGTTGCAGTAGGTGTGCGAAAAGCCTTCGTCGTCATCCGGCCACGCCACCGCCCATTCCACCCGGCCCTGGCCGTTGGGGAAGTCGAGCGCGCCGGCGAAGGGCGCCCGCGTCAGCGTCTTGCGGTCCTTCAGCGCCGCGGTCAGGTAGTCCTGAAGCCCGCCGGGAAAATGCAGGGTCTCCGATGCCGGCGTGGTGGCGTCCACCGACAGCAGCGACGGGTCGCAACTCCACCGGATCTCCACCCCACGGAACAGATAGGCCTTGGAGCGCGCCAGCCGGTACAACCGGTGCGGTTCGAAATGGGCGCTCTCGCCGAAGATCTCGGCATCCGCATGGAAGCGGATGGTGGTGCCGCGGCGGTTGACGTTGCCGCGATGGGCCAGCGGCCCCAGCGGCAGGCCGCGGCTGTATTCCTGGACGTAGAGCTGCTTCTCGCGGGCGATCTCCACCGTCAGCCGGTCCGACAGGGCGTTCACCACCGACAGGCCGACGCCGTGCAGGCCGCCCGAGGTCTGGTAGACCTTGTTGGAGAATTTGCCGCCGGAGTGCAGCGTGGTCATGATGACTTCCAGCGCCGACTTGCCCGGATATTTCGGGTGGTCGTCGATGGGAATGCCGCGCCCGTTGTCGCGCACCATCACCGTGCCGTCGGCGGACAGTTCCAGGTCGATGCGGCTGGCATGTCCGGCCACCGCCTCGTCCATGGCGTTGTCCAGAACCTCCGCCACCAGATGGTGCAGCGCACGGTCGTCGGTGCCGCCGATATACATGCCCGGCCGGCGCCGGACGGGCTCCAGCCCCTCCAGAACCTCGATATCCTGGGCAGAGTAGCTGTCGGCCTTCGGGGCCGTGTTCTCGAAAAGGTCGCTCATGACGGGATGATAGGAATTTCGTCAGGGGTGCGCAAGCGCATCCTGTGCCGTTTATAGTGCGGTGCCACAAGCTTTTGTGCAGGAAATTTTCGAGACGCCGGAGGAAGCATGAGCGGAGCGCACGCATACGACTTCGACAACGGCCCTGCCCTGCGGGCCATCGCCATGCCGGCGGACACCAATCCGAACGGCGACATCTTCGGCGGCTGGCTGCTGGCCCAGATGGATCTGGCCGGCGGCACGGTGGCGGTACGGCGCAGCCATGGCCGCGTCGCCACCGTCGGCATCGAGGCGATGACCTTCCACAAGCCGGTCTTCGTCGGCGACGAGGTCAGCTGCTTCGCCCGGATCGAGAAGGTCGGCCGCACCTCGCTGCGCGTCCGCATCGAGACCTGGGTGCGGCGCGAACGCTCCGGCTCCGACCCGATCAAGGTCACGGAAGGCGTGTTCACCTATGTCGCCATCGGCGAGGACCGCAAGCCGCGTGAAGTGCCGCCGGAGTGAGCCCCGTCAGGCGGCCGGTGCCTTGACGAAATGCTGGTGGCCGTGGTCGCACTGGCCACGGGCATGCTTGTCGTCGCAGCTTTCGCCGGAGGTCAGGCCGATCCAGCCATGCAGCGTGGTGGGGTCGAAGCCGGCCTCGCGGCGGTCGCCGGACTGGATCAGCGGACGGCGGATCAACTCGCGGTCTGCCAGCATGGCGGACAGCGCGGCGGTCTCGTCGAGAGCATCGGGATTGACGGCGCCCGACTTCACGGCGGCGGCGCGGCGGTTGAACCAGGCGTCGACATCCTTGTCGCCGAAGAAGGCGCGGAGGTCGGCAGCGGTCAAATCGGCGGTGGCAAGATCGCGTTCGACCAGCGTGTGACCGGCGGCGGTCAGCTGCTGCTTCTGCTTGGCGTTCGCTGGGCAACCGGCCATTCCGTAGAAAATCACTTTGGCCATCGGGCACTCCGCTGTTGGATGGGGGATCCTGATCCGGGAAGCAATCAGGACCGATTTCGTCCAGTCTAACGGCAGTGCATCATGAAAATGGGCGCGACGGAATGCCGCGCCCACAATTATTATATGGGTATTCCGGCCCGGCCCGCGAGGCTCACTGCTGCAGGCGCTTCAGCGAATCCTCGACATACTGGTTGGTGTAGGTCTTGGACAGGTCGATGTTGGTCGACGCCACGGCCGGGTCGAAAGCCTTCAGCACCTTCAGCGCGGCATCGGCACCGGCCTGGGTGAAGCGGCCGTCCGGCGAATAGGTCGGCTTGGAATGCTCGAAGGCCTGGGCGTAGAGCGACTTGTTGCCCAGGAAATACTCCTCCGGCAGCACCTTCAGCACGTCGTCGGTGCTGGCCTTGTTCAGCCACAGCATGGTGCGGACGAAAACGTCGGTCAGCGCCTGCGTGGTCTTCGGATTCTCCTTGATGAAGTCGGGCTTCATGTAGAGCACCGCGGCGGGATAGGGACCGCCATAGACGTCCATGGTGCCCTTTTCCGTCCGGGTGTCCAGCAGGACGGTGATGTCGCCGTCGGCCTGCGCCTGGCTGATCACCGGGTCGAGGTTGACGATGGCGTCGATTTCCCCGCGCTTGATCGCGGCAATGGCGCTGGGACCGCCGCCGACGCCGATGACCGAGGCATCCTCAGGCTTCAAGCCCATGGAGGTCAGCACATGGTTCAGCATGAAGTTGGTGGAGGAGCCGGGGGCGGTCACGCCTACCTTCTTGCCCTTTAGGTCGTTCACCGACTTGATGGTGCCGGCCTTGTTGACGGAAGCCAGCACGATGCCGGGATAGCGGCCGAGCTGGGCCACCGCCACGATGGGCTGGCTCTTGGCCTGCATCTGGATGGTGTGGTCGTAGGCGCCGGTCACCACGTCTGCCGAGCCGCCGATCAGGGCCTGAAGGCTCTTGGCGCCGCCGCCGAAGTCGTTGATCTGGACGTTCAGGCCGGCATCCTTGAAGTATCCCAGCCGCTCGGCAAGCGTCAGCGGCAGGTAATAGAGCAGCGGCTTGCCGCCGACGGCGATCTTGATGTCGGTCTTCTCAAGATTCTGCTGGGCCGCGGCCAATCCGGCCGTTCCCAGGGTCAGGGCGACCGCGGCGGCGGCCATCAGCGATTTGAGCATCATTGTTTTCCTCCCCCAAATTGATATTTCCTAAGGAACTCAGTGCTGCCCGCCGTGATTGTCCTGCGGGCGCCAGTGCAGAAGCGGCTTCTCGATCATGGTGACGGCGGCATCGATGAGGACGACGAAGATCGTCAGCACCAGCATGCCGGAAAAGACGCCGACCGTGTCGAACACGCCTTCCGCCTGATGGATGCGGTAGCCGAGCCCGGCGGCGGAGCCCAGATATTCGCCCACCACCGCGCCGACCATGGCGAAGCCGACGGCGGTGTGCAGCGAGGAGAACACCCAGGACAGGGCCGATGGCAAATAGACATGCCGGAACAGGTCGCGGGAACTGGCGCCCAGCATGCGGGCATTGGCCAGCACCACCGGGCTGACCTCCTTCACGCCCTGATAGACGTTGAAGAAGACGATGAAGAAGACCAGCGTCACCCCCAGCGCCACCTTCGACCAGATGCCGAGCCCGAGCCACAGCGCGAAGATCGGCGCGAGAACCACGCGGGGCAGCGCGTTGATCGCCTTGATGTAGGGGTCGAAGACAAGGGAGACCAAAGGTGCGCGGGCGAACCAGAAGCCGAAGGCGATGCCGGCCACGGTTCCGATGACGAAGGCCAGCGCCGTCTCCAGCAGCGTGATGCCGAGATGGTACCAGATCACGCCCGAGGCGAAATCCGCCCAGGTGCGGGCCAGCACGGCCCCCGGCGTGCCGAAGAAGAAGGGGCTGAGTATTCCCGTCGCGGTCAGGACGTGCCAGATCAGGAAGAAGGAGATCAGGACGCCCAGCTGCATCAGCAGGATGACCGGACGGCTGGGCAGGCGCTTGGCATGGGATGTCATGATGTCGTCACCGCAGCTTGGTCTGGGCGTAGCCCTTCAGAACTTCGTCGCGCAGCTGGCCCCAGATCTCCTTGTGAAGGGCCAGGAACTGCGGCGTCATGCGGATTTCCGCCACGTCGCGCGGCCGTTCCAGGTCGATGCGGTACTCGCCGATCAGCCGGGCGCCCGGCCCGGCGGACAGCACCAGCACCCGGTCGGACATGGCGATCGCCTCCTCCAGGTCGTGGGTGATGAAGACCACCGACTTGCGGTCCGCCGCCCACAGGTCGAGCAGCTCGTTCTCCATCATCTGGCGGGTCTGGACATCGAGCGCCGAGAAGGGCTCGTCCATCAGGATGATCTTGGGATCGACGATCAGCGTCTGGGCCAGCGCCACGCGCTTGCGCATGCCGCCCGACAACTGGTGGGGGAAGCGGTCGCCGAACCCCTCCAGCCCGACGCGGGACAGCCAGGGCCGCGCTCGCTCGCGCGCCTCCGCCTTGGAGACGCCGCGGAACTCCAGCCCGGCGGCGACATTGTCCAGTGCCGATTTCCAGGGCATCAGCGCTTCGGCCTGGAACATGTAGCCGGCCTTGGGATTGATGCCGGTCACCGGCTGCCCGAAGGAGAGCGCGCGGCCCTCGCTGGGCTTCAGCAGCCCGGCGGCGACGTTCAGCATCGTCGACTTGCCGCTGCCGGTCGGGCCGACGATCGACACGAACTCCCCGTCCGCGACGGTGAAGCTGGCTCCTTGTACGGCGGTATAGGAACGTCCCCGGCCGTCGGGTGAGGGAAAGGTGCAGGTCACGCCGTCCAGTTGGAGGGCGGGTGCCGCGGCGGCCTCGGCCATGTCTGTGTGGTCCTTATTGTTCGGGCGGATCACTTTGGTTGGGAAACTATACTGTCCGAACAAAAGCATATCGGCAACCTCTTGAGATGGCCGATTAATCCGAAGCCGGGCATTCGGAAAACGCACCGCTTAAGGTGTCAAAGAAGGGACCGGGGGCGTTAACGGTTGCTGCGGCGGCGGCATGTCCCCCATCAATGTCATAGACCGAAAGCCAGTCCCCATCCTTTCGCGGAGCCGAGATGCCAACGCTGCCGAAACGTCCGATGATCGCGCTTGCCGCCCTGGCCGCCCTGCTCGCCGCGTGGCTCGGCTTCGCGGCATGGTACGATCACAGCCAGCGGGCAGGCGAACAGCCGGCGACCTACAGCGCGCTGATCGAGCGGGCCGGCCGTGGCGAGATCGACTCCCTGACCTTCTCGAACGGCGCCGGCCATGCGGTGGCGACCGACGGCAGCCGCTACCGCACCGTGATGCCGGTGACCGACGACCTTCTGAAGGAATTGCGCGCCCACAAGGTCGCCATCGCCTTCGACGAAGGGCCGGACGGGCTGATGGCGCAGACGGTTCAAGTTCTCGACCGCGCGGCGCCCTTCCTGGTCGTGGCCCTGCTGATCGGCGCGCTGCTGCTCAGCGGCGGCCAGTTCTTCGGCATGGGGCGCGCCACCCGCGTGCGCCCGGAGGACACCAAGACGGTCTTCGCCGATGTGGCGGGCGTGGACGAGGCCAAGGAGGAGCTGCGTGAGACGGTGCAGTTCCTGAAGGATCCGCGCCGCTTCGCCATGGCCGGCGCCCGCGTGCCCAAGGGCATCCTGCTGGTCGGGCCTCCCGGCACCGGCAAGACCATGCTGGCCAAGGCCGCGGCGGGAGAGGCCGGGGTTCCCTTCTTCGCCGCCTCGGGCTCCGACTTCGTCGAGATGTTCGTCGGGCTGGGCGCCGCGCGCGTCCGCAGCCTGTTCAAGACCGCTCGCGCCAGCGCCCCCTGCATCCTGTTCATCGACGAGATCGACGCGCTGGCCGGCAAGCGCGGCGAATCCAACAGCCATTCGGAACGCGAGCAGACGCTGAACCAGTTGCTGGTGGAGATGGACGGCATCGTCGAGGGCGGCGACGTGGTGGTGATCGCCGCCACCAACCGGTCGGAAATGCTGGACGCCGCGGTGCTCCGCCCCGGCCGCTTCGACCGTCATATCCATGTCAGCCTGCCCGACGTGGCGGGGCGCGAGGCCATCCTGGGCGTCCATGCCGGCCGTCTGAAGCTGGCCCCCGACGTCTGCGCCCGCACCGTGGCGCGCGGCACCCCCGGCTTCTCCGGCGCCGAGCTCGCCAATCTGACCAACGAGGCCGCCCTGTCGGCAGCGCGGCAGGGCCGTGTCGTCGTCACCATGGCGGATTACGAATCCGCCAAGGACCGCGTGCTGATGGGCACCGAGCGGCGCAGCCTCGCCCTGTCGGCGCACGAGCGGCGGCTGATCGCGGTGCATGAAGCGGGGCACGCGCTGGTGTCCCTGCGCTGCCCGCAGGCCGACCCGATCCACAAGGCCACCATCATCCCGCGCGGCGGCGCTCTGGGCATGGTCGTGCGGCTGCCGGAAGGCGACCGCGTCTCGGTCTCGCGTGCCAAGCTGATGGCGGACATCGCCGTCGCCATGGCCGGCCGGGCTGCCGAGGAGATCGTCTTCGGCCCCGATCACGTCACCACCGGTGCGGAGGCCGACTTCCGCGCCGCCACCGACCTCGCCCGCCGCATGGTCACGGCCTGGGGGATGAGCGAGGAGATCGGCTATGTCGCCCATGCCGCCGCCGAGCCGGGCGCGCGGTCCGAGCGCACCGCCTGGCGCATCGACGAGGAGATCCGCCGCATCACCGACGAAGGCATGGAGCATGCCCGCCGTCTGCTGCGCACCGACCGCGCCGCGCTGGACGGCATCGCACAGGCCCTGCTGGAGCGCGAAACCCTGACCGGCGGCGAGATCACCGAACTGGCCGACAGCCAGCAGGAGCGCGCCACGGAAGCGGCCTGAGACCAACGCAGCCCGGAAGCGGCGGGCCGACGATTTCGGCCCGCCTTTTTTGCGACCTGCATTTGCCGGCTGGAAATGTCCCGCAATGCCGCATCGGTGCATACGGGCGCAGATTGATTCGGGCCGGAATGGCGTAGCGGGCCCTCCTTCATGAATCACGCCATTCGCCTGCGGCCGGGCCAAAGTTTCATCCTGGGAACCGATAGTTGGCTGATCGGGTTTCCGCGTGCGGCGGACCGACGCAGCGGCCGCTCCCCAGCCGGGATACGGCCTTCGGGCCGCATGAAAGGCCTGGACCGCTTGCGCGAATGTGTTACAGAGATGTCACCTTTTGCGACAGGTTGTGACGTGTCATCTGGGACAGGTCGGAAACGGCTTCACAAGCCGCTTTGGAGGCCAACCAACTTTGGTTTAAGATTTTGGCATCCCAGGGTATGTTCTACCCGTTGAGGTGGTGTGCGCAGGCGCGGCAGCAAGGGAAGCTCGGCATGGCAGGTCCGACGATCGTCGTGGTCGAAGATGAGAGTTCGCTCCGGTCCGACATGATGGAATACCTGACGGGCTGCGGATTTCATGTGATCGGCGCACGCGACGGTGCGGAACTCGACCGTCTGCTCCAGTGCAACAACGCCTCCATCGTGATCCTGGATGTGAACCTGCCGGATGAGGACGGGTTCAAGATCGCGGCGCGTCTGCGCGATGGCCATGGCGCCGGCATCATCATGGTCACCGCCCGCAATTCCACCGTCGACCGCGTGGTTGGGCTGGAGATCGGCGCCGACGCCTATCTGGTGAAGCCGGTCGAACTGCGCGAACTGGAAGCGCAGGTGAAGTCGTTGCTGCGCCGGCTGAACGAGCGTGCCGCCGAGTCGACCATCCAGGCCACGGGCGCCGCCGCACCGGCCGACGCCATCCATGACGGCATCGACGAGGCGCGCTGGTCGCTGGACCCGACGGAATGGAGCCTGACCAACCCGGCCGGCATCCGCATCAGCCTGACCAGCATGGAAATGAAGCTGACCAGCCTGCTGGCCGCCCAGGCGCGCAAGCCGGCAACGCGCGATCAGATTTCCCAGGCCCTGTACAATCGCCGTTGGAACCCGGAAGACCGTTCCATCGACACCGTCGTCGGCCGGCTGCGCCACAAGGTGGAGGGCGCCATCGGCGGTCCTGCCCCGCTGAAGTCGGTGCATGGCGTCGGCTATGTCTTCTCCGCCCCGATCCGGGTGGTGGGCGCGGCACAAGCATAAGTGACATCAGCGGACATTGATGACCGCTGATGTCAGTCTCTACCGGCGTCCGACGCGGGAACGGCGGCGTGAAGCTGATCCCCTGGTCGGCACGCTGTCCACCGCGACCTGCTTGAAGCCGCCGATCGGCTGCGCCTCGCGCAGGCATTCCAATGCGGCTTTTGCCCCGCTGCCGCGCCGCTCAATCTCGTGGTTGGTGTCGCTCAACCGGGCCTGCAGGCCCGGCGCCTTCACACTGGCAATACGACCCGGAAAGTCGATCCCCTGCCCAGTTCGCTGTCCACCGCCACGGCACCGCCATGAAGCAGGACGATCTGCTGCACCGTGTGCAGTCCGATGCCGGTCCCCGGAATGCCCGAGGCGCCTGAACCGCGGAAGAAGCGGTCGAATAGGCGCGGTATCTCCCGATCCGGGATGCCGCGGCCCTGATCGGTCACCTTGATCACCGCCATGGCGCCGTCCGTATCGCCGTGCAACAGGATCGGGTCGCCCGACCCCGAATATTTGACCGCGTTGTTGACCAGATTGGTCAGAACCATCCCGATGAGATGGGCGTCGATTTCCACGCGACGCGGCAACCCATCCAACTCCATCCGGAATTCACGGTCAGGATAGGCGACGCGGAATGGGCCGACGACGCTGCGGATCAGTTCGGGGAGATCGATCTCCACGCGTTCGAGCACCAGCGCGTTGCTCTGCAGCCGTTCGTCGGTCAGATGGGCGTCGATCAGGCCGGTCAAGCGCTGGACGCTGCCGCGGATCACCGCCAGCCTTTCCAGCATCTCCGGCTCCACCTGCTCCGCCTTCATGGCGAGCAGTTGGGCCGCGCTGTCGATGATGGCGAGCGGGGTGCGGAACTCGTGGCTGACCATGCCAAGGAACTGGCGCTGGCGGTCGCGCGCCAGCAATTCGCACTCCAGCGCCCGCTCCACCCGTTCCTTGGCCAGGATCAGCGCCTTCTGGTTGGCGGCCAGTTCATTGGTGCGCTCGTCCACGCGCCGCTCGAGCGAGCGGTTCAGCGATACCAGCTCCTCATACAGGCAGACATTGTCAAAGCCGATCGCGACACGGTTGCAGAACAGTTCCAGCAGGCGGTGTTCGTCGGCGGTGTAGGGCTCCGCCCGCTCCAGCCGGAAGACGGTCACGCCATGCTCGCGCGTGCGGAAAACCAGGACACAACGGTCATCCCGGTACAGGTTGCGCTGGCTCCGCAGCGCATCCTCGACCTCCGCCGCGGCATCTGCGGGGAGAACCTCGGAAACGGGCATGCCGATGCTGCAGGCGAACTCCCCAAGCCCGGCCACCAGCGCGACCGGCCGGCTGCCGTCACCGCGCTCCAGCGGCCGGCAGGCAAGCACGGAGGGGGTGCCGCCCGGATCGACAAGGCGGGCAATCTGCTCCACCAGCTGTTCGACGAAGCTGCGCATCGACCGCATCTCGAACAAGGAGGCCGATGCACTGAGGATACGTTCCAGCCCCTGCCTGTTGCGTTCGATCGTCACGATGTCGCGCCACGCCCGCAACGCGCTGACCAGCGTGGTGAACAGGCGCTGCGCCGTCAGCTCGCTCTTGGCCTTGTAGTCGTTGATGTCGTAGCCGACGATGATGTCGCGCTCCGGCGCCTGCCCCGGCTGGCCGGTGCGCAGGATGATGCGCATGCGCTGGTTTCCCAACTCCTCCCGGATGTAGCGGACGAGCCGTAGGCCGGCATCCTCCGTCTCCATCACCACGTCCAGCAGGGCAACGGGAAGGTCCGGCCGCAGTTCCAGCACCGCCTTCGCTTCTTCCGCCGACAGGGCACTGACCACCTCGAAAGGACGGCCGTCGAAGTCGAAATCGCGCAGGAGCACTGCGGTCATGGCATGCACCTGCGGGTCGTCGTCCACCACCAGGACAGGCCAAGCCAGGCCGGACGGCCGTTGGGGACGTTCCGCCATGACGATCCCGTCCTCCGGACCGAACAGCAGCTCGTCGTCCAGTCCATCATCGGTACCCGTCATGTCCTGCCTCCCCGTAACCTTTGCCGGTTGGCCCCGGCCCTCCCGCCCGACCTGCCCGTATGACGTTCGGCTGGGATGGAAGCATTGTACGTCGCGGCTTCCAAGACCGATTCGGCTTCCTCCCCAGCATTCGTTTCAATTTGTCGCATATGACCGAAGATTGTCGCCGGCCGTCGATAATCGTCGGACAGCAGACACCACATCGACCGGAAGTAGAAACTTCCATAAGAAAAGGTTCAGTGTATTCACGACCAAGAGGCTTCCACTCGTTGGCATCAAGCCTTGGCGGTTCCCTTTCCATCGTGGTTCCGAATGGTTTGCCTTCCACGCCCAGGCCGTTGGAGGCCGCCGCAGGCCCTCCCCAAGCCGCCAACCGACCATAACGAGATAATCATACAGATGAAATCACTTATTGGTTGTAGGATGACGGAAGCGGGACATTGCGCTATGCTTGAGCGTAGCCTTCGCCCTCCATGAACGGAACGTCACGTCCAGATGACCCCTGCCGGCTTCGAACAGGATGCACGTGCCGCCGTGACTCCGACGTCCACGCAAGGGACGGATGCCGTTCGATTGGGACGCAAGGCCGCCTCGCCGGCGGTCCTGGCGCTGCTGGCTGTCTCCCTTGCCCTGACAGCCGCCATGCTGGCGATCGCCGCCTACCAATACCGCAGCCAGGTGATGGAGGAGGCGGAAAGCCGCAGCGCCGCGATCGCCAGCGTGCTGGAAGAACATGCGGCAAAGACTCTCGGCATCCATGCCATGACGTTGTTCCATCTGGAATGGATGGTCGACGATCAGGGATGGGAGCGGATAGAAAACTCCCCTCTGCTGCATGAACGTCTGAAGACGCTGGCCTTGCAGACACCGGAGGTTCAGTCCTACTGGATTACCGACGAAACGGGACGTGTCCGCGCCAGCAGCTTCGAATGGCCGATCCGCGAGCTGAGCGTCGCCGACCGCGAGTATTTCCGCGCCCATCTTGCTGCTAGCGACGCCATCCATGTCAGTCCGCGGCTGAGCGGCAAGATCAAGTCGGAGATCTTCTTCACCCTCAGCCGCCGGATGGAACTGCCCGGCAACCGGTTCCAGGGCGTGGTGCTGCTTTCTCTTCTGCCGGCCTATTTCGACGATTTCTACCGGTCCGTGCTGCATGATCCACGCGACGTCATCCTGCTTCTGCGCGAGGATGGCCAAGCGATCGTCCGGAAACCTCTGGACAGCGCCCCGGACCGTGCCGACATCGGCAAGTTTCCGGAGCTGATCACCACGCCCGATGTGGACGGCACTTTCCGCGCCGTGACCTCCTTCGACGGGGTGGAACGGGTGCTGGCCCGCCGCAAGGTGCCGAATCTCCCGATGTATGTGGTCTATGGCACCGATATCGCCTCCATCGAAGCGGCCTGGCGCAACCGGATGGAGCCTTATGCCCTGTTCGCCATTCCGTCGATCGGATTGCTCGGACTGCTCGGCGTCATCGCCCTGCGCCGGTCGCGGCAGGCTGCCGACGCGCAGGAAGCGCTGAGCCGCGCCAACGAAGCGCTGGAGAGCCGCATCGCCGAGCGTACCCGCCACCTGGACCAGGCGCTGTCCGACAAGGAGGTGCTGCTGCGCGACATCCATCACCGGGTGAAGAACAACCTGCAGGTCATTCTCAGCCTGCTGGAATTGCAGGCCCAGCGCTCACCGGAACTGGAGGCGCCGTTCAGCGAAGCGCTGAGCCGTATCAACACGATGGGACTGATCCATGAGCAGATTTACCGCTCGACCGGAATCTCCTCGGTCCAACTCGACAGTTTCATCGAGGCGCTGGTCGGCCATCTCAGCAGCTTCCACAGGCGCCCGGGCCGGGAGATCGCCATCCATCACGACGTGGAAGCGGTTTCCATCGACTTGAACAGGGTGGTTCCCTTCACCCTGATCCTGAACGAGGTGCTGTCGAACGCCTTCAAGCACGCCTTCGCGGATCGCTGCTCCGGCACGATCACCATCAGCCTCAGGGCGGAAAACGGCATGCTGTATCTGACGGTGACGGACGACGGCACAGGCACCCCCGAAACGGAGCCGGCGGCCGAGCCGGGACGGCGCTCCATGGGCATGGATCTGATCCGCGCCTTCGCCCGCCAAATCCATGGCGAATACCACTACACCCGCACGGGCGGCACGCGCTTCGACCTGATCTTTCCGCAGGAGGACGAGGCATCCTAAAGTGCGATCGGTTCGAGCGGAAACGCTTGAACCGATCACATGGAAAATCCAGACATTATTGGTGCGGTTCAGCGCTTGCCGCGTTTGGCCGCCGCGGTTGCCACGCCGTTGATCGGATCGTCGGACTTCGGCAGTTTTTCCGCGATTCCGAAGGCAAGTTCCCTGCGGCGCAGTTCCGCCAGGAGTTCGTCGGGCGCGATGTCCAGATCCGCCAACAGGACGACCAGATTGTAGAGTAGGTCGGCACCCTCCATCACCAGCGCGGCGCGGTCGCCGCGCATGGCCTCGATCGCCACCTCGATCGCTTCCTCTCCCACCTTGCGCGCCATGCGGGCACGCCCCTGCGCCAGCAGCTTTGCCGTGCGTGAGGCTTCGGGTGCTGCGGAGGGTTCACGCCGCAGGGTTTGCACGGCTTCGTACAGGCTGCGGAGCGGATCGGGACCGATGTACTGAACCATGGGCTTGAAGTCGTTTTTTCAGCCTGGACTGTCAAGACATTGGTTGGTTGTCCGAACATTTCAGCCGCGCTGTGGGAGCACCACCGACGGGCCGATCGCCGGATAAATGTTCGATTTGCTGATTAGTTATTCCTTCAATGATCCGTCGAAGAAAATCTCGGGTCAGCTGTAATTTTTGCAGCATCCAGCAATGCAGAGGAAGCGTATTTGGCATTGGGTATACCAGTATATAGTCTTCCCATCAGCTTGATGGAGACCGACGATGACCACCGCCACTTTCCAGCCCGGCACCGATCACCACGTTTCGACCGATGCCCTGCACGCCGTCGCCGAATTCCCGGTGGCCTGGTTCGAAGCCACCCCCGCTTATCTGGTTCTGCGTCCGGTCGCGGCCTTTCTGCGCGAATGGCTCGCCGCCACTCCTGCCGGCATCGTCTTCGGCCTGCTGAAGCGCTGATCCCGCCGCCGACCTCCCCCTTCTTGAACGGAGACCATCATGAGCAGCCTCAGCCTTCATCACGGTGATCACGACATCCATGGCGACAGCCTGTCGCTGCATCCGGTCCGCGATTTCGTCGCAGACTGGCTGGAAGCCACCCCGGCGGCCATCATGATGCGTCCGGTCGGCGCCTTCCTGGCGGACTGGGTCAAGGCGACCCCGCTGGCGATCCTGTACCGCACGCTGCAGCGCTGACGTCGGCGCAGCACGTCGTCCCGATCCGAAAGGCGACCGCGGCACGGCCCGTTCACACGGGCCGCCGCGGCCTTTTCGTTTTTGGGCCTGTCCATTTTCGGGATCGGGCCGCAACCGGATGAGTTCCGTCTTCGGCGCGTCACACGCCGCCGCGGACTTCCTCGACCAGCAATTCCAGCTTCGGCAGGTCGCGCACCACCAGTGCGTCGGAGCGCCGTTCCAGAACACCGTCACGGGTCAGATCGCTGAGCACGCGGGCAACCGTCTCGCGGGTCGTGCTGACGCGGGCGGCGATGTCGGAATGAACCGGAATTGGGGCGATGATCGCCGAGGCGCCCCGCCGCGTTCCCCGTTTGGCGAGGCGCAGCAACTCGGCATGGATGCGGTTGTTGGCTCCCAGCGTCGACAGTTCCATGATGCGGTCGGTGGCGCTGCGCAGCTTGTCGCACAGCCGCAGCATCATCGCCATCGCCAGCTCGGGATGGGCAGCCACCAACTGCTGGAACGGCCGGGGCGGCAGGAAGGCGATCAAGGCCCCTTCCCCCAGCGCCACGACCGAGGCGGAACGCGGCCGGCCGTCCAGCGCCGACATCTCCCCGACCAACTCCCCGCTTTCGATGTCGCTGAAGCTGACCTCGCGCCCGCCGGCGGAGTGGCTGACCACACGCACCCGCCCCTCGACGATGAAGGCGACGTCACGGGTTTCCGCCCAATGGTCGATCAACTGCTCGTCCGGGGCGAAGCGGCGCCAGCGGCATTGCCGCGCCACGCCCGACCGCTGCTCTACCGTCAGCGGTTGCAACAGAACGATGCGGTCCAGCCCGCCTTGCGGCGCTTCGGGCATGACCTCCAAATTCGGCAACTCGGCTTTTGACACGGGACTGTTTCGGCCTCCGGCCCGGATTGCTTGTTGCGCGAAAGGATAGCGCGCCACGCGCAAAGGGGGAAGGCGTTGTGACCAATGGGGGGGTGTCAACCCTCCGTTAACGCTGAACGGGCAGAAGGGACTTCAGATCCCGCCGACCACTCCCCCTGCGCCCTCTCTCCTGCTGCCCGGAGCGTCGATCATGCCCACCCTGTTCCCCGTGCCCACCGCCCGCCGCGTCGACTCCCGGCGGCTGCTCGCGGTCGCCCTGATCCCCTTCGCCGCGTCCATCGCCATGGCGAGCACGGTCGCCGCCACCGGCTTCACCGCCAGCCCGCTGGGTGAATCGACCAGCACGCTCGGCTTCCTTCTGGACTTCACCACATTCTGCTATCTGGCCGTCGCCATGGCCCACCTGTCGGGAGCGATCGCCGACCGCACCTGCGGCGGGATGGCCGCCGGTCTGTCGATGGACGAGTTCGACGCGCCGGAGCCGATCTCGGGCGAAGAGTTCTGGCAGGCCTTCCCCAACCATGTCGACGGCGCCGCCATCGCCGGAGCCGTCACCATGCTGTGCGTGATCGCCGGATCGCTCGTCGGCTGAACCGTCCGCTCCACACGACAGTTGAGAGCGGGGCGCGCTTGCCCCACTATGGCGCGGGCAGACGACAGGCGGATGGACGGGCGTGAGCGGAGATCCGAACGAGCCGAAGAAGGCGCAGGACAATGAGCATCCGGCGGAGCCGGCGCGGCACCGCCGCGAGGGCATCGGCCTCATGGGACGCCTGCGCGCCTATTTCCTGGCGGGCATCCTGGTCACCGCCCCGATCGCCATCACCGCCTATATCGCCTGGTGGTTCGTTTCGCTGATCGACGGCCATATACGGCCTCTGATTCCCAGCGCCTACAACCCCGACAATTACCTGCCCTTCTCGATCCCCGGCATCGGCGTGCTGGTGGTGATCGTCGTCGTCACGCTGATCGGCGCCTTCGCCGCCGGCTATGTCGGCAGGCTGGTTCTGGGCGTCAGCGAAGGGGTGGTCGGGCGCATGCCGGTCGTCCGCTCCGTGTATGGCGCGGTGAAGCAGATCTTCGAGACCGTGCTGGCCAAGAAATCCAACGCCTTCCGTGAAGTGGTGATGATCCAGTACCCCCGCCCCGGCGTGTGGTCGCTGGGCTTCATCACCGGCAGCGCCCATCCGGAGGTGCAGTTGCAGTTGGCCGGACAGGGCGAGGACATCGTCAACGTCTTCATTCCCTGCGCGCCGCCCACCGCCGGCTATCTGGCGATGGTGCCGCGGCGCGAGGTGACCGCGCTGAACATGTCGGTGGAAGACGGGCTGAAGCTGGTGATGTCCGGCGGCATCGTCGTCCCGCCCGACCGCCGCCCGACCCTGGTGGGCCGACCAGCCGACCATGACCGGGATGAGGACGACGACCGGAATCAGCCCGACCGCAAGGTCTTGGCCGCGGCGTCGCGTTCGAAGAGGTAGAGCAGGGTCCGCAGCGCCTGCCCGCGCGGGCTGGCGAGGTCCGGATCACGCTCCACCACCAAACGGGCGTCGTCGCGCGCCACCGCCAGCAGATCGCCATGCACCGCCAGATCGGCCAGCCGGAAGCCCGGAAGGCCGGATTGGCGCGTGCCCAGCACCTCGCCGGCACCGCGCAGACGCAAATCCTCCTCGGCGATGACGAAGCCGTCCTCGGTGTCCCGCAGGGTCTTCAGCCGCGCCCGCGCCGTCTCCGTCAGGTTCGCATCGAACAGCAGAAGGCAGCTCGACGGCTTCTCGCCGCGCCCGACCCGGCCGCGCAGCTGGTGGAGCTGGGCGAGCCCGAAGCGCTCGGCATGCTCGATCACCATCACGGTCGCCTCCGGCACGTTCACGCCCACCTCGATCACCGTGGTGGCGACCAGCACGTCGAGGCTGCCGGCGGCGAAGGCGGCCATCACCGCGTCCTTGTCCGGTCCGCGCATCTTGCCATGCACCAGCCCAACCCGGTCCCCGAAGGTGGCGCGCAGGAAAGCGTGGCGTTCGGTGGCGGCGGCGAGATCGCTCTGTTCCGATTCGTCGACCAGCGGGCAGACCCAATAGACCCTGGCCCCCTCGGACACCTTGCGCTGAATGCCGTTGACCACCTCCTCAAGCCGGTCGAGCGCGATGGTGACGGTCTGCACCGGCTTGCGGCCGGCCGGCTTCTCGGTCAGGCGCGACACGTCCATGTCGCCATAGGCGGTCAGCGTCAGCGTGCGCGGGATCGGCGTCGCCGTCATCACCAGCACGTCGACCGCCCGGCCCTTGGCCGACAGCTGCAGGCGCTGATGGACGCCGAACCGGTGCTGTTCGTCGATGACCGCCAGCGCCAGATCCTTGAAGGCGACATCCTCCTGGAACAGGGCATGGGTTCCGACCAGCAGGGGCAGTTCGCCCGATGCCAGCCGGTCGAGCACCGCCTGACGCGCCTTGCCCTTGTCGCGCCCGGTCAGCAGCCCGATCTCCACCCCCGCCGCCTTGCACAAAGGCGCAAGGCTCTCGGCATGCTGGCGGGCGAGAATCTCGGTCGGCGCCATCAGGGCGGCCTGGGCACCGGCCTCCACAGCGTTGAGCATCGCCATCAGCGCGACGACGGTCTTGCCGCTGCCGACGTCGCCCTGCAGCAGCCGCAGCATGCGCCGCTCCGCGGCCATGTCGGCATAGATGTCCTCCAGCGATGCCGCCTGCGATCCCGTCAGCGAGAATGGAAGCGCCGCCAGCGCGGCACGACGCAGGCCGCCGTCGCCCTGCGTCACCCGCCCAGCCAACCGCCGCTGGCTGGCCCGCACCAGCATCAGCGCCAACTGGTTCGCCAGCAGTTCGTCATAGGCGAGGCGGCAGCGGATCGGAGCGGTGGCGGCAAGGTCGCCCTCGTCCTCCGGCGTGTGGGCGCGGGTCAATGCCTCGGCCCAGCCCGGCCACTGCCGACGGGCCAGCCAAGCCGGATCCTGCCATTCGTCCAGCTGGGGAATATCGCCGAGAGCGGCGCGCACCGCCTTGCGCAGGGTCTTCGCCGGCAGGCCGGCGGTCATGGGATAGACCGGCTCCACCAGTTCCAGGTCTTCCTTCGAATCGACCGGGACCACGGCATCGGGGTGGGTTATCTGGGCAGTGTCGTTGAACCACTCCACCTTGCCGGAAACCACCATGGTGGTTCCCGCCGGAATCTGCTTCGACAGCCAATCGCCGCGGACGTGGAAATACACCAGTTCCAGAACGCCGGTCTCGTCGGTGCAGCGGATCTTGTAGGGGTGGCGCGGGTTGACCGGCGGCGCGTGCGAATCGATGCGCACCGTCAGGGTGGCGATGCGGCCGTGCGGCGCCTGCGCGATCTTCGGCGAGAAGCGTCGGTCGACCACCCCGCAGGGCAGATGCCAGAGCAGATCGACCACATGGGCGCCGGCCAGCTTCTCCACCAGCTTGCCCAGACGGGGGCCGAGGCCGGGGAGTGCCGTGACCGGTTTGAACAGGGGAAACAGGATGGCGGGACGCACGGGCGGGACGCTATCGGGAAAGCCTTGGACGGCCTTCAGAAAGCCGCTTGAGCGCGGCGGCGTCAAGGCCGCTGGACGCAATCGGAGGAAAGGAGAACAGGGGAAGGAAGGAACGGCGGAGCACACCCAGGTCCGGGGCCTGCGGTGGGGGGCAACGTCGGCCTGAAAAATTGGCCCTGGACGCGCTCCGCCGAAAGGTACCGTCCAGCGGCAAACGGGAGAAGCCGGACGGTGATGTCCGATGGCAGGGGACCATCGGGAAGAGACACCAGATGAAAAGACGCTCTGGATGACGGGCCGGTCTATCAGGGGGGCTGGCCCGACCGCGTCACAAGAAAGACATTAGCCCGGCCGCGCTGTCCCGAACCTGACCTGACCATGAAATCCGTTTCATGAATCGGCGTCGATGCCGGGGTGGAGCGCCTGGGCGGCGGCCTCCCGCCGCTGGGCCGCGGCAGCCAGCCGGTAAAGTTCGTCGCCGTCCAGGATGATGACGATCCGTCCATCGTTCAGAAGGGACACGCCGCCGACCCCCGGCACATCGGCAAGGCCGGGATGGCTTTCGCGGACGAACAGGTCGCCCCGGCGCAACAGCCTGTCGATCTCCAGCCCGATCCTGCGCTTCCCCTGACGGAGCACGACGACAAGGCGCTGGCCCGGACCGGCCGGCGGCCATTCGCCTTCCGCCGGGAAGCCCAGCGCGTCGGCCAGCCTGACCACCGGCAGCACCCGCTTGCGGCGCATCACGGTCCAGCAGCCGGACACCTGGTGGAAATCGTCGGCGGTGAAGCCGCAAACCTCCTCCACGAAGCGGTCGGGGATCGCCAGCACCTGATCGTCCACCTGGACCAGCAGGGTGCGCAGGATCGCGGCCGACAGCGGCAGGTCGATGGCGAAGGCGGTGCCCGCCCCTTCCCGCGTGCGGATGGCGATGCTGCCGCCCAGCCGGGTGATGGCGTTGCGCACCACGTCCATTCCGACGCCGCGGCCCGACGTTTCGGTCACCGTGTCGGCGGTGGAGAAGCCGGGCGCGAAGATGAACTCGCGCACCGCCTCGGGCGGGAGCCGCAGACTGTCCTCCTCGCCGAGCAGCCCCTGGCGGACCGCCTTGGCGCGCACCGCATCGGTGGCGATGCCGCGGCCATCGTCGGCGATCTCCATCACCACGCGGCTGTTGCGCTGAATGGCGCGCAGGCAAAGCGTCGCCTGAGGCTGCTTGCCCGACGCCTCGCGGTCGGCCGGCATCTCGATGCCGTGGTCGATGGCATTGCGGACCATGTGCATCAGCGGGTCGTAGAGCGTCTCGACCATGCTCTTGTCGATGCGCACCTCGCCGCCCTCCATGACGAAGCGCACCGACTTGCCCTGGATCCGCGCCAGTTCGCGCACGACGCGGGGGAACTGGTTGAACAGGGTTTCGATGGGCACGACGCGCAGGTCGAGCGCCGCCTCCCGCAACCGGTCTACGGAGCGGCTGAGTTGGGCGTCGAGGTCCAGCAGATCGCGGCGGTGATGCTCGACCGCCTCCTGTAGGGCGCGCAGGGCGGGATCACCTTCCCCCAGCCGCTCGGCCAATGCCGCCAACGCCTTTTCCAGCCGCAGGTCGTTGGCGGTGGCGTTCAGGTCGCCGGAGAGCAGGACCATGCCGTCGATGCGCGCCATGAAGCGGTCGACCACCTCCCCCGGCACGCGCAGCACGCCGCCGCCGGGAGCCGCGGCGGAACGGATGGGGGCGGCGGGCGCGGCGGCGGTGGGCGCGACCGCCGGCAAGACGGGGACTGCCGGTTCCTCGACCGTCCCGGCGGCGGATGCCGTCTCGCCGTGCGCGGCCGTTTCGGATGGGGTGCAAGGGCGGATGCGCAGGAACCCGCCGCCGGGATCGATGCCGGTCAAGGCGTCGGCCAGGGCGGGAAGCTCCTGCGGCGAGGCGATCAGCACACGCAGCCAGGTCTTGCCATCGATGAATTCCGGCCAGTTGGTGATCGCCCGTACCTTGCTGCCCATCCATTGGACGAAGCCGGACGCCACTTCCACCGACGTCTCCAGGAAGGCGGTGACCTCATAGAGGCGGACGGACGGGTCGGTCATGGCGGCGCGCAGGTCGGCGGTGCTGTCCGGCGACAGGAAGCGCAGCAGGCCGGGATCGAGCCCGAAGGCGGAGAGTTCATCCGCGCTCAGCGGGCGGCGCGCCTCCCCGGCCTCCATTTCGGCGGAAACGGCATCGACGAAGGCGCGCAGGCGCCCTTCCAGCGCCACGGCGCCATCGGCGTCGAGATCCGCCGCCGGGTCGCGGGACGTCCGCGCCGCCAGATCGGCCAGGGCGCCGCGAACATCGGCCAACAGGATGGTCCATTCCGCATGACCCGCAGCCGGTGCCCGGCGCATCACATCGGCCAGAACCCGCAACAGGGCGGAACCGCGGGGCAGCCGCAAGATGTCCAGGATCGACGCCATGCGGTCGAGCAGGCCCGCCAGTTCGCCGGCCGCGGCCCCATCGGCCAGCGCCGCCGGATCGGACAGCAGCGCATCGGCGCGGGCGCTGCCCTGGGCCAGAATCTGGGCATTGTGGTCGGCCAGCAGGGTCCCCAGGATGGCCCCCCCGGCATCCTTGCCGGTCAACCGGCCGATGCGTGCGCTGGCGGTGGCGACGCCCTGAAGCTCGCGCAGGATGCCGTCGGCATCGCGGCCGGCCAGCGCTTCGCGGAAGCGGCGCAGCGTGTCGGCGAAGGGCAGGAAGTTCAGCCGCTCGCAGGCCAGTTCCAGCCGGTCGGCGGTGTCGTCGACGGTGCGGAGCCCCTCCCCATCCAGGTTGTCGAGGTCGAGCGCACGGGTCAGCGTCGCCATGCCGTCATGCAGCAGCCCGACGAAAAGACCGAGCATCCGCTCGTTTTCGCGCAGCCGCGCCGGCGGGGGCGGCGGCGATGCGGGCACCGGTTCGGCGGCGGATGTTTCGCCGCCGAGCGCGTCGAGCCGCGCCAGGAGGTCGGCCGGCGGCTTCCCGTCCCGGCGGTCGCGCATTCCCGTCTCCGCCAGACCGCGCAACGCGTCGAGCGCGTCCAGCAACGGGCTGGCGACCTCCTCCGTCAGAGGCAGCGCGCCGATGCGCACGCGGCCGAGAATCGCCTCCGCCCGGTGGGCCACTGCCTCCATCGCGAAGAGGTCCATGGCACGGGCCGCCCCCTTCAGCGAGTGGAAGGAGCGGAACAGGGCGGCGATCCGCTCCGAATCCGTCATGTCCCCGGGGGTGGCGGAGAGCAGCTTTTCCAGCAGGTCGAAATGCTCGCCTGCCTCGACGCCGAACTGCCGCCACAGGGTCTCGATCAGTTCGCTGCTCATGGGGCACCGCTTGAAGGGGGCGCGTCGGGCCGGGGATCAGGGCTTCACCGGCGGGGGAAGGCAGGCGGCTCGGCGGATGGCGGCGACGATGTCGTGGCCCTTCTTGTGGGCGAGGTCGAGGCTCATGGTGCCGGACGGCTTGGCGATGATCTCCACCGCTCCCAATGCGCGGGCCTCGGTCGCCTCGGGCGAACCGACCTGGGCGACGGAGGAGATGATGATCACCTTCGCGCGCGACATCAGCGACAGATGCTCCATCACCTCCAGCCCCGACATCTCCGGCATTTCGATGTCGAGCAGGACGATGTCCGGCTTCAGGCTCGTGACCATCTCCAGGGCCACCTTGCCGTTTTCGGCCGCGCCGACGAGGGACAACTCGTCGTCCGCGCGCACGATGTCGCCGATGATCGTGCGCATCAGCACCGAGTCATCGACCAGCAGGATCGTCGGCTTCGCCATGGGTGAGGGTTTCCTATGCTTTTGCAGTGCGGTTCGCGTTCAGGTTCGGCGTTGAGATCAGGTGAATGTGCAGAGATGATTCAGCTTGCGGGCGATTCCCGCGACCGGCAACACCTCCGTGGCGAGAGCGGCGCGGATCGCCGCCTTCGGCATCCCATCGACGGCGCAGGTCGCCGGATCCTGGACCAGAACGGGAAAACCCCTCTCGGCAAAAGCGGCGGCGCCGGCACTCCCGTCCTCGCCCATGCCGGTCAGCACGACGGCGACGGGCGACTCCGCCGCCTCCGCGGCGCTGTGGAACAGCCGGTCGGCGGAGGGATGGTAGATGGTCGCCGCGGGATCCGCCGCATTCAGGCAAAACCGGCCGGAGGACGAACGGCGCACCGTCCAGTCGCAACCGCCGCGCAGGATGGTCACCGCACCGGGGTCGAGCGCCGCGCCGCCGCCGCCCTCCACCACCGGCCGGCCGAGCGTCCGGGCGAGCGAGGCGGCGAATCCCGCGGTGAAGCCGGCCGGCATATGCTGCGCCACCACCAGCGGACAGGGCAGCGGTCCCAGCCCGCCCAGCAATTCCGCCAGCGCCACCGGCCCGCCGGTGGAGACGCCCACCACGATCAGGTCGGGACAATGACCGCGGGCGACGGAGCGCGACGCGGGCAAGTCCGGCACAGGCGCCGCCGGCGACGAGCCGGGGGCGATCTCCCCGGTCAGTGCCATGCGCCAGCGGCCCCAGTGGCGCACCTTCTCGGTCAGCTGGCGTTCGATGGACACCATGTCGAAGGTGATGAAGGGGCTGTTCTTGCAGACGAAATCCACCGCCCCGATCTCCAGCGCCCAGATGGTGGCCGCCGCCCCCTCGGACGTCTCGCTGGAGACCATGATGCAAGGCGGACCCTTTTCCGCCACGATGGCCTGCACCGCTTCGATGCCATCCATGATCGGCATGTTCAGGTCCATGGCGACGACATGCGGTTTCAGCTTGCGCGACAGGCGCAGCGCCTCTGCCCCGTTGCGCGCCTCGCCGACGATCTCGATGTCGGAGGCCGGCTCCAGCATCATGCGCAGCGCGATGCGGACGAAATTGCTGTCATCGACCACCAGCAGGCGGATGCGCGGGCCGGTCATGGCGCGGAGGTTCCGGCAGGAAGCGCCCGGGTCGCCGCAGTTCCGCCGGACCGGGCGGCGGATGAGGCGGCGGTCAGCCCCTCCGGCCGCAGCACGGGGATCAGCGCATTGTCCAGGCGGATGACGGCAGCGGTCAGGCGGTCGGACAGCGGATCGACGTCCTCCGCGGCGATCTTGCGGATGCGCTGGATCCCGTCGGCGATCACCGCCACCGTGCCGCCGCCGATCTCCACCAGAATCGCGATGCCGGGCGTGGCAGGCGCGGCGCCGGCCGGTCCTTGCGACAGCAGCCGGCGCAGATCGAGCACCGGCAGGATGCGGCCGTCAACGTCGGTCAATCCATCGAAGCTCTCCGCCCCCTGCGGCAGACGCAGGCGGTCGGAGGGCTCCACGACGCGACGTACCGCCTCGAATTCCAGGGCATAGACCCGCGCCTCGACCACGAAGGTCAGGAAGCGGCGGTAGAAGCGGCGGGGCAGACGGCTGTCGGCTAGATCGTCGTCCGGATCGCCTCCCGCGGGGATGAAGCCGCCGATGTCGTCGAGATGATCGCCCAGCATGCGCGCCCCGCTCCTCACGTCGAGCCAAGTTCCATCGTGATCCACCACCTGCGCCGGGGCACCGGCCTCCCCGGCGCGCACGCGGTCCAGCGGCAGGCGCACCACCCCGCGCACGCCGTCCACCCGCACTCCGACGGGACCGCGGCGCGTCCGCAGAACGGCGGCATAGCCGCCGGGACGGTCGCCCACCCCCAACGGGTCGGTGACCAGAATGGATCGCTTCCGCACCGGCGCCACCCCACGAATGATGGCCGGCGCGTTGGGCAGCGGGCGCAGGTCGGCCAGCGGGAAGACAAGCAGCAGATCGGCCATCTCCAATGCCTGGGGCCGACCGGCGACCTCCACCATCAGCAGGCGGACGCTGGCCCGCTCGCGCGACGGGGCCGGCGGGTCGGCGGCGGCGGTCAGCGCGTCGACATCGGACGGTCTGCCCAGAACGGCCCCCCGCCCCAACTCCATCCGATCCGGGTCGAGCAGGCGCAGCGAGAGGCCGCCATGGCGCAGGCGGCGGGCGACCGGCGTCCCGCCATCCTCCGGCTCCGCCCCGGCGTGCGTCACCCGCCCCGCCGGCAGGGTGCCGCCGATCCGGCCGGCGCGCAGAGCCAGCAATCCGGCACCGGCACGCAGGACGATCAGCAGCCCGCCCCGCCGGCCGCCGGCCCAAACCAGGCCGAGCGACCGGTAGCCGGTGACGTCCAGAACCGGCAGGATGCGACCGCCGACGGTCGCCAGCCCCTCCACCTGCGGCGGGGCGAAGGGCAGCCGGGTGGTGCGGGTGGCTTCGGCAACCTCCTCCACCCGGTCGGCCGGAACGGCGAAGGGAGTGCCGGCAATGTCGAAGGTCAGGAAGCCTTGGACGGTCATGGCGTGGGCTCCCGCCGCCGGTAGGCGAGCGCGCGGTCGCCGCGGTGGCGCTCGAACCGGTCGTCTTCCCGCAGCCGGTCGGTGGTGCCCAGCACCAGCCAGCCGCCCGGCGCCACCGCGCCGGTCAGCAGCGCCAGCGCCCGCTCGCAACTGTCGTCGTCGAAATAGATCATGACGTTGCGGCAGGACACGAGGTCGAAGCCCCCCTCCGGCGCCGACTCCGGCAAGCCCGCATCCATGAGGTTGTGACGGGCGAAGCGGACGATCCGGCGGGCATCGGCCCGCACCCGGCAATGCAGCGGCGCCTCGCTCCCCAGCGGGACGAACCAGCCCCCATAGCCCTCCGGCATCTCGCGGAACGGACCGAGCCCCTCCCCGCCATAGCAGGCGTTGGCGGCCTGCCGCACGGCGATGCGGCTGAGATCGGTCCCCAGAACCTGCACGTCCCAGCCGGTTTCCAGGCCCTGTCCGGTCCGGCGCGCCTCCCCGGCATCGGCCAGCGCCTCCAGCGCCACGATGGCGAGGCTGTAGGCCTCTTCCCCGGTGGCGCAGCCGGCGCTCCACAGCCGCAGGGTCCGCGTCGGGCGGCGGTCGGCGATCAGTCGGGGAAGCAGATGGCCGCGCAGATGGGCGTGGTGCGGCAGGTCGCGGAAGAAATAGGTCTCGTGGATCGTCAGGTTCTCGATCAGGCTGAGCCAATCGGGGCTGTCGGCCGGCGCCCGTTCGACCTGCGCCACCCACTCCTCCAGCACCGGCAGGGGCATCGCCGCAAGGATTCGCGCCAGCTTGCGTTCCAGCGGACGGTCGTGACGGATGCCGGCCTTGAGCCGGACGTCGTCCAGCAACCGCCGCGCCAGGGCGTCGAGCGGGTTGAGGGGGCCCATACCCCCGCTCACGGCGCCCGGAAGCGTTCGGCCAGCCGCCGCGTGTCGTCGGCCAGCCGGGACAGGTGGACCATGGTCGCGGTGATCTCCTCCGACGCGGCGGCGTTCTTCGAGGTGACCGTCCTGATGTTGCCGACATTCGATTCGATCTCGACGATGTGGTCCTGCTGATGAGCCATGGCGGCGGCGACCGATTGGACCATGCGGTCGATCTGGGCCACGCGCTCGGCGATGCCGTCCATCATGTGAACCACCTCCGCCGTGGCGGCCATCCCCTCCTCCGCCATCGCCGCGGCGGACTCGACGATCTCGGCGATCTGGCGGGCGCTCTCCACGGCGTTGTCGGCGAGCTTGCCGACCTCTTCGGCGACGACCTCGAAGCCCTTGCCCTGCTCGCCGGCGCGAGCGGCCTCGATGGAGGCGTTGACCGACAGGATGTTGGTCTTCACCGCGATCTGGGTGATCGCCTCGGTGATGCGGCCGATCCGGCGGCTGTTATCGCCGATGGTCTGCGACACCCGGACGAGCCGCGCCATCTCCGCCTTGCCCTTGTCGGCGAAGCCTGCGGTGACGCGCACCATGTCGGAGGCGGTCCGCGTACTGTCCGTCACCTCCGCGATGGCGCGCACCGACCGGCCGACGGCGTTCGCCACCCGGTCCAGATCCTCGGTCTCAATGGAGGCGCCGTCGGCGACCTGGGACACCGCCGTGCTGGCCTGGCCCGCGGCGACGGCGACCTGAGCCGCCTGCTGGCCGATGCGCAGGAAGGAGTGGCGGGCATCCTCCACAAGCGCCGCCATCTCGGCATAGCGGCCGGGCAGCGCCGGCAACGGCTGATGGTCCTCATCCAACTCGCGGGTCAGGTGGCGAAGGGCGGCGTGCAGCGCGTCCTGAGCCGACAGGGTGCGGGCCAGGGACGCCGCGACCGTGCCGGCCTCATCCCCGCGGGGCGGCGGTGCGGGGGTCTCCTCCGCAACACCGTCGGCCAACCGGCAGGCGGCATCCTGCAGCCGGGCCATCGCGTCCGAAAGGTCGAGCGCCAGCACCAGCGCGACCGCGAGCGCCAGCGCCAACGCACCGCCCGTCGCCAGCCACAAGGATTGCGGCGCGATTTCCGGGATCAGGCGGGGCAGCAGAAGGGGCAGAAGCGCCACGGCGGAAGGCGACAGGACGGCGATGCCGAACCGGGGAAGAACTCGCATGCTGGCCGGAAAGGACATTGCGGTAACGGCTCCTTACGATCGACCAATGGCGCACTGGGACAACTCTCGGGCGGCGCACGCCATCCATATGACTTGCCTGACGCACCCAAACCGAAGCAAGGTGATTCAATTGGGTGGTATCCGATGCCGCATGTCGCGCGAAAAGATGACCACCACAAACATTCATCAATCCCTTTCCGCCGCCGCGCGGACTTGAATGGACCTCCACCGGCATGTCGATCGCCACCCGCATCGCCCTGGGTTTCGCCGCCGTCCTGCTGCTGACCCTTGCTGTCGCCGTCGCCGGATGGAGCGGCCTGAACACCTACGCCACGCAGGTGGAGATCGCCGACCGCACCTCCCGCCTCGACACGCTGCTGCTCAGCGCCCGGCAGGAGGAGGCGCGCTATCTGATCGACGTGGATCCATCCGCCAGCCGGCGGGTACGCCAGTTGACCGAGCAGTTGAAGGCTGAAGCCGAAGCTCTGCTGGCGCTGCCCGGCCATGCCGACGCCCCCGACGCGCTGCAGGAAGTGCTGGCGAAGCTGGCGGCCTACCGGAAGTCCTTCGACGAAGTGGTCCAGTTGGAGGTCGAGCGCTTTGCAAGTCTAGCGAAACTCCGCAAACAGACGGCGGTCCTCCTGGTGGTGGCGCAGACCCTGACGCACGAGCAGTCGGCGCGCTATGCCGACGCACTGGCACGGCTGAAGGCCGATCCCGCCGATGGAACTGCATTGCGGACGCTGGAATCCTCGGCCCTGCTGACCACCATCGCCGGGCGGCTGATCCAGGACACCCGCGGCGCCCTGCTGGACGTCCAGCAATTCATCATCGAGCAGGGCGGGTCCGGCCGCAATTCGCCCAATGCCGCCATCGACCGGCTGCTGACCATCATAGGCGACGTCCAGAAAGCCTCCGGCGATCCCGATTCCCTGCGTGAGGCGGAGAAGCTGACAACCGCCGTGATGGGCGTGGAAACGGAATTCCTGCTGGTCGCCGACATCGTGGTCCGGCGCAACGCCGCCCGCGCGGCGATGCGCGATGCCGCCACGATCGTCAGCGATCAGGTCGCGCTCCTGGTCCATGCCCAGACCGCGGAACGGGAAGTCGGCCGATCCCGCGCCGTGCTGCTTCTGTGGAGCGGCGCATTGGGGGCGCTGGCGGCGGGAGCGGTGCTGTCGATGCTGATCGCCCGCAGCCTGACCGGCCCAATCGCCGCCACGACGGCAGCCGTCGAGCGACTGTCCGAAGGCGACCTGACGGTTGCCGTGCCCAACACCAGCCGGCGCGACGAGCTGGGCTCCATCGGTCGCGCCGTCGCCACCGTCATCCAGGTGCTGCACGGGTTGCATGGGGAAATGCACCGGTTGTCCGGCAAGCCGCTGGATAACCCGGCAACGGAGACCGCTCCGGCTTTCCAGGGCGCCTATGGCGAGATGGTGGCGCTGCTGAGGGAAACCGGCGCCGCCTTCTGCGCCATCGGGGAACAGGCGACCCAGGTGGCCGTCGCGGCGGGTCAGGCCAGCACGGCCATCGCCCATGTCTCCGACGGCGCATCGGAGCAGACCGACGACCTCGACCATGTGGCGACCGCGGTGGGTCAATCGGCCCGCGCCATCGCCCACGTCTCCGACAGCACGCGCGATGCCTCCGACATGGTGAAGGACGCCGCCGATTTCGCCGACCGCGGCAGGGAGGACATGGCGCGCCTGCTGCGCGTGTCGCAGACCATCGCGGAGAACAGCCGCCGGATCGGCCGCATCACCGAGGCGATCACCCAGATCGCGGTGAAGACCAACATCCTGTCGGTCAACGCCTCCATCGAGGCCGCTCGCGCCGGCGAGCAGGGCAAGGGCTTCGAGGTCGTCGCCGAAGAGGTCGGCAAGCTCGCCGACAACGCCGTGGAGAGCGCCCGCCAGATCGCCGAGATCATCGAAGCCGCCGCGGCTCTGGCCGAGGAAGGCAAGGCCGTCACGGAGCAGGCGCGACGCCGCATGGATGGGCTGGCCGAACGGGTGGACCGCATCGACGGCGCCTTCCAGTCGGTCGCCGTGGCGATGGAAGAGCAGCAGGCGTCGGTGCGCGAGATCGAACGGTCGGTGGAAAGCGTTCGAACCGTCGCCTCCAAGAACGCCGCGGCATCGGAGGAAATCGCCGCGACCATGGTTCATCTCTCCCGTTTGGCGGAGGAGACGCGGCGTCAGGTTTCGCGCTTCAAGGCCGGCTGAACCCCGGCTTTTGCAAAGGCTGCTTCACGCCGCATGGATGAGGAGGCCGATTGCCGGGCCGGTGACAGCCTGATACGCCCAGCCGTCCGAATATCAGAAGTATTAATTCTTAATCCCCGTGAGGGGAAATCTGGCATTTAAAGTTCTTTTAACCCTATTCCGCGCCTAATCCACACGCGGGAACGCTCGTTCTCGAGAAGACACTCACCCGAACATTTAGACCCACACGATACCAAGGGAGCTACCCATGCCCGCACAAATGGTCGCCGATGAAGTCCGCAAGGCAAGCCGCATCCATGCGCGCCTTCTGGATGCCTTCATCGACTTGACGGAGCGGGAACTGGCCGGAGTTGCCCCGGGCTTTGCCGAAGAAAGCCTGATGGAAGCGCTGGAAGCGTTGCGCGCCGCCCGCAAATCCTATGGCTCGACCGCCGGGGTCATGGTCGTCTCGAACCTGCAACTGCCGCAGGCCTCCAACGCCGCCTGACGTTGCGGCGGCGTTGGCGATGACCGATCAGGCCGTTACCGTCTTGCGGGCGCGCGGCTTGCGCGCCTTGGCGGGCTCGGCCGCCAAGGCATCCGGGGCCGCGCCGTTCTGATCGACGGTCTTGACCGGCTTCGGCTTGGCATTCGTCGTCTTGCGCGGCGCCTTCACGACGGCAACGATCGGAGAGCGGTCGGGAATGGCTGCCGTTTCCGCCAGGATCGCACGCTCGGCCTTGAACCAGTGATCGGCATCGCGCCCTTCCGGACAACCCTCGTCCAGCCAGATCGCATAGGCTCGGTCACGGATGCGCTGCTCGACATCCACGGTCATCACATCTCCCCGGGGAATGGTGGTCAGATTGCTGTGATGCAAAGATCGCCGAAATCGGAGTAAGTCGCAACCAAGCGGATGGTTATCGGTCCTCCGCCCCAGTCATCGGCCGTCAATCCGATGACGTTTCGCCGGACTCCGGTTGCCTGTTCTGCTGGAACTCGCGCCACTTCGCGACATTGCGGTTGTGATCCGACAACGACTTGGCGAAGACGTGGCCGCCGGTTCCATCGGCGACGAAATACAGGAAATCGTGCCGTTCCGGCTTCATCACCGCTTGGAGCGAGGCCTTGCCCGGATTGGCGATCGGCCCCGGCGGCAGGCCGGAGATCTGATAGGTGTTGTAGGGCGAGTCGTGCTTCCAGTCGTTGCGGGTCAGTGCCCGCCCCAGGTCACCGCTGCCATCGGTCAAGCCATAGATCACGGTGGGATCGGACTGCAGCTTCATGCCGATTTCGAGCCGGTTGACGAAAACGCCGGCCACCCTGGGCCGTTCCGCCGCGACGCCGGTTTCCTTCTCGACGATTGAGGCCAGCGTCAGCGCCTGCTGCTGAGTCTCATAGGGAAGGTTCGGATCCCGGTTCTTCCACGCGTCCGCCAGGGCCTGCGTCATCGCCGTCTGCATGCGCTCGACCAAGGCGGGGCGGCTGTCGCCATAGGCGAAGTGATAGGTCTCCGGCAGGAGGGAACCTTCCTTCGGTGGCTTGGCGATGTCGCCGGTCAGCACCGTCTCGCGCTCCAGAAGCGCCACCACCTGGGCGGAGGTCAGGCCTTCCGGCACGGTGATGCGGCGCACCAGGGTGCGGCCCTGGCGCATCTGCTCCAACACGCCTTCGATGCTGATGCCGGCAGGGAACTGGTACTCGCCGGCCTTCAACTCGCGGAAGGTTCCGGTCAACTTGGCCGCTGCGGCGAACACCAGCGGCGACCAGATCACGCCGGAGTCGCCCAGCGTGATGGCGATGGCTTCCAACCCGCTGCCACGGGGGATGACGACCGTCTCGGCCTGCTCGAGCGGGCCGGGAGCCGTGTAGCGCTGGAACCCCCAGACGCCCACCCCGCCCGCCGCGGCGGCCGCGACGGCCAGCGTCCCCGCGAAAAGTCGGAGACCCCAGCCCATCGCTCACCTCATGAACACAGTAGATCGCAACGCCGGATCAGGGCTTCGCTTACGCGAATTCCTTGAACACCAGCGAGGCGTTGGTACCGCCGAACCCGAAGGAGTTCGACAGGGCCGCACGGACACGGCGTTCCTGCGCCACCTTCGGCACCAGATTCACACCCAGGCAGCTTTCCGAGGGATTCTCGAGATTCAGCGTGGGCGGAACGATGCCGTGGTTGATCGCCTTGATCGAATAGATCGCCTCGACCGCACCGGCGGCGCCCAGCAGGTGGCCGATGGCCGACTTGGTGGACGACATCGCCAGATTGTCCATGGCATCGCCGAACAGACGCTTCACGGCGCCAAGCTCGATCTCATCGCCGAGCGGCGTCGAAGTGCCGTGGGCGTTGACGTAATCGACTTCGGACGGGTTCATTCCGGCACGCTTCAGCGCGGCCTTCATGGCGCGGAAACCGCCATTGCCGTCATCCGCCGGAGCCGAGATGTGGTGGGCATCGCCCGACATGCCGTAGCCGACGACCTCGGCATAGATGGTGGCGCCGCGCTTCTTCGCGTGCTCCAGCTCTTCCAGCACCACGACACCGGCACCCTCGCCGATGACGAAGCCGTCACGATCCTTGTCGTAAGGGCGCGAGGCCTTTTCAGGCGTGTCGTTGAAATTGGTCGACAGGGCGCGCATGGCGGCGAAGCCGCCGACGCCGAGACGGCTGACCGCGGCCTCCGTACCGCCGGCGACCATGATGTCGGCATCGTCCCACATGATCAGACGGGCGGCGTCGCCGATGGCGTGCGCGCCGGTCGAGCAGGCGGTGACGACCGCATGGTTGGGGCCCTTGAAGCCGTGCTGGATCGAAATGTGGCCGGAGGCCAGATTGATCAGGCAGGCCGGGATGAAGAAGGGCGAAAGGCGGCGCGGCCCCTTTTCGGCCAGGGTCACGGCGCCGTCGGCGATGCCCGGAAGGCCGCCGATGCCGGAGCCGACCATGACGCCGGTCCGTTCGCGCTCTTCATCGGTCTGGGGAACCCAACCGGAATCCTTGATTGCTTCCTGCGCCGCGGCGATCGCGAAGATGATGAAATCATCCATCTTCCGCTGATCCTTGGGCGGAACGAAGGCGTCGGCGTTGAACTCGCCCTCACCCGTTCCGCGCGGGAGCTGCCCGGCGACCTTGGAGGCCAGGTCCGAAGCGTCGAACCCCGTGATGCCGCGGATTCCCGACTTTCCGGAAATCAGCCGCTCCCAGTTCAGCGTGTGGCCGACGCCGAGCGGCGTGACCATACCGAGGCCGGTGACGACGACACGTCTCATGAGGCTGTTCCTTGACCTTTCCTCGAAAATAATGTCGACGATCGAATCGTCGACGGCCAGGCCCCGCGTTGCGGATGAAGCAGATGCGGTTTGCCTGGCCCTCGGGGGCGCAATGCCCGCGGCCCGATCAGGCGGCGGCGTTGGCCTTGATGAAGTCGATCGCGTCCTTCACCGACAGGATCTTCTCCGCGGCGTCGTCCGGGATCTCGACACCGAACTCTTCCTCGAAGGCCATGACCAGCTCGACGGTGTCGAGGCTGTCGGCGCCCAGATCGTCGATGAAGGAGGCGTTCTCCACCACCTTCGACTCCTCGACACCCAGGTGGTCCACAACGATCTTCTTCACGCGCTCGGCGATGTCGCTCATCTTTTAAGACCTTCCAATCCTTGAAACCGCTCGGGATAATCCGGTCGGAGCAACACGCGAAGAACGTGCCGTCCTGCCGCGAAAAGCCCCGTCCGATAACACATTTCAGCAGCCTTGACCAGCACCCGCGAGGGAGCCTGGCTGGCGCCGTTCTTCATACGCGGCAATGCCGCCCCGTCCGATCCTTATCAGATCATGGCCATGCCGCCGTTGATGTGCAGCGTCTGGCCGGTGACGTAGGCGGCCTCCTCGCTCGCGAGGTACACGACCCCGGCGGCGATCTCTTCCGGCTGGCCCATGCGGCCGGCCGGAATTGCGGGGAGCAGCTTTTGCTTCTGCTCGTCGTTCAGGGCGTCGGTCATGGCCGTGGCGATGAAGCCCGGCGCGACGCAGTTGACGGTGATGTTGCGCGAGGCCAGCTCGGCCGCCAGCGACTTCGACATGCCGATCAGACCGGCCTTCGACGCGGCGTAGTTGGCCTGGCCCGGATTGCCGGTGACGCCGACGACCGACGTGATGTTGACGATGCGGCCCCAGCGGCGCTTCATCATGCCGCGCATGGCGGCCCGCGACAGGCGGAAGGCCGCCGTCAGGTTCACGTCGATCACCGACTGCCAGTCCTCGTCCTTCAGCCGCATCGCGATCTGGTCGCGGGTCAGACCGGCATTGTTGACGAGGATGTCGATCTTGCCCAGCGCCGCCTCGGCGTCCTTGAACAACTGCTCGGTCGCCGCCGCCTCGGAAAGGTTTCCGGGCACGACGAAGGCGCGTTCTCCCAGTTCGGCGGCCAGGGCCTCCAGCGGGGCGACGCGGGTGCCGGACAGGGCGACGGTGGCGCCCTGGGCATACAGGGCACGGGCGATCGACGCGCCGATGCCACCGGATGCGCCGGTGACGAGGGCCGACTTGCCGGTCAGGTCAAACATGGATGGCCTCACGAGGCTGATGTATCAAGGGGACCGATGGTCACAGGGTCTTCAGGAACGACTCGACATCGGCCGGCGTGCCGACCGACACCGCCGCCAGATCCTTGTCGATGCGCTTGGTCAGTCCGGCCAGCACCTTGCCCGACCCGACCTCGACCAGCCGTTCGACGCCCTGCTCCTTCATGAAGAGAACGCATTCGCGCCAGCGGACCATGCCGGTCACCTGTTCCACCAGCAGACGGCGGATGGCGTTGGGATCCGACACGGCCGACGCCGTGACGTTGGCGACGACCGGAACGACCGGGGCCGAGATGGTGACGTTCGCCAGAGCCTCCGCCATGGCGTCGGCGGCAGGCTGCATCAGCGAGCAATGGAAGGGCGCCGACACCGGCAGCCGGACCGAACGCTTCAACCCGCGTTCGGCAGCGAGCACGATGGCGCGGTCGATCGCCTCGGCACTGCCGGAAATGACCACCTGCCCGGCTGAATTGTCGTTGGCGATGCTGCACACCTCGCCCTGGGCGGCGTCGGCGGCGATCGCCTGCGCCTGCTCCAGATCGGCGCCCAGCAGGGCAGCCATGGCGCCCTTGCCGACCGGCACCGCCTTCTGCATCGCCTGGCCGCGCAGCTTCAGCAGACGCGCGGTGTCGGCCAGCGTGAAGGCACCGGCGGCGCAGAGCGCCGAATATTCGCCCAACGAGTGGCCCGCGACGAAGGCGGCGTGCTTGGACAGGTCGACCCCGCCCTCGCTCGCCAGAACCCGCATCACCGCGACGCTGACCGCCATCAGGGCCGGCTGCGCGTTTTCGGTCAAGGTCAGGTCGGCCTCGGGGCCTTCAGCCATCAGGCGCGACAGCCGCTGGTTCAGCGCATCGTCAACCTCTTCAAAGGTGAGACGAGCGACTTCGAACGCCTCGGCGAGTTCGCGGCCCATGCCGACAGCCTGGCTGCCCTGCCCCGGAAAGACGAACGCCCTGGTCATGCTTCGGTGTAACCCTGGATGAAAGCGCCCCGCCCCTGCGGCGGCACCATGGATTGGGCGACAGTCATACCCTCACTTTTTAGCAAGTCAAGCGACGCGCGATGACCAAAGCCTCATTGATGCGATAAAACGCCACGTAATAAGGCAGAACGCCTACGAAAAACCTCTGGGTGGACAGGGTTGTTCGCAGGCGTTGCCAACCGGGTCTTGCGCCATTTTCTGCACTGCAAACAAAGCGCGCAAATCATGGAGGGACGAATGCCGGACGATCAGGCCTTGCCGACCAGCGCCACCCGGGTCCACGGCCTCAACTGGGCCAGCGCCTCCAGCACCATAGGCCCGACCAGCCCGGAAATCAGCGCGACACAGAAGATCACCCCGTCCCCGGCATCCATGCGGTGCAGCACCACGCGGGCCCCGGCGGCGAACATCGCGTGATGCAGGTAGATCGCGTAGGACGACGCCCCCACCGTGCGGAAGGCCCGGCTGGACGGCATCACATGGAGAAGGGTCACCGCTCCGCCCATGCCGCACAGCAGGGCGACGCCGCTGTTCCAGCCGAATTGGGACAAATATCCCCAAAGCGAAGCTTGGTGCAGGCCCACCCCCACTCCCAGCGCCACTCCGGCGGTCGCCAGAAGCAGGTTCCGCGGCACCATCGCACGGAAGCGGGTCACCCCGACGCCCAAAAGGAAATGGGGCAACAGGAAGAAGGCCTCGTTCACCGACAGGATGTTCGAGTCGAAACGCACGGTCAGGCAAGCGATCATCGCCAGAGCCATCGCCAGCGCGAACCTGCCCGGACGGTCCATCAGCTTCGCCGCATCGAGCAGCGCCACAACGGTGAAGATCAGGAACAGCGCCTGCAGGTACCAGAAGTGGGCGTAGGGGAAGACGTAGATCCGCCACATCGAATCGGGAGCGAAAGTCCCGTTGGCACCGGGTGCGTTGGTCTGCAGGAAATAGAAGAGAGCGGACACCACCAGGAACGGGAAGCCCAGCCGGCGCAGCTTCTTGAGGAAGAACGTCGTCAGCTGCTCGACCCGGGCCGGGTTCAGGGCATAGACCAGCCCGGAGATGAAGGTGAAGAGCGGCATGCGAATCAGCTCGAAGCTGTCGGTGGCGTAACGGTAGAACGATCCGTCCTCCACCTGCATGCCCGCCCCGGGAATCCCGACCACATGGTAGGCGACCAGCAGGATGCAGGCCAGCCCCCGCAATTCAACCACATGATATGGTAACTGGTTCTTGCGCATGGCTACTCCGGACACCGGGCTGTCATCGCCGCCGGAGGGTCGGACGGCGCGGATGGACCGAACCGCCAGCTCCGCC